>JAWKYX010000035.1:0-40536 GCA_041396265.1 Rhodocyclaceae bacterium
GCGCGCGCGGCTGGTCGTGCTCGCGCGTGGCCGCAATGATATGCCCGGGCACGCCGAGCGAGCCCATCAGCGACTCGCCGATGCTCTCGTGCCACTGCGCAATGAGGTGGCGCACCGAATCGGGCCGGATGCGCAGCTCTTCGTACTGTGCGGCACGGTAAAGCATGTAGAACGCGCCCAGGTCGTGCACCAGGCCCGCCATCATGGCGTCCTCGCGGCTGACCCGGGTCAGCCGCGCCGCCACCACCCGCGCCGCGGCGGCGGTGCGCAGGGTATGCAGCCACAGGGTCTTGGGCAGTTCGCCAAAGCAGACCAGGTCTTTCGAGCGCAGCAGTTGGTCCATCGCCGTCGAGATGGCAATGGTGCGCGCCGCCTCCAGCCCGACCCGTGTGACAGCCGCCTCAACGTCGGTCACCATGCGGCCGCCGGCGTTGTAGGCCACCGAGTTGGCCACCCGCAGCAGCTTGGCCACCACCAGCGGCTCGAGGCCGACGGCCTGGGCAATGCGGCGCATCGGCAGGTCCGGGTCGCGCAGCGCATTGCGGATCTTCAGCGCCGCATCGAAACAGGTGGGAAAGGTGATGTCCCGCGCAGACAGCTCGCGGGCGATGTCCTCGAGCATGCCGAAACGCTGCGCCTTGAGCGCTGCGCCGGTCTTGTCGATGCCGGGATCGTCGGCGATCTTCCCGGTCATGGGTGGCATCCGTGCGGGTTGGTCATGTGCAAGCCGCTCAACCGACGATCCCGACCAGCGCCGGGTCGTCGCCATGGTCGATCAGGATGGCGCGCACCCGCGCCTGCCACAGCGCCCGGAACTGCGCCGCGTCCTCCTCAGAGCCCTGGCCGGAGAGCACGCGCGGCATCAGCGGGCGAAGCGCCGGGTCGGCCGGCACCACGCTGGCGTCGTAGCGCAAGGCCACGCTGGCACCGGTATCGAGCCGGGTCAGGCGCAGCGACGGCACCGCCGGCTGCGCGAAGAACAGCAAGTCACGCCGGTCGAACTGGCCAGCCAGACCATGAAAACCGCTGCGCTCGGTGGCGCCGGTGATGAAGGACAGCACATTGGCGATGACGCCGGTCACGCCCTCATCGACCGGCGCCGGCAGATCTACCCGGATCTGGCCACGCACCGGCAGCGCCTCGCCATACAACGCCTGCAGCCCCCGGCGCGCCATCAGGAAGGCGCCGGCCACGGTCGGGCAGGAATGCCCGGCAAGCTTGACCACCTCGCGGTAGCCGATCTCGTAGATGCCCTCGTCGAAGGCGCCGAGCATCGCCGCGAGCGGATCCCGCAGCCGGATCGGCGCCACCTGATCATAAAAGGCCGGTGACATGGCACACATCTCCCAGATGTCGTTGGTGACTGGCGTCCCCGCGGTAGCGACCGCCGAGGATGCCGCGGCCGAATACTACGCCCAAGGCGTCCCGCCGGCACCCCGACGGCAACCACACTTGCGCTGCGTCAAACCGTCGCGGCGCAGGGCACGCCATACTTCAGCGATCCCTTATCCTGCGCTTTGCCATGCTCATCCGCACACTTCGCACCGCACTGATCGCCCTCCTGCCTGCCGGCGCTCGCCCATGCCGACGAGCCCGATCTGGACAACAGCCGCGACATCAACGGCACCTGTGCCGCCTGTCACAACGAGAACAGCCAGGGCGGCAAGCAGAACAGTATCCGCTGCACAATGCCGGCCAGAGCGCCAAGTTCATCAGTTTCGCTCAAAGGCTTCCCGCGCCCGCGAGCGCATCAACCTGCCGCGTGTTCCCCTACACCCAGGGCCGCGAGCTGCCCGACGAGGACATCCGCGACATCGCCGCCTACCTCGCCGCCATCGAGCTGCCCACCAAGCCGCCCAAGTTCAAGGACTCCGACGACGCCCTGACCCGCCTCACCACCGCGCCATGCAGAAGGTGATGATCCATCCCGCGCGTCGAGGGCGACATCGCCGCCGGCAAGGCCATCTTCGAGAACGCTGCACCACCTGCCACGGCGATGACGGCCGCAGCAGCGCATCGGTACTGATGCTGACCGGCCAGTACACCAGCTACCTCATGCGCCAGATGCAGAGCTTCCAGGCGGGCGAACGCCCGCGACGAGAAAAACCCCGGGCGAAGGCGTGCTCAAGGGGCTCCAAAGGAAGCCGAGCTGCAAAACATGCTGGCCTACATCACCACCCTCCAGAACACCGAGGACAAATAATGAAAACCACGCTCCATGTCGTCATCCTGCTGGCCCTGTCCGCCCTGTTCGCCGCCGGCTGCACGCGCCGACACCGGCAACGACCTGATCGCCGAACTGGGCGCCGCCAACGGCGTTGCGCTGAACCTGCAAGCACACCACCAGCGTCTCTGCCATCAAGGTGGTGATGATCCACCACCGTGCCCAAGACCCGCGCCAGCACGGCGAAGTGTTCCGGCCGCCACCAACGAAGCCTTCCTCGGCCAAAGTGGCGAACCCTGCCCGACCGAGACCGATCTGTCGCAGCGGGTGCATGGCATCGACACCCGCCTCAGGCTCCCTTCAAGTCGCAGGGGCTGATGCACCTCCGCCCCCTGTTCACGCCCCGCAGCTGCTGGCGCTGGCCAGCCTGGGCGCCGCCGCGGCGGCCGCGCCAGGACGACGACGCGCCCAGCCCCTGCGCCCGCGCTACCTGCTGATGGACGCCAAGGGGCGCGCCGTCACCAGCGAGACCTTCCCCGAGCAGTTTTCCAGCTGCTCAGTTTCGGCACTTGCCTTCTGCCCCGACGTGTACCCGACCACGCTGGCCGAGGTGGCCGACATCCTTAAACAGCTCGGCCCGCTGGCCGAACGGGTGCCAGCCGGTGTTCATCACCGTCGACCGGCCCGCGACACCCGGTCCTGCAGCAGTACGCCGATTTCTTGATCCACGCATCATCGGCCTGTCCAGCTGCTCGCCGGCGCTGGTCGCCAAGGTGGCGCAGAACTACAAGGTGCGCTACGAGATCGTACGCAGGCCCAATGCCGCACCCGACACGCGCCTACACCGTCGACCATTCGGCCATGCTTGCGTCCTCGCCCCGGGGGCAGCTTCGTCAAGAAATTCGCCTTCGGCACCCCCCGTCAGTCAGATCGTCCGAACGCCCTGCGCCAACTCATCGATCAGGCGCCCATTCCGCGCCAATGAGCCGGCGCACGTTACAATCGGCCCGACTGCGCGGCCACACGGCCGCGCCCGGCCACTGACCCGCCCGCGCCCATGACCGCTCCCTGGACAACACCTTCGGCTACCAGAACGTCGCCCCGCCGAACGCCAGCGCCGCATCCGCAGCGTGTTCAACGCCGTGGCCGGCCGCTACGGCCACCTGATGAACGACATGATGAGCTTCGGCATCCACCGCCTGTGGAAGCGCCGCTTCGTGCGCGACCTGCCGCGCGAGGCCTCATCGTCGACCTGGCCGGCGGCACCGGTGACGTCGCCCGCCCTGATGGCCGGCGAACCCGGCCGCACACTGGTGGTGTGCGACCCCGAGCTGGCCATGATGCAGGCCGGCCGCGCCCGCGGCGATGCGCCGGCGCTGCGCTGGCTCGGCGGCGAAGCCGAACGCCTGCCTTTTGCCGACGGCGGCGCCCTTACCGTGGCCTTCGGCCTGCGCAGCACCACCCACCTGGCCGCCGCGCTGGCCGAGATCCACCGCGTGCTGGCCCCGGGCGGACAGTTCGCCTGCCTCGAATTCTCGCCGCAGTGGTGGCTCAAGCCCTTCTACGACGCCTACTCCTTCCTCGTCATCCCGCGCCTGGGCGCCTGGGTAGCCAAGGCGCCGGAAGCCTACCAGTGCCTGGTCGAGTCCATCCGCCGCTTCCCCGACCAGCCCCGCTTCGCGCAGATGGTCGCCGAGGCCGGCTTTGGCGCGGTGCGCTGTGCAATGTCTCCTTCGGCATCGCCTGCATCCACACCGCCACCAAGCCGGCACGGGAGCACGCGAACCTGCGCTCCGGCACCCGCCTGGCCGACACCGGCCGCCGCGGCCTTAAGCTCGGCCTGTGGTGGATGGCGATCCCGGCCGCGCACCCTGTCGCTATCGGCCATTCCGGTGGTCGCCGGCAGCGCACTGGCCTGGCACGAAGGCGCCGGCATCGCCTGGCTGCCACTGATCGTCGCCCTGCTCTGCGCCCTGCTCATCCAGGCCGGCACCAACCTGTTCAATGATGTCGGCGACGCGCTGCGCGGCGACGACGGCCCCACCCGCCTCGGCCCGGCACGGATCACCGCCTCGGCCTGGCCACGCCCGGCCGGGTGCGTCGCGCCGCGCTGGCCACCTTCCTGGCCGCCCTGCTCGGCGGCATCTACCTGGTCATTGTCGGCGGCTGGCCGATCCTCGCCATCGGGCTGGCCTCGCTGGCCGCCGGCTGAGCCTATTCAGGCAGGCCCCGGCCGCTGTCCTACACCGCCTGGGGCCACGGTCTTCGTGATGCTGTTCTTCGGCCTGGTCGCGGTGGCCGGCAGCCACTACCTGCAAAGCGGCGCCTTCACCGCCTCGGCGCTGTGGCTGGGCCTGGCATGGGCTGCGTACCGCCGCCGTGCTGCTGGTCAAACAACGTGCGCGACCTCGAAGCCGACCGCCGCGCCGGCCGGCGCGCCTGCTGGCCTCGGTGCTCGGCACCGGCCCGGCGCGCACGCTCTACGCGCGCTGCTCATGCTGGCACCGTTCCCGCTGCTCGCCCAGCAGCTCGGCGTGAGCGGCGTCAGCGCCGCCTGGCTGGCCTTGCCGGCCTGCCTGTGGCTGGCCCTGCGCTTTCGCCACCAGCCGCCGGGCGCACAGATGAACCACCATCTGGCGCGCACCGCCCAAGCCCAGCTGCTGCTCGACGCCCTGCTCAGCATCGCCCTGCTGTGGTGACCCGGACCCGACCGCCATGATCAAACTCCTGCTCCCGCTCGGCCTCGCCTTCATCATGTTCAGCCTCGGGCTGGGCCTCAAGCTGGCCGACTTCCGGCGCGTGCTGACCCGCCCCGACGCCATGCGCTCCGGTCTGCTCGCCAGAGTTCTGCTGCTGCCCGCCACTGCCTGGCTGATCGCCACCGGCCTCGCGCTGGCGCCCGAGGCCGCCGTCGAACCAGTCCTCGCCGCCTGCCCGGGCGGCGGCCACCTCGGCATGGTCACCCATCTGGCGCGCGGCGAAACCGCGCGCTGTCGATCAGCCTGACCGCACTGACCAGCATGGTGGCCTTCATCAGCGTGCCGCCCGGTCGTCGGCGGCAGCCTGGCCTACTTCATGGGCGACGCGGCCAGCGTCTGGCCTGCCGGTCGGCCAGACCGTCGGCGGCCTGTTCGATCACCCTGCTGCCGGTGGCCGTCGGCCTGTGGCTGAACGAGACCGGCGCATCGGCGTGCGCCATCACGCCAGACCATCCATCGCGTCGCCACCGGCGTCTTCGTGCTGATCGTGCTGTTCACCTTCGCCAGCCAGTGGCCGGCCATGGCGCGGCATTTCCCCCAGCGTCGGCCCCGCCTGCCCTGCTGTAACAGGCTCTGCGCCCAACACCCTGCACCGGCCGCTGCCAGCGCCCTGGTGCGCCTCGACGGCGCCGGCCGGGTGGCGCTGGCCATGGAATGCACGGCATGCAGAACAGCGCCCTGGGCATCACCCTGGCGGTCAGCCTGCTGGCCGCCCCGGCCCTGGCCGTGCCGGCGGTGTTCGCTTTCCTGATAGACCTCACCGCCTTTGCGGTGATCGTGGTGCGCCGCATGCAGCACCGGGCCGTCACCAGCTAGGTGATCACAGCAACACCACGCCGACTGTCGAACCGCCCCGGCCAGGCAGGCAGGCTGACCGCCTCGCGCAACTTGCCAGGCGCCGATCACCACCCCGACCGGCATCGACACCTCGCGCCCACCGGCGCCACGCATGGCTCACCGGCGCCAGGGTCATTGCCGTGAGCACCAGCAGATGTTTGCCGGCGAGAGCACACCGATGCTCGGGATATCGCGTCGGTTGCGCCTGCCATTCAGCACGCCAGCGCGCCGCCCCGGCCAGCACCTGCAGCGTCAGGAAGACCGTGCTGGCCGGGCCAGGGCGGTGATACAACACCACCCCACGGCACCGCCAGCGCCTTGACCGCCCAGGCGTCGACCAGGGTCGGCCGGCCCAATGCACACCCCGGTGAGCAGCCCCCAGCGGATACCCACGGCAGCAAACCGGGCGCAGCGACCACCGCGCGCACGACGCCACCGATCAGGAACAGCCCGGCCAGCACCGCGACAATGCCCGCCCAACCGAGCGCCGACGGCATCTCGCCAGACCACAGCAAGGCGCCGAGCACCGCAAACATCGGCCCGCTGCCGCGCGCGACCGGATACACCACCGAAAACTCGCCCAGCCGATAGCCCTGCAGCAAGACCAGGTTGTAGGCAACATGCACCAGCGCGCTGACCCCGATCGCCAGCCAGGCCGCGCCGCCGAGCGCGTGCGGCTGCGCCAGCCACTGCCACGCCGCCAGCGGCGCGGTCACCATCACGCTGACGAAATTGAAGGCCCAGACAAACGCCACGCCGCCGCCGGCCCGCTTGGCCGACAGGTTCCACATGGCGTGCAACAGGGCTCCGCCCACCACCAGCAGCAACGCATCCAGGCCCACCGGCGCCTCCCGTGTCATGGCTTACGCGCCCATCATGCCGTTGGCGTGGCCGCCATGCCAAGCGTGCGAACGGCTAGAATGCCGCTTTTTCTGCAGATCGCCGCACATGCCTCGCACCGACGTCGTCATCCTCACCGAAGACCGCTACGCCACCCCGAATCTCGCCCACTGGTACGAGCAGCAGATCGCCACCGAGGACGGCCTGGTGGCCGACGCCCTGCGCGCCCGCGGCCTGCGTGTTGAGCGCCGCTCCTGGGCCGACCCCGACGTCGACTGGCGCGACACCCGCTGCGCGCTGTTTCGCAGCACCTGGGACTACTTCGACCGCTTCGACGCATTTGGCCGCTGGTTCGACCAGGCCGCCGCGCAAACCCGCCTCTTCAACGACGCCGCCACCCTGCGCTGGAACATGAACAAACGCTACCTGGCCGCGCTGCGCGAGGCCGGCGTGGCGATCGTGCCGACGGTGTATGTCGCGCGCGGGGACGCCACAACGCTCGGCGACATCCTGGCCGCCCAGGGCTGGCCGGAGGCGGTGTTCAAGCCTGTGGTGTCCGGCGCGGCGCGACTCACCTACCGGGTCGACACCACCACCGCCGCCGCCCATGAGGCCATCTTTGCCGACTGCGTGGCCGCCGAAGCGATGATGGTGCAGGCCTTCGAGCCGGCGATCGTCAGCGACGGCGAGCTGTCGCTGATCGTCATCGACGGCGTCACCACCCACGCCATCCGCAAGACCGCCAAGGCCGGCGACTTCCGTGTGCAGGACGACCACGGCGGCACGGTACACGCCCACACCCCCGACGCCGCCGAGTGCGCCTTTGCCGAAGCGGCGGTGCGCGCCTGCCCCGAGCTGCCGGTGTATGCGCGGGTGGACTTCGTCCGCCGCGGCCCCGGCGACTACCGCCTGATGGAGCTCGAACTGCTCGAACCGGAGCTGTTCTTCCGCTTTCACCCGCCGGCGGCCGAGGCGCTGGCCGAGGCCATCGTGCGCCGGCTCGGCCCATCGGCGCCAGCGGTCTGAGAATCTATTTCTGCCCGAAGCGCTGGATTTCGACGGTTTTTTCCGCCAGATTGACATTCGACGCGCGTTTTTTTCTTTCCCCAGCGCGCACATTGAGCCGACGGGGTGATCCTGCGATCATGCGGCCCACGCGCCGCCGCCCACAAGGCCACAGCGGCATCGACTCGAACAACAAGATGACAGGAGACACCATGATCCGACGCATCGTCCTGATGGCCGCGCTCGCCGCCCTCAGCCAGTCCGCCCTCGCCAAGGACTGGACCAAGATCCGCTTCGCCACCGAAGGCGCCTACCCCCCGTTCAACATGACCGCGCCCGATGGCTCGGTGCAGGGCTTCGACGTGGACATCGCCAACGCCCTGTGCCAGCAGATGCAAGCCGAATGCACCTGGGTCAAGCAGGAGTGGGACGGCATGATCCCGGCGCTGATGGGCCGCAAGTTCGACGCCATCTCGGCCTCCATGTCGATCACCGAAGACCGCAAGAAAAAGGTCGACTTCTCCGACAAGTACTACGCCACCCCGCTGGGCCTGGTCGCCGCCAAGGGCAGCGCCCTGCGCCCCGACCTGGCCCTGCTCAAGGGCAAGCGCGTCGGCGTGCAGCGCGGCACCGTGGCCGACAACTTCGCCACCCGCTTCTGGGCCGGCCAAGGCGTCGAAGTGGTGCGCTACGCCAAGCAGGAGGAGGTCTATCTCGACCTCGGCGCCGGGCGGCTCGACGCCACCTGGGTCGATGCGCTCGAAGCCGAAGGCGGCTTCCTGACCAAGCCGGCCGGGGCCGACTACGCCTTTGCCGGCACCACGGTGTTCGGCCGCAACGCCGAGGAAAAGGCGGTGATCGGCGAAGGCGTGGGCATTGCCGTGCGCAAGCGCGACACCGATCTCAAGGCCAAGCTCAACAAGGCGCTGGCCGAGATCCGTGCCAACGGCACCTACGACACGATCCGCAAGAAGTACTTCGCCCAGGACATCTACGGCGAGTGATCCGCCGCCCCGCCTGAGACCGCATGCTCCACGGCTACGCCCCTTCCCTGCTCGACGGCGCCTGGCTCACCTTCCAGGTCGCCGTGCTGTCGCTCGCCCTGGCGCTGGTACTCGGCCTGGCGGGCGCCTCGGCCAAGCTGTCGAAGCTGCGCCTGCTGCGTGCGCCGGCGGTGCTGTACACCACGATCGTGCGCGGCATCCCCGATCTGGTGATGATGCTGCTGGTCTTCTACGGCGGGCAGATGCTCATCAACCTGGCCACCGATGCGCTCGAGTGGGACTACATCGACGTCAATCCCTTCGTTGCCGGCGTGGCCACCCTGGGCTTCATCTTCGGCGCCTACTTCACCGAAACCTTCCGCGGCGCCTTCCTCGCCGTGCCCGCCGGCCAGCTCGAAGCCGGCGCCGCCTACGGCATGAGCCGCTGGCAGGTGTTCAGCCGCATTCTCTTCCCGCAGATGCTGCGACACGCCCTGCCGGGCCTGGGCAACAACTGGCAAGTGATGCAGAAAAGCACCGCGCTGGTGTCGATCATCGGCCTGTCGGACATCACCTGGCTGGCCGACCAGGCCGGGCGCAGCACCCACCAGCCCTTCCTGTTCTATGCCGTGGTGTGCGCCTTCTACCTCGCCATGACCGCCGTCTCGGGCCTGGTCTTCGGCCACCTCGAACGCCGCTACTCGGTCGGTGTGCGGCGGGCCGCGGCATGATCGACTGGAGCGTCATCACCGGCAATCTGCCGCAATACGCCGACGGCCTGTGGCTGACCCTGCAGCTGACCGTGCTGTCGCTGCTCGCCGGCCTGGTGCTGGCCATCCCGCTGGCGGTGCTGCGCACCTCGTCGCGGCGGGCGGTGTTCGGCCCGGTGTGGGCCTTCACCTATTTCTTCCGCGGCACGCCGATGCTGATCCAGCTGCTGCTGATCTACTACGGCCTCGGCCAGTTCGACTGGATCCAGGCGCAGTGGCAGGCCAGCAACGCCTTCTGGCTGATCTTCCGCGAGCCCTACGGCTGTGCGCTGGTCACCTTCACGCTCAACACCTGTGCCTACACCACCGAGATCCTCGCCGGCGCGCTGCGCGCCACGCCGCATGGCGAGATCGAGGCCGCGCAGGCCTGCGGCATGAGCCGTGTCACGATGTTGCGGCGCATCCTGATCCCCGGCGCGCTGCGCCGCGCGCTGCCGGCCTACAGCAACGAGGCCATCTTCATGCTGCATGGCACGGCCATCGCCTCCACCGTCACGCTGATGGACCTGACCGGCGCCGCACGCAACGCCTACTCGCAGCATTTCGCCCCGTTCGAAGCCTTCCTCTTTGCCGGCGCGCTCTACCTGACGCTGACCTTCTCCCTGGTCGGCCTGTTCCGCCTCGCCGAGCGGCGCTATCTGGCGCACCTGCAGCCGCGCAAGGCGATCAAAGGACCCACCGCATGACCCAGCTGACCGTCGATGACCTGCACAAGCGCTATGGCGACCACGAAGTGCTCAAGGGCATTTCGCTGTCGGCCGAGGCCGGTGACGTGATCAGCATCATCGGCTCGTCCGGCTCGGGCAAGAGCACCTTCCTGCGCTGCATCAACTTCCTCGAACAGCCCGACGCCGGGCGCATCCAGGTGGCCGGCGAGGAAATCCGCCTGGTGCGCGGCCGCGACGGGCATCTGAAGGTCGCCGACGCCAAACAGCTGCAGCGCCTGCGCACCCGGCTGGCGATGGTCTTCCAGCACTTCAACCTGTGGGCGCACATGACGGTGATCGAGAACGTCATGGAAGCACCGGTGCATGTGCTCGGCCTGAGCAAGGCCGAGGCCCGCGAACGCGCCGAGGCCTACCTCGACAAGGTCGGCATCGCCAAATTCCGCGACGCCTACCCGGCGCATATGTCGGGCGGCCAGCAGCAGCGCGTCGCCATTGCCCGCGCGCTGGCCATGGAACCGGCCGTGCTGCTCTTCGACGAGCCGACCTCGGCGCTCGACCCGGAGCTGGTCGGCGAGGTGCTCAAGGTGATGCGCGCACTGGCCGAGGAAGGCCGCACCATGGTGGTCGTCACCCATGAAATGGGCTTCGCCCGCGAAGTCTCCAGCCAGGTGATGTTCCTGCACCAGGGCCTGGCCGAGGAAGTCGGCGCCCCGGCCGAGGTTTTCGACCGCCCGCGCAGCGAGCGACTGCGCCAGTTCCTGTCCGGCAGCCTCAAGTAAGCCGCCAGCCAGCGCGCCGCTGACGGCTGCGCCCGCCGCCGCGGCTTAATCCCTACCAGGCCGCCGGTCGGCGCGCAACCGGGCATTCCGACGATTTTTGATGCAGCGCAACGTCTCTTCGGCCGAAATTCATTCAAATGAATGAAACCATGCCAAAGGCCACCTCGCTCCGTGGCCGGCACGCGGAGATCCACCATGCGTTCCCCCATCAAATCCCTGCTCACGGTCGCCCTGCTGGTGGCACTCGGCGCCGGCGGCTATCTGCTGTGGCAGCAAACCCGCAGCACGCTACCGGCCGGACTGATCATGGCCAACGGCCGGCTCGAAGCCACCGAAGCCGACGTCGCCTCCAAACTGGCCGGCCGGCTGATTGCGCTGGCGCCCAAAGAGGGCGATCGCGTTGACGCCGGCGCACCGGTCGGGCGCATCGACGTTGCCGATCTGGTCGCTCAGCGCGCCCAGGCCGATGCCCAGGTGCTGGCCGCCACCCAGGCCATTGCCGAGGCCGAGGCCGGCGTTGCCAGCGCACAAAGCAGCCGCGCACTGGCCCGCGCAACGCTCAAGCGCAGCGCTGAGCTGGTCGAGCGTGGCTTCTTGAGTGCCCAGCGCCTGGATACCGACCGTGCCGCCGTACGCGCCGCCGAGGCCGCGGTGCGCGCCGCGACCGTGCGGGTCGAGGCTGCCCGCGCCAACGAAGCCGCGGCGCAGGCAGCCCGCCAGCGCCTCGATGTGCTGGTCGCCGACGGCGAACTGCGCGCGCCGGTCAGCGGCCGGGTGCTCTACCGGCTGGTCGAGCCCGGCGCCGTCGTGGCCGCGGGTGGCAAGGTGCTGACGGTGATCGACCTGTCCGAGGCCACCATGACCGTTTTCCTGCCGGCCGAGGCCGCCGGCACGGTGAATGTTGGCGACGACGCCCGCCTGGTGTTCGACGCCTGGCCCGACACGCCGGTGCCGGCGCGGATCAGCTTTGTCGCCGACAAGTCGCAATTCACCCCGCGCGAGGTGGAAACCCGTTCGGAGCGAGAAAAACTGATGTTCCGCGTCAAGCTGAGTGTCACCGCCGACTGGCTGGCCACGCATGCCGACACGGTCAAGCCCGGCATGGCCGGCGTCGCCTGGCTGCGGCTCGACCCGGCCACGCCGTGGCCGGCGCAGCTGGTGCCCTGAAGCGGCCCCGCATCATGTCCGACACCGTGCTCGCCCGCTTCTCCGGTGTGGCCCTGCGCTACGGCGCCGTGCAGGCACTGGCGCCGCTGGATCTGGCGCTGCCCGCCGGGCAGACCGTCGGTTTCATCGGCCCGGACGGCGTCGGCAAGTCCAGTGTGCTGGCCTTGCTGGCCGGTGCGCGCAAGCTGCAAGACGGCACGCTGACAGTGTTTGGCGGCGACATGCGCGATGCGCGCTTCCGCGCCCGTGTGCAGCCGCGCATCGCCTACATGCCGCAGGGGCTGGGGCGCAATCTCTACCCCACGCTGTCGGTGGACGAGAACATCGGGTTCTTCGCCCGCCTGTTCGGCCAGGGCCACGCCGAGCGCCGCGCCCGCACCGACGAGCTGCTCGCGGCCACCGGCCTGACGCCCTTCCGCGACCGCCCGGCGATGAAACTCTCCGGCGGCATGAAGCAGAAACTCGGCCTGTGCTGCGCGCTGATCCACGATCCCGACCTGCTGATCCTCGACGAGCCGACCACCGGCGTCGATCCGCTCTCGCGCCGCCAGTTCTGGGAACTGATCGACCGCATCCGCGCCCGCCGCCCCGGCATGAGCGTGGTGGTGGCGACCGCCTACATGGAAGAGGCCGCGCGCTTCGACACGCTGGTGGCGATGAACGACGGCGCCGTGATCGGCCACGGCACGCCCGACGCGTTACGCGCGCAGACCGGCGAAGAGACGCTGGAGGCGGTGTTTGTCGCGCTGCTGCCCGCGGGCAGCGCCCAGCGCCGCGAGAAGCTGGTGATCCCGCCGCACAACGGGCAGGGCGAAATCGCCATCCGCGCCGAGGGGCTGACCCAGCGCTTTGGCGACTTTACCGCGGTCAACGCGGTGAGCTTCGAGATCCAGCGCGGCGAGATCTTTGGCTTTCTGGGCTCCAACGGTTGTGGCAAGACCACCACCATGAAGATGCTCACCGGCCTGCTGCCGCCCACCGAAGGGCGGGCCGAGCTGTTCGGCAAGACCGTCGACGCACGCCACCTCGACAGCCGCCGTCAGGTCGGCTACATGTCGCAGGCCTTCTCGTTGTATGGCGAGCTGACGGTACGCCAGAACCTCGAGCTGCACGCCCAGTTGTTCCACCTGCCGGCGGCCGAGATCGGGCCGCGCATCGACGCGCTGGTGGCGCGCTTTGCGCTGGCACGCTATCTGGACCAGGCCGCCGCCGAATTGCCGCTGGGTATTCGCCAGCGGCTGTCGCTGGCGGTAGCGGTGGTGCACTCGCCCGCGCTGCTGATCCTCGACGAACCGACCTCGGGCGTCGACCCGGTGGCGCGTGACGACTTCTGGGCGCTGCTGGTCGAGCTCTCGCGCGAGAACGGCGTCACCATCTTCATCTCCACCCACTTCATGAACGAGGCGCTGCGCTGCGACCGCATCTCGCTGATGCACGCCGGCCGGGTGCTGGCCAGCGACACCCCCGCCGCGCTGCAGGCCTCGCGCGGGGCGGCCACGCTCGAAGACGCCTTCATCGACTATCTCAGCGAAGCGGCCGGCACCGCCAGCGCGCCGTCCACCGAGGCGCCCGCCGCGGCAGCGCCGGCGGCCACCCATGACGACCGGCCACCACCCTGGTTCAGCCTCCGGCGGCTGCTCGGCTACGCCTGGCGCGAGACGCTGGAGTTGCGCCGCGACCCGATCCGCCTGGTGTTTGCCCTGCTCGGCTCGGTGCTGCTGATGTTCATCCTCGGCTACGGCATCACGCTCGATGTGCAGGACCTGCGCTTTGCCGTTCACGACCAGGACGGCTCGCCCGAGAGCCGCGCCTATGTGCAGACCTTCAGCGGCAGCCGCTACTTCATCGAGACGCCGCCGGTGCACACACCGGCGCAGCTGGAACAACGCATGCTCACCGGCGAGCTGGCGCTGGTCATCGACATCCCGTCACGCTTTGGCGCCGACCTGCGCAGCGGGCGGACGCCGGAGGTGGCCATCTGGGTGGACGGCGCCATGCCATTCCGGGGCGAAACCGTGCGCGGCTACGCCGAGGGCACCCACGCCCGCTTTCTGAGCGAGATGATCCGCAGCCGCACCGGCGTCACCCCCGACCTGCTGCCCACCGACATCGAAGTGCGCTACCGCTACAACCAGGATTTCAAGAGTATCTATGCCATGGTGCCGGCGGTGATCCCGATGCTGCTGATCTTCATCCCGGCCATCCTCATGGCGCTGGGCGTGGTGCGCGAAAAGGAGCTGGGTTCGATCACCAACCTGTATGTCACGCCGGTGTCGCGGCTGGAGTTCTTGCTCGGCAAGCAGCTGCCCTACGTGGCGGTGTCGATGTTCAGCTTCTTTGCGCTGGTGGCACAGGCGGTGTGGATCTTCGAGGTGCCGCTCAAGGGCAGCCTGTGGCTGCTCACCGCCGCCGCCCTGCCCTACGTGATCGCCACCACCGGCATCGGCCTGCTGATCTCGACCTTCACCCGCAGCCAGATCGCCGCGCTGGCCGGCACCGCCATCCTGACCCTGCTGCCGACCGTGCAGTTTTCCGGGCTGACCGAGCCGGTGTCGGGGCTCGAAGGCGCCGGCCATGTCATCGGGCAGCTGTGGCCGGCCTCGTATTTCCTGACCATCAGCCGTGGTGAATTCACCAAGGCGCTGGATTTCGCCACCGTGTGGCCGTCGCTGCGCGCGCTGCTGGTCTTCGGCCCGGTGCTCATCGCGCTGAGCGTCATGCTGCTGCGCAAGCAGGAGGACTGAGCCATGCTGGGCAACATCTTCCGCCTCGGCATCAAGGAGCTGCGCAGCCTGTTCGCCGACCGCATGCTGCTGATCATCATCGTGTGGGCCTTTACCGCCGGCATCTACGCGGCGGCCACCGGCATGTCGCGCGAGCTGCACAACGCGCCGGTGGCGGTGGTCGATTTCGACCAGTCGGCGCTCACCGACCGCATCGTCACCGGTCTGCGTGCGCCGTGGTTCCTGCCGCCGCGCCAGAGCACGCTGAGCGAGATGGACACCCTGCTCGACCGCGGCGAGGTGTCTTTCGCCATCGTCTTCCCCGAGCACTTCCAGCGCGATTTCGCCGCCGGCAAGCGCCCCGCGGTGCAGGTCAATATCGACGCCACCAACATGGGGCAGTCCTTCATCGGTGCGAGCTATATCAGCAACATCATCACCGAAGAGCTGCAGTACGAGGCCGGCATCCGCAGCACGCAGCTGCCGCTCGACCTGGTGACCCGGGTGCGTTTCAACCCCAATCTCAACGGCCTGTGGTTCGGCGGGGTGATGGAGGTGATCAACAACATCACCCTGCTGTCGATCGTGCTGGTCGGCGCCGCCTTCATCCGCGAGCGCGAACACGGCACGCTCGAGCACCTGCTGGTGATGCCGCTGTCGGCCTTCGAGATCATGGCGGGCAAGGTGTGGGCCAACGCGCTGGTGGTGCTGATCGCCGCGACACTGTCGCTGCGCCTGATCGTCCAGCTGCTGATGGACATCCCGCTGGCCGGCTCGGTGAGCCTGTTCATTGCCGGAGCGGCGCTGTATTTGTTCTCGACAGCCTCGATCGGCATTTTCCTCGGCACGCTGGCGCGCTCGATGCCGCAGTTCGGGCTGCTGATCATCCTCGTCATCCTGCCCCTGCAGCTGCTCTCGGGCGGCGTCACACCGCGTGAGTCGATGCCGCAACTGGTGCAGCAGATCATGGAGGTGGCGCCCACGCCGCATTTCATCAGCTTCGCCCAGGCGGTGCTGTTCCGCGGCGCCGGCATCGACCTGGTCTGGCCACAACTGCTCCGCGTGGCGGGCATCGGCGTGGTCTTTTTTGTCATCGCGCTGGCGCGCTTGCGCAAGACCGTCGCCCAGACCCAGTAAGCGCCACAAGGACAAGGCATGCCACGCAAACCCCTCGCCGCGCCATCCGAGACCGGCTACAGCAGCGCGGAGGAAACCCGCCGACGCCTGGTCGAGGCCGGGCTGGCGGTGTTCAGCGCCCATGGCTACGACGGCGTCACCACACGCCAGCTGGCCGACCGGGCCCGCGTCAACCAGTCGGCGATTCCCTATCACTTCGGCGGCAAGGCAGGCGTCTATCTGGCCGTTGCCGACGCCATCTGCGACGACCTCTCGGCACGACTGGCGCCGCTGCTGTCACAGGCCACGGCCCACGGCGACCCCGGCGAGGCACTGCCGGCGCTGCTCGTCGCGCTCTACCGGCTCTCGCAGTCCGACGCGACCGACCGCGAACGCTTCACCCTCATGCTGTTCGAGCAACAACACCCGGGCGCAGCCTTCGAGCGCTTCCACGCCCGCCTGCTGCAACCCCTGCTCGACACCCTGGCCGGGCTGGTCGGCGCGCTGCGCCAACTGCGGCCGGCGGATGAAGCCATTCGCCTGCAGGCGCACATGCTGCTGGGCCTGGTCTCGAGCCTGATTTCGGGGCGGGCCAGCTTCGAGCGGCAATTCGGCAGCGACCGGCAGCTCACGCCCGCCCGCCGCGCCGCGGTGGCGGCGGAACTGCACCGGATGGCGGCCGACTTTGTCTCGGGTGTGCGCCGGGAAGGGCAAAACCGATGAGCCGGCGGCCCCGGCGATCGCACCGCCACCCACACTGAGGCGCCCCCGGCGCCGCCCCGTCAGGCCGACGCCGGCGCGGCCGGATAGCGGACCGGCAACCAGATCTTGAACTCGGTGCCGTCGCCGACCGTGCTGTCGACGGTGATGCGCCCGCCGTGGCGCTCGACGATGCTGTAGGACACCGACAGGCCCAGACCCGTACCCGTGCCGACCGGTTTGGTGGTGTAAAAGGGGTCAAAGATGCGCTTCTTGACCTCCGGCGGGATGCCCGCGCCGGTGTCGCGCACGGCAACAAACACACCCTCGCCCTCGGTGCCGGTGGTGATGGTGATGGTGCCGTGCTCGGCAATGGCCTGCGCGGCATTGACCACCAGGTTCATGAACACCTGGTTGAGCTGCGAGGCCACGCATTCGACCTCGGGCAGCTCGCCGTAGTGCTTGACGACATCGGCCTTGTACTTGATCTCGTTGGCGACCACGTTGAGCGTGGTATCGAGGCAGTGATGCAGGTCAGCCCAGGCGGCCTCGCTCTCGCCCATGCGCGAGAAGTCCTTCAGGTCCTGCACGATCTTCTTCACCCGGTCGAGGCCGTCGCGGCTCTCGGTGACCAGCGCGACCAGGTCTTCGCGCAGGTAGTCGAGGTCGACCCCCTTGATCTGCGCCTCGATGGCCGTGCGCAGCGCCTCGGGGAGCTGGCCGTGCACGCTGGTATAGGCGTCAAGCACCCCCATCAGTTCGTCCACATAACTGGCCAGCGTGCCGAGATTGGAATTGACGAAGCCGATCGGGTTGTTGATTTCATGCGCCACGCCGGCGGCCAGCTGGCCGATGGAGGCGAGCTTCTCCGACTGCAGCAGCTGGTTCTGCGCCTGCGCCAGCTCGCCGATCAGCTTGCGCTGCTCGGCCTTTTCGCGCTCGATCTCGGCCATGCTGGCCGCCAGCTCTTCATGGGCGATGGCGTTGTCGGTCACGTCCTGCACCGTCACGCACACCTGCACCACCTCGCCGGCCGCGTTCTTAACCGGCAGGAAGGTGCAGTTCTGGCGCATCGCATCGACCCCGCCGGTAATCGGTCGGTTGTGGTCGAAGCGGAACAGGTAGGGGCGCTGTGTCCACGAGGTGAAGGCGTAGTTGCGCAGCGCCTGCACATGGCGCACCTTGCGCTCGAGCCAGGCCTGCGGCAGGTCGGGGAAGCACTCGAACAGGTTGCGGCCGATCACCTCTGCCGCCGGCCGGCGGCTGTGGGTGGCCATGAAGCGGTTCCACAGCGTGATGGTGAACGCTGCGTCCACGGCAAAGACGCCGACCTCGACCCGGTCGGCGATGAATCCGCCCAGTTCGGCGTGGGTCAGTTCGCTCATGTCACAGGCTCGCCAGGAAACGGTCGATCGCGTCGCGCAGCACGAGAATCTGGTCCTCTGGCAGGAGCATGACCAGGTGGCAGGCAAACGACCGCTTCTCGAGGCTGAAATTCACCTCGACGAACAGCGCGCAGGGCGAATCCATGCGCTCCACATCGAGCAGGCGCCCCACCTCGGCCTCGGTCGCCATCAGCGACGGCGCGGAGAACCCCATCTCGGCATGGATCTGCTCGGCCAGTCCCCCCAGGCAGGCGCCGACCAGCACATTGCTCACATCGAGCAACAGCTCGCGCTCGGTGGCCTCGTCGAGTGCCTCGTCATAGCCCATCAGGTCGGCCAGCTCCCGGCAATGCGCCGCCCCGTACACCACCACGGCCTCGCCGCGCAGGTCGCCATGAAAGCCCTGACGCACCGCCGTGACACGCTCGGTGCCGACAATGCGTTCGAGCGCCGGCGGGATCAGGGCCGGCTTGAGCACCAGAATGCGCGGCACCGACAGCTGTACGAACTCGCCCAGCACCGCCGCCACCGACGCACCGGCCTGTCCCATGCCGATATTGGTCAGTTCCTGCAGCGCATCGCGCTGGTCTTCGGAAAACAAGACCGTCGTCATAGGGACACTCCGTACTCTTTGAGCACGACACCAAGCTTCTCGGCATCGACCGGTTTCTTGACAAATGCGATCGCGCCGAGGCGCTTGACCCGTTCCTGCGCCTCCGGCTGGATATCCGCCGACACCACTACCACCAGGCAATTGAGCCCCTCGGCGCGCAGGGCTTCGAGCACCTGAAAGCCGTCCATCTCGGGCATGGTCAAATCCAGAAACATCACATCCACATCGCCCTGGCGATAGGCCGCCAGCGCCTCGACGCCATTGGCGGCCTGGCGCACCTCGACATCCCAGGACGCCGGCAACGAGCGGATGAGCATCTTGCGCGCCATGGCCGAATCGTCCACCACCAACACCGTCGACGCCATCAACTTCTCCTGTGCATGAACATGACGGGGTCGCGCACACGCTGCGCCAGGCGCCCCGTTCGTATAGCTCAGACTACGGCGCATCCCGTGTCGACTTTAGCGCCGATCGTCCGGTTCGCTACGACTTAGGTGTTAGTGTGCACGGCGCTCCCGGCGGCGTCAGGACACCACTCCCGACAGGCTGCGCCGCAAGGCCGACGCGCTCAGTCGTGGCAGATACCGGCTGCGATAGAAGCGCCCGCCGCGCCCGAGGCGAAACACCTGCCCGGCCGGGGTGTAGCCCGGCAGGCAGACCCCGTCCGCCGCCAGACCGGCGCGCACCTGCCGCCAGTACGTGGCCACATCGATGCCGCCGCGCTTGAGCGCCGGCGGCATGATGAACACCGTCTTGCCCAACAGGTCCTGCGCCACGAGCTGCTGCACCTCCCAACGCGTCTCGCCCTGATCGCTGGGAATCATCACGATCCAGCGCGCCGCGCCGATCAGGCGCTGGAACATCGCTTTCCACACCGCGTCGCTCACCGCGATCCGCCCCGCGCCGATCGCCTCGCCGGGCCGCCCCAATGCCACCAGCGGCAGCGCGGGCGCCAGCGCCGAGGCCAGCACCCGCTCGAACTCCATCTCGGCCTCATGCGCGTAGTAGGCGCGCATGAACGGCAGGCCACGAAAGCGGCGATTGACCACGCTCAGCCGCCCGGTCACCGAGAACGGCCGCAAATAGACGGCAAACGGCGGCACCGGGGCGTCCGGCGCCGCCAGCAGCTGCGCCAGGATGGCCTCGGCCCGCGCATCGCGCCGACGCTGCAAGGCGCGGCGCTGCCATCCCGCCAGCACCCGCCCCAGCAAAAGGAACGCACTGCTGCCGATGGCGGCGGCCGACGCCGACACCCCGTCGCCAGCCGGCGCGCCCCGCGTCAGCAGATGCACCAGCACCACAAGGGCCGCCAGCAGGTAGCAATAGCGCACCAGGGCGGTCATGGCGATCGCCCGCACTGCGCCACCGCCGGCAAGGGCGACTTGAGCAACTCGCTCGCGTCCCAGCCGCGCAGACACCATTCGTAGGCGGTCTCGGCCTCGAGCGCGGCCAGCAGGCGGTCGAGCCGCGCGCGACTCCCCGGCGCGGCGGCACGGTCCCGCGCCAGCGACAACGCGCGACGCTCGAACGCGCGGCTTTCGAACCAGGTCCGCGGCGCCACGGACACGTCAGCCATGGCATCGGGAGCCGGCGGCAACACCCGCAGCGCCAGCCAGCGCAACCGGTAAGCCGCAAAGCGGTCGAACAGGCCATCGAGCCGGTGATCGACCACCCGCGCGGCCAGCGCATGATCGCCAAGCTGCGCGTCCAGCGCCGACAGACCGGCATCGAGCCGAGCATCGAGCACCGCCACCGGCGCCAACAAGGCGCGTCGATGCGCCACCAGCGCCGCCCGGAGCTCACCGGCCTGCGCCGCCAGGACATCCGCCGGCGCCGCCGCGGCCCCGGCCACCATGGCCTGTGCGAGGGGGACGATGCGCTGCATGGCCAGGCGCTGCATGGCTGCACCTTGCACGCTCAGCTCGATCCAGGGCGCCGCCAGCAGCGCCAGCGGCAGGGCCAGATAAGCCACCTGCAGCGCCACCTCGCGCATGAGCCGCGAGAGCAACCGCCCCGCGGTACGCCACGCCCGCCCGAGAATGAACCCCAGCCCCGCCATGCCATGGCGACGCAACAGGCGTGGCGTCTCCAGCACATCGGCCAGCGCCCACACCAGGCGCTGCCACACCGGCCAGGCGCCGCCGGCCTGGCCGCGCCGCGACTCCTGGCGCATGCCCCACGCCCGCCACAAGCGCGCGGCCCGCCCCCGCCGGCGGGTCGGCGGCGCCCACGCCGCAGCCAGGCGCTGCCACAGCGGCTCGCCCAGCCAGCCCAAGCCACTGGCCAGGCCCACACAGGCGGTCGCGCACACCGCCAGACCGAGCGCCACGCCGGCCGAGCCTGCCGGGTCGGCCGTCAACCCCGCCCAAGCATGAGCCGTTGCCGATACCCATGCGTCGAGGCCGTGGCGCCGGTCGGACAATGCAAGGGCAATGCCGTCCACGGTCGACAGCGGGTGCCACAACCACTGCCCCACCGCCACACCGACGCGGCGCACCCCGTCACCCAGCCCGAACCCAAGCTGCGCCCAGGTATCCGCCCCGGCCGCAGCCGCCCACGCCGTCGCCGGCACACACCACAGCGCGGGGGACAATCGGGCAAATAGCGGTTTCATGCGCAGCGGGCGCGTCAGCGAGCGCCGGAGATGGGCTTACCTGAGCTATAGCCAGCCCCACGGCCCGATGCAACATGACGCCACGCCGCCACCGGGCACGGCATGGCATCATTGCCTGCGAACAAATCGCAGTGGATTTGCGTCCGCGCAAGGCAGGCCAGCACCGTTCACGGCAAGGTGGGCGCCTTCAGGGCCGTAACGCGGCCGCCCCGCCGGAGCGCAGGGCACGCATCTGCCAAGGCGCGGTCCAAGCGAGCATGCCCGCCCCGGCCCTGACACCCTGACACTGAAGGAGAACTGATCGATGTCGATGCTGACCCGACTGCGCGGCCTGGGCCGCCTTCTGGCCATCACGGCGGCCCTCGGCCTGCCGGCGCTGGCCAGCGCCGCCGACGCCAACCCCGGCGAACACCCCATCCACCAGATCGCCCGCACCGGCACGGGAGACGAGGTCGCCGCCGCGCTCAAGGCCAACCCCAAGGCACGCGACGCCCGCACCGCCCGCGGCTCCACCCCGCTGCATCTGGCCGCCATGAACTCCGATCTGAGCGCCATGCGCGCGCTGATCGCCGCCGGCGCCGACCCCAACGCCCGCGACGAAGACGGCTCCACCCCGTTGCACATGGCCGCCTACGCCAGCCGCGCCGACAATGCCCAGATCCTGCTCGAAGCCGGCGCCGACCCGGTCGCCAAGAACCTCTACGGCCGCGACCCCGCCGCCATGGGCCGCAAGGTCAAGGCCGACGAAGCGGTGGGCATCATCTCGCTATGGATTCTCAAAGGCTGCCAGGCCGGCAAGCCGTGCTGAAGGAGACGCCATGAAAACCCTGCTTCTCTCCGCCCTCACCATGCTCGCCCTGGGCAGTGGCGCCGCCCGCGCCGAAGCCCCGGCCGCGGAAATCGAAATGTATGCCCCGACGGTCTGCCTGGCCTGCATCGACTACGCCGAACACCTGCGCCAGCATGGCTTCAAGGTCACCGTCAATCGCCTGCCGATGGACGACCTCAAGGCCACCAAGGCGCGGCTGAGCGTACCGAACGGCTACCAGGCCATTCCCACCGCCACCGTCGCCGGCTACTTCATCGAAGGCCATGTCCCGGCCGAAGACATCCGGTTGCTGCTCGAGAAGAAACCCGAGGCCCGCGGCCTCGCCGTGCCCGGCCTGCCGCTCGGCGCGCCGGGCCGCGAATACTCCAGCCCCACCTGCGAGACCGGCTGCACCACGCTGGACAAGACCAAAGGCACCGAGCGCCCGCGGCGCGAGCCCTTCAACACCTTCCTGATCCTCAAGGACGGGGACAGCAAGGTGTGGTGGCGGCACTGAACATGCACGGCGCGCCGCGCAGCCTGGCCTGCCGGCCGTAGGGTGGGCGGCTTGCCCACCCACCGAGGTGCCTCACCACATCCGCTGCCAGGTGGGCGGCAAGCCGCCCACCCTACGGCGCAGCGTCGACTTAGCCGCCGCCGTCAGCGGCCCACCGCCGGTCGCGCCCACCCCAGAGGGATACCTGTTCGTCGTAAGCTCCAAGCGAGACAACGACGACAGTCAAAGGGGAAGCCAATGAAAGCCATCATCACCAGCGCCATCGCTGCCGCAGTCATCTCGGGGTGTGTCTCGGGCGGAGGCTATCGCCCAGTCTCGGATCAGCTGCCATCGCTGACCGTCGCCTTCGCCGATTCCGCCTGGACCGGCAGTGCCATCCCGAACGAGGGCGTGTGCGCCAACTTCGGCGGCAAGGACATGAGCCCGGCCTTGAAGGTGAGCGGCATTCCCACTGGCGCAAACGCCATCATCATTCAGTTCAATGATCGGGACTATGGCCCGCTGTCGAGTGGCGGCGGGCACGGAACACTCGGATACTGGGTGACGGGCACCAGCGCAACCCTGCCGGCGGTGAAGGGGTTCGGCACCGATGTGCCGGACGGCGTCTTCATTGAGGCGCCGGCGTATGGCACGGGTGCCTACCGTTCACCCGGCTATCTCGCCGCCTGCTCGGGCGGCCGGGGTCACACCTATGAAGCAGTGATCAAGGCAGTCTACAAGGCGAAAAAAACGGGCGAAGAGAGCCGGCTGCTGGCCGAATCCGTGCTGGTAATCGGTCGCTACTGACAAACACGCTCGGGTGACGCGCGCTGGAATGATTGCGAAGCTGTGCTGGCGCGGCCGTGACTGCCGCCACGGCGCTCGCGCGGCCGGGCGACACCCGGCCTTCGCTCATTTTATTGTCCCGAACATCTCCCCAAACATCCCCTCGGCCCACGCCATCTCCTCCCCGCGCGGCTGGTTCTCCCGCGTCTGATCAATGGTCTGCTCCAGTGCGCCGTCGCCGCGGATGCGGTAGCTGGCGTCGATGCGGACCATTTCGGGGGGGGTGAAGCTGTCGTAGACCCAGCAGGTGCTGTCGGGGAACGGGGGGTCGAAGGGCTTGCCCCGCACGCGGGCGGCGATGGTGGCGGCGGCGATGCGGCCGTGATGGACGGCCATGTGGCCGGTTTTTGGGTAGTGGCCGAACAGCGGGGAGACGAGGCCGACGGCGTCGCCGATGACGAAGACACGCTCATCGGCCTGCGATTGCAGCGTGCGGGCGTCAACGTCGGCCCAGCCGGTGGCCTCGTCCTGCTCACGGCGGCGCTCAAGGCCCGCCATGGACACCAGCGCGCCGGCCTGCTGCGGGCCGGCGAGGGTGGCCTCGGCGAAGGGGATCTCGTCGAAATCGGTGTGAATCACCTTCTTGAACGGATCGACCCGCTCGATGCGCACGAAGGGCTTGAACTCGATGAGGTCGGAGAACTGGCGGTGGAAGGTCTCGCGGTAGCCAGCCATGCCGGCGCCGGGGTCGAGCACGATGAGCCGGCCCTTGACCTGCTTTTCTCGCCACCAGGTGGCGACGGCCACGGCGCGCTCGTAGGGCGTGGGCGGGCAGCGGTAGGGCGCGGGGGGCACGCTCATGACCCAGTCGCCGCCGGCAAAGGCGCGCAGCCGCTGCTTGAGCTGGCGCACGCCGGCCGGGCCGACGAAGGCGCCGTCGAATCTGTCGCGGATCGCGCCGAGCGCGGCCGGATCGCCCTCGACCCACGGGGCGAGGTTTTCGGCAATGCCGGGCGAGAGCACGAGCCAGTCGTAGCCGAGATGCCCGTCGGCAGTCTCGATGCGGCGCGAGGCGCGATCGATGCCGCGCACCTCGGCTTGCACGAAAGTGTAGCCATGTCGCGCAGCGGCCTGGCGGTAGTCGTGCTCGAGGGTGGCTCCCGGCACGCGGTCGATGAGCCAGGCGTTGGACAGCGGCAGGGAGAAGAAGCGGGCTTGCCGTTCGACGAGGACAACGTCCCACGCGGGCAGCGCGCGGCGCAGGTGGGCGGCGGCGGACAGCCCGCCCCAGCCACCACCGACGACGACGACCCGCCCGGTTCTGGCCGCGGGCAGCAGGGCCTGGGCGCTACGCACCGGGCCGATGAGCAGGCCCGCCCCGAGGCCGGCCAGCGCGTGCAGGGCCTGGCGGCGTTTCACAGCAGGGGCGCGACGGCCGCCTGCATCTCCTCGGCGCTCATCACGCCGAGCTTGCGGGTGGTGATCCTGCCCTCGGCGTCGATGACCACGGTGAAGGGCAGCGCGGCCTTGGTGTTGCCCAGCACCTTCATGAGCTCGACGCCCTTGCCGGCGCCGGCGAAGACGACGAGATAGTCCATTTCATACGCGGCAACGAAGTCGCGCGCGCTGTCGCCGAGGTCTTCGACGCCGACGCCAACCACCTGCAGGCCGGCGGCCTTGTGCTGCTTGGCCAGCTCGGCCAGGTGGGGGATCTCGCTGCGGCAGGGGCCGCACCAGCGTGCCCAGAAGTTGACCACCGCCGGCTTGCCCTTGAGCGCAGCCAGTGCGACCGGCTTGCCGTCGAGGCCGGGAAAGCCGGCGGCGAACAAGGCGGTGGCGTCATCGGACGCGGCGACGGGCAGGCTGACGAGGGCGGCGAACAGCAGGGCGAACAGGTGGCGCATGACGGTTCCTCTTATGGCAGGTCGCTGCGGCGGAACAGCACGAAGCCGGTCGCGGCAGACAGGGTGCCGAGCAGCACAGGATAGACCACCGCGAAAATCTTGAAGCCGGCGACGCCGAAGAGGTCGAGGATGACGTAGGCCGACGGTCCGAAGACGATCAGCTGCGGGTCGAACATCGACAGCGCGGCGGTGCGGAAGACCTGCAGCGGGTTGGCCAGCGCCAGGGTGATGGCAAACTCGGGCGCCACGCGCGACTGGATGAGCAGGCCGAGCAAGATCAGGTCGAGGAACAGCAGCATCACCAGCCAGGTGACGAAGGCCAGGCCCTGCGCCACGTCGGTGCTGCGCGCCAGCGTGGACAGCAGCATGCCGATGCCGAGAAAGCACCAGCCCATGGCGGCGAGGATGATGGAGTAGTAGATGAACATGCCCCAGGGAACTTCGATCTCCTGGAACATGGCCCACAGCGCGGCACCGGCCATGGCGGCGAACACCGGCAGGAAGATCGAGATGTAGCGGCCGATGATCTTGCCCCAGTACCAGGCCGACAGCGACACGGGCAGCGAGAGCAGGTATTCGAACACGCCGGCTTCGCGGTCGCCGGCGACCGAGCGCACGGTGGTGATGAGCACGAAGATGGGCAGGATGGCCATGGCCAGCTGGATGTAGGTGACCAGCAGGCGCGACAGGCCGATGAAACCGAGCACCCGCGATTCGGTCAGGCCGAAGGCAAAGAGCAGCGCCACGATGCCGCCGAAGACCAGCGAGTAGATGAGGAACCAGCGCGAGCGCAGGGATTCGACCAAGTCGAGCTTGGCGGTGAGCCACAGGTGTTTCATGAGGTGGAACCTGTTGTCATGGGAGGGAGGCCGCGCAGGCCCTACTTGCCACGCGCCAGCACGCTTTGCTTGGCGTCTTGATAAGAGATGTCGCCGGGGTTGGGCACGGTGGTGGCCCCCAGGCCGTAGCCCATCGGCGACATCTTGCCGGGGACGTAGCGCGCCTTGAAGGCATCGATCCACAGGCCGGTCTTGTAGTCGGTGACCCAGAACTCGATCTGGTCTTCGGGCCAGCCCTTGTCGCGCATGACGATGATCGCGCAGCCGAAGTCGTCGAACTTGTGCGCCACCTTCTGCGGATCACGGATCTGGGCGGCGTAGTGGCGGTCGGAGAGCACCATGTTGCAGCGCTCGCACACGTCGCGGTCCCACTTGACCTCGACTGGCCCGGTGTCCGGGTCGCCCTTGCCGCAGGCGGTCAGCAGGCTGCCGGCCAACGGCACGGCGGCCAGCGCGGCGACCTGGCGGAAGAAATGGCGGCGGCTCATTGCAGTGTGACCCCCGGATCGAGCTCGACCATGTCGATGCCCTTGAGCAGGCCCACATAGCGCGACAGCATGCCGAGGAAGCGCAGGCGGTCGGGGCCGGCCACCAGGCCGTGCCAGGCGGTGCCGCCGCCCTGGTCGGTGAAACCCCACTCGCCCAGCGCACGGGCAATGGCGTCATCCGCCCGGTGCAGCTGCAGCCGGGTGTTGAGCATGGCGGCGAGGTTGGCGTCGTCCGCCACGCGGTCGTCGAGAACGACCTTGCCCATGTCCATCTCGATGACCCGGTTGACCAGCTGCGCGACCTCGTCGAGGCGGTGGCTGGAGATGATCATCGAGGTGTTTTCGATGCGCTCGGCGAGCAGGCTGAAGAAGATGTGCCGGGCCTCGGGGTCGAGGTTGGCGGCCGGCTCGTCGAGCACCAGCACCTTCACGTCGCGGCCCAGCGCGATGGCGATGAGCAGCTTCTGCTTCATGCCGCCGGAGAGGCGGTTGAAGGGACGGTTGCGCAGCTCGTCGATGTTCAGGCCGAGCCGGGTGCCGATGGCCTCGATGCGTTTGGGGTCGGAATTGCACACCGCGGCGGCGAAGTTCACCAGCTGGCCGACCGGCATCTTGAGCGGCGGCGGCAGCTGCGGCACGAAGCCGATCTTGCCGAGCACGCTGGCGCGCTGCTTGCGCGGCGAGGCGCCGTCGACCAACACCTCGCCGTCAAAGGTGTATTCGCCCAGCAGGCAGCGGATCAGGGTGGTCTTGCCGGCACCGTTGGAGCCGATGAGGGCGATGCGCTCACCGGTGGCGATGTCGAGCGTCACGCCGTCGAGGACGGGGTGACGCCGGAAGAGTTTTTTGACGCTTTCGAAACGGATCATCCGGGGGTCGCTTAGAGCAGCTTGTTGAGCCCCTTGACCTCGAACTTGAGGGCACCGCTGGGGCAGGTATCCACGCACAGACCGCAACGGGTGCAATCGGGGCCGACCGGAACCTTGACGTCCGGCGAGCGACCCTTGATGACCATTTCGAGCACGTGGGGCACGAGGCACACTTTGCGGCAGTCGCCCTCATGGAAGCAATGATTTAGGTCATACACCACGCGCACGGGGGAGATCGTGCCGACGGCGCCGTAGGTCAGGCCGATGGGGCAGACGTAACGGCACCAGGCGCGCCGAGAATACACCACTTCAAACACCAGCAGCAGCGCCACCCAGCCCAGCGCCAGGCTCGGGCCGTAGATCAGCGCCCGGCTGAGGATGCCGGTCGGCGACAGGGTCTCGAACACCGTAAAGCCGGTGACCACCGCCAGCAGCGAGAACAGCACCCACATCACGGTGCGCGCGCCGCGGTGGAATTCATGGTCGGTGACGAGCTTTTTGTCGACCAGCTTGAGGTGCAGTTTCTCGAACAGCTCGGCCACCAGATGGTAGGGGCACACCCAGGAACAGAAGCTGCGCCCACCCAGCGCCGCCCACAGCAGAAACACCGTGGCCGTGCCGATGAACAGGTTCACGATGATGTGCTTGTGCGCCAGCATCACCTGCAGCGCCGAGTTGAGGTCGATGAGGTGGAAGCCGACAAAGCGCGAGGCGGTGAGCGCGCCTTCGAGGATCTGGATGTCGAGCCAGAAGGAGAAGGTGAACAGCAGGTTGACCAGGATCAGCACCGTCCAGCGGCGATTGCGCCAGGTATGCTTTTCGAGGGCATGGTCACGCACATGCTTTTTCATGGCCTCGAAGTCTTCCTTGGTCAGGCGCTTCATCTTGTGGACTTCCTGCGCCGCCGGGGTGATTACCTCGGGTTTTTTCGGCGCCTGCCCCAGCATGAGCATGATCTGCTCGAAGAATCGGCCTTTCATGCTTCGCCCTCCCACACCGCCCGCGAATCGACCACGATGGCGGTCGGCTCGACGGGGCAGATCATTTCACACACACCACAGCCCACGCACTGCTCCATCACCACCGGAACGCCGCGCTTGCTGCCGTCGGCCGCTTCGGTGACCTCCAGCCGGATGGCGTCCTGGATCGGGCACTCGGTCACGCACAGGTCGCACAGCTCGCGCTCGTAGGGATGGTCGGCCACCTTGATGGGCGCCCAGCGGTCGACATCCATGTAGCGCATCTGGCCAGTGAAGTCGGCGCCGCGGGCCTGGCCCTTGAAGCCCTTGCCCTGGGTGGCCAGACAGGCCTCGGGGCGCGACAGACGCGCCAGGCCAGCACGCTCGATCAGGTTGAGCGTCGGCTCCGGGTCATTGGCCTTGGCCTTGAGGACCGGCTTGTGGGCCAGTTCGGCGCCGGGCCGGATCTTGAGAAAGTCCGGCTTGCGATAGACCAGCGCCCCGGTCGGACAGGCCAGGATGCACTGCACCGCATCGCAGGAAAAATCACAGGCCTGCTCGCGCGATTCGATATGCGGCACGCCGATGCCAAAACCGTCGGTGATATCGCCGAGCACGATGGCCTGTACCGGGCACACCTGCACGCACTGGCCGCACTTGATACAGGAGGACAGGAAGTCGTCCTCGTCGAGCGCACCGGGCGGTCGCAGACGAGGGCTGTCGGCCTGCGCGGCCACCGGCAGGTAGCCGGCCAGCCCGGCACCGACCACGGCGGTGCTCATGACGGCGGTGCGGATGAAGCGGCGTCGCGCCTCCTGCGCCCGCGCGTTCGAGCGCGGCGCACCGCCGCCCTTTTTGGGGCGGGGTGCCGGGGTGGCGTCGGAATCGGCCGGCACGGCCGGACCGGATTCGGTCTCCTGGCTCATGATCTTGCCTCTTTGGGGTTGTGGAACAGCGGCGCATCGTCCTTGAGCAGCAGCACGGGGCTGGTGAAGGGCGCCAACCGTTCGAGAAAGTCGAGCGCCTCGAGCATGGGCGCGTTCTTGAAAAAGCGGGCGTAGGGCTGCTCCATCCACAACTGATCGGTGAAGGCGTACAGCTCGTACGGCGTATCGCCCACCCGGTCGGTGTTGCGATCGAAGCCTTGGTAGTCGTCCCAGTAGTTGCCGTGCCAGGTGCTCTTGGTGGCGGCGCCCGCGCCGCCAACGGCGATCTGCGAAAGATTGCCTTCGAAGATGTTGCCGGTCACCTCGGTGCCGCCGATGTCGGAGGTAAACTGGATGCCGATGCCGTTGTAGGCGATGCGATTGCCACGGATGGTGACGGTACTGTCGGGCTCGAAGGGCGAGATGTCACTGCCGATGCCGACGGCGCAGTAGATGATCTCGTTGCCTTCGATGACCACGTCCGAGGCTTCTTTCAGGCCGACCGCCATGCCCGTGGCGCCATTGGCCTGCGAGATGATGTTGTTGCGGATGGTCGAATAGCCGGCGTACATGACGTAGACGCCCACCGAGTTGTCGTAGTACTGGTTGTCTTCGACCAGGTTGCGGTTGGCGAACATGAAGTGCAGCGAGTAGCGGCTGCGCCGGCCGACGTTGCTGCGAAAGATGTTGTCGTTGGAGTACCAGGCCACCACATCGCGCGAATCGACAACCTCGTTGCCTTCGATCAGGTTGTTGTTGCTCGACCACAGGCGGATGCCGTCGCCACGCAGACCGAGGTCGGCCGGCTTGGACTGGATGTAGCTGTTGCGCAGGGTGTTGTAGTGCGCCTGCTTGAGGTCGACACCGAACAGGCAGTCGTCCATGCGCAAGGTGTCGAACACGCCGTGGTCGCCACGCACATTGAGGCAGGCGTCATCGGAGTCGTGCGAGCCGCCCGAACCGGTCAGGCGCAGGCCGCGCAAGGTGACGCCGGGCGCCTGCACGACCATCACCGTGCCGGTGCCGCCACCATGGATGACGACCTGGCCATCCCCCTCGATGGTCAGTGTCTTGTCCACCAGCACCGGCCCGGCATAGTCGCCGGGCGGCACCTTGAGCACGCTGCCCACCGGCGCCGCATCGACCAGGGTCTGGAACCAGGGCATGTCGGTGCGGTTGGGGGCGGTCGGCTTGGGCGCCGGACGGGAGGAATCGCCCCAGGAGTCGGCCGCCGCATCGGGCAGGCCGGACTTGTCCATGCCCGCCCCGGGGAAGGCCACGCGCGGGTCAACCGGCTGCGCCGCCGGCGCCAGCTTGGGCGCCTCGCCGGCCGCTTTCAGCCCGGATGCCTTGAGCTTCTCGAGCACCGCGTCCACATCGGCGAGCGACGTGGCCTGGGGCACCAGCGCGCCGACCACGACCGCGACGACCGGCCACAGCCGCACCAGGGGTGTCACTCTGCCGTCCCCTCGCGCATTTGCTTGCGACGAATCAGCGTTGCCAACAACAGGCACAGGCTCATGATCACCACCAGCAGATAGCCCCAGTAGGGATAGGAGTAGGTGGAGAACTGCGCCACCTTGCCCACACCGAACACGGTCGGCATGAAGGGCTTGACGGTGAAGGCGCCCCACGGATGCAGGTTGTGGCCGAAGAACCACAGCCAGCCGGCGTAGTCGATGACGAAGAAGATCGGCAGCAGCGCCGGAACAAAGGCCAGCAGCAGCGAGAAACCACGGATCTTCCAGACGCCGACCCACACCACCGCCATGGCAGCGATCAGGCCCACCGCGACGCCGGTAGTCACGCTCTTGAGCGTGCTCCCCCACTGGGCGATGCGTTCGGGCTCGTTGAAGAAGGCGCCGGCCTCTTCCATGTAGTACTGGGCATAGGCTTCCATCTTGCCCATCACGAACAGCTCGCCGATCATCCACGCGGTGACCGCAGCAAAGCCGATGCCCAGCACGGTGAGCCGCGCCTTGCGTTTTGCCATCGCAAAGCCGAGCAGCATCACGCCGAAGAAGCCGAACACATAGCGCGACACCTGCCGCTCGACCGGCGCGCCGATGCCGATCGGATGCATGCCGACATAGTGGTTGATGGTGTTCATCTCGTGCACGCAGTCGAGCGCCTCGGCGTTCTTGTTGACGTCGCTCTGCTGTTTTTTCTGCGCCTCGAGAATCGGGTTGTAGCGTTCTTTTTGGGAGCCGAGATCTTCCTGGAAGGTCTCGGTCATCAGCCGGCTGGTCTTCGGCGCCGTGCTGCAACCGTTCTCCACGCCAGTGAAGCTGAAGTGGATGCGGATGCCGTCCGGAAAGGCGTCTTCCGGGTAGTTGGGCGCGGTCAGCGCGACCCACCAGGTCGGCGAGAAATAGGCGCCGATCATCAGCACCAGGGCGATCAGGGTCAGCCCGCGCACGATCAGCGATTGCTTGCTCGCGGCGGCAGTGTTCTGGGGTTGCATACGTTCACCGTGTCGTTGGAAGTCCCGTCGCGGTGTGGTGCCAGCACCATGGTCGCGGTGCGCCCGATCGGGACGGGGTCCGTCCGGGCGCCTCTTGCGCCAATGCGTGTTTTTGTCGCGCGATCATTCGTGCCGCGCTGAACCGGGCATCGCGCCCACTGGCGCGATGCCCGGCATTGCTTACTCTTTACACATGTTGCCCGGCATCTTCAGGCTGGCCTGGTAAGCGGAGATCGCCACCAGATCCTTGTCCGAATACTTGGAGATGATCTTCACCATGTCCGGGTTGGCGTTGCGGCGGTGACCGTCGCGGATCTCGGTCATCTGGCGCAGCAGGTACTTGTAGTGCTGGCCGGCGATTACCGGATAGAACTTGTCCTTGACGCCTTCGCCGTTGTCACCGTGGCATTCCTTGCACTCTTTCTTGTACAGGGTGCGGCCCTTGGCGACTTGCAGCATCTTGTCGGCTTCGTCGTACTTGCCGTGGTCAAGCGGCACGCACAGGCTTTCGATGTAGGCGGAAACGTCGGCCAGATCCTGCGCGTCGGTCATGGTTGCGGCAAACGGATACATGGTCGGGTTGTCACGCAGGCCGGCACGGATGTCGGCCATCTGCTTGATCAGCACGGTCGAGTGCTGACCCGCCAGCTGCGGGAAGGTGCCGTCCGGGCGACCGGCGCCCGAGGGCAGGTGGCAGGCGCCACAGATCTCGTAGACTTCCTTGCCATGCTTGACGTCGCCTTTCAGCGTCAGGGCTTCGTTCTTTTCGCCACCCTCGGCGTTCCAGACATAGCCCTCGCCTTCGATACCGGTTTTCTTCGGTGCGGGGCCGCCGGCCGCCTGCACCGCGCCGATGGCAAACATGGCCAGCGACGCTGCAATCAACATCTGTTTCATGACTCTCATCCCTCCGGGGAGAATTAGTAAGCGCTAAAGTACGCCAACATTCGCAAGCGTACGTTGATACCCATCAAAAACCGTTCGCTTGCACGGAAAAAAACAAGGCACCGTGGATCGGCCCGAAGGCAAATCGCACGGTGCGCGACAGACCGCCCGAGGAATCAGGGCGCGAGTTTGGACACGTAGTCGGCCAGCACCTTGATCTGGGCGTCATCAACCAGGTGCATCACGCCCTTCATGGCGGCCGTCTGGCCGTTGTTGCGCTTGCCGCTCTTAATGTCCTGCATCTGCTGCTCGAGATAGGCGGCATTCTGGCCGGCGATCTTCGGGTAGTTGGGCATCAGGGTTTTCTTGCCGTCCGGGCCGTGGCAGGCGGCACAGGTTTTCTCGGCATAGAGCTTGGCGCCATCATTGGCCAGCGCCGGTGTAGCCATCAGGCCGACCAGGGCGGCAAATACAACTGCTTTCTTCATGGGTATTCCCTCTCAAAAATGAAAAAACCGGGGAGCAATAGATATCACTCCCCGGTCGTTACGGCTTTGGCTCAGGTCAAGAATTACTCAACCTTCTTGGCACCGTTCTGCTCAAGGTAGGTCTTGGCACGCAGACCGAGGTCAGCGGCTTTCACCTGGTACTGCCACACCTGCTCGGCCCAGAGGTTGGCCTGGTCCCAGTCAGCGCCGCGGGCGGCTTCTTCGTGCTTGGCCTTGGCTTCCTTGGTGCGGTTGAGCTGGTCGACCGCGTCTTCCATCATGGCGACCACATCCGGGAAGTCGGTGTAGTTGACACTGGTGATGTAGCCCACGACCTGGTCGATGACGGCCTGGGTGTCAGCCACTTTCTTCAGCGTCTTCTTGTAGTCCTCTTCCGTGTAGCCGGCGCCCGACAGCGAGGCGTCCTTCTCCGGCTGCCAGCCCTTCGGCTTGACCAGGAGGTAGCCTTGCATCTCGAGGTGCAGCGCCGAGCAGAACTCGGTGCAGTAGTACGGATACACACCTTCTTTGTCAGCCTTGAACTTGACGGTGACCGTCTTGCCCGGCTCGACCGATGCATGCACGTTGAAGGTCGACACCGTGAAGCCGTGGGTCTCGTCCTGGGCGCGCTCGAGGTTGGTCAGGTGGATGGTGACTTCATCGCCCTTCTCGACTTCGATGGTTTCCGGCGTGATGTGCGAGCGGATCAGCGTACCGAACACTTCGACCTTGTTGCCATTGCGGACGGTCTTCTCCTGACCGGCCTTGACGGCACCCGGGTGCGGCTTGTCGGTGCGGCTGTCGGTGCCGACCTTGTAGCGCACGGCAGGCTTGAGCTTGTCAGCCTTGATGGCGACCACATAGTGCGGCTCACCCAGCGGCAGCGGCATGTCGTACAGCAGCTGCATCTTGTCGTTGCTGATGTCGATGAGCTGGTGGTTCTGCGGATGCAGCGGGCCAACCGGGTTGAAGCGGTCGATCGACAGCTTGTTCAGCGCCACCAGGTACTTGCCCTGCGGGGCCATGGTGTCGCCTTCCATGGTCATCAGGTGACCGATGTTGTAGTGCACGCTGATCTTGTCGAGCACCTTGCCTTCGCAGTAGTTCCACTTGGCGACCTGCGAGTCCACATACAGCGAGGTGTAGGCCACGCAGTTCTTGGCGTCGTACTGGGTGTGCAGGGGGCCGAGGCCGAGTTCAACCTGGGTGTGCAGCGCCTCCTTCATGGCGATCACAGGGATGCCGTACGGATCTTTCGATTCGAACTTGCCGGCCTTGATGGCGGCCTGGATCTTCTCGAAGCTGTACACCGACACATGGGTGTCGAGCTTGCCGGACACCGTGATGAACTTGCCGTCAGGCGTCACGTCAACACCGTGCGGGGACTTGGGCTCGGGCACCAGGAAGAGCACGCCTTCCTTGACCGCCACGTCGATCGGCAGCACGTTGTGGCCATTGATCTTGGTGGCTTTGCCGGCCTTGACCAGCTCGGCGGCTTTCTTCCAGTTGACCACGTGCATGTAGTCGGTGTCCTTGGCGGAGCAACCGGCTTCATACGGCGGACGGCCTTTCTCGATACCGCCCACATAGCGCTCGGAGCAGAACGAGTTGGTGAACGACCAGCCCTCGGACGGGCCCTTACCCGCGTCGGACAAGTCCTGCGAGTACGGCGGCAGCTCGAGCGAGAAGGAGTCGTTCGGCACCAGGCGGCCTTCATGGCGGTCGAACTTCCAGTAGGTCACGCCACCGCGGTACTTGCTGTTGAACGACGTCAGCGGCTCGAACTTCTGGTTTTCCAGCGGCGAGGCGTATTGCGCGGCTTCAATCACGTACTCGGTGTTCGGCGTCACGAAGGCGCCACCGTGCTCGGACTTGAAGATCGGGTTGACCACGATCTGCTTGGTTTCGAAGTCACGCAGGTCGATCACGGCGAGGCGCGGGTTGGCCTTGTCGTTGATGAACAGGAACTGGCCGTCATACTGGCCCTGGGTCTCGGAAATGGCCGGGTGGTGCGTGTCGCCCCAGTTGATTTCCTTGCCGTCGATGTTGCCCTGGCGCAGCACCGCCTTCGAGTTCTCGTCAAAACCATAGCCCTGCCACGGTTCCGGCGTAAACACGGCGATGTACTTGAGGATGCGCATGGACGGGATGCCATACACGATGATCTGGCCGGACTGACCGCCCGAGCTGAACGCGAGGAACTCGTCGCGCTTGCCGGTCGGCACATAGGTTTTGGCGGCTGCCAACAGATCTTGCTGGGACAGCCCGCGGCGCTTCATCACGTCCTGCAGCGATTCGGCGGCGAACGCCGACGAGGTTGCTGCCAGACCGAAGCCAGCCGCAAGCGCCAGTCCAACCGCCTGCTTGATACGTGTCTTCATATTCTTCTCTCCCTGAACAGAAAGTTCGGCTACTGCACAAACGCGCAAATCGTCGCGGGTACCACACTGCGATAATTTGTCGCACATGTTGCGCTCATCAGGTTTTACTAACGTTGATGTTTGTCAATTTATGCGACGATCTGTCGCACTTAACCTTGAGGCCTCGCCAATCAAGGCGCGACGCCCCTCGCGGCACCGCCGCCGCACCCTGTTTTCATGACCGAAAGCCTCCGTTCGCTGACCCCGAAACTCACCGCACTCGCTGCTGTGCTGGCGCTGCTCGCGGTGGCGCTGTACGGCTGGCATCTATGGACCGCGCCGCCCACCGAAGTGCTGTTGCCACGCACTGCCTGCGACCTCAACGCGGGGGCCTGCACCGAGGTCCTGCCCAACGGCAGCACCGTGCGCTTCGCCATCGGCCCACAGCCCATCCCGGTGATGGAAGACCTGACGCTGCAGGCGCACTTCACCGGCGAGACGCCCGATCGCGTCATGGTCGATCTGAACGGCACCACCATGAAGATGGCCGCCAACCAGCCGCAGCTGCTGCCGGTGGGCAAGGCCGACTTCGAGGGAAAGACCGCGCTGTCGGTATGCATCACCGGTGCCATGCAGTGGCAGGCGCTGCTGAACATCGACTATGGCCGCACCCGCTACCTGCTGCCTTTTGTCTTCGACTCGGCCCATCCCACCGATGCCGATGGCGCACAACCGCTAGAATGAGCCGTCGCGCCAGTTCCCACGTATTCCGACAAGAGAAACCCGCATGACCGCCCTACGCCTTGCCGCCGCACTCCTGCTGATCTGCGCCAGCCCGTTCTCCCTCGCCGCTGGCATGGCCGACGGCATCGCGGTGGAAGCAGCGCACATCCGCCAGATGCCGCCCGCCGCCCCCAACTCGGCGGCCTTCCTCACCGTGATCAACACCGCCGCCACGGCCGTGCGGCTGACCGGCGCACACAGCGCGCTCGCCCAGACCGTCGAGTTGCACGACCATGTCCGCGACGGCGAAATCATGCGCATGCGCCGTATCGAGGGCATCGACATTGCGGCCGGCGCGCGCGCCACCCTCGCCCCCGGCGGCAAGCACGTCATGCTGATCGGCCTCAAGCAGCCACTCGTGGCGGGCGCCACGGCACAGATCACACTGGTTTTCGCTGACGGTAGCGAGCACACCTTCAGCGCCCCCATCACCCCCATTCGCCCGGCCGCCAGCCACTGAGTCCGGCGATCCGCCCGCCCCCCCTCCAGCCTGGTGGCGGTGACGTAGCCCGGGCACGTCACGGCGGCAAACCCGGCCGGGCGGCGTGCTATCACCGCGCGAAGGTAAGCGATAACATGGCCCTAACGCAGGGTGCCTTGTACCCCATTGTCGTTTCCACCTTCCCCGAGGACCAGGATGCTTCGATGCAGCCTCCTGCTGCTGGCCTGCCTGATGCTGCCCCTGCAGGGTGCGGCACAGTCCGGCTCGGCCATCGCCCCCCGGGTGCTGAGCATCTTCTTCGGTCAGCGCGACACGCCCTACGAAATCCTGCTCGAAGACGGGCTGCGCAGAGGCTTTGACGACAGCACAGGCCGGCCGCAAATCCAGCTCGACCCGCTCTATCTCGACATGACGGGGCACTACCAACCGGCTCAGGCCAAACTGCTCAGCAAGGCGCTCCGCCTCAAGTTCGGCGATGAACCGCCCTTCGATGCCATCCTCCTGAACGGCCTGTCGGCCCGGCGCTTCCACCAGGAATACGGCACCTGGCTGAGCCGCGGCCCGGTGATCCAGATCGAGGGTGACTTCATCGACCCGCCCCTCGATGAAGCGCCGAACCACTACACGCTGCGCCACACCCTCGCCATTGCCGAGACCGCCGAAACCGCACTGCGCATGCGGCCGGACACCCGCGCGCTGTGGGTCATCGCCGGTACCGGTCGTGGCGACATGGCGGTGCTCGAAGCCGCCCGCGCACAGCTCGCCGCGCTGAGCACCCGGGTGACACTGCGCTTCATCGAGGTCGAAGACGCCGACACCCTGCTCGAGGACATCGGTCGAACCCCGCCCGGCACCCTGCTGCTGTACCTGCGCGCCACACGAGACGGCACGGGCCGGCGCATCATCCCGGCGGTATTCGGCGAGCGGATCGGCCAGCGCGCCAATGCGCCGATGTTCTGCATCTACGAGACCATCCTGCGGCACAGCCGCTGCGTCGGTGGCAGCGTCTCGATCGGCCGGCACACCGGCGAAACCGTCGCCGCCTTTACCCGCCAGGTGCTGCAAGGCGACACGCCCGATTCATCGGCACAGCGCCTGCCGACCCGCCAGCGTTACCAGTGGCCTGAGCTCCAGCGCTGGCACATCCGCCGGGTCAGCGTACCGGCCGGCGCCGAGCTGATCGACTACACACCCTCACTCTATGAGCGCTACACCGCGCAGGTGTGGGGCACCGTGGCGGCGCTCGCCGTGCTCACCGCGACCTTGCTCGGGCTGATGTGGGCGATGGGGCTGTACCGCAAGCAGCGTGACACGCTGGCGGAAATCGAGCAGCGCTGGCATCTGGCGCTGGACAGCGCCGGGCAGGGGGTATGGGACCTGGACGTGCGCCGCGGCACCACCTTTTACGCCCCCGGCTGGCAGGCCATGCTCGGCCTGAGCACGGTCACCGACGACCCCAGGCTCTGGGAGGGCCGGATTCACCCGACCGACCGCCCCCGGGTCGTGTCGCTGCTGCAACAACACCTGTCGGGGCGCACGCCGCACTTCGAGAGCGACCATCGCATGATCCGCGCCGACGACAGCACCATCTGGGTGCGCGAGCGCGGTCAGGTCGTGCATCGCAGCAAGGCCGGCAAGCCGCTGCGCTTCATTGCCACGATGCAGGACATCACCGAGCAGCGCCTGGCCCAGGAGCATGTTCGCCACATGGCCACGCATGACACCCTGACCGGCCTGCCCAACCGCACGCTGCTGAGCGACCGCCTCGACCGTGCCATCACCCGTGCCCGCCGCATGAAGCACCGGGTGGCGGTGATCTTCCTCGACCTCGATCACTTCAAGACCGTCAACGACACCCTCGGCCATCCGGTCGGCGACCTGCTGCTGATCGCCGTCGCCGGCCGGATGATGCCGCATCTGCGCGAGACCGACACCATCAGCCGGCAAGGCGGCGACGAGTTCGTGATCCTGCTGCCCGAACTGCACAGCGCCGCCGACGCCGCCCAGGTGTGCGACAAGCTGCAGCGCGAGATGGACGAGCCGGTCGCGCTGGACGGCCGCTCGCTGCGCATCTCGGTGTCGATGGGCGTGGCCATGTTCCCGGACGACGGCGAGACGGTGGAGACCCTGCTGCAGAAGGCCGATGTGGCGCTGTATCAGGTCAAGAACAGCGGCCGCGGCGACTATCGCTTCTTCTCGGCGGACATGAACCGCGAGCTGGAGAACCAGTTCGACCTCGAATCGCGCATGGGCGCCGCCCTGCGCGATGGCCGCATCCGCCTGTGGTACCAGCCGCAGTTCGACCTGACCACCGGCGAGCTGCTTGGCGCCGAAGCCCTGGCCCGCTGGATCGAGCCCGACGGCACGGCCATTCCGCCCGACGCCTTCATCCCGGTGGCAGAGAAGTTCGGCCACATCCAGCGCCTCGGCGAGCTGGCGCTGCGCGCCGCCTGCGCCGAAGCCGTGGGCTGGGCGCACATCCTCGGCCGGCCGATCCCGGTATCGGTCAACCTGTCGTCCGTGCAGTTCCGCCGCCCCGGGCTGACCGAGCAGGTGCGCCGCATCCTCAACGATACCGGTCTGGCCGCCGCCCAGCTGGTCATCGAGATCACTGAGTCGGTGCTGATGGAAGACAACATCACCACGCGCGAGACCCTCGCCGGCCTGGCCACTCTCGGCGTCGCCCTGTCGGTCGACGACTTCGGCACCGGTTACTCGAGCCTGGCGTACCTGAAGCGCTTCCCGGTCAATCACCTGAAGATCGACCGCGCCTTCGTTGCCGACCTCGGCTGTGATCCGGACAGCGACACCATCGTGCGCACCATCGTCCAGCTCGGCCACAACCTTGGCCTGCAGGTGATCGCCGAGGGGGTCGAGACCACTGCCCAGCAGGCGCGGCTGCGCGGCTACGGCTGCGACATCGGACAAGGCTACTTGTATCACCCTGCATTGCCCCCGGAACGCTTCTTGCAACTACTCCGACAGAGCTGACCGCGAACGGCGGTCGGCGCCAGTGGGCGAAGGCGAGCAAAGCGGTCAGGCCAGGGCAAAAATCCGTCAAGCAAGCCAGCGCAAGTCACAGGCGTATACTCGGTGCCGTGTGCCGGACGCAAACGCCGGCCGCAAGAGCGCCCCAAACAGGTGCATCGCGGAGTCTTCCGCGTGCGCAACCCTCAGGGAGGAGCCATGCCGCAAATCGATTGGAACGACTATGCCTGCGAAGGCCTCTACGACGAATTGCTGGCGGCGCCCGGGACACCCCGGCCGGCGGCAAAGAGCCTGTGCGAATACCTCGGGTCACTCGCCCCGAAGGAAGTGCGCGACCTGAAGACCGCCGCCGAAGTGGCAATCCAGGTGATGGGCATCACCTTTACGGTGTACTCCGACGGCGACATGATCGACCGCGCCTGGCCCTTCGACATCGTGCCGCGCATCATCCCCAGCGACGAGTGGGCCCATGTCGAGGCCGGCCTCAAGCAGCGGGTCAAGGCGCTGAACATGTTCATCGACGACCTGTACAACGACCAACGGATCATCAAGGACGGCGTGTTTCCGGCCGAGTTGCTCGAACAGTCGGTCAACTTCCGCCAGCAGTGCGTCGGCATCCACCCCCCCGGCGGCGTATGGGCGCATATCTGCGGCTCCGATCTGGTGCGCGACAAGGACGGCACCATCTATGTGCTCGAAGACAACCTGCGCATCCCCTCCGGCGTCTCCTACATGCTGGAGAACCGCAACGTCACCAAGCGCGTCATGCCGGAGCTGTTCCAGACGGGCCGCATTCTGCCGGTGGACGACTACCCCGCCCAGCTCTACGACATGCTCGCCTCGATGTCGCCGCGCCAGATCGCCGAACCGAACATCGTGGTGCTCACCCCGGGCATCTACAACTCGGCCTACTACGAGCACGCCTTCCT
>JAWKYX010000036.1:0-39528 GCA_041396265.1 Rhodocyclaceae bacterium
GTGTGAAGGGATCGGCCGGCCGGCGCCAGTGGCGCCGGCCGGCAGTGGGCGGTGCGGATCAGTCGATGGTCAGGCGCTTGGCCTGGACGGCGGCCTTCTTGGGCAAGGTGAGCTCCAGCACGCCGTCGACAAACTTGGCGGCGGCGCGCGATTCGTCCACATCCTGGCCGAGCTGGAAACTGCGCGAGACTTTTCCGTAGTAGCGCTCGGTACGCAGCACGCGCTCGCCGTCCTTTTGCTCGGACTGCTGCTTGCGCTCGGCAGTGATCGACACCACCGGCCCGTCGATGTGGACATGGATGTCTTCTTTGGTGACCCCGGGCAGCTCGGCGTGTACGGCATAGCCTTCGGGGCTTTCCTTGACGTCGACGCGCATCTGCGGGGCCTCGGCGGTGCCGCCCCCGTACTCGACAGGGCGTACGAAAAATCCGCGGAAGAAGTCTTCGAACGGATCGTGGCGGGTGATATTGCTCATGAGATCCTCCTTGTCAAACGGGTAACGATTCCCGCTATCGAAGGTAGTGTCGTCGATCCACTTTTCAAGGGGCGGGGGGCGCAAGCAATTGTTTCAGTGACGAATTGCGGGCCGCCTCAGGCGGGCTGGCGCAGGCACAGCCGCAGCGCGTCGCGGTTGGTCCACGACCAGATCCGGGGCAGGGCGAGCGCTGCGGGCAGCCATTCGGCAGCATCGTGCTCCGTCGGCGCCAGGGTCACGTCCCGGGGCGCTGGCAGGCACAGGCTGAACACCGACTCGCTGTTGTGGCACACGCCGGGTGGATAGCGCTGGCGCCATTGGGCCGGAATGGGGAAGCGATTGGTGAGCCGCCAGTCGATCAGCTCCCCCGCGGAGACCAGGAGCCCGGTTTCCTCCGCAAGCTCGCGCGTGGCCGCTTCACGCGGGGTTTCGCCTGGCGCCAGGCTGCCGGTGACCGACTGCCAGAAACCGAAGGGCGGACACCGGTGCAGGAGCAGTACGTGGTGGTCCGGTGTGTGGATGACCACCAGGACCGAGTCCGGGCGCTTGAGTTCGCGCGGGTCAGGCGGGGTCGGCACCGACGACGCTATCGGTAAAGACGTGAAACGGTACGCCCTCGGCCTGCCAGTGGTCGCAGCAATCGGTCAGCAGGTCGGTGAGAATGGGGGCGTTGGCGGCGTCGGGGCTGGTGCCGGTGAGAATGAGCACATAGCCCGTGGCCGGGAACCACGAGAGATCGGTCAGGCAGTCGTACAGCGCGTCCCAGTTGTGACCGAACCAGCGTGGCATGTCAAAGGCGCGGGCGAGTGTATCGATGATGTCGGTCTTGTCGCCCTGGCCGTCGAGCGTGGCCACGACCACCCGCCGCCCACCATGCTGCGCGATGCGGATGAGGGCGTCGGTGTTGCCGCGGCGCATGGGCAGGATGCGGTTGTGGCTGGCCAGGGCGAGCGCGGGATCGTCGTCAGGAGCGGTTGTCATCGGGACTCCGGGATGCGTCGAAAGCTGCGGTAGTGGTCAGCCGTGTAATAGTAGATTTCCGGTGGCGTGCCGCCTGTGACGATCCGCCGCGCGCCGCGGGTACGCTCGCCGGGGGTGGGGACGGTGTATTCCCGATAATAGCCGCGTGGTTTCTGGGGCAGCAGGCGCTCGCGATTGTGGAAGGTGGTGCCGTCCTTGCGGTACGGAAAGGGGCCGCCGCGCTCGATCAGGGTCAGGGTGGTCAGCGCCTCGGGCGGGAGCCAGGCGAGCTCGCCATTGGGCTGCGTCGCGCGCGCGGCGGTCGGAGTGTCGCCAGAGCATGCCGAGAGCAGCGCAAATGCGGTGAGCAGGCAAACAAGGAAATACCGGGGCAGTTGGCGCATGCGCTAGCCATCGGGGCCAATGATGCGCTGAGTGTAGCAGCTGGCCGCGGCGGTGCCGACAGCCGCTATACCTTGATGTCGCGGATGCCGAACTTGGCCTTGAGGGTGGCGTGGAATTCTTTCAGCGCGGGCAGTCGGGCGTTGTTCGGATCCTGCCGGCGCACGCGGTCGATGAGGCGTTGGGCCTGCTCGGCGTATTGTTCGCTCCAGCCGCGGTTCTCGATGTGGCGCAACAGGGCCAGGGCGGCGTTGAACAGGACGTGGACGTTGTTCGGCATCTTGCCGACGGCGCTGAGCATTTCGGTGACGGCGCCGTCGAAATCCCCGGCCTTGGCTTTTTCGGCGCCGGTGGCGACCAACGCCCGGACTTCCTGATGCACCTGCTTTTCCAGGTCCTGCGCCAGGGCGGCATAACCGCGGGCGTCGAGCATCTTGCAGGTGTTCTCTACCGCGCGTGGCGTTTCGGCGGTGCGCATGATGTCGAGCACCACTTCGGTGCCGGCCGCTTCCATGCCATGGTCGAAACAGGCCCGAGCCAGTTCCTGCTTGAGCCCGAGCGACAGTTTCCCGAGCCGGCGCGATTCGCTCAGGGCTGACTCGACGGCGGCCTTGGCCTTGCCCTCGTCACCGAGCTTGCCGTGGAGCATGGCCGCGGACAAGGCGGTGCACAGTTTGCCGCGTTCGGTGGAAGCCATGCTGCGATCGAGGTCACGCAGGGTGGCGGCGGCCTCTTCGAGCTTGCCGTTGCCAATCTGTGCCTGCATCAGCCAGACATGGTCGTCCGGGTCGCGGAAATCGGAGTACTTGCCTTTTCGCACGACTTCGCCCAGCACAGTTTCTGCCGTGTGTGGATCGTCCATTTCGAGCGCGATGGCGCCGAGCCGGCGCAAGCGGCCCAAGCGGTGGGGGGACACTGCCGCCGCACGCGCGAGGATGTCCCGCGCCTTGGCGAGCTCGCCAGCGGCTTCACGGGTGCGGGCGAGCCAGTCGTAGGCGTCAAGAAACTGGTCGTTCTCGTCCACCAGTCCGGCGAGCAGGTCTTCGGCCTCACCATAGCGCTGCCGCATGTAGAGGGCCTTGGCCAGACCCAGTCTGGCCCAGGGGATGGCGCGCAGCTTGAGCACTTGTTGATAGACCACTTCGGCCTCGTCGGCCTCGCCGGCAAAGATGTGCAGCTCGGCGCGCAGCCGGAGGAAGTCAAGCAGGTATTGCGGGTGAGCCCGTTCGCCTTCGAGGCAGGCGCGCAGGGCGCCCGGCGTGTCGCCGGCTTCGATCAGCTTGTAGATCGGCAGCAGCGCGTCGCGCTTGATGATGGCGCGTGCGATTCGGGTGTGCAGGGTGTCTGCCGCGAACGGCTTGAGCACATAGTCGTTGGGCGCCAGTTCGGCGGCAGAAACCACCTTCTCGTATTGACGCTCGCCGGTGACCATGATGAACAGCGTGGACAGGGGAATGATGTTGTTATGCCGCAGGTCTTCGAGCAGGTGCTGGCCGTCCTGGCCGTCGCCGATGTGGTACTCGCACAGGATCAGGTCGAAGGTTGTTTCGCGCAGCTTGCGAACGGCAGCGCCGGCGGAGACGGCGAGCTGCACTTTTTCCACGCCGCTCTCGCCCAGCATGGTCCGCAACTGGGTGCGCATGTTGGGGTTGGCCTCGATGACGAGGGCACTGACGGCAGACAGATCAGCCATTGTGGAGGGCGCCGTTAAATCGGGAATCAAGCCTAATTGTCGGCCAGTTTGATGCGATCTTGAGGTGGCGGCGTAAAACAAACAAGGCGACCGTAGTCGCCTTGTTGTGTTCGGGGTCTTGCGGCTGGGTCAGTCCTTGACGACCTCGACCGCCGTTTCGACCTTCTGGCGCAGGCGGATGTGCAGGTCGCGCAGCTGACGCTCGTCGACCTCGCCCGGGGCGTCGGTGAGCAGGCATTGGGCGCGCTGGGTCTTGGGGAAGGCGATCACATCGCGGATCGACTCGGCGCCGGTCATCAGCGTCACCACGCGATCGAGGCCGAAGGCCAGGCCGCCGTGCGGCGGGGCGCCGAATTTCAGCGCGTCGAGCAGGAAGCCGAACTTCACGCGGGCTTCTTCGTCCTGGATGTTCAGGGCGCGGAAGACCTTGGACTGCACGTCGGCCTGGTGGATACGCACCGAACCACCGCCGATCTCCCAGCCGTTGAGAGCCAGATCGTAGGCTTTGGCAAGGCAGGTGCCCGGCGCGGTTTCGAGCAGGTCGACATGTTCGTCCTTGGGCGCCGTGAAGGGGTGGTGGCAGGCCACCCAGCGCTTGTCTTCGTCGTCGTAGTCGAACATCGGGAAGTCGGTGATCCACACCGGCGTCCAGGCCTCGCCCGTGAGGTGGCCTTTCTCGTGGCCAATCTTGACGCGCAGCGCGCCGAGGGCGTCATTGACGACCTTGGTCTTGTCGGCCCCGAAGAACATCAGGTCGCCGTCCTTGGCGCCGGAGCGCTCGACGATGGCGGCTAGGGCAGCGTCGGAGAGGTTCTTGACGATCGGCGACTGCATGCCGTCGCGGCCCTTGGCGATCTCGTTGAACTTGATCCAGGCCAGACCACGGGCGCCGTAGATGCCGACGAACTTGGTGTAGTCGTCGATCTCGCCGCGCGACAGCTCGCCGCCGCCGGGGATCAGCAGGCCGGCGACGCGGCCGCCGCTGGTGGCCGGGCCGGAGAACACTTTGAAGTCGACATCCTTCATGACGTCGGTCAGCTCGGTGAATTCGAGCTTGACGCGCAGATCGGGCTTGTCGGAGCCAAAGCGGTGCATGGCTTCGGCGTAGGTCTGGCGCGGGAAGGGGGCGGGCAGCTCGACCTCGAGCGCTTCCTTGAAGACGAAGCGGATCAGGCCTTCCATAAGATCGGTGATCGCGGCCTCGTCCATGAACGAGGTCTCGATATCGACCTGGGTGAATTCCGGCTGGCGGTCGGCGCGCAGGTCTTCGTCGCGGAAGCACTTGACGATCTGGTAGTAGCGGTCGAAGCCGGCCACCATCAGCAGCTGCTTGAACAGCTGCGGCGACTGAGGCAGGGCAAAGAACTGGCCCGGATGGACGCGCGAGGGGACGAGGTAGTCGCGCGCGCCTTCGGGGGTGCTCTTGGTCAGCATCGGCGTTTCGACGTCGATGAAGCCATTGGCGTCGAGGAAGCGGCGGAAGGCCATGGCGACCTTGTAGCGCAGCATCAGGTTGCGCTGCATGTGCGGACGGCGCAGGTCGACCACGCGATGGGTCAAGCGGGTGGTCTCCGACAGGTTGTCATCGTCGAGCTGGAAGGGCGGGGTGACCGAGGCGTTGAGCACCTCGATGTCCTGGCACAGGATCTCGATTTCACCGGAGGTGAGGTTGGCGTTCTCGGTGCCCGCCGGGCGACGGCGCACCTTGCCGGTCATGCGCAGCACGTACTCGTTGCGCACCGATTCGGCGACGGCAAACATCTCGGCGCGGTCCGGATCGCAGACGACCTGCACCAGACCTTCGCGATCACGCAGGTCAACAAAGATGACGCCGCCGTGGTCACGGCGCCGATGCACCCAGCCACACAGCGTGACGATCTGGTCGAGGTTGGCGGCAGTGACTTGCCCGCAGTAGTGAGTACGCATGGTTCTGATTCCGTATTTTTTGATACACCGGGTGCCTGGGCACCCCGCTTGTCAGGATTCGAGGGGGGTGAGCAGGGCGGCTTCGCCCTTCTTGCCTGGGGTGACGACCCCCATGGAAATAATGTACTTGAGCGCTTCGTCGACGCTCATGTCGAGCTCGATCACGTCGGCGCGCGGGACCATCAGGAAAAAACCCGAGGTGGGGTTCGGCGTGGTCGGGACATAGACGCTGATGTAGTCCCCGATCAGGTGCCGCGCGGCGGCACCGCCCGGTTTGCCGGTGAGAAAGGCGATGGTCCAGGCGCCCTCGCGCGGATACTGGATCAGCAGCGCTTTCCGGAAGGCGTGGCTGGAACTGGAAAACAGGGTGTCGGAGACCTGCTTGACGCTGGAGTAGATCGACTTGACCACCGGAATCCTTGCCAGCAGCGATTCCCACACCAGCACCAGGCGTTGGCCGAGCACATTGGCGCCGACCAAGCCGGTTACCAGGATGATCAGCAGTGTTACCGCCACGCCGATGCCGGGGATGTCGAGTCCGAGCAGGACCTTGGGCTGCCAGTGCTCGGGAATCCACAGCAGGATGCGATCGAGCGTGCTGACGATCCACGCGATCACCATGAAGGTGATCGCGAGCGGAATCCAGATCAGCAGGCCGGTGATGAAGTATTTTTTCATTCGCGGGGGTCAGTGGCAGGCGCAGCCGCCGCCGCAACCGGCATCCGAAGCGCCGGCGGCGCTGGTCGATGCCGGTTTTGCGGGGGCTTGCGTGCTGCCGCCCTTGAAGTCGGTGGCGTACCAACCCGACCCCTTGAGCTGAAAGCCCGCGGCCGTCAGCTGCTTGCTGTAGTTGTTCGAGCCACAGGCCGGACAGACGGTCAGCGGCGCATCGCTCATTTTCTGCAGATGTTCTTTCTCAGCGCCGCAATCGGCGCAGCGATAGGCGTAAATCGGCATGACAAGCTCCGAAAAATCAAGCCCGTAAGTCTATCGTATTGGTGATACGGCGGGAAGCGGCGTTGGTGGAGGCGATTGCCGCAACACGGGCTGGTTCAGAGCAGCTGGAGGTAACGCGCGTTCAGGACATCGCCAAAGAACAGGGCGAGCACGCCGGCTGCGGCCAGATAGGGGCCGAAAGGGATGGGGGTGTTGCGGCCGTGGCGGGCAAAGAAGATGAGTGCGATCCCCACCACGGCGCCGACCACCGAAGACAGGAGGATTGTCAGCGGCAGCATCTGCCAGCCCAGCCAGGCTCCGATGGCCGCGAGCAGCTTGAAATCGCCGTAACCCATGCCTTCCTTGCCGGTAACCAGCCGGAACAGATGGAAAACCAGCCAGAGGCTCAGGTAGCCCGCCATGGCGCCAATCACTGCGTCGTTTATCGTGGCGAAGGTGTTGCCCAGATTGAACGCCAGGCCAAGCCAGAGCAGCGGCAGGGTGATGCTGTCGGGCAGCAGTTGCGTGTCGAGATCGATAAAGGTCAGAGCGATCATGGCCCACAGGAACAGCATGGCACCCAGCGTCATGACGCTGTTGCCGAAGGTCCATGCGGCCAGGCCCGACAGGGCGGCAGTGGCGAGTTCGACCACGGGATAGCGGCGACTGATCGGCGCCTTGCAGTGCCGGCAGCGACCGCGCAGCATCAGGTAACTGAGTATCGGGATATTGTCGAGAGCAGTCACCTGGGTGCCACAGTGCGGGCAGCGCGAGCGTGGGGTGGCCAGATTGAACGTGGCAACGGTCCCCGGCGCCTCTCCCCGCAACTCGGCCGCCTGCAATGCCCACTCGTTCTCCATCATCTTGGGCAGCCGATGGATCACGACATTGAGAAAACTGCCGACAAACAGCCCGACAAGGGTGGCCAGGGGGATGAACGCAAGCGGGTCGGAGAGAAGGTCGGTCATGGAAAAGAGGTGTCGCCCCGCGGCACGGGGCGCAAAGGTGGATTAGACGACGGCGCCGAGTTTGAAGATGGGGAGGTACATGGCGACGACAAGGCCGCCGATGACGGTGCCGAGGAAGACCATGATCATGGGTTCGAGGAGCTGGGAGAGGCCGGCTACCGCGTCATCGACTTCCTGTTCAAAGAAGTCGGCGACTTTGCTCAGCATGCTGTCCAGTTGGCCGGATTCTTCACCGATCGATACCATTTGAACAACCATGGTCGGGAAGACTTTGACCCCTTGCATGGATACGGTCAGGCTGGTGCCGGTGCTGACGTCAGACTGGATTTGTTTGGTGGCTACCTTGTAGACATGGTTGCCAGCAGCGCCGCCGACGGAATCGAGCGCTTCAACCAAGGGGACGCCGGCGGCGAACATCGTTGACAAGGTCCGTGTCCAACGTGCGATCGTGGCCTTTCGAATCACTTCGCCGATAACGGGCACCTGCAGAATGAAGCGGTCCATGGCGTTCTGCGCTTTTTCGGAACGCCGATAAGCCATGGTCAGAGCAATGATGACAGCGGCAAAAAGGCCGAAGACAATGTACCAGTTGGCGACAAAGTAGTCGGACATCGCAATCACGATTAGTGTCGGCGCCGGCAAATCCGCGCCAAAGCTGGTGAAGACGTTCTTGAACTCCGGGATCACAAAAAGCATCATGACAGAGACGACGATACCGGCCACAACGATGACGGCCGTTGGATAAAACAGCGCCGACTTGATCTTGCTCTTGATTGCGAGAATTTTCTCTTTGTAGGTGGCCAACCGGTCCAGCAAGCTGTCGAGAATACCCGCCTGTTCACCTGCCGCGACCAGGTTGCAGAACAACTGGTCAAAGTGCACCGGATGCTTCCGGAAGGCTTGCGACAGGCTGCTGCCGGTCTCGACATCGTTGCGAATATCGTTCAGCAGGCGACCAAGCGAGGGGTTGGCAGAGCCCTTGATGCCGATGTCGAAGGCCTGCAGCAACGGCACGCCGGATTTCATCATGGTCGCCATCTGGCGGGTGAACAAGGCGATGTCCTTGTCGGTGATGCGACGGCCGCGAGACAACTTCCGTTTCTTGACCTTGGTGACGAGAATGCCCTGGCGGCGCAACGTAGCCTGGACCACGGCTTCGCCGCCGGCACGGACTTCGCCGCGGACGATCTTGCCTTTCTTGTCCTTGCCTTCCCAGTCGTACAGGTGCTCCTTGACGTCCTGAGTGGTGCGTCGAGCGGATCGGGTCGCGGTTGCCATGTGTGCTTGCCTCGAATTTATTCGTTGGTCGTCGCCAGGACTTCAGCCAGCGACGTCATGCCGGCCTTGACCTTGCGCAGGCCGGAGCGGCGCAAATCCATGACGCCATCCAGTTCGGCCTGGGCGGCAATTTCAATGGAGTTGCCGTTGTTCATGATGATGCGGGCGATGTCTTCGGTGATGGGCATGACCTGGTAGATACCCACCCGGCCCTTGTACCCGCTGCCCTTGCATTTGTCACAGCCGATGGGGCCGTAGGGTTTCCAGCTGCCGTCCAGGTCGGCCTCGGTGAAACCGGCTTCGATCAGTACGTCGTGGGGAATGTCCATCGGCTGTTTGCAACTGCAGAGCCGGCGCGCCAATCGCTGGGCTGTGATCAGAATGACGGACGATGCGATGTTGAACGGCGCGACGCCCATGTTGCGCAAGCGTTCCAGCGTGGTCGGTGCGTCGTTGGTGTGCAGTGTCGACAACACCAGGTGGCCGGTCTGCGCTGCCTTGATGGCGATTTCCGAGGTTTCCAGATCGCGGATTTCGCCCACCATGATCACGTCCGGATCCTGGCGCAGGAAGGCCCGGAGCGCAGACGAAAAGGTCAGCCCCGCTTTTTCGTTGACGTTGACCTGGTTGATGCCCGGTAGGTTGATTTCTGCCGGGTCCTCAGCCGTCGAGATGTTGACCCCGGCCTTGTTGAGGATATTCAGGCAGGTGTAGAGCGATACCGTCTTGCCGCTGCCGGTGGGGCCGGTGACGAGAATCATGCCGTAGGGGCGTTCGATGGCTTCGAGCAAGGCAGCTTTCTGTTCGGGATCGTAGCCCAGCGCGTCGACCCCGAGCATGGCGGAAGACGGGTCCAGGATCCGCATGACGATCTTCTCGCCATGGAGTGTCGGCAGCGTGGAGACGCGAAAATCGATGGCCTTGTTCTTCGACAGAACCAGCTTCATCCGGCCGTCTTGTGGCACCCGCTTTTCGGAAATATCCAGTCGTGAAATCACCTTGATGCGCGCGGCGATCTTTTCACGCAGTACCAGCGGAGGCTGAGCGATCTCGCGCAGGGTGCCGTCGGTGCGGACACGAATGCGGTAGTACTTTTCGTAGGGCTCGAAGTGGATGTCCGATGCGCCCTCGTTGATTGCGTCGATCAGGACTTTCTGAATGAAACGGACGACCGGCGCATCATCGACTTCGGCCTGGGCCTCATCGGCCGCCGCCGACTCGCCGGGCGTGTCCTGCTCCAGCATGTCCATGTCGAAGTCGTCACCAGTGAGCGCTTCGAGGCTCTCCTTGGCCGACTCGCCCTGCTTGTCGATCGCGGCCTGAAGCTTGCTGGCTTCGACTACGATCGGATCGACAGACAATCCGCTCTGGAAGCGGATTTCGTCGAGCGCCCGCAGATTGGTCGGGTCGGCCAGGGCGACGGTAAGACGGTTGCCGCGCTTGGCGATCGGCAGGACATGGTGCTTGCCGATCAGTTTGCGGTCGATGGCGTCGGCGACGATGTTGCCCGGATCGAGCGCCGCGATGTCGAGCAGTGGGTGCCCGAAGGTGTCGGCGGCAAAACGTGCGATATCCCGCTCGCTGAGAATGCCCCGGCGTGCGGTTTCGAGGATGAATCCGTTGGCCTTGCCCTGCTGTTCGGCAGTGCACGCGATGGCATCCGCCTCGGTGAGACGGTTTTGCTGAATCAGCGCACGCGCAAGACCGGTGAGCGCAATTTGTGGATTTGCAGCCATGACCACCTGTTATGGATCCGACATAGCATGTTGCATCGCTTGATGTGGCTTGTAAAGCGTATGGCGCAAGTCATTGTGACGGCGGGGTTTACTCGCGCGGCTTGAACAGCCTTGCGGTTTTCACCATGCGGTCCTGCGTTTGCACCACCTCAATGGGCACATCGCCGATCCGGATCGAGAGCCCGGCCTCCGGGATGTCCTGGAGGTATTCGACAATCAGCCCGTTCACTGTTTTCGGCCCGCTGACCGGAAGGTTGAGGCCCAATTTGCGATTGAGGTCGCGCAGATTGTGACCACCGTCGACCAGAACGCTGTCGTTGTCGCGCCAGGCAAGGCGTTCGCCGCCATCGGGTGTGCTCGTGGTGAATTTGCCGATCATCTCTTCGATGATGTCTTCCACCGTCACCAGGCCGAGCAATTCGCCATATTCATCCACCACCATGCCCATCCGCTGCTTGTTCTCCTGGAAGAACTGGAGCTGCGAGTACACCGGCGTGTCAGCCGGGATGAAGTACGACTTGGTCACCATCTTCCGCAAGGCGTCGTGATCGAGCGGCTCCTCCAATGTGTGGCTCAGCATGCGTCGCAGGTGCAGGATGCCGATCACGTTATCTGCCTCGCCGTCGAACACCGGCAGGCGGGTGTGGTAGCTGGTGGCCAGTTGTTGGCGGATCTCGTCGATGGCGTCAGACAGGTCGATGCCCTCGATGGCGCCGCGCGGCGTCATCACGTCCTCGACCGTGATGTCTTCGAGCTCGAACATGTTCAGCAGGATGCTGCGGTGTTTTGACGGGATGACATGCCCGGCTTCGAGCACCATGCTGCGCAGCTCTTCGGTCGACACCTTGTCTTCGCCCTGGCCGCCCGGCGGGGCCAGCCGCAGGGCGCGCAGCAGCGTCGCCACGAACAGATTGACGAACCAGACGGCGAAGTAGGAGGCGCGCAACAAGAAGGTGAGCGGGAACGCATAGATCACCGCCAGGCGGTCGGCATAGCGCGCACCGATCACCTTTGGCGTGATCTCGGAGAACACCAGGATCATGAACGTGACCGCCAGCGTGCCAAGACCCAGTGCCCAGCGCTCTTCGCCGAACAGCGCAATGGTGATGACACTGACCAGCGTGGCGGCAGCGGCGTTGACGAGGTTGTTGAACAGCAGGATGACGCCGAGCAACTTCTCGGTCTGACCAAGCAGCTCCAGTGCCAGTGTGGCGCCACGATGACCGCTTGAGGCCATCGATTTGAGACGGTAACGGTTGGCGACCATCATGGTCGTTTCCGCCATCGAGAACAGGCCGGAAAATACGAGCAACAAGGCGAGTGCAGCGATCTGCACCGATAAGGGAATGTCGGACACGGCCTGCTAGGGGAGAATGGGTGCGTCGAGTATTCCGGCGCGCCGGGGGGATGTCAAGGTGACGGGGTGAGGGGGGTCGGCTACACGGCGCGGTGCAGCAGCACTTCGATCACGAAGCGGCTGCCGATATAGGCCAGCATCAGCGCCGCGAAGCCGGCGATGGTCCACCGCTGGGCGAGCTTTCCGCGCCACCCCCACAAATGGCGTCCGATCAGCAAGCCGCCAAAGAGTAGCCATGAGATGGCGGCAAAGATGGTCTTGTGGTCGACGGAAAATGCCTTTCCGAACAGGGCTTCAGAAAAGGCGACGCCGGAAATCAGGGTCAGCGTGAGCAGCACGAAGGCAATGCGGATCAAGCGGAACAGCAGGTGCTCCATGGTCAGCAACGGCGGAAGCGACGCGAAGGCGTTCGACAGGCGCGCGCTGTGCAGGCGTTTTTCGGCGATCGCCATCAACAGCGCATGCAGCGTGGCCAGCGTGAACAGGCTGTAGGCCAGCATGGCAACGATGAAGTGGGCACGGAAGGCGGGCGAGCCCGCCTTGTCAAGCAGATGGGGCGGCGGAAACAATCCGGGCAGCAGCGAGGCAACGGCGGCGGCTGGCATGACAAAGGTCTGCAGGCCGTCGAGGCGGGAGAAAAAATTCTCGATCCAGTAGAACAGGACGGCCAGCCAGACCATCAATGACAAGGCGGTGCCGAAGCCGAAGTGCATCCCTTCGCCAGGGAACAGCTCGCGGTGCAATACGGCGCCATGAGCCATGAGCGCGAGCAGCAGGGCGATGCGCTCCCAGGCAGACAGGCCGCGACGCGGCGCATCGCCTGACGGATGCCAGCGGGTGCGCCAAAAGTGCACGCCCAGTGCGGCATACATGGAGGCGGGCAGCAGATGCAGTAGAATCGATGGCATCCCGCAAGTTTACTCCAAGCCAGATTTCCGGACCATCATGCTCGACAATTTGACCACGCGGCTTTCCAAAGTCGTCAAAACCCTCCGCGGCCATGCCCGCCTGACCGAAGAAAACATCCAGGAGGCCATGCGTGAGGTGCGTATGGCCTTGCTCGAGGCAGACGTCGCGTTGCCGGTGGTCAAGGACTTCGTCGCCCGGGTGCGCGAGAAGGCGGTCGGCCAGGCGGTGATCGGCTCGCTCACGCCGGGGCAGGCCCTGGTCGGCGTGGTGCACGACGAACTGTGCGCCCTGATGGGCGCCAAGAACGAAGGCCTCGATCTGGCCGCCCAGCCCCCTGCCGTGGTGCTGATGGCCGGCCTGCAGGGCGCGGGTAAGACGACCACCACCGGCAAGCTCGGCAAGCTGCTGCGCGAGCGCAAGAAGAAAAAGGTCCTCGTGGTGTCGGCCGACGTCTATCGCCCGGCCGCCATCGAGCAGCTCAAGACGGTGGCCGGGCAGGCTGGCGTCGAGTTCTTCCCCTCGGACATCTCCCAGAAGCCGGTCGATATCGCGCTGGCGGCGCTCGATTATGCGCGCAAGCACTTCTTTGATGTGTTGCTGGTCGACACCGCCGGCCGACTCGCCATCGACGAGGCGATGATGGCCGAGATCAAGGCCGTGCATGCCGCCATCCGGCCGGTCGAAACGCTGTTCGTGGTCGACGCCATGCTCGGCCAGGATGCGGTCAACACCGCCAGCGCCTTCAATCAGGCACTGCCGCTGACCGGCGTGGTGCTGACCAAGCTCGATGGCGACTCCCGCGGCGGTGCGGCGCTGTCGGTGCGCCATGTCACCGGCAAGCCGATCAAGTTCGCCGGCGTGGCCGAGAAGCTCGACGGGCTCGAAGAGTTCTTCCCCGAGCGGATGGCGTCGCGGATCCTCGGCATGGGCGACATCATGGGCCTGGTCGAGGACGCGCGCCGGGGCGTGGATGAAGACAAGGCCAAGGCGTTTGCCCAGAAGCTCAAATCCGGCAAAGGCTTTGATCTGAACGACTTCAAGGAGCAGATCGGCCAGATGCGCAAGATGGGCGGGCTGACCTCGATGATGGACAAGCTCCCCGCGCAGTTTGCGCAGGCCGCCAGCCAGTTGCAGGGCGGCGCGGAAGAAAAGATGGTGGGCCGGGTCGAAGGCATCATCAATTCCATGACCCCGCTCGAGCGCGCCAAGCCCGAACTCCTCAAGGCCTCGCGCAAGCGGCGCATCGCCACGGGCGCCGGGGTGTCGGTGCAGGAGGTCAATCGGCTGCTCAAGCAGTTCGAGCAGACCCAGAAGATGATGAAGCAGTTCTCCAAGGGCGGCATGGCCAAGATGATGCGCGGCATGAAAGGCATGTTGCCGGGCATGATGCGCTGATGCGCGCTGGCCGGGTGTCGGCGTCGCTGTTCGAGGCGCTGCATGCCGCCTTGATGGCCTGCGATATCGAGGACAAGTGTGCCCGCGTGCATGCACTCAAGGCCGCGTTCGATGCCGGCCGGCTGAACCTCTATGGTGCGCCGCCGGCCTCGGCGATCGACTGTGGTCGTCCGCCACGGCCTGAACTGGTGCCGCCGAACAGGTTGCGCAAGCGTCGGCCAGGCAGTCCGGAAGGGCATGCCGCCTTGTTGCATGCGATCGCCCATATCGAATTCAACGCGATCAACCTGGCGCTCGATTGCGCCTACCGGTTTCGCGACCTCCCCGAGGCGTTCTATCGTGGCTGGGTCGAGGTTGCGGCCGAGGAGGCCGCGCATTTCGCGCTGGTGCGTGAGCGCCTGAAAGCGCTGGGCTCAGACTATGGACAGTTCGCCGCACATGACGGGCTGTGGGAAATGACGGTGCTGACCGCGTCCGACCCGCTGGCCAGGATGGCGCTGGTGCCTCGGGTGCTCGAGGCGAGAGGGCTGGATGCGACGCCACCCATCATGAACAAGCTGCGTGCGATCGGTGATGAGGCGACCTGCGAGGTGCTCGACATCATCCTTCGTGACGAAGTCGGGCATGTCGCATTGGGAGACCACTGGTTTCGCTATTTCTGTGCCCGCGAGGGGCTGGCGCCCGAGCCCACCTATCTGGCCTTGATTGCGCAATTCAACGCGCCATGGCCCAAACCGCCGCTGAATGTCCCTGCGCGGCGGCAAGCCGGATTCAGCGAGTCGGAACTGGCCATCCTCGCCGCACCGCGCGGCAGTGGCAACGCCTGATGGCGTTTGGCGCGAGCCGCGTGCTGCAGGGCTGAAACAAATGGGGTGACAGCGTCACCCCATTCTTGTGTTGCCGCAGCCGCGGTGCGCAGGATCAGCGCAGGCCGGCGATGTAGTCGGCGACGGCTTCGATTTCCTTGTCGGTCATCTTGATGGCGATCATCTGCATCATCTTGGCCGGGTCGTTGGCGCGCTCGCCGGCACGGAAGGCCTTGAGCTGAGCCACGGTGTACTCGGTGAATTGACCAGACAGGCGCGGGAACTGCGCCGGCAGGCCCTTGCCGGCCGGGCCGTGGCAGGCCGCACAGGCGGGCAGGCCCTTGGAGGCGTCGCCGGCGCGCCACAGCTTCTGGCCCCACTCGACGGTTTCGCCATTCTTGGCCACCGCCGGTTGCAGCGTCTGGCTGGCGAAGTAGTGCGACACATTGGTGATGTCTTCCGGGCTCAGCGCGGCGGCCATGCCGTTCATGACGGCATTGACGCGGACCGGCGGCTTGCCGTCAACCGACTGGAATTCGTGGAGTTGCTTGGCCAGGTATTCCGGGATCTGGCCGGCCAGTTTCGGGTTGGCGGACAGCTGGCTGTTGCCGTCAGGGTTATGACAGCCGGCACAGATGCCCTCGGCCGTCAGCTTGCCTTTTTCGAGATCGGGGGCTTTTTGTTCGGCCTGAACACTGCCAGCGGCCAGGAAAAGGGAAAGCAGCAGGGAACGCTTCAGCATGATCTTGATGTCCTCGGGTGCCGTGGTCGATGGTTCAAATCCTGATATTCTATAACAGCTTGCCGGGTTTGCGCGATGCAACACCCGCCCCATTTCCCCACCGTGCCCACCGAATGTCCCTCTTCCGTCACGCCGCATTTGAAATTTCAGTCGCCGAACCCCGGGGGCTGCCGCCGCCCAATGGGGCCGAGATCGCCTTCGCCGGGCGCTCCAATGCGGGCAAATCCAGTGCCATCAACACGCTGGCCGCGCATACGCGCCTGGCCTTTGTGTCCAAAACGCCGGGGCGGACCCAGCTGATCAATTTCTTCCGCCTGCGCTGCGGTGCGGTCATGGTTGACCTACCGGGCTATGGTTATGCCGAAGTGCCGGAGAAGATCCGGCGTCAGTGGCAGGGTTTGCTTGAAAACTACCTGCGTGAGCGGCCGAACCTGATCGGACTGGTGCTGATCATGGACTCGCGGCGCCCGCTCACCCCGCTGGACCGGCAGATGCTGGACTGGTTTGCGCCCAGTGGTCGTCCGGTGCATGTACTCCTGACCAAGAGCGACAAGCTCACCCGCAACGAAGCCGCCAAGACCCTGGCCGCGACGCGAAAGGCACTGGCTGAGTGGGGGGGTGCCGTCACCGTGCAGATGTTCTCCAGCCTGAAGAAGACCGGCATGGACGAAGTCGACGCGGTGGTCCGTCAATGGCTGGACGCCTTGCCGGGTGAAGTTGCCGAGTCGGCGGACTAAAAAAATAGACCCCCGGCCAAAGGGGAGAAAGCCGGGGGTTGAATACCCTGCTTGAGGGGCAGGGCGCCCGCTCAGGGAGGTGAAGCGGGCGATGGCTTTCGCCATCTGTTTCCCTAGATCAAAGCAGGGGCAGAAAGTTCCCCGCACACTTTGTCGTGATGTTTCGTTCTGTTTCGAGAGAATTGATGACTTCCAATCCCGCTTATCCTGCCACCCGTATGCGCCGCATGCGCAAAGACGCCTTTTCCCGCCGCCTGATGCGCGAGAATGAACTGAGCGTCAATGATCTGATCTACCCCGTCTTCGTGCTACCCGGCCAGGGCCAGCGGCAGTCCGTCGCCTCCATGCCCGGCGTCGAGCGCGTCTCGCTCGACGCGCTGCTCGGTGTGGCCGAAGAGGCCGTGTCGCTCGGCGTGCCTGCCCTTGCCCTGTTTCCGGTGATCGAGACCGACAAAAAAAGCGAGGCAGCCGAAGAGGCCTGGAACCCCGACGGCCTGGTGCCGACGGTGGTGCGTGCGCTCAAGGCGCGCTTCCCCGAGCTGGGCGTGATCACTGACGTGGCGCTCGACCCGTACACCAGCCACGGTCAGGATGGCCTGATCGACGCCACCGGCTATGTGCTCAACGACGAGACACTTGAGGCGCTGGCAAAGCAGGCACGCAGCCACGCCGATGCCGGCGCGGACATCGTCGCGCCGTCCGACATGATGGACGGCCGCGTGGCCCGCATCCGCGCCGAACTCGACGCTGGCGGCCACATCCTGACCCGCATCCTGGCCTATTCGGCCAAGTATGCTTCCAGCTACTACGGCCCCTTCCGCGATGCGGTGGGCTCGGCCGGCAATTTGGGCGGTGGCAACAAGTACACCTACCAGATGGACCCGGCGAACTCCGACGAGGCCATCCGTGAGGTAGCCCTGGACATTGCCGAGGGCGCCGACATGTTCATGGTCAAGCCCGGGATGCCGTATCTGGACATTGTGCGCCGGGTCAAGGCCGAGCTGCAGGTACCGACCTTCGTCTATCAGGTCAGCGGCGAGTACGCCATGCTCAAGGCGGCGGCGGCCAATGGCTGGCTGGACGAGAAGGCATGCGCCCTTGAGGCCCTGCTCGCCTTCAAGCGCGCCGGTGCCGACGGCGTGCTGACCTATTTTGCGCTGGATGCGGCGCGCTGGTTAAAGGCCGGTCAGTGAGCTTTGATGTGCGGCCGATGACGGCCGCGGATCTGCCTGCCGTGTTGCAGGTGCAGCGTCAGGCTTACGGCGATGCCTATCAGGAAAGCGCCGAGGTGCTCGATGCCAAGCGCCAGCGCAGCCCGGCCGCGTGCTGGGTGGCATGCGATGCGCGCGGCCTGTTGGGTTATGTGTTTGCGCACGACTGGCCCGGCGCGGCACCGCCGCCGCTGCATTGCCCCTTGCCCGTGGTGGCTGCGGCGCAGTGCGCTTTCCTGCATGATCTGGCGGTGGTGCCCCGGGCCCATGGCCGGGGTGTGGGCGGGGCGCTGTTCGCTGCCGTGCGGCAGTGGGCGCTCAGCGCGCGCCATGAGGCGCTGAACCTGGTGTCGCTGGTCGGTGCCGTGAGCTATTGGCAGCGGTGTGGTTTTGTGCCGGTCGCGCCAGCGGATGCGTCGGCGATGGTCGCCTATGGCGACGGCGCCTGCTTCATGCGCATGCCGCTGGGCCGCTGACGCCGAGCCGACCCATGGCGCGCGGCAGTGCCAGCACGCTGGGCAACTGGCAGTCGACATAGGGTGGGCGGCCGCTTGCCCGACTGATCCACACCGTGCGCATGCCGAGGCGCTTGGCGGCTTTGAGGTTGGCGAGGCTGTCTTCGACCAGAATGCAGCGTGAGGCGTGCAGGCGGTGATCCCGCATCAGGTAGTGAAACGCCCGGCGCGCCGGTTTCGGATGCAAGCGCATTTGCTCGATGGCGCACACGCCGTCGATGGCGCGGTGCAGGCCCATGATGTCGAGCACGGCGTGGGCGTAGTCCGACGGGCCGTTGGAGAACACGATCTTGCGACCCGGCAGGCGCTTCAGGCTGTGGCGCAGGGCGCGGTCGAACACCACCAGGTTGCGCAGGCGCTCGAAGCGATGGGTTTCGCGCAGAAAGTGCGCCGGATCGGTGCCGTGGTGACGCATCAGGCCCAGCAACGTGGCACCGTAGCGGTGCCAGTAGTCGGTGCGCAAGCGGTTGGCTGCACCTTCATCGACCGCCAGATGCTGCATGATGTACGCGGTCATGCTGCGGTTGATATGGGGGAAGATGTGCGCGCTGGCGGTGTGCAGCGTGTCGTCCAGATCGAACAGCCAGACCGGCGCGGTGCTCATCGTGCGGCGTCAGTGCGCGACTGAAAACGGATGATGGCGTGGCCATCCGCCGTGGTGCGCGGCGCCGGCTTCCAGGCGTGGCCGTAGACGATTTCGAAGGTGGCAGGCAGTCGGCCGTTGGTGCGGCATGCTTCGTAACGCGCCCGCGCGCGCTGCCAGCCGTGCTTGCCGCTCAGGCCGCGGTGGCGCAGGCCACTGGCGTTGGTGCTGCCGGACTGGCGCAGGTCGGCAAACAAGGTGTCGAGTTCGGCATAGGTCAGTGTGAGGCGGTCCATGTCCATCACCGGGTTGCTGAAGCCGGCGCCCACCAGGGCGTCACCGATGTCGTGCATGTCGATGAAGCGGTGCACGCGCGCGCCGTGCGGGTCGCCAAGGGCGTCGCGCAACTCGCGCAGGGTGTCCGGGCCGAGGGTGGCGAACATCAGCATGCCGTCGACTTTCATGACGCGGGCCATCTCGGCCAGGGCCGGCGCCGGGTCGTCGAGCCAGTTGAGCATGAGGTTCGACCACAGCATGTCGAAGCGGTTGGCCGCGAAGGGCAGGGCGCGGGCGTCGGCTGCGACGACCTGCGCACGTCCGCGCCGGCCGAACAGTCGCTGCAGGCCGCTGGCCGGCGGGGCCGCCCGGCTCAGCATGGCGGGCGCGATATCGACGCCAACCCGCAGTGCCTTCGGATAGCGCTCGGCCAGGCGGTGCAGATCGCGGCCGGTGCCGCAGCCCAGGTCGAGAATGGTCTCGGGCTGATGGATAATGCCTTCGAGCCGCTCGTCCATCTGCTGGGCGACGCTGCGCGCCAGGACGTCGGCACCGTCGTAGCTGGCGGCGGCACGGTTGAAGTGCCGCCGGACGCTGCGGTCGTCGAGGTGAAAGTCGCCCGCCATGGCGTGTCTAGATTGCCTTCAGTCCGAGCTTGGCAAAGAGTTGCTCGTCGCGGTCGGTTTCCGGGTTGTCGGTGGTCAGCAGGCGGTCGCCATAGAACATCGAGTTGGCGCCGGCGGCAAAGCACAGGGCCTGCATCTCGTCGCTCATCTGCTGGCGGCCGGCCGACAGGCGCACGAAGCTCGTCGGCATGGTGATGCGGGCAGCGGCGATGGTGCGCACGAACTCGATCGGGTCGACCTGCTCGCTCTTGGCCATCGGGGTGCCTTCGATCGCCACAAGATTGTTGATGGGCACGGATTCGGGCGGCGGATTCATGTTGGCCAGTTGGGCGATCATGGCGGCACGGTTGCGGCGGTCCTCTCCCATGCCGACGATGCCGCCGCTACACACGTTGATGCCGACATTGCGCACCCGGTCGAGGGTGTCGAGGCGGTCCTGGAATGTGTGCGTGGTGATCACCTGGCCGTAGAACTCGGGGGCCGTGTCGATGTTGTGGTTGTAATAGTCGAGGCCGGCGTCGCGCAGCTTCTCGGCCTGGCCTTCCTTGAGCATGCCGAGGGTCACGCAGGTCTCCAGGCCGAGCGCCTTGACCTCGCGGATCATTTCGACCACCGGTTCGAGGTCCTTGTCCTTCGGGCCGCGCCAGGCCGCACCCATGCAGAAGCGACTCGACCCCTTGGCCTTGGCGGCGCGGGCATTCTCGAGGACTTCTTCGAGCGGGAGCAGTCGCTCGCGCTCCAGTCCGGTATCGTAGCGGGCAGATTGCGAGCAGTAGCCACAGTCTTCCGAGCAACCGCCGGTCTTGATCGATAGCAGGGTCGAGCGCTGGACCGCGTTGGGGTCGAAGTGCTCGCGGTGCACCTGCTGCGCGCGGAACAGCAGGTCGTTGAATGGCAGCTTGAACAATGCCTCGACCTCCGCGACCTTCCACTTGCGGCTTTCGGACGGTTGGGGGGCGGCGGCCTGCTGAGCAGTGGTGTGGTGGGAAGTCATTGTCATGGTGAGGAATTCTTGCTGTAATTCAAAATTATGGATGTTCCACGATTGAGCGATGTCTTGTCAAACCGTCGCGCCCGATGGCAACAGGCGGTTGGTGAGCGCTGGCATCAGCTGTGGTCGCGTCGGTGTGTGCTGTGTGCCAGCGTCCGCGATCCGGACGGCCTGTGCGCGGGCTGTCGTCGCGACCTGCCATTGTGCCTGTCTGCGTGCCCGAGGTGTGCATTGCCGGACACCGAGGGGGCGATCTGTGGTCGCTGCCTGAAGCAGCCGCCCGCATTCGATGCCACGACGGCGCTGTACCGTTACGACTATCCGCTCGACCGCCTGGTTCACCGCCTCAAGTACGGTGCCGACTTTGCCGTCGCCCACGCCTTTGCCGCATGTGCGCTGCGTGCCATGCCCCGAGCCGAGGTGGATCTCGTCGTTCCGGTGCCGCTGCATGTGTCGCGGCTGGCAGAGCGGGGTTTCAATCAGTCGCTCGAGATTGCCCGGCCGCTCGCTCGGGCGTGGGCGTGCGAGCTGGCGACTGGCCAGGTCGGGCGGACGCGCGCCACGCTGGATCAGGTCGGCTTGCCATGGCGAGCGCGAAAGAAAAATCTGCAAAACGCCTTTACCTGCGAAGCGCGACTCGATGGCGCACGCGTGTTGCTGGTGGACGATGTGATGACCACGGGCGCGACACTCGACGCGCTGGCGCAGTGCCTGCGCAAGGCGGGGGCGGTTTCGGTCAGCAATCTCGTGGTGGCGCGCACACCGGTGCGTTGATCCGCACCGACGCTGCGGGCACAATGCCGCACCATGTTCCATATCGTTCTCTATCAACCGGAAATTCCGCCCAATACCGGCAATGTCATTCGTCTCAGTGCCAATGTGGGCGCACGTCTGCACCTGATCGAACCGCTGGGTTTCGACATGTCGGACAAGGCGCTGGCGCGCGCCGGGCTCGACTACCATCAGCTGACGCATGTGCAGACCCACGCCGACTGGGCGACGTTTCGCGAGCGTGTGCCGGGCGGCAATCTTCACGCGCTGACCTCCCGCGGCGGCCGGCGGTTCAGCGAGGTGAGCTACCAACCGGGCGACGTGCTGCTGTTCGGTTGCGAGACGCGCGGGCTGCCGGAGGAGATGCTGGCGACGCTGAGTGATGCGCAGCGGGTGCGGATCCCGATGCGTCCCGGCAACCGCAGCCTGAACCTGTCCAATGCCGTTGCCGTGGTGGCCTACGAGGCCTGGCGCCAGCACGGTTACGTCGAGGGGGTATGACGCGCTGCAGACGATGCTTATTCGCTGCGCGGGTCGCGGGCCAGCAGACGCTCGACCGCCTCGCGCGCGCTGAGTGTGCCCGAGAGCAGGGCGTCGACGCTTTCGGTAATCGGCATCTCGACCTGATGGCGCTGGGCCAGTGCGACGGTTTCGCGCGTGGTCAGTACGCCCTCGGCGACATGGCCGAGATCTTTCAGGATCCTGTCCAGCGATTTGCCTTCGGCCAGGGCGAGGCCGACCCTTCGGTTGCGGGATAGATCGCCGGTGCAGGTCAGCACCAGGTCGCCCATGCCGGCCAGGCCCATGAAGGTTTCCGGCCGGGCGCCCAGGGCGGCGCCGAGGCGGGCCATTTCGGCCAGGCCGCGGGTGATCAGCGCGGCGCGACTGTTCAGGCCGAAGCCCAGCCCGTCCGAGACGCCGGCGGCGATGGCCATCACGTTCTTGACCGCCCCCCCGACCTCGGCGCCGATCAGGTCGTCGTTGGCGTAGAGGCGCAGGCGGGGTTGGTGAAGGTGTTGCGTCCAGGCCGAGGCGAAGGCCGCGTCTCGCGCGGCCAGGGTGATTGCCGCGGGCAGTCCGGCGGCGACTTCGGCGGCAAAGCTCGGGCCGGTCAGTACGCCGCACGGGAAGTCGGCGCCGAGTTCGTCGGCGACCACCTGGTGCGGCAACTTGCCGGTGCCGGATTCAAAGCCCTTGCAGGCCCAGATCAACGGCGTGGTGTGTCCTTCAGCGGCCAGGTGGCGCGCGACGGCGCGCAGGCCGGCCACCGGCGTGACCACCAGGTGCAGGTCGGCCGACCGGCTGGCGCGGTGCAAGTCCGCTTCCACGACCAGCCCTGGCGGGAAAGGTGCGCCGGGTAGCAGCGCCTGATTGACCCGTTCGGCGGCGCAGCGCAGCAAGGTGTCTGCGTCGCGTCCCCATAGCGTGACCGGGTGTGATTTTGCGTAGGCGATTGCCAGGGCGGTACCCCAGGCGCCTGCGCCATAGACGGTGATGTGCATGTTCAGTGGGTTGCCTGATCAGCTGGCGCCACCGCGGGCGCCGTTGCGTTCATTGACCCCAGACGTCGATCCGGCGAACGAAGCCGCGATCGCCGTCGGCATGCCGGACCGGCAGCCAGGCGCCCTGGACCGGCCCCGAGACTGAGAGAATCACGCCGCGAACGGCTTCAAAGCTCGCCGGCGCGGTGTCGTCGGCCTGCTGGTGCACCGTGGCGCGGTCGGCGGTGACGACCACTGTCTGGCCGTTGGCCAGCGCGCTGCGTTCGATCCAGGCCAGATGGCCTTCGCGATCGCGTACCTTGACCCATTTTTCCAGCGTGACGACCACCTCCAGCGGACTGCCGGCGGACACCACGTACAGGCGCTTGCCCTGGGCCGAAGGCGTGTCATAGAGGATGGCCGGGCTGGCCGCCGACCGGTAATCCAGTGCGGCAGCCGGCGCGCTGGCGGCGCCTGCCACGATCAGGGCGATGAGGCTGGCGACGCGCATGCTCACTGAACCGGCACGTCCTGGCCGGCCGGCTGCTGCTGTTCCTGCTGGCGTGCCTGGTACAGCGCTTCGAAGTTGACCGGAGCGAGCAGCACAGGCTGGAAGCCGGCACGGGTGACGGCGTCGGAGATCGCTTCACGGGCGTAGGGGAACAGAATGTTGGCGCAGCCGATCATCATGATCGGTTCGATGTCGGACTCGGGCACGTTGCGGATCTGGAAGATGCCGGCCTGGGCCGCTTCGACCAGGAAAACCGTTTTTTCTTCACCGATCTTGGCGGTGACGGTGACCGTCAGGACCACTTCATACACGCCTTCATCGACGCCCTTGCTGTCGGTGCGCAGTTGCACGTTGATCTGCGGCGTTTCGCGGTCGAGGAAGATCGTCGGTGCGTTCGGCACTTCGACCGACAGGTCGCGGATGTAGAGCTTTTCGATGGTGAAGACGGGTTGGGTGTTTTCGGTCATGGTTCTGCCTTGTGTCAGTATTGGGTAAATCGGTCAGGCCGCTTCTGCGTTCAGGAGCGGGTCAAGCTTGCCGGCCTGGTCGAGTGCGTAGAGATCATCGCACCCGCCCACATGCAGGTCGTCGATGAAGATCTGCGGGACGGTTCGCCGGCCGGTGAGGGACATCATTTCTTCACGACGGGCAGTGTCCCGGTCGATCAGGATCTTCTCGATGTTCGTGATGCCCTTGCTCACGAGCAACGCCTCGGCGCGAACGCAATAGGGGCAGTAGGGTGTTGCGTACATGCGGATATGTGGCGCCATGCTCACTTCCTCTTGCGGGTGACCGGCTGGCCAGCCTGTTGCCAGCCCGCCATGCCGCCCTGGAGGTTGAACACCTTTTCACACCCCATTTTGCGCAGCGTGGCGATGGCCGCATTGGCGCGGGCACCGGACGCGCAGCACACGATAATCGGCTGTTGTTTCAGTTTTTCCAGCTCGGCGCCGCGTTTTTCGAGGGCAGCGAGAGGGATGTGGCGCGCATTGGGGATGTGGCCTTGGCTGAATTCATTTTGTTCGCGCACGTCGATGATGGCGGCGTCTTCGCGGTTGATCATCAAGGTGGCCTGTACTGGCGACAGGCTGCTGCTGTCGCCACGCTGGCGCAGGGTTTCGATCAACAGGAATGCGCCGCTGGCCACAGCCAAGGCTGCCCAGTACCAATTTTGCTGCAAAAACTCCACGGAAATTTCCTTCTCGTAATGTCAGGGCTGGGTCGGCGCTTCGCCGCAGAAGACTTCGCGCATGAGCACGATCAGCTGCAGGGTGCGCTGGTCACCGACCCGGTAAAACACCCGGTTGGCGTCCTTTCTGGTGAGCAGGACGCCCTTGTCACGCAGAATGGCCAGGTGTTGGGAGATGTTGCTCTGGGAGGTGCCGACGGCCTCGACGATATCCTGCACGCAGACCTCGCCCTCTCCGATGACACACAGGATCTTGAGCCTGAGTGGGTGGGAGATGGCCTTGAGCGCGCGCGCGGCGGTTTCGATCTGCTCGGTCTTGCCAATCAGATCAACTATGGGATGACTATTCACGATCTGCGATCGATTCGACAAAGATGAATGTAATAAAATACCATTTTTTGCCGTAGCGGCGACTTGGCGCGACGCAAGAACCTGCCTTTCCCACCCTAGCGAGTTGATAGCCCCCCATGTACAAGATCGTATTGCTTCGCCACGGAGAGTCCACCTGGAACAAGGAAAACCGGTTTACCGGCTGGACGGACGTTGATTTGACCGACAAAGGCGTGGAAGAAGCACGCGCCGCAGGCGACCTGCTGCGCGACGAGGGCTATGCCTTCGATGTGGCCTTTACCTCCGTGCTCAAGCGCGCCAACAAGACGCTGAACATCGTGCTCGAGCGCCTGGCCGCGCTGTGGCTGCCGGTGGAGCACTCCTGGCGCCTGAACGAGCGCCACTATGGCGCGCTGCAGGGGCTCAACAAGGCCGAGACGGCGGCAAAGTACGGCGATGACCAGGTGCTGCAGTGGCGCCGCTCCTACGATGTGCCGCCGCCGGCGCTCGAAGACGGCGATGAGCGCCTGACGCCGAACGACCCGCGCTACGCCAGCCTGCCGGCCGATCGTTTTCCGCACACCGAATGCCTGAAAGACACCGTGGCCCGTGTGGTGCCGTACTGGGAGACGGTGATCGTGCCGCGCGTGCTCGCCGGCGACCGCATCCTGATCGCCGCGCACGGCAACAGCCTGCGCGCGCTGATCAAGTATCTCGACGGCGTGAGCGATGCCGACATCGTCGGGCTGAACATCCCCACCGCGCAGCCACTGGTGTATGAACTGGATGCCAACCTGCGTCCCATCCGCAGCTATTACCTTGCGGACGAGGACACCATCAAGGCTGCCGCGGCAGCCGTCGCAGGGCAGGCCAAAGCCAAGGCCTGATCCGGTGACCCCACTCGCCGCCCGTAACGGGTGGCTCACGGCCGCGCTGGCGTCGGTGCTGGCGCTTGCCGCATTGTCTGGCCCCGCTCTGGCACAGGATACGGCCGGGCGCATGGCGTCATCGCGCAGCGAGCTCGACGCCGTCAGGGCGCGCCTGCGCGCGGCCGAGTCGGAGGTGTCGGATACCGAGTCGACCCACGCGCAGGCCGTCAAGGCGCTCAAGCAGGCCGATGTTGCCGTGTCGCGGATTCTGCGCCGGGTGCGTGAGCTGACGCGCGAGCGCAAGGCGGCCGAGGTGGCGGTGACCCGGGTCGAGGCCGCATTGCGCGAGACGCGCGCGCAGGTCGACGCCGGCCGCGAGGCGCTGGCCGACTGGCTGCGCCGCTACTACCAGTTTGGCGGGGAGCCCGGCGTCGGCTATTTGCTCAGCGCCCGCGAGCCCAACCAGCTGGCGCGCGACGCCTACTATCTGGAGCAGATCGGGCGCGAAAAGCAGGCCATCGTCACCCGGTTGCGCGAGGCCATGGCCTTGCAGACTCGGCAGCAGGCCGAAGCCGAGGCGCATCGCGCCGACGTGGCCCGCCTCGAAGGCGTGCAGCGCCGCGAGATGGCCGATCTGAAGAAGGAGCGCGACCGCCGCCAGCAGATCCTCGCCGCCTTGTCGAAGGAATTGAAGGCGCAGAAGCAGACGGTGGCCGATTTGCAGCGCGACGAGGCGCGCTTGCGCGCGTTGATGGTCGAACTGGCGAAGCAGAAGGATATGGCACGCCCGCGGCCACCGCCGGAGCCGTCGGCGGCCCCACGGGAGCCGGTCACCGGCGCCTCGCGCCTGAGCGCCGACAGCAGTGTGCGAGGCAAGGCCTTTGCCGCGCTCCGCGGGCAGCTCAAGCCGCCATTGCGTGGCGCGGTGATCGGGCGGTTTGGCGCCGATCGCGCAGCGGGTGGCACGACCTGGAAGGGGATTTTCATCCGTGCCGACAGCGGTGACGAGGTGCATGCCGTGGCCGATGGGGAGGTCGTCTTCTCGGACTGGTTGCGCGGCTTCGGAAATCTCATCATCATCGACCACGGTCAAGGCTATTTGACGGTGTACGGAAACAATGATGCGCTGTTCAAGTCCAATGGCGAGCAAGTGGTGGCCGGCGAGGTGCTGGCGGCGGCAGGCGACAGCGGAGGAAACCCGGAGCCGGGGCTATACTTCGAGATCCGCCATCAGGGGCGGCCGGTGGATCCGCTGGACTGGATTCGCCTGAACTGAATTTTCAGGGGCAGCGCCGAATGGCAAGGCCCCATCGTCTGGAGTGGTCATGCGTAGCAAACTGCAGCAGCTTGGATTGATCTTCACCGGCATGTGCGCTGGTGTCCTGATCAGCCTGAACTTCCCCGCCAATGCCGACAAGGCGGCACTGGCACCCCTGCCGATGCAGGAGTTGCGCGCGCTGGCGGACGTGTTCAACGCCATCAAGCAAGGCTATGTCGAGCCGGTCGAGGACAAGGCGCTGCTGACCGACGCCATCAGCGGCATGCTGACCGGCCTCGATCCGCACTCGGCCTATCTCGACGCCGACGCCTTCAAGGACCTGCAGGTGGGCACGCAGGGCGAATTCGGCGGCCTCGGCATCGAGGTCGGCATGGAAGACGGCTTCGTCAAGGTCATCTCGCCGATCGAGGACACCCCGGCCTTTCGCGCGGGGGTGAAGGCGGGCGATCTGATCGTCAAGCTCGACGAGACGCCGGTCAAGGGCATGACCCTGGGTGATGCGGTCAAGCAGATGCGCGGCAAACCGAACACCAAGATCGTGCTGACCATCGTGCGCAAGGGCGACGACAAGCCGCTGGTGGTGACCATCGTGCGCGAGATCATCAAGGTGCGCAGCGTGAAATCGAAGCTGGTCGAGCCCGGCTACGGCTACGTGCGCGTGGTGCAGTTCCAGGAAGCGACTGCCGCGTCGCTGGCCGAGCACCTGACCAAGCTGTATGCCGATGGCCCGCTGCAGGGCCTGGTGCTCGATCTGCGCAACGACCCGGGCGGCCTGCTGCATGGTGCGGTGGGCGTGGCAGCTGCCTTCCTGCCGGCCGATGTGCTGGTGGTCTCCACCGACGGGCGCACGCCGGATGCCAAGCGCAAGTACATGGCCACGCCGGACGACTATCTGCGCGGCACCCGCACCGACTTCCTCAAGGATCTGCCGCCGGCGGTCAAGAAGGTGCCGATGGTGGTGCTGGTCAACGGCGGCTCGGCTTCGGCCTCCGAAATCGTCGCCGGTGCGCTTCAGGATCACAAGCGGGCCAAGGTGCTCGGCACCCAGACCTTCGGCAAGGGGTCGGTGCAGACCATCCTGCCGCTGACCAACAACACCGCGATCAAGCTCACCACGGCGCGTTACTACACGCCGGGCGGCCGCTCGATCCAGGCCAAGGGCATCGAGCCGGACGTCACCGTCGAAGACCCGCAGGATACGTCGGCGCAGATGCGCATTCGTGAGGCGGATCTGCGCGGTCACCTCGAGAACGACAAGGATCCCGAGGCCGAGCGCAAGGCGCTCGAAGCGCGTGAAGCGGCCCGCAGCGCCAACGAGGAAAAGGCGGACGACACGCCGTTCAAGCGGATTGAGCCGGCCAGTGAGGAAGATTTCCAGTTCCAGCAGGCCTTGAACCTTCTCAAGGGGCGAGAGATCGTCCAGAATGCGAAGTAATCGAGAAACCATGACGCGACGGGGGTGATCATGCGCCGTGAAACGGCCTACAAGCTGGCAGGCAGGCGGCATGAATCCCATGCTGGCGCTGGCGCCAGCGGGCTGATCAAGACGCGTGAGATCCGCTTTCGTCCCATGCCCCCGGGGCAGGTCGACCGTGCGCTGGCGGCCCTTCGCCGCTTGCGCGGCCTGAAGGTCGAGCCCGGTCCACGCGAGTTGTGCCTTGAGGTCGAATATTCGGTACTCGACTTTTCGCTGGAGCTGCTGGAAAGCGCCCTGCGCGACGCCGGCTTTCACCTCGACAACTCGCTCTACGTCAAGCTGGTGCGGGCGCTGGTGTATTTCAGCGAGGAGACCCAGCGCCACAACATCGCCTCGCCCGAGCGGCTGATCAAGCAGTCCAACGAGGTGTACATCAAGGTCTATGACCAACACCCCCACGGCGATCACGACGATACGCCGGTCGAACTGCGCGACTACAAGTAAGCGGTCGCGCCGCACACCATGAACGACGATCAACTGCTGCGCTACAGCCGCCACATCCTGCTGCCCGAAATCGGTGTCGAGGGGCAGCAGGCCTTTGTCGACGCCCGGGTGCTGGTGGTTGGCGCCGGTGGCCTCGGTTCGCCGGCCGCGATGTATCTGGCGGCCGCGGGCGTGGGCACCCTGGTGCTCGCCGATGACGACGATGTCGATCTGACCAACCTGCAGCGACAGATATTGCATACCGCCGACACCGTTGGGCAGCCCAAGGTGTTGTCAGGCCAGGCCGCGCTGGGGCGGCTGAACCCCGAGGTGCAAGTCGTGCCGCTGGCGCAGCGCCTGACGGGGGAGGCCTTGTCGGCGGAAGTGGCCGCGGCGGACATCGTGCTCGACTGCACAGACAACTTCGATACCCGGCATGCCATCAACCGGGCCTGCTACGCCCATCGCAAACCGCTGGTCTCCGGGGCCGCGATCCGCTTCGACGGCCAGCTCTATGTGTTCGACCTGCGCACCGCCGACAGTCCGTGCTACCACTGCCTCTTTCCGGAAGGCGAGGACGTGGAGCAGGTGCGTTGTGCTGTCATGGGCGTATTTGCGCCGATCACCGGCATCATCGGCGCCACGCAGGCGGCCGAGGCCCTGAAGTTGCTGGCGGGTATCGGCACGTCGCTGGCCGGTCGGGTGCTGCTGCTCGACGGGTTGAACATGGAATGGCGCAGTATCGGGCTGGGCAAGGACCCGGCCTGTGCGGTGTGTGGTCAGAACTTGTAAATAAATCGACTGCGCGTGCCGATTGCTGCGTTGCTCACTCGCTCACGCCTCGCCTATCCATTGGATATGTCTCGTCGTTCGCGAGCTCGCGCCTTGCACTCGGCGCTGCTCGCGACCATTTCTTCACACGTTCTCAGCCCGCCGGCTGAAACCGGCCGACGAAGCGCATGTCTTTGCCCACCTGGCGAACGTCGTGCCATACCAGCGGACGTGCCTGCTGCAGGTCGGTCAGCTCGGCGAGGTTGAACAGCCCCTGGGCGGCGTCGCCAACCAGCATGGGCGCGGTGTAGAGCAATAGCTCGTCCACACAGCCTTCGCGCAGCAACGACCCGTTGAGCTTGAAGCCGGCCTCGACATGGAGTTCGTTGATGCCGCGTTGTGCAAGGTGTTCGAGCAGCGCCGGCAGGTCGACCTTGCCCTGCGGGTTGGGCAGATTCACGGTGTGGGCGTTGCGTGCGGCGAGCATGGCGGCCTTGTCGGCATCGGGCCGGGCGGTGACAATCAGTACCGGGTCGCCGTTGAACAGGCGAGCGTCGGGGCTGATGTCGAAGCGCGCATCGACCAGCACGCGCAGCGGCTGCCGTTCGCAGGGGACGTCGCGCACCGTCAGTTGTGGGTCGTCGGCCTTGACCGTGCCGATACCGGTCAGAATGGCACAGGCGCGGGCGCGCCAACGGTGGCCGTCGGCTCGCGCGGCGCTGCCGGTGATCCACTGACTCACGCCGTTGTTGAGCGCCGTCTTGCCATCCAGCGTACTGGCGGCCTTGAGTCGTACCCACGGCCGGTTGCGCGTCATGCGCGAGACGAAGCCGAGGTTGAGTTCCTGCGCCTGGGCGCCCAACAGACCGTATTCGGCCGCAATGCCGGCATGGTTGAGCCGGGCGATGCCCTGGCCGGCTACCAGCGGGTTGGGGTCGCCCATGGCGATGACCACGCGTGCCACCCTGGCGGCGATCAGTGCGTCGGCACAGGGTGGGGTGCGGCCATGATGGGCGCAGGGTTCGAGCGTGACATAGGCCGTTGCGCCTTCGGCGCGGCTGCCGGCGGCACGCAGGGCGTGGACTTCGGCATGGGCTTCGCCAGCACGCCGATGCCAACCTTCACCGACAACGGTGTCGCCATGCGCGATCACGCAGCCGACGCGCGGATTGGGTGATGTGGTGGTCAGTCCGAGTTCGGCCAGTTGCAGCGCACGGGCCATGTGCTGATGGTCGAGCGCGGAGAAAGCCATGGGTTCAGTCGGTCTTGGGGGGGCGGCCGCGGGTGCGCGACACTTCGCGGACGGCCTCGGAGAAGGCGTCGACGTCCTCGAAGTTGCGATAGACGGAGGCAAAGCGCACGTAGGCGACCTTGTCCAGTTTCTTCAGCTCGCGCATGACCAGCTCGCCGACCTTGACCGAGGGCAGCTCGCGCTCGCCCATGGCCAGCAGCTTGCCTTCGATGCGGGCGGCGGCGGCTTCGATGTCTTCGACCGCCACGGGGCGCTTGCGCAGGGCCAGCGTCATGCTGGCCAGTACCTTGCTGCGGTCGAATTCGGCCCGGTGCCCGTTGCGCTTGACGATATGCGGCATCTTGAGGTCGATGCGCTCATAGGTGGTGAAGCGCTTGTCGCATTTGACGCAGCGACGACGACGGCGAACGATGTCGCCGTCTTCGTTTTCACGGGTGTCCGTGACCTGAGTCGAAGGGTCGCCGCAGAACGGGCATTTCATGTCGGGAGGTGCTCCGCATCGGCGGGCGCACGCGGCGCCCGCCAGTCGGTGCTCAGTCGCCGTAGACCGGGAACTGCGCGCACAGCTCGGACACCTGCTTGCGCACGCGCTCCAGGTTGTCGGTGTCGTCCGGTGCGTCGAGCACGTCGGCGACCAGGTGGGCGATTTTCTCGGCTTCGATTTCGGTAAAGCCGCGGGTGGTCATGGCCGGCGAACCGAGACGAATGCCGGAGGTGACAAAGGGTTTTTCCGGGTCGTTGGGAATGGCGTTCTTGTTGACCGTGATGTGAGCGAGGCCCAAGGCGGCTTCGGCGGCCTTGCCGGTGATGTGCTTGTTGCGCAGATCGACCAGGAAGACATGGCTCTCGGTGCCGCCCGAGACGATGCGCAGGCCGCGCTCTTCGCCCAGCACGCGTGCCATGACGCGCGCGTTGGCGATGACCTGCTCCTGATAGTTCTTGAACTCCGGCGCCATGGCTTCCTTGAAGGCCACGGCCTTGGCGGCGATGACATGCTCCAGCGGGCCGCCCTGCAGGCCGGGGAAGATGGCCGAGTTGATGGCTTTTTCGTGCTCGGCCTTCATCAGGATCAGGCCGCCGCGCGGGCCGCGCAGGGTCTTGTGGGTGGTGGTGGTGACGACGTCGGCGTGCGGCACCGGGTTCGGGTAGAAGCCGGCGGCGATGAGGCCGGCATAGTGGGCCATGTCGACCATGAAGATGGCGCCGACGGCCTTGGCGACCTTGGCGAAGCGCTCAAAGTCGATGCGCAGCGAGTAGGCCGAGGCGCCGGCGATGATCAGCTTCGGCTTGTGCTCATGGGCCAGACGCTCCATGGCGTCGTAGTCGATGGCTTCGTTCTTGTCGAGACCGTAGGAGACCACGTTGAACCACTTGCCGCTCATGTTGAGCGCCATGCCGTGGGTGAGGTGGCCGCCTTCAGCCAGGCTCATGCCCATGATGGTGTCGCCCGGCTTGCAGAAGGCCATCAGCACCGCCTGGTTGGCCTGCGAGCCGGAGTTGGGCTGCACGTTGGCCGCCTCGGCGCCGAACAAGGCCTTGGCGCGGTCGATGGCCAGTTGCTCTGCCACATCGACGTGCTCGCAGCCGCCGTAGTAGCGCTTGCCGGGATAACCCTCAGCGTACTTGTTGGTCAGCTGGGAGCCCTGGGCTTCCATGACCGCGTGACTCACATAGTTTTCGGAGGCGATCAGTTCGATGTGGGCTTCCTGGCGACGGTTTTCGGCCTGAATGGCTTCCCACAGGTCCGGATCGGCTTTGGCGAGCGTGTTTTGCTTGGAAAACATGGTCTTGTGTCTACATGGCAGGGTCAAAAGCGGATTCTATCACGCAGCTTGGCTGAAAAGCCCAGTGACACTTGTGCTCAACTGTTGGCCAGTTCGTCGCGGGCCGAGCCCAGGTGGGCTTCTTCGGCCCACTGCTCGATCGACCACCGCGCCGGCGCGTCGTGGCGGAGCCAGTTGAGCGCTGCATTGGGAATCCGGAAATCTCGCGGGGCGCTCAGCGGTCGGCCGCTGGCGATGCGGTAGATGATGTCGAGCACGCCACCGTGGGCAACAACCAGTATCTGCTCCCCGGAGTGGCGCTGGACGAGAGTGTCGAGGGCATCGGCGATGCGCCGTGCGAACGCGCTCAGGCTCTCGCCGCCTTGCGGCAGCGGGTGATCGGGGTGGCGGGCCTTGAACAGGGCGTAGTCATCAGGGTGCCGGGCTTGGGCTTCTTCATAGGTCAGCCCCTGAAAAGCGCCGTAGTGGCGCTCGCGCAAGGCGGTCAGGGGCTGGGCGTCGAGGCCGATGCGACGGCCAATGGCGCGGGCGGTGTCGGCGGCGCGGGCGAGGTCGCTGGTGTAGGCGGCATCGAAGCGGTGCGCGGCCAGCAGCGCGGCGGTGGCTTCGGCCTGCGCGCGACCGGTGGCGTTCAAGGGAATGTCCGTATGGCCTTGCAGCCGGTGCTCGGCGTTCCAGCTCGTTTCTCCGTGGCGGACGAGGCACAGCCGCAGGGTGTGTGTCATGTGTTTGTTTGAATCCATGGGTGTCTTAGGCGTTTCCCCTGATATGCCTGAGCAGCCACAGCCGCGATAATGCGCCGCGTAAAAAGCCGGATGCCGGGAATCGGGGTCGGGTCATTCTAAAACGATTCGGGAGGGGACGATCCGTGTCCTTATTATTGAAACTCTCCGCGCTGATCGACTGGATCAACACGCGGGTCGGGCAGTTTACGATCTGGCTGGTGCTGGCGGCATCGATCATCAGCGCCGGCAACGCGTTCAGTCGTTACGGCTTCAGCCTCAGCTCCAATGCGATGCTCGAAGTGCAGTGGTATCTGTTTGCCGCGGTGTTCACGCTGTGTGCTGGCTATACCTTCCTGCGTAACCAGCATGTGCGCATCGACTTGATCTCCAACCGCATGTCGGCCAAGGGGCGCAACTGGGTCGACGTGATCGGCATCGTGGTGTTCCTGATCCCGGTGGCGGTGATGATCATGTGGATGTCCTGGCCGGGCTTTGTCGATTCCTATGTGAACATGGAGGAGTCTTCCAACGCCGGCGGTCTGATCCGCTGGCCGGTGCGGCTGCTGATTCCGGTGGGCTTCGGCCTGCTGGCGCTGCAGGCGGTGTCCGAACTGATCAAGCGGGTGGCGTTCCTGACGGGTCACGGCCCCGATCCGCTGGAAAAGCCGGTGGAGCATGGTGTGGCGGCAGGCGATGATGCTCAGGAGGGCACGAAATGACTGAGTTTCTGATCGCCAACATGGCGCCCCTGATGTTCGGCTCGCTGATCATCTTCTTGCTCAGCGGCTTTCCGGTGGCGTTTGCGCTGGCTGCCAACGGCCTGTTCTTCGGTTTTCTCGGCATCGAGCTCGGGCTGCTGACCCCGGCCCTGCTGCAGGCCTTGCCCGAGCGGGTGCTCGGCATCATGTCGAACGACACGCTGCTGGCGATTCCGTTCTTCACCTTCATGGGTATTATCCTCGAGCGCTCCGGCATGGCGGAGGATCTGCTCGAATCAGCGGGGCAACTGTTTGGCCCGATCCGCGGCGGTATTGCGTATGCGGTGATCTTCGTCGGCGCGCTGCTGGCGGCGACCACCGGCGTGGTGGCGGCCTCGGTGATCTCGATGGGCCTGATTTCGCTGCCGGTGATGCTGCGCTACGGTTACTCGCGGGAAGTGTCCGCGGGCGTCATCTGCGCTTCCGGCACGCTGGCCCAGATCATCCCGCCGTCGCTGGTGCTGATCGTGCTGGCCGACGTGCTGGGCGTGTCGGTCGGTGATGCCTACGCCGGCGCAATCATCCCGTCGCTGATGCTGGTTGGCCTGCTGGTGCTGTACATCTTCGTGCTGACCATCTTCAAGCCCGAGTCCGTGCCGGCGCTGCCCAAGGAGGCGCGTACGCTGAAAGGCAAGGCCTTGCTCGCACGGGTGCTGGTGGCGATGGTGCCGCCGGTGGTGCTGATCTTCCTGGTGCTGGGCACGATCTTCATCGGCCTGGCCACACCGACCGAAGGCGGCGCGATGGGTGCGGTCGGCGCGCTGGTGCTGGCGGGCATTCGCAAGCGCCTGAACTTCGAGATGGTGCGCAGTGCGCTGGATACCACCGGCAACCTGGCGACCTTCGTGATGTTCATCCTGATCGGCTCGACCGTCTTCGCGCTGACCTTCCGCGCGGTCAACGGCGACCTGTGGGTCGAGCACCTGTTCAGCCTGGTGCCGGGCGGGCAGTGGGGCTTCCTGGTGGTGGTCAGCGCGCTGGTCTTCATTCTGGGCTTCTTCATCGACTTCTTCGAGATCGCCTTCATCCTGCTGCCGCTGTTCGCACCGGTGGCCGAGAAGCTGGGCATCGACATGGTGTGGTTCCTGGTGCTGATCGGCATGAACATGCAGACCTCGTTCCTGACGCCGCCCTTCGGCTTTGCGCTGTTCTACCTGCGCAGTGTGGCGCCATCGACGTCCTACGAGGATACCCAGACGGGCAAGACCATTGCCGGCATCAAGACGATGCAGATCTATCGCGGCGTGATTTCCTTCATCGCCATCCAGGTCTTTGCGCTGGTGATGATCCTGGTGTTCCCGCAGATCGTGACCGGCGGGCTGGAAGAGCACGAGAAGATCGACCTCGATTCGGTCGAGATCAACATCCAGCAGGATGCCTATGGCGGTGGCGCCTATGCACCGCCAAGCTTCCCGAGCCTGCAGGATAGCGGCGCAGGTGAGGAAGCGCCGGCTGCCGAGCCGGATCCGAACGCGGCCTTGATGGATGCGCTGCGCGAGAGCGCTGCCGAAGACAAGAAGTAAGTCTGCCCGGTCTGCAGACGACAAAAGGAGGCGCCTCGTGCGCCTCCTTTTTTTTGTCCAACGGCATTACTGCAGGTCAGACACCAGCGCGAGCTGGGTTTCCGGTGCGATCTCGTCGAGCGCGACGGGGTAGGCCGGATGGTCGATACCCATGCCCAGCGCGGCGCCGCCCTTGAGCGCGGTTGCCATTGCCTTGCTCAATTCGAAGCGCAGGAAGTGTACCGAGGAGGTCTTGGTGTCGTTCTCACGCTCCAGGTCCTCGTCGGCGATGGCGAAGACCGGTGCATGGCCTTCGACCCGAAGCCACACCGTGCGCTCGATGCCGCGCAGGGCCTGCAGCCGGGCGGCGCGTTCCTGCGGGTCGGGGTACTCGATGAGCATGGTCGCCTTGAGGTTGCCGCCATCTGGAATCAAGGGATTGTAGACGTCCAGTTCATCCTGGATGCCGGCGGCCTCGAAGGTGCGCTCGATGCGCAGCATTTCCTGAATCTGGTAGCGGACGGTGGTTTCGTCCTCGAACAACAGGGTCACGTTCGGCCCCAGATGCACGGTGCGGCGGCGCTTGTGCGCCATGACTTCCTGCCGGAAAGCGGGGCGGCGCTCGGCGTATTCCTCGAGCGACCACAGCGCGGCACGGGTCAGATGCGGCATGGGCGGTCTCCTTCAAATGCCGTAGGCACGCCGCACCAGGGTGATCGGGTGGGCGAGCTCGGGGGTTTTCTGATGGTTCTGTTCGATGCCCTGGGCCAGGTGGTGGCCGCCCAGCGGGCAGTCCGAACTGATGAAGTCGGGCTCGGCCTCGGCCATCTTGCGGAACACCGGGCGGCCGATCTTCATCGCCATGGCGTGGAATTCCTTCTTCACGCCGAAGGTGCCGGCATGGCCGGAGCAGCGCTCGGTGGTGTCGACCTCAAGACCGGCAATCTTCTTGAGGAACTCCTCGGTCTTGCGACCGATGGCCTGCACCCGTCCGTGGCAGGGCACGTGGTAGGCGATCTTGCCCAGCGTGTCCTTGAAGTCGGTCTTGAGCAGGCCGTCCTTGTGGCGCGCCACCAGGTATTCGAAGGGCTCCCACATGGCGTCGCGCACTGTCAGCACATCCGGGTCGTCCGGGAACATGTGCGGCAGCTCCTGCTTGAACATCAGCGTACAGGAGGGGACGCCAGTGAGGATGGCGTAGCCCTCGCGCGCCAGCGCCACCAGTTGCGGGATGTTGATGTTCTTGAGCGCCTCGACGCCGTCCAGATCGCCTTGCTCCAGCTTGGGCATGCCGCAACAGGCTTCCTTCGTGGCCAGCCGCCAGGGGATCTCGTTGTGGTCAAGAATCGCCACCAGGTCCAGCCCGATGCCCGGCTCGTTGTAGTTGATGAAGCAGGTTGAGAACAGCACCACCTTGCCGGGCGTGCGTTCGCCGTCGGTGGCGATGCTCGAGGCCGCTTCGCCAGCGGCCGAGCGGAACTTGCGCGTGGCAAAGCTTGGCAGCCAGGCCTTGGCGTCGACGCCCAGGGTCTTTTCCATCACCGCGCGCATGGCCGGGGTGCGATTGACAGCGTTGATGGTCTGCGTGACCACCGGAATGCCGGCGAACAGGCCGGTCTTGTCAGTGGAGGAGAGTACCGTGTCGCGGAACCGCGGGCCGGTGCGCTTGCGCTCGACCGCCTTGGCGCGAAGCATCAGGTGCGGAAAATCGATATTCCACTCATGCGGTGGCACATAGGGGCATTTCGACATGTAGCACATGTCGCACAGATAGCATTGGTCGACCACCTCGCCGTAGCGCGCCTTGGGCACGCCATCGACCTCACCGGTGGGCCCCTCGTCGACCAGGTCGAAGAGGGTGGGGAAGGCACCGCACAGGCTCACGCAGCGCCGGCAGCCATGGCAGACGTTGAAAACGCGTTCGAGTTCTGCGTCGAGCGCGCCTTCGTCCCAGAAGTCGGGGTTTTTCCAGTCGAGCGGGTGGCGCGTGGGGGCGTCGAGACTGCCTTCGCGGACGGTTCCGTTGGGCGGCATGGGGCACCTCGTGCAGTGGTCGATTGGGGGGCCGCCGGCGGGGCGCCGGCGGCAAAGCGCGATCAGGCGTTGGCCTTGACCTCGTCAAGCGTGCGCTGGAACTTGTTGGCGTGACTGCGCTCGGCCTTGGCGAGCGTCTCGAACCAGTCGGCGATCTCGTCGAAGCCTTCGTCGCGGGCTTCTTTGGCCATGCCCGGGTACATGTCGGTGTACTCGTGGGTCTCGCCGGCAATGGCGGCGGCGAGGTTGTCGGTGGTATTGCCGATGGGCAGCCCCGTTGCGGGGTCGCCACAGGCCTCCAGGTACTCCAGATGACCGTGGGCGTGGCCGGTTTCGCCTTCGGCAGTCGAGCGGAACACCGCCGCGACATCGTTGTAGCCTTCCACGTCCGCCTTGCTCGCGAAATACAGATAGCGACGGTTGGCCTGCGATTCGCCGGCAAATGCCGCCTTCAGGTTACCCTCGGTCTTGCTTCCCTTGAGTTGCATGGTCGTCCTCCAATGTGTCGGTTGTCGCCAAACCGGCGATGCAATGCCGGAAGGTAGTTTCAACATAGGCGGCGCGCTGGCGCGGATGAAATTGGAATGACCAATGGTGGGTATAGACGGGCGCTATCGCGATGCATCGGGCTGCAAAGGGGCGGCCGCGCCGGTACACTGCAGGCTTCGCGACCTCCGCAGCCGACGACAAGGCGACCCCCCATGAAAACCGATCACGCTCCGACCATCCGCCGCACCGACTATCAGCCCCTGGCCTGGTCGGTCGACACCGTCGACCTGCACTTCGCCCTCGACGCCAAGGCCACCGAGGTGCGCAACCGCATGGTCTGCACTCGCCGCGGCGCCGGCCCGCTGGTGCTGATGGCCGAAGGGCTGACCCGGGTGTCGCTGACCGTCGACGGCGTGGCCGTTGCTGCGGCCGATCTGCGCGAGACCGACACCGGCATCGAACTCGATCTGGGCGAGCGCGACTCTGCGGTGGTCGACGTGGTGACCCGCCTCGACCCCAGTGCCAACACCGAGCTGTCCGGTCTCTACCACTCCGGTGGCGGGCTCTACACCCAGTGCGAGGCCGAAGGCTTCCGGCGCATCACCTGCTTCCCCGACCGGCCGGACGTGATGGCGCGCTTCACCGTCACCCTTGAGGCCGACAAGGCCGCCTTCCCGGTGCTGCTGTCCAACGGCAACCTGGTCGATTCGGGCGAGCTGCCCGATGGCCGGCACTTTGCCAAGTGGGAAGACCCCTTCCCCAAGCCGAGCTATCTGTTTGCGCTGGTCGCTGGTGACCTGGTCGTGCTCGAGCGCAAGGAGACCACCCGCTCAGGCCGCGAGGTGCTGCTGCAAGTGTGGGTCGAAGACGGCAACCTCGACCGTGCCGGCCATGCCATGGACTCGCTGGTGCACTCGATGCGCTGGGACGAGGCCACCTTCGGCCTCGAACTCGACCTCGACCGCTACATGATCGTGGCGGTGAGCGACTTCAACATGGGCGCGATGGAGAACAAGGGCCTCAACATCTTCAACGCCAAGTTCGTGCTGGCCAAGCCCGAGACCGCCACCGATGTGGACTACGAGCACATCGAAAGCGTGGTGGCGCATGAATACTTCCACAACTGGACCGGCAACCGCGTCACCTGCCGCGACTGGTTCCAGCTCACCCTCAAGGAAGGCCTCACCGTCTTCCGCGATCAGCAGTTTTCGGCCGACATGCTCGCCGCCGCCGGTGGTGAGTCGGCACGTGCGGTCAAGCGCATCGAGGACGTGCGCGTGCTGCGCACCGCCCAGTTCCCGGAAGACGCCGGCCCCATGGCGCACCCGATCCGCCCGGACGAATACCAGGCCATTGACAAC
>JAWKYX010000037.1:0-38055 GCA_041396265.1 Rhodocyclaceae bacterium
CCGATTACAAGACGGGTGTGATGTCCGCCGACCCCCTGCGTGCCCCCCGCGTCTTGGACGCACGTGCCAAAGCCGCCGTATGATGCGGCGAGCTTCGCACACGGAATCACCATGGCCCGATTCGTCCGCTTCTGCCTTGTGTTCGTCACCTGCGCCGCGCTCGCCGCATGCGAAAAAACCTCGCCGGAACAAGCGATAGGCGAGGCCATCGGGCGCATCGAACGGGGTCTCGCCGCGCACCAGAACGCCGCCGTGCGTGCCGAGCTGGCCGACGCCTTTCGCGGCGGCCCCGGCGCCGACCCCGGCCAACTCGACAAGGCTGGCGTGCAACGCCTGCTGGCGGCCTACTTTTTACGTTACAAAAACATTGGCGTGGTGGTCACCGGCGTCACGGTCGAGCCGCTCTCGCACACCCCCGACCAGGCTTGGTCCAGCGCCTCGGCGGTGCTGACCGGCGCCGACGGACTGATCCCCGAGGCCGGGCGGATCTATCAGCTACGGGGCTTGTGGGTGCGTGAGGATGGCCAGTGGCGACTGCGCGAGCTGCAGTGGGAGTGAGGGGCGCGCGATCACAGCCCGTCGGCCATGTCGACATGCGTGCCGCAGACATACGACGCCGCCTCGGAGAGCCGCCAGGCGATGGTTGCGGCCACTTCCGCCGGCTGCCCGCCACGGCTGCCGCCGGTGACCAGCAGTATCTTGTCGTGTGCCATGGGGCGTCTCCCGTCGTGCGATAGTGTCAGCCTAGAAAATGAGCAGCACGCGCACCTCGATGCTGCGCCGCGGCGGCGTGCCTGCGGGGATGTCCGGCTCGTCGAAGGCGGCGTGCGGGGTGAAGCGCGCCACGTCGGTGGCCGAGTCATAGGACTTGAAGGCCAGTACCTCGTGGCGGCCCATGCGCGGGGCGTAGTACCAGCGGTGGGCGGGCGAATAGGTGTGCAGGTAGATCTCGCCGCTGCGCTGCGGGTAGTGGATGTCGGCGGCGACGCGTTCGGTGGCGCGCACGCTGCGCGCATCGCACACTGCCAGCGGGGTGTCGCGCACCTCGCGCACCAGTGGCCGCCACAGGTTGACGATGGCGAAGCGGCCGGCGAATTCGCTGGCGTCCATGCCGCGGCACTGGCGTTCCAGCCGGCGCCGGCCGGAGGCCTCGGTGTAATCGTTGTGCACCCGCCCGACGGCGGCCGGCGCCGCGCCCTCGCGGCCGAAGCCCAGCGCCGGCCGGTCGGGCTCGCGCTCGCGCACCAGGTGGTCGAAGACCATGGCCAGCCGGGCACCGGTCAGGGCGCGCGCCAGCAGGGCGCATTCGCGGTAGTAGGTGTCGGTGAGCTCGCGGGTGTCGAGGAAGTCTGCCATCTGGCTGTGGTGCTCGATCAGGCGGAAGCCTTCGACATCGAGCGAGGTGGCGCTGGCGCGGCGCAGATCGGTCACCGGGCAGCGTTGCTCGACATAGCGGCCGTTCTCGCGTGCCACGCCGGCTGGCGGCGGGTACAGGTAGGCATAGGGTTTGTCGGCCATTGCGTGCAGATAGCTGAAATGGGCGTGGTCGGTCATGGCGCGTCCTCCGGGTCAGGCCTGCGCGTGGCGCAGTGCGGTGTCGAGGCGGTCGGTGCCCCAGAACAGGGTGTCGCCGGCGAAAAAGCTGGGCGCGCCGAACACCCCGCGCGCGACGGCCTCGTCGGTGGCCGCGCGCAGGCGTGCGCGGATCGGCGGCGCGCTGGCGTCGGCCAGGATGGGGGCGGGGTCAAGGTCCAGATCGCGCAAGACCCGGGCCAGCCCCGCCGCCGTGGCGATGTCGACGTCCTCGCCGAAGTTGGCCCGATACATTGCCATCACGAAGCGCTTGCCCCAGCCGGCATCCAGCCCGACCAGCGCCACGCCGGCCGACAGCACGCTGTTGCGCGGGAAGCGGCTCGGCCGTTGCAGCGGCAGCTGGCGCTCGGCGCACAGGCGGGCCAGATCGCGCCACATGTAGTCGCCCTTGGCGGGGTAGAGATTGAACGGCGAGTCGGCCCAGCCCTGGCGGGCGAAGATCGGCCCGAGCAGGAAGGGGCGGTAGTCGACGCGGGCGCGCCCCTCGGCCTCCAGCCGTGCCACGTCGGCCGCCGCGATATACGAATAGGTGCTGGCCGGGTCGAACCAGAACTCGATGCACGGCAAGCGTGAGCGTTCGGATGTCATGGGGCCTGCTCCGTCAGTGTCGATGACAGGCATGGTGGCGTCGGTGGCGCCGCCTCAAGTGAGAACTGCTGCGTGCGCGTCCAGCAGAATTCAATGCTCGGCCGACGGGCATGTTTAGTCTGGCCTTGTCCCATCCCTCCCTTGGCGTTTCGCCTTCGGGTGCGTCAGCAACGGCCCGGACCCGCCCCTACGGGGGCGGCCTTTTTCCGGCACCGGGACGATGGGATCTCGAGGAGGACGAGACAATGCTTGCCAGAGACGATGTGCAATGGACGGTCGAGCTGAACCCCGGCGCGGTGTTGCGCCTGCCGCCGGGGACGATGGTGGAATGCCGGGCGGGCAGCGTCTGGCTGACCGAATATCGCCCCGGCCGGGATGTGCTGCTGCGCGCGGGCGATGTCCACATGGCCGGCGGCGCCGGGCCGGTGGTGGTCACCGGGCGGGGCGAGGCCTGGCTGGTGCTTGGCGTGGCCGACGATTCAGTCGGGCGGCGGCTCCTGCGCGCCCTGGGGGAGGCCTGTGTCCGCCTCGGCAGCGGGCTGCGCCAGCGCGGCGAGCGCGTCGGCACAGGCCTGCACCACCGGCCGGGCCTGCCCGCGCGCTGACACCAGCAGCACATAGCTCTTGTCGGGCAGGCGCAGCGGGTGCACCGTCTTCAGGCCGTGGCGGGCGCAGAAGTCCTGCGTCAGCTGCACCGGCATCAGGGCCAGTCCGTCGCCGCGCGCGCAGGCCAGCAGCGCGGCGTACAGATCATGGCAGACCAGCACCGGCTGGCGCGGCAGTTCGGCAAGCCCGAGCTGCCGTGCCAGCCGCGTCCACGGCAGGAAGGCATGTTCGATCAGCGGCTCGCTGGTCAGCAGCTCGGGCAGGGTGCGCAGCCCCAGCGCCAGTGCGCGGCTGGCCGGGGCGAGCACGCCGAGCGTTTCTTGCCACAGGATGCGGCCGTCTTCATGGTCTGCCGGATGACAGTAGCGAATGGCAATGTCACACTCGCTGCGATCGAGGTCGGACAAGGACTCGCTCGCCGACAGGGTCAGCGCCACGCCGGGGCAGGCCGCGCGCAGGGCATCGAGCTTCGGTGCCAGCCACAGCCGCGCCACGCCCGGGCTGGCGGCGATGCGCACCTCGGTGGCAAAGCCGCTGCCCAGCCCGTGCAGCCAGTCGGCCGCGCCGCGGGCGAAGGCCGCCGCCGCGTGGTAGTAGGCCAGGCCCTCGTCGGTCAGCTCGACGGTCGGGCTGTGACGGATCAACAACTGCATGCCGGTGCGCGCTTCGAGCAGCGCCAGCGAGCCGGTCAGCGCGGCCCGGCTGACGCCCAGCTCGCTCAGCGCCCGCGCCACGGAGCCGTGGCGCACCAGCGCTTCGAAGGCGGCCAGCGCATGCAACGGTGGCAAGGAGGCGGGCGGTGTCGACATTCAAGGAGGCTCCAGTCGATGAGTCGTTCATTATTGCGTGATCTGCCCTTGCGGGAGCTGCTGGCGCTCGAAGCCAGCCTGCGCCTGGGCTCGCTGGCGCGGGCGGCCGAGGAGCTGTCGGTGACGCCCTCGGCGATCAGCCATCGCATCCGCCAGCTCGAGCGCACCCTGGGCATCGCCCTGCTGGCGCGCCGCGGGCGTGGCGTGGCGCCAACCGCCGCGGCCGCCGCCTGCCAGCATGAACTGAGCGCGCTGGTGGCAGAGTTTCGCCGTGCCACCCACGCCCTGCGCCACAATGCCCAGCAGACGCTGCACATCGATGTCACGCCGGTGCTCGGCGCCACCTGGCTGACCGCCCAGCTGGCGGCCCTGCGCCAGGCCCTGGATCTGCCCCGGCTGCAGGTGGAACTGAGCGCCACGCGCTTGCCCAATGCCCCCGCCGACCCGCGCACCGACATTCTCATCGAGCTGGTCGCCGATCCGCAGGCGTCCGGCCTCACCCGCCTGTTCGGCGCCCGCATCGGTGCGTATGTCGACGCCCGTTCACCGCTGTCCAGTCCGGTGAGCCTCGGCGAGCTCCAGCAGCAGACACTGCTGCGGCAAACCGTGGTCGAGTGGTCCGATTGGTGTGTCGCCGCCTTCGGCCACAGCGCGCCGCTGCATTACGGCGTGATGCTGGACGACCCGCTCAGCGCGCTCGAAGCCTGCCTGGCCGGCGGCGGCCCCGCCTTGCTCAGCACCTTGAGCGTGGCGCCCTATGTTGCCAGCGGTCAGCTGCGTCCGCTCCACCCAGCGCAGATCGATGCCGGCCACTACGCCATCTCGCTCACCGAGCGCGGCCAGCGCAAGGCGCTGGCGCGCCGCGCCGCCGATGCGCTGGTGGCGCTGGCCGTGGCCTAACGGCACAGCGCCCCGAGCGACTGCAGGGCGAGCAGCAGGTCGGGCGAGGTCCAGGCGCGGGCGGCCAGCAGCGCCACCGCCGTCATCGCCAGCGCCAGCCAGAGGCCGGGGTGTTTCACGCGGCGCGCCCCGCCGGCACCGGGGTGGCGGCCGGCGTGCGGTCGTCGATTGGGTAGTGCAGCAGCGCGGCCAGCACGCCAAGGCCGACCGACAGCGTCCACACCACGTCGTAGCTGCCGGTGGCGTCGAACACCAGGCCGCCCAGCCACACGCCGAGGAAGCTGCCCACCTGGTGGCTGAAGAAGACAAAGCCGAACAGCGTCGAGATATAGCGCACACCAAAGATCTGCGACAGCACGGCGCTGGTCAGCGGCGCCGTGCCCAGCCACAGAAAACCCATGCCGGCGGCGAACACATAGGTGGTGGTGGCGGTGACTGGCAGGACCATGTAGGCGGCGGTCAGCCCGGCGCGCAGCAGGTAGAGAATGCTGAGCAGGTTCTTGGCCCGCCAGTGCACGCCCATCTGGCCCCAGGCCCAGGTACCGAGCACGTTGAACAGACCGACCAGCGCCAGCGCGCGCATGCCGACGTTGGCGTTCAGCCCCTGGTCTGTCAGGAAGGCCGGCAGGTGGTTGCCGATGAAAGCCAGCTGGAAGCCGCAGGCCAGAAAGCCCAGCCCGAGCAGCCAGAAGCCGCGGTGAGAAAAGGCCTCGGCCAGCGCGCTCCACAGGCCCTGCGGCGGTGTGGCCGAGGGGGTGGCGGCGGTGCGCGGCTCGGCCATGACGACCGCCAGCAGCAGCGCAACGGCCACGGTAGCAGCGAGCACCCACAGCGCGTCGGCCCAGCCGGCGCTGCTGATCAGCGATTGCGCAAAGGGCAGCATGGCGAACTGGCCGAGCGAGCCGAGCGCGCCGGCGGTGCCCAGCGCGGCAGTGCGCCGATGCGGCGGCACGGCGCGGCCGATGGCGCCGTAGATGATGCTGAAGCCGGTGCCGCTAAGCCCCAGGCCGACCAGCAGGCCAGCCGACAGGCTGAGCGTCACGCCGCTGTCGGACAACGGCATCAGCACCAGCCCGGCCACATAGGCCAGTGTGCCCAGTGCCACCACGCGGCCGGCGCCGAAGCGGTCGGCGATCATGCCGGTAAAGGGCTGGGCGATGCCCCACAGCAGGTTCTGCAGGGCAATGGCAAAGGCAAAGGTTTCGCGCCCCCAGCCGTAGTCGAAGCTCATCGGCTGCAGAAACAGCCCGAAGCTGTGGCGCATGCCCAGCGCCAGGCTGAGGATCAGCCCGCCGCAGACGATGACCAGCGCGGGCGAGCGCCAGGATGGGGTTGTCATTTTGTTCTCCAGAGGAGGTTGGGGTGATGACACCCTAGCGCCGGCGCCGCGCCCGACTGGCGAAGAATGCTGTGCGCGCCGCCAGCGCAATTCATGTGTGCGGCGGCGCTGTCTCGCCGCCCCGGCGCGACTCGGCTATGCTTGCCTCCCTCTGAATCCTGCGGCCTATCGATCATGCTCAACGCCCGCTTCTTTCTCCTCATCGCCATTGCATTGGTCTATCTTCTCGCCGTGCCCGGCACCTCGCTGTTTCGCGCCGCCGTCTCGGGCGACGCGCTGACCCTGCGGGTGAGCTTCGGCACCCCGATGCTGTGGCTGACCACGGCCGTCATCGTGCTGATCATCTTTGGCGTGTGGAAGCGCTTCGCCTGGGCCTGGTGGCTGGGCGTCGCCGCGGCGGGGTTTCAGCTCGTGCGCATGGGGCTATGGGTGTCGCAGCACTATTCGCTGTCGCGCCTGCCGGGCGAGGGCACGCTGCTGGTGCTCGGGTTGCTGGTGAGTTTTCTGGTGCTGATGCTGCTGCCGGGCACGCGGATGGCGTGTCGACGGTGAGGGGTAAGGCGGGTTGAAACCTGCCGCGAACACCCCGGCGCCGTAGGGCGGATAAGCGCAGCACATCCGCCGAACAACGCCCCGACGTGGCACCGACGGCGGATGCGCCTTCGGCTTATCCGCCCTACGTGATCGGCCTTGCCGCTCAGCTCGAACAACTCACCGACAGCGACTGCGCCCAGTCTGGCGGCGGGGCGGCGAATTCTACGTGTTCCGGCTGCTCGTCGAAGGGGCGCTGCAGGCAGGCGTGGATGCGGTGCAGCGGGGCGAAGTCGCCGGCCTGCGCGGCGCGGATCGCGGTCTCGGCCACCCAGTTGCGCAGCACGTATTTCGGATTGACCGCCTGCATCGCGGCGCAGCGCTCGGCGTCGGGCCGTGCTTCGGTCGCCAGGCGCGCGCGCCACTGCGCCAGCCAGGCGTCGCAGGCGGCGCGGTCGGTGGCCAGGTCGCGCACCGGCGCGTCCTGCGCCGGCGTGCCGGCGACGGCGGGCAACTCGCCCAGCGCGCGGAAGAACAGGGTGTAGTCGGTGTGCTGGGTGTGCAGCAGGGTGTACAGGCTGCCGATCAGGGTTTCGTCGTCATCACGCGCCTCGACCAACCCGAGCTTGGCGCGCAGGCGGTCGAGGAAATCACGGTTGTAGGTCGCCACGTAGGTGGCGTCGATGGCCTCGAACAGCGCGTCGGCGTCGCCGATCAGCGGCGTCAGCGCATGGCCGAGGGCGTGCAGGTTCCAGTGCGCGATGTGCGGCTGCGCGCTGTAGCGGTAGCGGCCGCCGCGGTCGGTGTGGTTGCAGATGTGGTTGGCGTCGAAGGCGTCCATGAAGGCGAAGGGGCCGTAGTCGAGCGTGAGGCCGAGAATCGACATGTTGTCGGTGTTCATCACCCCGTGCATGAAGCCCACCGCCTGCCATTGCGCCATCAGCGCGGCGGTGCGTCGGCTGACTTCGGTGAGCATCGCCAGGGCCGGGTCGGCCGCTTCGCGCGCGGCGGGGTAGAAGCGGTCGATGACGTAGTCGGCCAGCTGCTGCAGTTCGTCGGTGCGCTTGTTGGCCGTCCAGTGCTCGAAGGAGCCGAAGCGCACGAAGCTGGGCGCCATGCGCGTCACCACCGCGGCGGTCTCCATAGTCTCGCGCGGCACCGGCAGGTCGGAGGCCACCAGGCTCAGCGCCCGCGTGGTGGGGATGCCGAGCGCGGCCATGGCCTCGGAGCAGAGGAATTCGCGGATTGACGAGCGCAGCACCGCGCGGCCGTCGCCCATGCGTGAATAGGGCGTGCGCCCGGCGCCCTTGAGCTGCAGCTCCCACGGGCCGTGCGGGGTGCGCACCTCGCCGAGCAGATGGGCACGCCCGTCGCCGAGCTGGCCGGCCCAGGCGCCGAACTGGTGGCCCGAATACACCGCCGCCAGCGTCTCGCCGCCGGGCAGCGGCGTGTTGCCGGCCATGGCGGCGACGAAGTCCGGCGTGCCGATCTCCTCCGGGTGCAGGCCGATCAGCGCGGCGGCCGCATCGCTCACCGCCACCAGGCGGGCGTCGGGCAGGCCCCAGGGGGCGAGCCGGGTGTAGAAGGCCTCGGGCAGGCGCGCGAAGCTGTTGTCGAAAGGCAGGGCGTCGAGGCGGTACGCGCGTGCGGGCGCGTCGGGGTGGGGGGCGTTCATGGGCACACTCTGTCGGGTTCTCGGGCGGCCGGTCTGTGCCGGCATCGGTAGACAGTGTGACAGCGGATGCGTTGCCGTGCGCGCTGGTAGCATGGTCCACCCGTGCGCCACTGCAAGCGCGCACCGAACCGCACAAGGAGCCGCCATGCCGATGTTTGTCGATACCTCGCCCCCCGGACAGTGCATCTTCTGCCGCCTGGTGGCGGGCGAGATCCCCGCCGAGCGTGTCTATGAAGACGCGCTGACCATCGCCTTCATGGACATCGGCCAGGTCAACCCCGGCCATGTGCTGGTGGCCAGCAAGCGCCACGCCGCCACGCTGTTCGACCTCACCTTTGATGAAGCCGGCGCCCTCATGCAGACCGCCCAGCGCGTCGCCTTCGCCGTGCGCGAGGCCTTCGACCCGCCCGGCCTGACCCTGCTGCAGGCCAACGGCAAGGAAGGCGACCAGACCGTGTTCCACTGCCACATGCATGTCGTGCCGCGCCATGGCGACGACGGCATCGCGCTGTCCTGGCCGCGCAAGGACCCGCCGACGGCGATCATCGCCAGCTATGCGGAGCGACTGCGGGCGGTGATGGGGGAGGGGTGAGTCCGCGGATCGGTGGCGCCAAAAAATGACATGGGTGTATTCTTTCGGCTTCCTGCGACAGCCGTGGAGGCCGCCCTATGGCGCATTGTGGGTTTTGGCGGGATGAATCCCGCCCTACGTCCGAAGGGATGGCTCGTGCGCGTCGCGGTAGGGCCGGATTCATCCGGCCTGTTCGCATCACGCAGGTTGATGCGCCTTCTTTGGCAAAGCAATTTGCGTCGGTGGCAGGCCCAACCGGTCTGCTGGCGGTTGCCGTCTCGAGCGCATTGCTCGGCTGCGCCGCCGTGCGCACCGCGCCGTCTGAGCAGGTCTTCAATGCAGCGGCCTTCGCCGGCCTGGTCGAGCCCAGGGGGGAGGACGGCCGCCTCGACTATGTCCTCGATGGCGCGAACGGCGGCGAGTTGCGCTTCAGTCGCTGTGCCCAGGTGGCTGCGACCGACGCGGCTGCGGTGCGCGAAGATCAAACCCCGCTGTTTCAGCTGCTGCGCGCCAACTGTCAGGCGCTGGCGCGCTATGGCGCAGGTCGGCCCGCCCGACGCAGCCACCTGCCTGAGACGCTGACACCGGCGCTGGTGCGTGAGTTGCCGGCATCGGCCTTGCCCGTGGTTGGTGGCCAGGCGACGTCGCCCACCGAGCGCGTGTGGAGGATGCGCCCGGGATGAGCATCGAGGCGCTACCTGGTGGCCGCGTGCGGGTGCTGACCCGCGACGACGAGATTGTTCCTACACTCTGATGGCGCAGGGCGACTTCGACGGCGACGGCGTGCAGGACATGCTCCTGCGACTCGACTGGCGCGCGCGACGCCCTTCGGCCGCGCGAGCCGCTGCAGATCACCTGTCGTACGCCTGGCGGGCCGGCCGGTCGAGCTGGCGCTGGCCGGCGGCGCTAGCCGGTGCCGATCTTGGCCGCCTGCCGGGATGCGGTTGTAGAATGCCTTCGAATAAAGGAAGGGTTTGCAGCCGGAAACTCTGATGACAGCATCCTCTGCCGCCGACATCCCCGCCCACATCGATGCCCTCTACCGCAGCGACGCCCGCCGCATCCGCGCCACGCTGATCCGTCTGCTGGGTGATTTCGATCTGGCCGAGGAGGCGGTGCAGGAGGCCTTCATCGCGGCCATGGCGCAGTGGCCGCGCGACGGGGTGCCGGACAACCCGCGGGCCTGGCTGGTGTCGGCGGGGCGCTTCCGCGCCATCGATCGCATCCGTCAGCGCGCCCGGTTCGATGCCTCGCTCGCCGAGCTGGCCTGGCGGCTGGCCGAGGAGGAGCAGACAGCGGCCGAGCCGGCCAGCGGCATCGAGGACGACCGCCTGCGGCTGATCTTTACCTGCTGCCACCCCGCGCTGGCGCCCGAGGCGCAGGTGGCGCTGACCCTGCGCGAGGTGTGCGGGCTGACCACCGAGGCCATCGCCAGCGCCTTTCTCACTGCCACGCCGACGCTGGCGCAGCGCATCGTGCGCGCCAAGGGCAAGATCCGCGACGCGCGCATTCCCTACGAGGTGCCCGAGGGGCCGGCGCTGGCCGCGCGGCTCGACAGCGTGCTGCGGGTGATCTACCTGATCTTCAATGAGGGCTACCTCGCCTCCGACGGCGAGGCGCTGACGCGGGCCGACCTCTCCGACGAGGCCATCCGCCTCGGCCGGCTGCTGGTCGAGCTGCTGCCCGAGCCCGAGGCGCAGGGCCTGCTGGCGCTGATGCTGCTCACCGAGTCGCGCCGCGCGGCGCGCAGCACGGCCGACGGCGAGCTCGTGCTGCTCGATGCGCAGGACCGCCGCCGGTGGAACCGCGCGCTGATCGACGAGGGCATCGCCCGGGTGGAGACGGCGCTGCGCTCGCGCCGCGTTGGCCCCTACGCGCTGCAGGCGGCGATTGCCGCGGTGCATGCCGAGGCGCCCACCGCCGCCGACACCGACTGGCCGCAGATCGTCGGGCTCTACGACGTGCTGATGCGTATCGCGCCCTCGCCGGTGGTGGCGCTCAATCGCGCCGTGGCGGTGGCCATGCGCGACGGCCCGGCCGCCGGGCTGGCCTTGATCGATGCGCTGCTGGCCGGTGGCGAGCTGGCCGGCTACCGGCTGGCGCATGCGGCGCGTGGCGAACTGCTGCAGCGCCTGGGCGAGCGCGACGGCGCCCGCGACGCCTACCGTCGCGCGCTGGCGCTGAGCCGGCCGGGGCCCGAGCAGCGCCACCTCTCGGCACGGCTCGAGCGCCTGCGTTGATGGCGTTCCGACGAACGGTTGTCGAATCGGCGCCGGCGCGGGCGACTAAGCCATGACCGATACGCGTTTCTCCATCTCAGGAGCCTGCCCCATGAAATATCTGTGTCTGGTGTATGCCGATGAAGCCTTGCTGCACAGCCTGCCCGACAGCCCCGAAGATGCCGAGTGCCAGGCCTATGCCGAGCAGGTGGCCGCCAGTGGCCGCATGCTGGCGGCCGAGGCGCTCGAGCCGGTGGCCACCGCCACCACCGTGCGCATGCGCGGCGGCAAGGTATCGATCACCGACGGGCCGTTTGCCGAAACCAAGGAGCAGCTCGCCGGCTTCTACCTGGTCGAGGCGCCCGACCTGAACGCGGCGATCCAGGTCGCGGCGCAGATTCCCGCCGCCCGCGTCGGCAGCGTGGAAGTGCGGCCGGTGCGCCAGCTGCAGGTGTAAGCCCATCCCCCCAACAGGAGAGACACCATGACTGCTCACGAGACAACGGCCGACGAAGCCGCCGTGCGCGCGCTGTTCGACGACTGCCGAGCGGCCGTGGCCGCGCGAGACATCGACCGGCTGATGCGCCACTACACCGACGACCTGGTGGCCTTCGACGCCATCGGCCCCTTGCGCTTCGTCAGCCGCGCGGCCTACGAGACGCACTGGCACAGCTGCCTCGACATGTGCCCGGGGCAGATGATCTTCGACATGCAGGATCTCGCCCTGAGCCTTGGCGACACGGTGGGCTTCGGCCACTACCTGGTCTATTGCGGCGCCACCGCGGACGACGGAACGGTGCAGGCGGGCTGGATGCGCGCCTCGGTCGGGCTGTGCAAGGTCGATGGCCAATGGCGCATTGCCCATGAGCATTTCTCGGCCCCCTTCGAGCCCGAGAGCTGCAAGGCGCAGTTCGGGCTGACGCCGTGAGCGCAGGCCAGAGCGCGCCGCCGGGCGCAGCCAGCCTGCCGTGGCGCGCCCCCGCAGTGGCCATGACGCACACCGTGGGCGCCCCCCGCGAACGCGTCTGGGCCGCCTTGTCGAACGCCGACCGTCTGGCGTGCTGGTGGTGCCCGTCGGGTGCGCCACTGCAGGCCGCTTCGCTGCGCTTCCAGCCCGGCGGGCGCTTTCACTACGCCGCCCGGCTGCCCGATGGCCGGCCCTTCTGGGGGCGCATCGTGTATCGCGACATCGCGGCGCCGGCGCGGATCGTCTTTGTGGACTCGTTCGCCGATGCGCAGGGCAAGGTGTCCCGGCACCCGCTGAACGCCCACTGGCCGCGCTATGTACATCACACGCTGGCGCTGACCGAGCGGGCTGGGGGCACCGAACTGCACCTGGTATCGCGCCCGGTGCATGCGACCGAGTCCGAGATGCATGCCTTTGAACAGGGGCAGGCGTGCCTGCACCGTGGCTTCGCCGACGCCTGGGCGCGACTTGACGCGCACCTGGCCGTGGCGGCCTGAGTACCCACCCACCGGAGAGACTGATGCGCGCTGAACCCTACCTGCTGTTCCGTGGCGACTGCGAAGCCGCCCTCAACTTCTACCAAGACGTGATCGGCGCCGAAGTGACCGCGTTGATGCGCTTTCGCGATGCGCCGCAGGGCGCCATGCCCGAGCAGCCCGGCATGGCCGACAAGGTGATGCACGCCAACCTCAGAATCGGCGACACCATGGTGATGGCCTCGGATGGCCAGTGCGGGGAGGCCAGCGGCTTCAACGGCTTTGCGCTGACGCTGGCGGTGGCCGACACCGCCGAAGCGCAGCGGGTGTTCGGCGCGCTGGCCGACGGTGGCGAGGTGCGCATGCCGCTGGCGCCGACCTTCTTTGCGCGCCAGTTCGGCATGCTGGTCGACCGCTTCGGGGTGCCGTGGATGGTGATCGAGCACATGCCCGAGGGGTGAGGCCTGTGGTTGCGGCGGGTTGTTGGGTGGCGAGCCACCCAACCTACGCCATGCTGCGGTGCTGATCGAATGTGTAGGGTGGGCGGCTTGCCGCCCACCAGTGCGCTCGGTCGCGAACGATGCTAACCAAGCGCGACTTACTTGATCCAGAACGGCTTGTTGCCTTCGAAGTCGGCCTGGCCGCGGCTGATGCCGACGTCGCGCAGCACATGCTCGTCCAGTTCGCGCAGTTCGCGGCGCGAGGCGCTGCGCTGGCGCCAAACGGTGATGGTGGTGCGCACGGCGCGGCCCAGGTGGCGCAGCACGGAACCGAGGTCGGTGCTGGCAACGGCAGGGGCGCAAGCTTTTTGGGTCAGGCTGGTCATGATGCGTCTCCTTGTGGGGCGTTGGTGAGTTGAAGCTTGGCCGCTCAGGACAAAAGCATCCAATCGTTTATTCGGATTCGCCCCTTCGGAAATTGTGATGGCGTGGGTTCGTGATCTACGGTGTACTGTCGGTCAGACGTTTTTTCTGGATCTGGTCATGGAGCTCTATCACCTCAGAACCTTCGTTGCCGTTGCCGAAGAGAAGCACCTCACCCGCGCGGCGGAGCGCCTGTTCACCAGCCAGCCAGCGATCAGCGCGCACATCAAGGCGCTGGAAGAGACGCTCGGCGTGACGCTGTTCGACCGCACGCCCAAGGGCATGCGGCTGACCCCGGTGGGCGAGGAGCTGCTGCCCCGCGCCCGCCAGGCGCTGGCCGCGGCCAGCGCCGTGATGCAGCACGCCAAGGGCCTGCAGGACGAGCTGATCGGCAGCGTACGCATCGGCCTCAACACCGACGCCCGCTTTCTGCGCCTGACCGCGCTGCAGGCGGGGCTGGCCGAACACTACCCGCGCCTCGAAGTGGCCATGCTCACCGGTTCGACCGGCACCAATCTGCCGGCGGTGCGTGTCGGCAAGCTCGACGCCGCCTTTGTGACCGGAGAGATCGACGACCCCAGCATGAGCGTGTGCTTCCTGTGCGACGAGCCGCTGGTGATCGGCGCGCCGGCCTCGCTTCGCGATCAGATCACCTCCACCGAGGTGGCCGACCTGGCCCGTCTGCCCTGGGTGTACACCTCGCCCGACTGCTCGCACTTTGCCGCCATGCGGGCGCTTTTCGACGCGCACTGCTGCGAACCCACGCGGATGCTGATCGCCAATCAGGAAGACGCGCTGGTCGAGATGATCCGCGCCGGTGTCGGGCTGGGCATCGTGCGGGCGGGGGTGTTTGCGGCCGACGCGCAGGCCTATGAGCTGCCCGTGGCGCTGCCCTCGGTGCCGCTGCAGTTCGTCTATCTGCGCAAGCGCGAGAACGACCCGCTGATCCGCGCGGTGATGCACCAGCTCGGCGCGGTGTGGGGCATCGAGCCGCCCGAGGCCATGGCGCGCGAAGCCGGCTAACTACCCACCGCCCGGGGCGGGCGCGGCGTTTATCCACGGCGGCCGTGGGCAGGCATGTGGACAAGCTGTGAGAGGCGGCGCTATGTCCTTGAGGCAGCGGTGTTTTGGGTCGGCGCCTAAAAAAGAGGCAATCGGCACGCTGGTGCGCCAATGCCAGCCGATACGCATGAAACCCGCACCAGTCGGGCGTTTCGGCGTGGCGGCGTTGGCGTTATCCCCGTCTTCCGTGGGCGAAGGTGTGGATAAGCTGTGTGGTGGCGCGCTATCTGACTGAGGCGGTTCGGTTTTTTTGCGCCGCCGCAAAATGAGGCAATTGCCGGGTGCCGGCACGCCACCACGCGATTGGCATGAACGCCGCGCCGGCCGGGCGTTCTGGCGGTGCGGGCGCCCGCCTTATCCCCGCCTGGCGTGGGCGAGTCTGTGGATAAGCTGTGTGCCGGGGGGCTATCCGACTGAGACGGCAGGGAATTTTTGCGCTGCCGCAAAATGAGGCAGCGCCGCCCGCCTCAGACGGTGGCGCTGCGCCGCTCGGCGAGTGCGAGCAAGCGCGCCACACCCACCGGCTCGTCCGCCAGCAAGGGCACTACGGCGTAGCGGCTGGCGTGTGTGTGCGCCACGGCATCGATCTCGCGCAACTCGTTGCGCGCACGCTGGCGCAGCAGGGGGGCGTCGCAGCCGGCGGCGGCGATGCTGTTGTTGATGACCCAGGCCCAGGGTTCGATGCCGGCGCGGCGCAGGTCGGCCTGCAGGTGGGCCGCTTCGAGCACCGGCGTGGTCTCGGCGAGGGTGACGAGCAACACCTTGGTCTGTGCCGGGTCCTGCAATTGCTGCATGGGGGTGATCTCTACCTGCGCCTGGGCGCCGCGCTGGCGCAGCATCTCGCGGTGATAGGCGCCGGTGGCGTCGAGCAGCAGCAGGGAGTGGCCGGTGGGCGCGGTGTCCATCACCACAAATTGTTTGCCGGCCTCGCGGATGACGCGCGAGAAGGCCTGGAACACGGCGATCTCTTCGGTGCAGGGCGAGCGCAGGTCTTCTTCGAGCAGGGCGCGACCGTGCGCGTCGAGCGCCGCACCGCGGGTGGCGAGCACCTGCTCACGGTAGCGTGCGGTTTCGGCGATGGGGTCGATGCGGCTGACGGTGAGCCCGGGGATCGAGCCGGCCAGGGTGTCGGCCAGATGTGCGGCGGGGTCAGAGGTGGACAGGTGCACCGGCAGCCCGCGCTGCGCCAGTTCGAGCGCCAGCGCGGCGGCCAGCGTGGTTTTGCCCACGCCGCCCTTGCCCATCAGCATGATCAGGCCGTGGCCGTCGGCGGCGATGGTGTCGATCAGGCGGGCGAAATCGGGGGTGTCGACGGCCGGGGCGGCCGGCAGGGTGGTGGTGATTGGCGTCGGCGTGTCGGCCAGCAACTGGCGCAAGGCGCCCAGCCCGACCAGGTTGAAGGCCTTGAGCGGCACGGTGTCGGTCGGCAGGGCGCGCAAGGCGTCGGGGCGGGCGGCCAGCGCGGCATCCTCGCGATCACACAGGGCGCGGGCCAGCGGGTCGTTGCCGGCGTCGGCCCGCGACAGGAGGCCGTTGATGACCAGGTGTTGCTGCGACAGGCCGATGGCGGCCAGTTCGCTGTGGGTGCGCGCCACTTCGCGCAGTGTCGATTGCTGCGCGCGGGCGACCAGCACCAGCCGCGTGCGGGCCGGGTCGGCCAGGGCGGCCACGGCGGCTTTGTACTGGCTGCGCTGCTTCTCCAGCCCGGCCAGCGGGCCGAGGCAGGAGGCGTCGCCCTTGCCGGCGTCGAGAAAGCCGGTCCACGCGCCGGGCAGTTGCAGCAGGCGGATGGTGTGGCCGGTGGGCGCGGTGTCGAAGACGACATGGTCGAAGTCGGCGGTGAGGCTGGCGTCGGTGAGCAGGGCGGTGAATTCGTCGAAGGCGGCGATTTCGGTGGTGCAGGCGCCCGACAGTTGCTCTTCGATGCTGCGGATCACCGCCTCGGGCAGCACGCCGCGCACCGGGCCGACGATGCGGTCGCGATAGGCCTGGGCGGCTTCTTGCGGGTTGATCTCCAGCGCCGACAGGCCGGGCACCTCGGCGACCGGCACGATGCGGTTGCCGATCTCGATGCCAAACACCTGGCCCACGTTGGAGGCTGGATCGGTGCTGACCAGCAGCACGCGCTGGCCGGCGTCGGCCAGGCGGATGGCGGTGGCGCAGGCCAGCGAGGTCTTGCCGACGCCGCCCTTGCCGGTGAAAAAGAGGAAGCGCGGCGGCTGGGCAAGAAAGTGCATGGGGTTCGTCCGCTTAACCGGCGCAACGGCCGCCGGAGCAGCAGCCGCTGACTTCCGGCTCGGGCTCGGCGGGCGCGGCGGCTGCGGCGCCCAGCCAGTGGGTCAGTTCGGCGCGGTTGGGATAGCGGCCGGCCATGGCGATCTCGCCGTCGAGCAGGATCAGCGGCAGGGCGTCGGGGCCGGAACGGTCGAGAAAGCTCTTGACCGTGGCGTTGCCGGCAAAGGCCAGCGGCTGCTGGCCGAGGTTGTAGCGGTCGATGCGGGCGCCGTTCTGCGCGGCCCATTCGAGGTCGGTGGCGAAGGTGATCAGCGCCTGGTCGGCGTCAACGCCGCACACACCGGAGCTGCAGCACAGGGCGGGATCGAACACTTGGATGCTTTTCATGGACGGGTTCCTTGAACGGATGAGGGGAAAGAAATCAGCGTTTGCCGGCGGCGGCGCGCAGCTCGATGCATTTTTCGGGCTGGTCGGCGCAGCAGGATTCGGTGAGGTAGGCGATGGTGTCGAGCATCAGCGGAATGTTGGCCCGGTAGCGCTGGTAGCGCCCCTCGGGGGTGACCGTGATCAGCCCGGCGCGGGTCAGCGCCTTGAAGTGGAAGGACAGGTTGGTGGGCGGCACACCGAGCGCGCTGGCGATGTCGCCCGCCACCAGGCCATCGGGCGCCTTGCGCACCAGCAGGCGATAGACCTCCAGGCGCAGGCCGGAGGCGAGGGATTCGAAAACGGCGGTGGCCGTGGCGGTATTCATGTCACGACTCTACAACAAATGTTGAAGAGTCAAAATGATCTGTGTCAGATCTTGGCCCATCAGGTGGCGGCGGCCTGCGCATTGATGAGGGGCGGGGGGAGGGCGCTGGCGGCCTTGTGGTGATACATCGCCAGGTCGGCGCGGTGGATGATGTCGTCCGCCGTGGCGCCAGGGTAGGGGAACAGGCACAGCCCGACGCTGGCGCTGAGCGAGATGCCGGCGGGCAGGTCGTCGTCCCGCCGGGCGATGGCGGCCTGCAGGCGTTCGGCCCGTTGGGCGGCGTTGTCGTGACCGGGCACCTCGGGCACCAGCACCACGAACTCGTCGCCGCCGAGCCGGGCCACGGTGTCGGTGTCTCGCACCGCACCGAGCAGATGCGCCGCGACGCGCCGGAGCGCCTGGTCGCCCACCGCATGGCCGTGGGCATCGTTGATGGGTTTGAAGTTGTCCAGGTCGACGAAGTACAGCGCATGTTGCGCCGTCGAACGCCCGGCGCCGGCCAGCAGCTGGTTGATGCGGTCGTAGAGCAGTTCGCGGTTGGGCAGGCCGGTGAGGCTGTCGTGCAGCGCGCGGTCGAGGTGCTGGCGGCGCTCGTCTTCCAGCGCCTGCTTGTGCACGAACAGCCGCCGCCGCTGACGCTCCACCATGTAGCCTGCGCTGCCGCCGATGAGGTTGGCGCAGATGATGAAGAAGTCTTGCGTGGCGAGCAGGTGGCGGGGGTAGTCCGCCAGCGCGCCAAAGCACAGGTTGTAGGCCATCAGCAGCACCAGATCAACCGCCAGTGCGTAGATGAAGCGGGTGCCGCTGAAGTTGTAGGTGAAGAAGGTGACGAGCACCACCACCGGGTAGTAGTGCGCCACCACCTCGAGCGGCATGAGCTGCATCATGGCGATCAGCCCGAGGCCGCCGGTGAGCCCGTTGAGTGCCGGCAGCAGGTAGGCGCAGCGCCGGTAGTGCGCGGTGAAGGTGAGGTAGATGAAGGAGATCGGGACGAGCAGTGAGCCCAGCCGTATCGCCCACAGCGCGCCCTGCTGGGCGTCGGGCACATACCAGGCGTCGAGCACGAACAGCAGCACATACAGCGCCGGGCCGATCACCAGCGCCGAGCGCCACTGCACCAGCATGCGCGGGTAGACGTAGTCGTCGTAGGCGTTTTCAAGCGCCGGGTCGTGAAACCGGAGTGTCAGCGGATGAAGGCGGGTCATGAGGCGCTCATCGGTGTCTCGTCGGGGCGCCGTCACAGCGCGTCGCATGTGCCGCAACGGCGCGAGCGGGCCAAACTTGAGCGTTGCCGGCGGACTGTTCGGGCGGCTTCATGAAAAAACGCACGGGCGCGGCGTCTCGGGGCGAGCGGCGAGCGCATGAAAAACGCCAGCGCGGCGGGGCCGGCTGGCGTGTGCTGGGGCGGTGCGCGCCGCTCAGCCCTTGAGCACCTCGGCGAACGCGTCGGCCACGTAATCCACATTGCGGCTGTTGAGCCCCGCCACGCACATGCGGCTCGAGCCGACCAGATACACCGCAAACTCGTCGCGCAGGCGGTCCACCTGCTGCGGCGTGAGGCCGGTGTAGCTGAACATGCCGCGCTGGGTGATGAAGTAGCCGAAATCGCGGCCGGGCACCTTGGCGCACAGCACCTCGTACAGCTTCTGGCGCATGGCCTTGATGCGCACCCGCATCTCGGCCACCTCGCCCACCCATTGCGCGTACAGCGCCGCATCGTTCATCACCGCGGCGGTGATGGTGCCGCCGTGCAGCGGCGGGCTGGAGTAGTTGCGGCGCACGGTGAATTTCATCTGGCCCAGCACCCGTGCGGCCTCCTCGGCGTCCTGGCATACCACCGACAAGCCGCCGCAGCGCTCGCCGTAGAAGGACAGGTTCTTGGAGAACGAGTTGCTGACCAGGAAGGACAGCCCGGCGTCGGCCATGGCGCGGATGGCAAAGGCGTCGTCATCCAGGTTGTCGCCAAAGCCCTGGTAGGCGATGTCGAGGAAGGGGATCAGCTGCCGCTCGACCAGCACCGGGATCAGCGTCGTCCACTGCTCCTGCGTCAGATCCACGCCGGTCGGGTTGTGGCAGCACGGATGCAGCAGCACGATGCTTTTGGCCGGCAGCGTCTTGATCGCTGCCAGCATCGCATCGAAGCGCAGCCCGCAGGTGGCCGGGTCGTAATAGGGGTAATCGTTCACCGCGATGCCGGCGCCGGCAAAAATCGAGCGGTGGTTGTCCCAGGTCGGGTCGCTCACCCACAGCTGGCTGTCGGGGAAGTAGCGCTTGAGCAGATCGGCGCCCACCTTGAGCGCGCCCGAGCCGCCGATGGTCTGGATGGTGGCGATGCGCCCGGCCTGCACCGCCGCGCTGTCGGCGCCGAAGAGCAGGCGCTGCACCGCCGCGCGATAGCCGGCGTGGCCTTCCATCGGCAGGTAAGTGCGCGGCGCGGGCGTGAGCGCCGCTTGTGCTTCGGCCTGCTGCACCGAGTCGAGCAGCGGCACGCGGCCTTCCTCATCGTAGTACAGGCCGATGCTGAGATTGACCTTGTTCGGCCGCTCATCCTTTTGGAATGTCTCGACCAGCGTCAGGATGGGATCGCCGGCATAGGGGTCGATATGTTCGAACATGCGCTTTTGGGCTCTCGAAACAGGTGGATGGGGGTGCGCACCAGCGCGGTGCGCGGTGTGTCATTGGAATGCAAGAGAGCGGGGGGAGGCAAGTTGACGGTGGCGGCTTGGCCGTGCGCGAGGGCACTCATCGCCGCCGACCGGTTTGCCCATGGTTTGCCAACGCCCACGCGTCTGCGATTGCGGCGCTGCAAAAATCGCCCACGCAGCTTCGTGCTAGGTTTTATCTGCGGGTCCAAAAAAGCACAACGTTGCCCAACAGGAGAACAGCATGAAAATCACCTCACTACTCGGCGCCCTCGCCCTGGGCGCCCTGGCCGCACCCCCCACCTTTGCCGCCAACGTGAAAGTCACGCCGCTGGGCGGGCAGGACGGCGAATTCTGCGTGCTCGACCGCGCCCTGATTTTCGAAGACCCCAACGGCACGCGCGTGCTCTACGACCCCGGCCGCACCGTGGCCGGCGCTGCTGATCCGCGCCTGGGCAAGATCGACGTGATTCTGGTCAGCCACATGCATGGCGACCATGTCGGCGACAAGCACACCCAGGCACCCAACGCCGGCGCCTGCGATAAGCCGGACATGTCCGTGTCGGCCGCGCCCAACACGCTGGTGGTGAACATCGCGCTGGCCAAGAACGCCAAGATCGTCACCGGCAGCGAAATGCCGGCCTTCTTCGCCAACAAGCTCAAGAGCAACGGCGGTGACCCCAAGAACGCCGTCCTCGCCCGCTTCGGCGCCAGCCAGACCATCGGCGGCGTCACCATCGCCACGGTGACGGCTATCCACAGCAATGGCGTCGACGGCGACCTGGTCGGCGGCGATTTCGGCACACGCCTGAAAGAAGCCGGCCTCTCCGCCTATGTCGGCGAAGCCACCGGCTACGTGCTCAAGTTCAGCAACGGCCTCGTCGCCTATCTGTCGGGCGACACCGGCATCACCGGCGATCAGGAAAAGGTCGTGCGCGGCCACTACAAGGCCAAGCTGGCCGTCATCAACATCGGCGACACCTTCACCACCGGCCCGACCGAAGCCGCCTACGTGATCAACGATCTGGTCAAACCGGCCTCGGTCATCGTCTCCCACGCCAACGAACCGGCCACCGAGGGCGGCAAGGTCAAGGCTGGCACCCGCACGGAAAGCTTCATCAAGGCCACCAAGGTGCCGGTGCATGTGCCGCTATCGGGGAAGACGATGGAGTTTGATGGGGGAGGGGGGTGTGTTGTGGGGTGTTGATTGGTCGTTTTAGTGATGCTGACGGGGCGGCGCGGAGATTCGCGCCGCCCTGCGTCTTTCGCAAGCGTAGCCAGGAAAAGGCCTGCAGGGCCGCCTCCGGGGTTCGTTGACGGTGATTTCCGTCAGCGACTGTGGTGGATGGCTGCTGCAGGTGAATGCCTTCGAAGAGTCCATGGCGATGGACGTCACGGCCCCACCAAGCAGGGTAGTCGTGGTAGGACGAGTGTAGCCCGGACAAGGCCCGCAGGGCCGCCTCCGGGATTCGTCGATGGATCGGCCGCTGCCCCTGGATTGCCCGTCTTGCACTACGTCCTAGGACACGATCGATGACTCGAATTCAAATCCCGTAGCGCCGCTTCAGGGCATCCCGTCTGTACCCGCTGATCTCTTTCGCAGTATCCGATTTGAGCAATCCGCCGAACGACCAATTTGCCAGCGCGCCTCCAACCGCGGCGCCTACGAAGCCACACCCGGCGGAAGCCCATGGGTTAGCGGTCGCAAGCCCGCACGCCGTCGCACCTGCATAACCCCCTCCCGCCGCAGAGGCTGCGATCACGGATTTGGCGGTTGCAATTTGCCACATGCGGGCTGAGGAGATCATGCCGCGGCGATGGTCCATCCAGTCCGTCGCGAGATCGGCCGCAAAAATGGTGACGGTAACCAAAGCCAAACCTGATGCAATACGTGGCGCTTGGCTGCTCGACAAGCGACTGCCTATGCTGCCCCATGTCGATCGTCCAGATGATGCTCGCGCCATGCCGTGGCGCAGGGCCGGCGCAGCGGCGGTCCCGCGAACCCAATTGTTTGAACTGACTGTGGCGAAGCGAACGACAGGAAATGCTCCCTGGGGACTCCACCGTGATGCGCTCGCCGGTGTCGCGGCAACCGATTGCTCAATACGTGTTAGCGCGTCGGAAAAGCGTGACGTCCCGGCCGGCAACTGACGCCCGGTGCCTACGTTGGACAGCACCATGACCCCACGCCGGGTGGCGTACCGGCGAATTTCGGGAGTGACCGAACGGCGGTTGATCCAGATCTGCTGCTCGCCCGTCAATCGAGCCTCTTTCGCCATTTTTGAAATCTGGTGCTTGAGCTTGGCCTCATTCGTCACTTGAGATCGTAGCGAGTAGTCTTTGACCTCCAGCCGAACGACACGGCCCGTTCTTTTGTGCTGAAACAGGATGTCCGCATCCGTCTTGCCCCACGGGCGATCGAGCTTGCGACCCATCTCGATCAATTCAAAGCGGCGATCTGCGTGAATGTTGGCCGCGTACAACACCTCACGCACATAGCCCTTGCGCTGAGACATGCTAGACGAAGCCAGCAAACGCACATTGCGCTCGACCCCGGGGATGCGCGGGTCGAGCGCCAACCTGCCTTCAAAGTTGTTGAAAATGCGCTGGAGCCCACGTTCGCCCAGGGGGCCTGAACGAACCACCGCGCGCATGGCCGCCCGACGCTGGCTCAGGCTCGGCTCGGTTGCCAGCAGCTGATCGTGCCAGGTCTTGATCTCCTGGTACGTGCTGCCTACCCGTGGTTTGGCAACGACCTGTGCCAATGCAACACTGCTGACGAACACAGCAAGGCAGGCCAGCAAGGTTTTCGACAAGTGGGGCATCAGGTGGCCCCAAGTGGCTTCTTGCTTGAACTGGCAAACGCATCCACCACGCGTTTCTTGTGAGCCATGTCGAGACGGGCAAAGCGCTCGCTGAAGATCTCCTGGTACCACTCTGCGACGGCCACATCGAGGAGGCGGACATCAATGACGCTGAGATACTGGATCATGTCCCGAGTGAGCACGTCTTGCGCACTTGAGACCGCGCTCTTCACTTCGTTACCAAGAATCCGTTTGAGCCCCTCATTGGCCTTCGTTATAGGCGAAACATCTTTCAGTGGCGAAACTGCGTCGATCTGTGTAAGCGCCCAACGCTGATAGTCATTGAATTCAATCTTGCTACGTTTATTCGCCGCATCCGCCAGTTCCGACAAAGCGTTATCGACACTCTGGCGCAAACCATCAATCTGAGTCTTTAGCTGAGCATCCTGAATCGAAGCGCTCAATGCATCGATCTGCAGCGCCTGAAGCTCTAGCTGAAAGCCGGCGGCAAACCGCTCTTTCAAGTCAGGCGCCGAAATCTTTTCGAGCACCGGCCATTGGCGCGTCAGCACCTCGGCTCGACGCGTCAGTCCAAGCAGCTCGCGCTGATTGCTCAGCTGAGCACGCAGAGCCTCCAACACAGGGTTCTCAAAATCTGCAAGCAAGGCCAGTGCTTCTTCGGGATCGGACTCCCCTTTGAGCGCCTTTTCGGCAACCAGCACTGCCGCCTGCTGAAGCTTGGCGCGCAGCAAACGCGCCATTCCTGCCTGGCGATCGATCAACTTTTTTACTAGCGCATCAGATGCATTCATCGGTCGATTGGCCATGAGCGACTCGGCTTGCCCGATACGCGTATCCAATGCCTCGACATCTTCTGGCAACAGCTCCTGAACAAGCGCCAGCACTTGCAACGACCAATACGCAGGAACGAACCTCGGCACCAACGCCTCCTGAACCCACGGCGGCGAAGCTTCCAGCACCGCATGCAGTTCGCTCATGTGCGCCTCCACCGCAGCAGCATCCGCAGGCCAAGATTCAGGGGCGGCCAATTGCCGTTCAATCTCGTCAAAAACACGCGTCGTCTCCGCGGGGAGCGCCAGAGGCAAGGCTTTGCCGAGGCTGCGATGGAGCAAGGCGTTTTGTTGAGAAGAAGCGGTTGTGACGGCAGCCACCGCAGCGCTCAGCTGGTGCAATTCAGCGATAAGCCGTCCTTCGCGATCGTTTTGGATACTGTCGAGTGCGTCGAGGCGCTCCTGAAACCGATGTTGTTGATAGATCAGCCCCCCGCACAGAATCGCGACCAGAAACAGAAGTACGGCGTGCAGTCCGCGCCAATTCGGTTGTGCGTTTGTGGCCTGGTTCGATTCAGCCATGCGACATTCTCCATGCATTTTTTTGACCATGATAACGACGGCTCGGGGTGGCCGGTGATGACTTGCTTCACGCCACGACGAAGGATCGCTTCTCTTGCGTATGCATTGTTACGAGACGACTGGCTCGGGAGATGAGCCACCCAAGGCAGGCGAAGCGGACAAGACCCACAGGGCCGCCGCCGGTTTCGTGGGTGGATCAAGCCGCTGACCCCGGATTTCGCTTCGCTCTATCCTGGCTACGAAACCCGCCGAAGCCCATCGGCAGGTCGTGGCGACCATCGAAGCCGCCTCTGAACAAACACCCGTCAACAAAAAAACGCCAGCCCGGCACCCCCAGGCTGGCGTTTCTCTTTACAGCAAGCAATCGGCTTACAGCGCCTTCACCGACAAGCGATGCGCATGCAGCAGCGGCTCGGTGTAGCCGCTGGGTTGCTGGCAGCCCTTGAAGACCAGATCGCAGGCGGCTTCGAAGGCGATGCCGTCGTAGCCGGGGGCCATGGGGCGGTAGGCGGGGTCGCCGGCGTTCTGGGCGTCGACCACCTTGGCCATTTTCTTCATGGTGTCGAGCACCTGGTCGATCGTGCACACTTCGTGGCGCAGCCAGTTGGCGATGTGCTGGCTGGAGATGCGCAGGGTGGCGCGGTCTTCCATGAGGCCGACGTTGTTGATGTCGGGCACCTTGGAGCAGCCCACGCCCTGGTCGACCCAGCGCACGACGTAGCCGAGGATGCCCTGGGCGTTGTTGTCGAGTTCTTTCTGGATCTCGTCGGCGGTGAGCTTCTGGTCGCCCAGCAGGGGGATGTCGAGGATGTCGTCTACGTTGGCCGGGGTGCGGCCGCGCAGTTCGGCCTGCACGTCGAAGACGTTGATCTGGTGGTAGTGCAGGGCGTGCAGGGTGGCGGCGGTGGGTGAGGGCACCCAGGCGGTGTTGGCGCCGGACTTGGGATGGCCGATCTTGGCCACCATCATGTCGGCCATGTTGTCGGGCACCGGCCACATGCCCTTGCCGATCTGCGCACGGCCGGGCAGGCCGCAGGCGAGGCCGACGTCGACGTTCTGGTCTTCGTAGGCGAGGATCCACTTCATGGTCTTGAGCTTGGCCTTGGGCGCAAAGGGGCCGGCCTCCATGCTGGTGTGGATTTCGTCGCCGGTGCGGTCGAGGAAGCCGGTGTTGATGAACACCACGCGTTCCTTGGCGGCGCGGATGCATTCCTTGAGGTTGACCGAGGTGCGGCGCTCTTCGTCCATGATGCCGACCTTGAGCGTGTTTTTCGGCAGGCCGAGGGCTTGCTCGACCCGGCCGAACAGCTCGACGGTAAAGGCCACTTCTTCCGGCCCGTGCATCTTGGGCTTGACGATGTTCACGCTGCCGGCGGTGGAGTTGCGGAAGGGGGCGTTGCCCTTGAGGTCGTGGATCGCGGCGCAGGCGGTGAACATGGCGTCCATGATGCCTTCGGGGATCTGGTGGCCGTCGGCGGCGATGATGGCCGGGTTGGTCATCAGGTGGCCCACGTTGCGCACGAACAGCATGGCGCGGCCCTTGAGGGTGAGCTTGCTGCCGTCGGGCGCGGTGTAGACGCGGTCGGGGTTCATGCGGCGGGTGAAGGTCTTGCCGCCCTTGCTCATCTCCTCGCTCAGCGTGCCTTTCATCAGGCCCAGCCAGTTGCCGTAGGCCAGCGCCTTGTCTTCGGCATCGACGGCGGCCACGGAGTCTTCGCAGTCCATGATGGTGGTCAGCGCGGCCTCGACCAGCACGTCCTTGATGCCGGCCGGGTCGGTCTTGCCGATCGGGTGGTGGCGGTCGAACTGGATCTCGAAGTGCAGGCCGTGTTGCTTGAGCAGCACGGCGGGCGTGTCGCCCACGTGGTAGCCGGCGAACTGTGCCGGGTCGGCCAGGCTGGTGGTGGTGCCGTCCTTGAGCGTGACCACCAGCTTGCCGTCGACCACCGCGTAGTCGGTGGCGTCCTTGTGGCTGGCGTCGACCAGCGTGGCGGCGTCGTCGAGGAAGTTGCGGGCGTATTCCACCACCTTGGCGCCGCGCACCGGGTTGTACTCCGCGCCCTTTTCGGCGCCGTTGGTTTCGGGCAGCACGTCGGTGCCGTACAGCGCGTCATACAGGCTGCCCCAGCGGGCGTTGGCGGCGTTGAGCGCAAAGCGCGCGTTCATCACCGGCACCACCAGCTGCGGGCCGGCCTGGGTGGCGATCTCGGGCTCGACGTTTTCGGTCTCGATCTTGAAGTCCGGGCCCTCGGGCACGAGGTAGCCGATCTCGGTCAGGAAGGCCTTGTAGGCGGCAAAGTCGCCCTTGCCGTTGGCCTGGTGCCAGGCGTCGATCTTGGCCTGCAGTGCGTCGCGCTTGGCGAGCAGGGCGCGGTTCTTCGGCGCCAGGTCATTGACGATGCCCTCCAGCCCCGACCAGAACTGCTCGGCGGTGACGCCGGTGCCCGGCAGGATGTCGTTCTCAAGCAGTTGCTTCAGCGCGTTGGCGACCTGCATGCCGCCGATCTGGGTATGTGTGCTCATCAGCCTGGACCTCAGTGTTGCACCGGCCGCGGGGCCGGCGGATTCAAATGGATGCGTGCCATTCTAAAGCGTCGCGATGGTTTTATCTAATGTCTTATATAACAGTTGATGCGGTATCGGCCGGGCGGGCGTGCACCGCCAGCCAGATGGTGCTCGCCTCGGTGCGCGCCACCCGGTGCCGGCAGCCGGCCGGCAGCAGCACCCAGTCGCCCGGCGTAAGCGCCTGCTCGTGGCCGTCGTCAAAGGCCAGCACGGCTGCGCCGCGCACCAGCAACACCCACTCGTCGTCTGCCTGTTCGTACCAGAAGCCCGGTGGGCTCGCGTGGTGGTGCGAGACAATCCGCTCGATCCGCACCGCGCCATTGGCAAACAGCGGCCGAAAGTCTTCCTCCGCGCCGGGCGCGGGCAGGTCGGTAAAGAGTGTAGCCGTGGGCAACGTCGGTCATGGGCCTCGCAGATAGGCCGGGCAGCGAAATGATGCGCTGCAACCACGAGTAGACAGGATTCCACCATAGCGGCGGATCAGGTGGGAGGGACGGCTGAAGGCCAAGGCAATCGATACCTGAGGTATGGAATGTGACCGCTACACCGAGATCCGCAGCTTTGCCCTCACCGCCGAAAAAGGCAGCTTCGCCGCCGCGGCGCTGATCGAAGGCGTCACCCCGGTGGTGATGGGCCGCCGGCTCGATGCACTGGAGCGCCGCCTCGGCGTGCGCCTGATGCACCGCTCCACCCGCGGCCTAAAGCTCACCGATCTCGGCGAGCAGTTTGTTGAGCAATGCCGGCAGTTGCTCAAGGACTTCGACGCCGCCGAGCGCAGCGTCAGCGCCGGCCGCTCGGATGTGCGCGGCCACCTCGTGGTCTCCGCCCCCGCCGGTTTCGGCCGCCGTCACATCGGCCCCCATGCCGCGGCGTTTGCCGCGCGGTACCCCGAGCTGAAGCTGTCGTTCAACTTCACCGATAGCGTGGTCGACCTGGTGCGCGAAGGCTACGACATGGCCGTGCGCATCGGCGAACAGCTCGACCCTGACTATGTCGCCATCCCCCTCTACCCCAACCGCCGCGTGGTGTGCGGCACCCCTGCCTACTTCGCCCGCCACGGCACACCGCATACTCCCGAAGACCTCGCCCACCACAACTGCCTCGCCTTCAACCTGCAAGGCGGTCAGCAACGCGGCTGGACCTTCATGCGCGAGGGCAAGCGCTTCTCACAGCGGGTGAACGGCAACCTCGATTGCAACGACGGCGAAATCCTTTTCGACTGGGTCCGCCAGGGCCTCGGCATCGCCTGGCGCTCCACCTGGGAGATCCAGCCCCAGCTCAGCGACGGCACCCTGGTGACCGTGCTCGACGACTTCGCGGTGCCGGGCTACCCCATCCAGGCGGTGTACCCGCAGCAGCGCTACCTGCCGGCGAAGATCCGCTGTTTTGTCGAGTATCTGCGTGAGGTGTATCAGCGGGACGGGTATTGGGAGGCAGGGGAGTAAGCTCAAAAGGCAGGTGCCGTCGTAGTGCCCGGCGGTGAGCGATTCACCAAAAGGCCGAAATGCGACAAACAACCGGAACCGACCTGAACTTCCCGTCATTCCATTCTGTAAGATGTCGTCATTTCTGCCGGCGGTGTCCTGCTGCCTGCGATTGAAATTAAGGCTTCGTCTGAAGCTGGGCGCCATATTCAGGAGATTGATTTATGCGCATCGAGCGCTTCGCAATCGTTCTTGCTCTTTTCCTCGGGGGGTGTGCAACGGTCCGGATACAGGACCCTGAGGCGTTGAAGTCCACGCATGGATACGTTCAAGCTGTGATTGCTGAGAGTTGGGGGGAGCCCGCTCCGACACTTGCGTTGGTGTCGACAAAAGACGATGCGGTCTACCAGTTGGAGCGTAGGCGGTCGGGACCGGCTTTACTGTCTTCGTGGTTGCCGGCGGGTGAGTACAGGCTAATGGCGATGCGGGACGATACGGACTTGCCGCTGATCTACGTAGCCCCGGGGCGGGTTACCGATTTGGGAGGGATGCGATCATTCGATATCGGGAGCTACAAGCGAGTGCTCGTGCAGTTCTCTCATCCGGATTTTGCTGCCGTGCTCAAAGCCGGAGCGGAGGCGAACAAGCGATACCTGACGGCCAGAGAGCCGCTCGAATGGCGGATTGACAGGGTCCCGAAGCCGGACAGCACATACAGCGTGGGCGAATCTGGAAGACTGGGACTGGTTGCATCTCTACTTATGGCGTACGAGCGAAAGGTCAATGAACCACCGCTAAGCAAGCGCATGGCGGAAGCGACGAGCGTCGACATCCTGCTCGCTCTTGCGAGGAATGCCGCAGTGCCAACAAGGGATGAGCCATCTGCAGACTCTCTCGGCAACAACTATTACCCCGGCGATTTCGGTCAAATTCGCGTCCGTTCCCCAGATGGTGACTGGATGTCGATAGATACAGGAGTTCTCCAACCGCTGACGGCTGTGGCTGTTTATGATGATATCCGGATAGTCGGTACGCGATACGGGAGTATTCTTTATCAGTTGCCTCCGTTCGATGGTCCATGGAAGCCGGCGAGTTCGTTCGCGGAGAACGTTGCTGTCTTTGATGTTGATCGAATCGGCAACAAGTTGTATGCGCTGGCGCTTGAGATGGGGCCGTCGCAGCAAACTCTCGTTGGTGTGATCCAGCAGTTGAATGCGGTCGGCGTCTACACAGCACAGCTCAACGAATTGGGCTCATACAAGCTACTGCGTCGCATTGATTGTGGTTCCGTCCCAGTTCACCTGCCAATGGTTGGCGTCCGAGGTGAGGTTGTAGGCAATGCGTATTTTGCTAACACCTGCACTGACCTCTATCGCTTTGATGTAACGAGCGATGCCAGCGCATCAGCGGGGCCAGGTCATGTTGTGTCTCAGTTCAGCGCGTCGCATGAGGTCCCCGGGTTGTTGACTGGAATGAAGTCGCAGGGGGTGTTCTCCACTTTGAGTGTTTCCGACGACTATGGAGTGACCTGGCGCGAAATGCCGAGACCGACCTACTCGGTCTTCAATATTCATATGTATTCCCGAGACTCCGGGTTCGCTGCATTGTGGGATGCGAATGCTTTCTCGGTAGATGTCGAGTTCCTGAAATTTTCGGCGGAGAGAAAGGAGTGGGAGAAGCAATTTGAGGTTGATTCCGGGGCCTGCCGGTTCTTAGTGAGTACACGCGACCATAGGACTCATTTGTGCGTAACGCAGGGCGGGTCGATATTGCGCGTTGCCGGAAGCAGACTCGAACCCGAGTTCGCTGTCGACTAGCGGCTACACCGGTTGAAAGTCAGGTTTAGCGTTTCGCACAAAGTGTACTGAGATGGTAGTCACAGCCGGTCGAAGTGCTCGGCCATGACGCGTCGTAGGGCCGCATCCGGCAATGGGCCGTGCAGCGCGCCCATGTTCTCGCGCATGTGGGCGGGCTGCGAGGTGGCGGGGATGGCACAGGTGATGGCGGGGTGCGAAATGACGAACTTGAGGAAGATCTGCGCCCAGTTTGCGCAGCCGATCTCGCCAGCATAGCCGGGCAGGGGGTGGCCGCGTACGCGGTTGAACAGGTCACCGCCGTCGAAGGGGCGGTTGATGATGACGGCGCAGCCATGCTCGGCGGCCAGCGGCAGCAGGCGGGTGTCGGCGGCGCGATGGGCGAGGTTGTAGGTCAGCTGTACGAAGTCGAGTGCTTCGTTGCGGATCAGCGCGGCGAGCTCGTCATGCCGCCGTCCGTGCGAGGTGGTGATGCCGAGATAGCGGATCTGCCCCTCGGCCTTCATGCGGCGCAGGGTGGGCAGGTGGGCGTCCCAGTCGAGCAGGTTGTGGACCTGCATGAGGTCGAAGCGCGGCAGCCCCCACAGATCGCGCGAGCGGGCCATCTGCTGCTCGCCCAGCCATTGCCCGGGCGTCCATACCTTGGTGGCCGAGAACAGCGCCGAAGCGCCCGGGCTTTGCGGCAGCAATTCACCGAGTACCGCCTCGGCGCTGCCGTACATGGGCGAGGAATCGATGAGCCGGCCGCCGGCACCGAAGAAGGCCTGCAGCACCTGCCAGCGGGTGGTGAGGGCGTCGTTCGGCGCAGGCGATGGGCCGCGTGCGACGTCGAAGGTGATCCAGGTGCCCATGCCGATGGCCGGCAGACGTTCGCCGCTGGTGAGGATGGGGCGGGTGTGGATGGGCGGGGCGGCGGCCGGCAGGCGCGGGGCGCCCAGCACGCCGGCCAGTGCCAGTGCGAGAAACCGACGCCGCGGGGTGGAGACCCTGTGCGGGCGGTTGGGGCGGGCGTAATGCATGGAGGCTCCCGTTCCGAGTACTCGGGACGAGGTAGACCGTGCAGCGGGGCTGGCGGTTCGAACGCGCCGCGGCGTGCCCTTACTTCGGCCGCCATGCGCTGGTGAGCGAGTCGAGCCAGGCGAGGTAGAGCTTCATCGGGCCGTTGGCCATGAACTCGGTCGCGACCTCGGGCTGGCCGAACTCGGGGGCCTTGTTCGCGGTGATCCCGGCCAGATCCTGCATGGCGCGGAGGTCGGCCGGGCGCACGGCGGCGGCGCGGGCCTTACCGAGCAGCGCCTCGAGGCGTGTCTGTGCGGTGGCCGGCGACAGGGCTTCGTACAGGTGCAGGTACTCCTGCGCCGCCTTGGCGCGCAGCGCACGCTGGGTGAACGGCCAGAGCACCGCCCGGCCGATGACGCCATGGGCCAGACCGAGTTCCCAGGGCATCCAGCGGGAGTTGACCGAGGCCTCGGAGAAGGCAAAGACCAGCAGCCGACACTGGCGCAGGCGGTCGACCAGGCGGTCGGCCAGGGCGCGATCCGGCAGCTGCGAGAGGGCGGCGTCCTTGAAATCGACGTAGACCGTAAAGCCCCAGCCTTCGAGGCGCTTGACCAGGGTGCGTGCGCGGGCTTCGTCCTGGTGGGCGTGCGAGAGGAAGATGTCGAACATGGCGGCAGTCCTGTGGGGCGCCCGGTGGGAGCGTCGTGTTCACTATAGACAGTGGGGCTGGCGTGGCGGGCTGCACGGCCTGACGGTAAAAAAAGCAAAGGCCCGCTGGACGCGGGCCTTTGCCTTGGTTGGTGAGCCGGTTCCGGGGGTGTTGAACGGGCGCTTGTCATTTCGGGTTGAAATGCGATCTTCACGCACGGCGGCGGGGTGGGCCTGGGGCCGGCGGCGGGTGGCTGCCGGTGTCCGTGTTGATCTGTTGGATGCATTTGACCTGAAAACGGATTATCTGAAAAACACTGAATCAAGATGCATGTATCGCGAAGCGCGATGGCTGTGTAGGATGGCGCGCTATGGAACTGCGTCAGTTGCGTTACTTCTTCGCCATTGCCAAGCACGGCAGCTTTTCGAAAGCGGCCGAGCAGGTGTTTGTGGCGCAGTCGGCGTTGAGCCACCAGGTGGCGTTGCTTGAGGACGAGCTGGGTGCCCGGCTGCTGCACCGTTCGCGTCGTGGGGTGGCGCTGACCGAAGCGGGGCGCATCTTCCTGGCGCATGCAACGGCCATCCTGCGGCAGGTGGATGACGCCCGGGCGAGCGTGATGAACGTCGCCGGCGAGCCGAGCGGCAAGGTGGTGTTCGGCGTGCCGCACAGTGCGTCGAACGCGCTGGCGTTGCCGCTGCTGCAGGCAGTGCAGCGTGCTTTGCCCAAGGTGGAGCTCGAACTCACCGAGGAGTTGACCGGCAACCTGGTGCCTCAGCTGCGCAGCGGGCAGATCAACCTGGCGGTGCTGTTCGACGACGGCACGCTGGGCGAGTTCGAGCAGACGGCCTTGCTTGACGAACGCTTGTCACTGATCTCGCCGGCCACCGCCGCGGATCGGCCGGTGGCGGCCGTGAGCCTGCAGCAGGCGCTGGCCCTGCCGCTGATCCTGCCGGCGCACCCGCACGGCGTGCGCCCCATCATCGAATCGGCGGCGCGCGCCCATGGCCTGCCGGCGCCCAATGTGGTGGCCGACATCAGCTCGATCAGCATTTTGCGCACGACGATGCTGGCCGGCATGGGGCATACGCTGCTGCCGGTGATGCCGCTGCAGCATGACCTGGCCAGCGGCGCGCTGTGTGCGGTGGATGTGACGCCCGCACTGACGCGTCAATTGGTGTTGTGCGCGTCCAGGCACATTCCGCTGTCGGCGGCGGCGACGGCGGTGTTGCAACTGACCGTGACGCTGGCGCAGACGCTGTGCGCCGAGGGGGCGTGGCCGGGTGCGGCACCGGTGGCGGACGCCGCCTGACCCTCAACCGGCCTTCCAGCGCTGGATGATCTGCTCGGCCAGTTCGCCCAGTGCCGGCGCGCTCAGGTCGGGCGCCGGCAGCTTGGCGGCCGGCAGCATGGCGTTGTGCGGCCGGGTGAGCAGTGCACCGTGGCAGCCGGCGGCCTGGGCGCCCACCGTATCCCACAGATGGCAGGCGACGAGGCACAGATCGGACATGGCGACGCCGAGCTGATCGGCCACCAGCCGGTAGGTCTCGGGCGCCGGCTTGAACTTCTGCACCGCCTCGACACTGAAAGACCGTTCGAAGAAGGTGCTGATGCCGGCGCGCTCGAGCGGCGTGGGCGAGGCGCCGCTGGCCGAGTTGGTCAGCGTCACCATGCGGAAGCCGGCCTCGCGCAGGCGGGTGAGCGCGGGGGCCACATCGGGGTGGGCCGGCATGCTGCCCATGCGCGCCTTGAGTTCGTCGATGTCGCTGTCGGCGAGGGCGACGCCCCGCGTGGTGGCGACCATGCGCAGCGTGCCGACGCCGAGTTCGCCAAAGGGTGTGTACAGGCCCGACAGCGTCAGGGTCTGCGAGTAAAGGATGAGTTGCGCGAACCACTCCCGGAGTACGGCCGGGTCGCCGAAGATGCGCTCGAACAGCGGGGCGAGCGTGGTGATGTCGAGCAGTGTTTCGTTGACGTCGAAGACGAGGATCGGGGGCGGGGTGTGGTGGGGCATGAGACCTCCTTTCCGGGCAGCGGGGCCGGTCGGTCCAGTGTACGCCCGCTGTCGCTGCGTCGGTGCGTATCCCCCGTATCGAGAGAAACGACCCCGACTGGCGTTCCGGTGGCCCTTGCGAGCGTCTACTGTTAACGCATTCACTGCCTGCGGGCGATATCACCGGAGTTGCCAATGCGCCATCTTGCGATCGATGTGGGGCCCCATCACTTTGTGGCCCGTCTGGAAGAAGCGGCCGCGCCGAAGACCTGCGCCGCCTTCTTGCAGTTGTTGCCCTTCGCCAACCAGGCCATTCACTCGCGCTGGAGCGGCGAGGCGGTGTGGGTGCCGCTGGGCGATTTCGACACCGGGCTGGGCTTTGAGAACCACACCAGCCATCCCTCGCGCGGCGACGTGCTGCTCTACCCGGGTGGGTTTTCCGAAACCGAGATTCTGTTTGCCTATGGCAGCAGCTGCTTCGCCAGCAAGATGGGGCAGCTGGCCGGCAACCACTTTCTGACCGTGGTCGAGGGCGGCGAGCAGCTGATGGACATGGGCCGCCGGGTGTTGTGGCAGGGCGCGCAGCCGATCCGCTTCAGCGACCTGGGCGAGCGCTGAGCGACGAGAACACGGGGGAGCACATCATGAAAACGATCCGCGTGCTGACGCTGGACGACGTCAAGCGCATTGCCGCGGCCGCCGAGGCCGAAGCCGTGGCCAAGCAGTGGGCGGTGAGCATCGCCGTGTGCGATGCCGGCGGCCACGCCCTGTGGTTGCAGCGCATGGACGGTGCGCCGCTGATGAGCGCCGCGGTGGCGCCCGAAAAGGCGCGCACCTGCGTGCTCACCGGCAAGCCCAGCAAGGTGTTCGAGGACATGGTCAACACCGGCCGCATCGCCGCCCTGTCGATGCCGGTGGTGCCGCTCGAAGGCGGCGAGCCGATCGTCGTCGATGGGGTGGTGATCGGCGCGGTTGGGGTCTCCGGCGTCACGGCCGGTGAGGACGCCCAGGTGGCACGGGCCGGCGTGGCTGCGTTGGGCAGCACGTGATAAGGCGGCGCGCGGCGTAGGGCGGATAAGCCGAAGGCGCATCCGCCAAACACCGCCTCGATGGGGCACCGATGGCGGATGCGCTGCGCTTATCCGCCCTACGATTGCGTCGTCCGACGTCGGGTGGGCTCAGCCGCCTTTCTTGAGGTCCACCAGCGGCACCACACTGTCGTCGAACTTCAGCCGTTCGCGGCCCGGCTCCATCTCGGTGAGCGGCGCGCAGGGCTTGAGCGTGGCCAGGCAGCGCTCGGTCAGCTCTTGATAAGTACGGGTGCCGTCGCTCTTCCAGGCGATTTCCTGATCGGACAACTCGCGCATCACCTTGGCCGGCATGCCGGCCACGAGGTGGCGGGCGGGCAGCACCATGCCGGCCTTGACGAAGGCGCAGGCGGCGACGATAGTGGCTTCGCCAACCACGGCATTGTCCATGACCACCGCGTTCATTCCGATCAAGGCGTTCTTGCCGACACGGCAGCCGTGCAGCACGGCGCCGTGGCCGACATGGCCGTCTTCCTCGATCACCGTGTCGGTGCCGGGGAAGCCGTGCATCACGCAGGTGTCCTGCACATTGGAGCCGGCTTCGAGCACGATGCGGCCGAAGTCGCCGCGCAGCGAGGCGAGCGGGGCCACGTAGCAGTGCGGGCCGACGATGACATCGCCGATCAGCACGGCATCGGGATGCACGAAGGCGGTGGGGTGGATGACCGGCTTGAGGCCGTCGATTTCATAGCAGGGCATGGTGGGCGTCCTTGGTAGGGCGGATAGGCCGAAGGCGCATCCGCCATCGGTGCCTCGTCGGGGCGGTGTTTGGCGGATGCGCTGCGCTTATCCGCCCTACATTCTTACTCGGCGACGTGATAACGGCGCTGGATCACGCGGAAACGGTTGGCCACGAAGGCGGCGTCCGAGTAGCTGGCGTTGGCCGACGGATTGGCGCCGGTGCCGTGGTAGTCGGAGAAGGCCGCCGACTGGTTCACGAAGACCCCGCCGGTGAGGTTGATCGACAGCGCCACGCCGGCACGCAGGGTGGCGTCGGTCATGGTGTCGATCACGTCCTGCTTGGTCGAGTACAGGCCGACGGTCAGCGCGCCGTGCTCGCGCACGATGCGCTCCGACAGCGCCACCGCGGCCGCGCCGTCGGCCACCTTGACGACGAAGCTGATCGGGCCGAAGCGCTCTTCCATGTAGCTTTTTTCGTCCGCCGCATCGCAGGTCAGCAGCACCGGGGTGTGCACCTCGGCGTCGGGGAACTGCGGATGCACCAGCTTTTTCGAGTCGAGCACGATCTTGCCGTGCGCGCCGGCTTCGTTGATGCGGTCGACCGTGGCTTCGGACTGGATCGCGCCGAGCACGGCGGTGGCCACATTGATGTCGCCGAGGAATTTCTCGATCGCCGCGCCCAGGTCATGCGCCACCTCGTCGAAACTCTTATGGCCCTGGTCGGTGTCGATGCCGCCGGCCGGCACCAGGATGGCCTGGGTGGTGGTGCACATCTGGCCCGAGTACAGGCTGAGCGTGAAGGCCAGGTTGCGCAGCATGGCCTTGTAGTTGTCGGTCGATTCGATGACCACGTTATTCACGCCGGCCAGCTCGGCATACACCTGGGCCTGGCGGGCGTTATCGAGCAGCCACTGGCCGAAGACGTTGCTGCCGGTGAAGTCGATGGACTTGACCGCCGGGTGGGTCGCCAGCGCTTGGGTGTCGGCGCGCTTGTCGACCACCGCCAGGCTGATCAGGTTCGGGTCGAGGCCGGCCTCGGCCAGTACCTCGCGCGCGATGCGCACGGTGATCGCCGCAGGCAGGATGGCGTTGCTGTGCGGTTTGACGATCACCGGGTTGCCGGTCGCCAGCGCGGCGAACACGCCGGGATAGGTGTTCCAGGTGGGGAAGGTGCCGCAGCCGATCACCAGCGCCACGCCGCGGCCGACGATCTCGAAGTGCTTTTTCATCACCAGCGGCGGGTTCTTGCCCTGCGGTTTGTTCCAGATAGCCTCCGGCACGATGCGTGACTGCTCGTCCCAGGCGTAGGCCACGGCCTCCAGCCCGCGGTCCTGCGCATGCGGGCCGCCGGCCTGGAAGGCCATCATCCAGCCCTGGCCGGTGGTCAGCATCACCGCATGAGCGATCTCGAAGCTGCGCTTGTTGAGGCGGTCGAGGATCTCCAGGCACACGCCGGTGCGCCCGGCCGCGCCGAGGTTCTGCCAGGCGGGCATGGCGGCCTGCGCCGCGGCGATCAGCGCTTCGGTGTCGCACACCGGGTAGCTGACGTCGAGCGGTACGCCATAGGGCGAGCGCTCGGTGGCGCTCCAGCCGCGCTGGCCGGGCTGGTCGAGGGTGAACTCGCGGCCGACGCAGGCGTCGATCGCGGCCTTGCCGTCGGCGTCGGCGGTTTCGCCATAGACGCGCGGGCTGGGCATTTCATTGAACGGCGTCCAGTAGGCACGCGAGCGGATGGCGCTGAGCGCCTGTTCCAGGGTGGCCTGGTGCTTCTCGAACAGCGGGTGCGACATGGTGTCTCCTTCGGGGCGGCAGCCTGGCACGGCACCTGGGTGCGGCGTGTCGGCCGTTTTTTGATCCGGGGCTTGCTTTTTTGACGTAGATCAATTTTACTGTTGATCGACCGGTCGGTCAAACAAAGAAAAAGCACGAACCCGACCGCCGCAGTATAGGTTGCCGAACGCACGCTGCCGAGCAGGCCGCAACGCGAGCGGTGGAGGAGACACCCGCCCGGGCCCCGGCCCGGACGCCCAAGGACGACGCCATGGCGCATGTTTTCGACACGATCACCCTCGAGATTTCCGAGGGCGTGGCCACCCTGACCCTCAACCGGCCCGACCGGCTCAACAGCTTCACCGACGCCATGCATGCCGAAGTGCGCGCCGCGCTCGACGCGATCCGCGCCGGCCGTGCCGACGGCACGGTGCGCGCCATGGTGCTGACCGGCGCCGGGCGCGGCTTCTGTGCCGGGCAGGATCTGTCGGACCGCAGCGTGTCGGCCGGCGATGCCGCGCCGGACCTGGGCGCCTCGGTCGAGAAGAACTACAAGCCGCTGGTGATGGCGCTGCGCGACCTGGACATGCCGGTGATTGCCGCCGTCAATGGCGTGGCCGCCGGCGCTGGCGCCAACCTGGCGCTGGCCTGCGACCTGGTGTTCGCCGCGCGCTCGGCGAGCTTCATCCAGGCCTTCTGCAAGCTCGGGCTGATCCCCGACACCGGCGGCACCTGGAGTCTGCCGCGTCTTCTCGGCCCGGCCCGCGCCATGGGCCTGGCGATGCTCGGCGACAAGTTGCCGGCCGAGCAGGCCGAAGCCTGGGGTCTGATCTGGAAGTGTGTGGACGACGCCGACCTGATGCCGACGGTGATCGCGCTGGCCCGCCAGATGGCGGCCGGCCCGACCTTCGGCTTCGCCCAGACCAAGAAGGCGATCTGGGCCAGCTCGACGCAGGACTTTTCGACCCAGCTCGACATGGAGCGCGACATGATGCGCGCCTGCGGCCAGTCGGACGACTACCGCGAGGGCGTGGCCGCCTTCATGGAAAAGCGCGCGCCGCGCTTTACGGG
>JAWKYX010000038.1:0-37783 GCA_041396265.1 Rhodocyclaceae bacterium
GTTCGCGTGAGCGCTGAAAGGCCGGGTGCGTTTCAGCGTATACGTCGATCGCCCGATGCAGCGCCACGCCGGCCGCGATGTCGGACGGCAGATCGCCGGGCAGCGCGCCTTTGACAAAATCGCCGGCCACCGCGCCCAGGCGCAGCCCTTCGTCCGGGCCGGCCAGCCACAGGTGGGCGAGGAAGTTCACTCCGCCAGCCCCTCGCGCAGCCAATCCATGAAATCCACCACTTCGGGGCGGTGCTGATCGGCCGCGCTACAGGTGACGTAGTAGCTGTTGGGCGAGACGGCGGTGACGTCGGTAATCGGCACCAGCCGGCCCGAATCGAGCCAGGCGGCGGCCAGGCGCCGCGTGCTCATGGCCACGCCGAGCCCGGCGCTGGCCGCTTCGAGCAACATGCCCAGGTCGTTGAACACGGCGCCGCGCTCGGGCTCGGGCCGGGCGCGTCCGGCGGCCTGGAACCACGCGCCCCAGGGCAGCAGCGGCGAGCGCAGCAAGGTGGCGCGGGCCACGTCCTCGACGCTGCGCAGCCCGTGGGCGGCGATGTAGCTGGGTGCGGCGAGGGGGCCGACACGGTCGTCGAACAGGCGGTGAGCGATGCCGTTGAGGGCCTTGCCGTCGCTCCACAGGATGGCCACATCGGCCGGTTCGGTGACATCTGCCTGCAGCAGGTTGCCGACATGGATCTCCAGGTCGAGCTCGTCGCGGTCCTGCAAAAAGGCCGGCAGACGCGGCATCAGCAGCTGGCGGGCAAAGGTCGGCGGCGCCGACACGCGCAGGCGCACCCGCCCGGAGGTGCCGCGCCCGCCCGAGTGGGCCAGCGCATCGAAGGCCTCGCGCACCCGCCCCAGGTACAGGCGCCCGGCGGTGGTCAGGCGCACCCCTGAGGAGGTGCGTTCGAACAGCTGCATGGCCAGCTGTTGTTCGAGCTGGCGGATGCGGTGGCTGACCGCGCTGGGCGTCACGCACAGCTCGTCGGCCGCGGGTGCAAAACCACCCAGGCGCGCCGCGGCCTCGAAAGCAGCCAGGGCGTGCATGGGCGGAACGCGGCGAAACAGGGGGTCGGTGCTCACGGGCAAGTCTCGGGTCGGGCGATGCCGGCATTGCACCATATTTTGCCGGCGCGGACGATCCGCCGCCCCCGCCGGCGGGCGCTCAGCTGCCCTTGGGCACGCGCCCCATCAGATAGAAAGGCTCGTTGGGCGGCGTGCCGGTCAGATGCACCAGCCGGTTGCTCATGGCGAAGAAGGCGGTGATGGCGCCGATGTCCCAGATCGCCTCGTCGTCAAAGCCGTGTTCGCGCAGCGCCGCCACGTCGGCATCCTCGATCGCGCCACCGTTGGTGGACAGCTTCATGGCGAAGTCGAGCATGGCGCGCTGGCGCTCGGTGATCTCGGCCTTGCGGTAGTTGGTGGCCAACTGGTCGGCCACGCGCGCGTTCTTGGCGCGGATGCGCAGCACCGCGCCGTGCGCCACCACGCAGTACAGGCAGTTGCCAGCACCCGAGGTGGCCACCACGATCATCTCGCGCTCGGCCTTGGTCAGGCCCTCGTTCTTTTCCATCAGCGCGTCGTGGTAGTCGAAGAAGGCGCGGAACTCGGCCGGGCGATGCGCCAGCATCAGGAACACATTGGGCACGAAGCCGGCCTTCTCCTGCACACCGAGGATGCGCTCGCGCACATCGTTGGGCAGATCGGACAGCTCGGGCACGGGGAAGCGGCTGATACGGTCAGTCATGGAAGCACTCCGGAAAAGGCATGAAAAAACCGGGCGGGGCCCTCCCCGCCCGGCGAAACGGGTCAGCGGTTCACATCCACCACGACGCGGCCGCGGATCGTGCCGGCCATCAGCTCGCCGGCGGCGTCGATGGCCTCGGACAGGCCGATCTCGCGGGTGATGAGTTCAAGCTTGCTCACATTCAGGTCGGTTGCCAGGCGCGACCAGGCCTCCAGGCGCTCGGCCTTGGGCGCCATCACGCTATCGATACCGGCCAGCGTCACGCCGCGCAGGATGAACGGCGCCACCGTGGACGGGAAATCCATGCCCTGCGCCAAGCCGCAGCAGGTGACCACGCCGCGGTACTTGGTGGTGGCGCAGACATTGGCCAGGGTGTGGCTGCCCACGGTATCCACGGCGCCGGCCCAGCGTTCCTTGCCGAGCGGACGGCCCGGCTCGGAGAACTGCGCGCGGTCGACGATCTCGGCCGCGCCCAGCGTCTTGAGGTAGTCGCCCTCGGACGGACGCCCGGTCGAGGCAACCACCGTGTAGCCGAGCTTGGCGAGAATCGCCACCGCCACGCTGCCCACGCCGCCGGCCGCGCCGGTCACCAGGATCTCGCCCTTGTCGGGCGTCACGCCGTGGCGCTCCAGCGCCATCACGCACAGCATGGCCGTATAGCCGGCGGTGCCGATGGCCATCGCCTGCTCGGGCTTGAAGGCGGCGGGCAGCGGCACCAGCCAGTCGCCCTTGAGGCGCGCCTTCTGCGCCAGCCCGCCAGGGTGGCCTTCGCCCACGCCCCAGCCGTTGAGCACCACCGCATCGCCCACCTTGAAGTCGGCATGGGTGCTCGCCATCACCGTACCGGCCAGGTCGATGCCCGGCACCATCGGAAACTTGCGCACCACCGGCCCCTTGCCGGTGATCGCCAGGCCGTCCTTGTAGTTGAGGGTGGAATACGCCACCTTCACAGTCACGTCGCCCTCGGGCAGATCGCCGTCGTCCAGGTCCATCAGGTGGGCGTTGTAGCCCTCCGCCTCGGTCTTGTTGATCACGATGGCTTTGTACATGGTGCTCTCCTCTCTCCTCATGACACGATCAGCCCGGCAGCTGCGATTAGACCGATCGTCTAGAAATGGTCGAAAAATTCAGCGCCCGATCGCTGCAAAAAAACCCTCGGTAAAACAGCGCAAGGGCTCGGCACTGCGCACCAGCCGCGCCCGCAGCACGGCGCCTTCCCAGCCGACCCAGAAAAAGGCGGCCCAGTGATCGCAGTCTGCCGCCGGCGACAGCGTCCCTTCAGTCTGGGCCGCGCGCAGGCAGTTCGCCAGGCGCACCTGCCAGTCGCGGAACTCCGCCTCCAGCCGCTCGCGGTAGGACTCGGGCAAGGCGCTCATCTCCTGCCCCAGGTTGCCGATCAGGCAGCCGCGGCGGAACTGGTAGCGGGCCATGCCCTCGGCGGCGTCATCGACGAAATCGCCGATGCGCGCCAGGGCCGGCCGGTCTGCCGCCAGCAGCCAGCGATCGAGCTTGCGCGCGAAGTAGTCGGCATAGGCGGCGATCACCGCATGGCCGAAGGCTTCCTTGCTGTCGAAGTAGTGATAGAACGAGCCCTTGGGCACGCCCACCTCTTCTTGAGCACCTCGTCGATGCCGGTGGCCGAAAAGCCCTTTTCGGTCAGCACAGCCATGCCGCAGCGCACCAGCGCATCGCGGTGTCCAGCGGGGCATCGGCCCGTTTCGGCGGGCGGCCGCGGCGGCGTGGCGGGGAGGGCGTATCGAGCATGCCCCGAATATTAGACCGATCGTCCACAAAATCAAGGTTTTTCTGTTTTACCGCCAGCACGCGAGCAGATCATCGGCCTCGCTCGCGCGCAATGCAGCGCTCGATCTGGTGCTTGGGAACTCGCTGGAGCTTGCGCAACAACTCGACGGAAACCTGGCTCACCCGGTGACGCTCCCGCAACTCATCGGTCAGGCGCAGCAACAGGCTGGCCGCCATTTCGGCATCGGCGAGCGCGCGGTGGTAGCGACCGGCCACCGGCAGGACAGCGTACTCGACCAGCGCCCCGAGTTTGTGGCTTCGCGCCTGCGGCAGGAGCCGGCGCGACAGCAGCAGCGAGCAGACGAAATCCTGCCGCCGGGCGCGCCCGGTGTGCGCCAGCTCGGCGTCCCAGAACTTGCTGTCGAAGGAGGCGTTGTGGGCCACCAGCGGATGGTCGCCGACGAAGTCCGACACCGCCCGCATCACCTCGGCCGCCGGCGGTGCGCTGCGGACCATCGCGTTCGAGATGCCCGTCAGTGCCTCGATGAAGGGCGGGATGCGCACCCCGGCGTTCATCAGGCTCTGGTAACGGTCGACCACCTGGCCGTCGACCACGATCACCGCGGCCACCTCGGTGGCCCGGTCGCCCTGCGCCGGCGACAGCCCGGTCGTTTCGAAGTCGATGACCGCCACCGCTTCCATGTTCGCCCCCCGGCCTAGTGCGACAGCGCCGTGGCGCGGCACGTGTCGCACACCTCCCACGGCGGGCAGTCGCACACGCGCGGCTGCTCGACATAGTGGCGACCGATCTGGACCTTGCTGGCCACGGACTGACGCCGGGCGGCCACGGGCTTGCGCGCCGGCGCATCGCCGGCCGAGCCGTCGTCGGGCGTCGGCGACCACCGGGCAAAGGGCGCCGGGTCGACCTTGCCGTCGTCGATGTACCAGGTCTTGCGGCCCGCATCCCAGCGGGCGCCCAGCTTCTTGGCCTGGTCCTTTTCGGCGAAGGGGACCTTCAGGTTCAGCCTCATGGTGTTCTCGTGCCGGGGTTGGTGAGGCGGGCATTATAAGGTGTAGGCTGCAGGCGTTCAGTACGGGAGACCGACCATGGACTACACCATCACCGAAAAGACCGACGGCCTGCATATCGACACCAGCGTCCCGCCCGAAGCGCAGCACAAGCTGATGGAAGAGCTGGCCAAATGCGCGGCCGGCACCTGTACCTGCCCCTCCACGCAGTACGACAAGCTGCAAAACATCCAGGTCGAACCGGACCAGAACGGCGTCGCCATCGACCTCACCGCCAAGCCAGGCGAAACCATCGACCGTGCCGACATCGAGCGCTGCCTGGCGCACACCGCCCGGCAGGTCGAACCCTGAGCAGCGCTTTGGTCTGGCTCAAAGCCGACGCGGCCGAAGTGGGCTAATATCCGCCACTTTCCGACCGCTCTCAGGACCCACCATGAAACGCACGCTGTTTGCCGCCGCCCTGGCGGCCATGACCTTCGGCGCCCACGCCGCCGACGCAACTGAACTCAACACCCTGGAACAGAAAATCGGCTACGGCGCCGGCCTGCAAATGGGCCAGACCCTGATCCAGAGCGGCATGGACATGGACGAAGCCGCCGTCATCCAGGGCCTCAAGGACGCCCTGGCCGGCCGCGAACCGCGCCTGTCGGGCCGCGACATGCGCGAAGCCTTCGTCATCGGTCAGGAAAAGGCCGACCAGAAAAAGATCGCCCGCGGCCAGAAAAACCTCGACGACGGCCGCGCCTTCCTCGCCGAAAACGGCAAGAAAAAAGACGTCGTCACCACCGCCAGCGGCCTGCAATACAAAGTCATCAAAGCCGGCACCGGCAAAACCCCCAGCCGCACCGACACGGTCGTCACCCACTACACCGGCAAACTGCTCGACGGCACCGTCTTCGACAGCTCCCGCGAACGCGGCGAACCGGCCAGCTTCGGCGTCAGCCAGGTCATCTCCGGCTGGACCGAAGTGCTGCAACTGATGAAAGAAGGCGCCCGCTACGAAGTCTACATCCCCTCCGACCTGGCCTACGGCACCACCGGCGCCGGCGGCAAGATCGGCCCGAACGCGACGCTGGTGTTTGATGTGGAGTTGATTTCGGTGAAGTGAGGGTTTTGGTGTTGCTCCTTGGGGCTCTGCGGGTAGGCGGGGCGCCAAGGAGCTTTGCTTTCGGTGGTATAACGGCGTGTTTTCGGCCGTTGCTGTCTGTCACCTGTTTGTTCCTGCACGACAGCAACCAGATTAGACGAGACGCCGTGGGGCAGGTAATCGACCGGAGCAACCGTACAAGACAAAGCGCTGCAGGTCCGCTTTGCGTTGTAAATCGGCCACCGATTGGCTACCCGAGATTTTGGGCGATTTACATGAGCCCTCTCTCTAAGGTTCCCGTCAGGGATGGAGGGGCGCGACACTTGTATTCGCGGATTTCGGTGAATGCAATAGCTTGATACATTAATACTCGTATCATGTTCAGCGTCATTATTTTCGAATTGAGCGCGACAAAGGCGATTGGGGTTCGATCCGTGAGCATTATTGTGATGATTGAAGACGAAGAGGTTCTGGATCTCTGCGAACAGGGCGAGAGCGACTATTTCGATCGAAAATCGGCAAGGAATGAAACCACGGGATGTGTCCAAGACGCAGCAGTTGGCTTCGCAAATGCTGAAGGTGGAACTTTAGTTATCGGCATTGAAGATATGTTGCAAAAGAATCCCGAACCCGATTAAGCGTTGGATCGGAAAAAGATCCATCGAGAATACAACGGTTCATCCAATCACTGGCGTCACTCAACCCAGGGATTGATTTCAGTCATAGATTTCTCTTTCGCGATGGAACTTTGGCGCGCGAATACGTCCTTGAGCTTGTCATTAGAAAGAGTCTGCGGGTTCACGAGACTGCAAGTGGCGATGTCCTTATCCGCAAGGGAGCTTCGAACATAAAACTCCCCGCAGCCAAAGTGCAAGAGCTAATGCGTGCAAAAGGAATCGTTTCCGAGGAGGACACACTCCTTGCCGATGTTGAGCCCGATCCCATTATTGACGGAGCCCCACTGACGAAATTCCTTGCTTCGCTCCGCGTCACGAACAAGGATCCATTGGTTTTCTCATTGCAAGAGCGACTAATTGATGCGAAGAGCTATGCGCCAACCGTCGCTTCCGCACTCCTATTTGCTGAGAACCCAAGCTCAATGGTACCGCGGCAGTGTGCCGTTAGGATCGTGCGCTACGATTCCTCTCACGAGGAAATCGAAAGAGACAATCTCACCGACGATCTGCACACCATAGAAGGCCCGCTGAAAGCACAGATTGAACTTGCATTCATCACGCTCAAAAAAGTTATCAGTCGATGCGCCTGCTGGACGATGGACGGCCTTCGCGCGCCGGACTACCCTGATGAAGCACTCTATGAAGTGCTCGTAAATTCAGTTCTTCATCGAGACTATGCTGTCTCTGACAACGTCTTGATCAGCGTATATAAGAATCGCGTTGAATTTCGCAGCCCAGGTCGACTACCGGGGTTTGTCACCACCCAGAACATCCTTGATGCACGATTCTCGCGAAACCCAAAACTTGTACGTCTGCTTTCCAAGTATCCTGACGCGCCAAATAAGGACTTGGGTGAAGGGATCAACACGGCAGTCGAGCGCATGCGGCAAGCTGGTTTTATTGATCCAACATTCAGAGAAGATGGCGCAAATTTGTATGTAACGCTGCGCAGAGCGCCGAATAGTGAAGCCGCAAATCTTATTACTAACTTCATCGGCCGACACGGACACATTACGAATAGACAGGCTCTCGACATCTTGGCCTTGGACTCAGCCGAGCAAGTCACTAGCATCTTTGGCAAACTCCGTGAACAAGGCCTAATTGCACGCGAAGATGAACATCAAACGGGCGTCCGTGTACGATGGGTGTTAGGTCGTAGCAAAATAAACTAGCCCTGTTAACGTGTTTTATTGGCGGTTTACATGCTTCACCACGCCGCTTTCTTACATAGCGAGCAAGTCCAGCAAGCGTAGCCGGAAAGGGCCCGCAGGGCCGCCTCCGGGATTCATCGATTGATCGACTGCTTACCCCGGATTGCGCTTCGCTCCATCCAGGCTACGAATCCATACCCCCTCTCGCCCGCACAACCGGGGCGACTTCGTGCCAGCAGAGCCCAAAACAGCGATCCGCACGGGCTACGGAGCAGCCTGCCCCCACCTCAGCCCAACCGCCCAATCTTCTCCCCCGCCGCATCCACATGCCCCGCCAAGGCATCGACACACGCCCGAAACCGCGGGCTGAAGCCTTGCTCTCTCCCGACTCGAGCCAAAAACTCCCGCGCCAGCGCTTCGGCGTGGCCCCAGTGGTCGGCGCTGACGCTGGCGTGGATGTTCGCCGCCGGCAGGGTGTCGGGCCGGGCGCCGCTGCGGTGGGGGGCGAAGGCCATGGGGGTCATGTCGTAGGCGGGGGCGATGGCGTAGGGGCGGCCGTGGTCGGCGATGAAGGAGAGGTTGCCGTGGTGCATGTCGGTGTTGCCGATGAGGGTGCCGAAGGCCCACAGCAGCTCAGCCACATCCGCGGCCTCGGGGGTGATCTGCCCGGCGCTGGCCAGCGGGCGCACGACGGTGGGCCAGATGCCGGCACCGGCGCCGACGAATTCGGCGTCGAGCGCGGCGAGCGAGTGCAGCGCGCGCCGGCCGAGGGGGCCGACGCGGTCGAAGCGTTCGATTTCGAGGAAGCGCTGCCCGGCGTGGTCGACGATGCGCGAGGTGGCGGCCGGGAGGCCGGCGCGGCGCAGGGTGTCGAGGGCGAGGTGTTCGGCCAGCAACAGGTCGCGCCAGCGCTCGGTGACCGGGCTGGCTTCGGCTTCGCTGAACTTGACGATCACATGCCGCGGGCCGTCGGGGGTGGCGGCCAGGGCGGTGAACTTGGGCTGCTCGCCGCCGGCGGACGAGCCGGGCGTCTCGCCACGGGCGGCGGCCTGTGCCAGTGCGGCATACGCCTCGGCCTTGCCGGGCGCTGTGAGCGGCACGCCCTCGGGCGCGGTCAGGAAGTGCTGCCGGGCAGTGTCACCCAGCAGCAGGTTGCCGACCACGTCGTGCCCGTGCGCCAGCAGCGCATGCAGGGCGTGGGTGTCGCTCCAGTCGGCGAGGCGGTCGGGCAGGCCGAGGGGCTGGCTGTGGCGGGCCACGTAGGCGCGCCCGAGGTAGCCCTGCGGCCGCATGTCGAACAGCCACCAGGGCAGGCCGTCGCTGTGAAGCGTGACGCCGTCTTCCTGGCGCATGACGAAGCCGGCCGGCCGCACCGGGATCAGCATGCCGAGCCTGCGCAGCCGCCCTTGGGTATCGACGCGGTACACCGGCATGTCGGGCAGGCCACGCGCCGTGTCGCGCAGGGCGTATTGAATGGATCGCGCGGCACCGATGCGAACCACGTCGTCGCCCAGCGCGGCGATGGCGCGCGACACCGTGGGCTGGCTGACATCCAGCCAGTCGGCCAGTTGGCGCGCGGTGCACACAGCGGCCGAGAGGTGGCGCCGCAGGGATTCGGCATGGTCGGGCATGGCGATGAATCGATTTGTGAATAGATTATTGAATCGATACTAGCAGACGCTATCGCCCGGCATGGCGCCAGACCGGCCATGCGCCCGCGCCATCCGACCGGCGGCACATGGCCGCCGCACACATCGGCGTGCGCCTACCCCCGCCACACCTGCTCGATCGCCTCCATCGCCGCCTGGATCGGCGCCTCGGTGCGGCGGTCGGCACGGCAGATGAAGCCCAGCTCGGCCGCCACCGACACGCCGTCGGCAATCACCACGCCTTCGGCATGCGCGGCGCGCAGCGCCAGGCTGTCGCGCGCCAGCGCCAGGGCGACGCCGGAGCGCACCAGGTCGAGCATGGAGGGCTCCAGGTCCACCCGCGCCACCACATTCGGGCGTACACCTTCGGCGGCAAAGATGCGCGCCAGCAGGCGGTGGTGTACCGACTCGGGCGGGGTTTCGATCCACGGCAGCGCGGCCAGCGCGCGCCAGCCCTTGCCGCGCACCTGCCCCGCCCAGCCGGGCGGCGCGACCACGCGGTAGCTGAACTCGGTGAGCCCCACCACCTGGAAGCGCCCCATCAGCTCGGGGAAGCCGGGCGCGCCGAGCGTGTAGGCCACGTCCAGCTCGCCCGCCTCCACCCGCCGCGCCACCGTGCCCGACATGCCGTGGCTCAGTTCGAAGGACAGGGCCGGATGGCGCTCGGCCAGCGCGCCAAGGAAAGCGCCCAGGCGCAGGAATTCCGGATCGACGATGGTGCCCAGACGCAGGCGGCCGACCACCGCATCCTTGAGTGCAGCGGCCGCGGCGCCGAACTCGGCCCCGGCCGCCAAGGCCCGCTCGGCCGCCGGCAGCAGGCGCTGGCCGGCCTCGGTGAGCCGCATGCCGCGCGGGGTGCGCTCGAACAGGGTCAGGTCCAGCCCCGCCTGCAACTTCTTGAGCTGCAGGCTGAGCGCCGGTTGGGTGACGAAAAGGCGCTCGGCGGCGCGAGTGAGGTTGCCCTCGCGGGCGACGGTGACGAAGGCACGCAGGCTGACGTAGTCCATTGGCGATATAAGCAGTCGAAATATCCAGCTCAAGGATAAATCATTGGATCTGCCGCGCAATGGCGATTTTAATACAGCCCATGATGTCATTTCTTTCATGGAGCCTTTGCCTGATATGAGCCCGACTTACACCACCGCACCCGACACCCTCACCCACTGGATCGACGGCCGCCCCGTCGCCGCCACCGGCGAGCGCAGCGCCGAAGTCTTCGACCCGGCGCTCGGCCGCGTCGCCCGCACCGTCGGCCTGGCCAGCGTGGCGGATGTCGACGCCGCCGTGGCCAGCGCCGCCCGCGCCCAGGTCGAATGGGGCGCGCTGGCACCGCAACGGCGCGCCCGCGTGCTGTTCCGCATGAAGGCGCTGGTCGAGCAGCACACCGTCGATCTGGCCCGCCTGGATCACCTGCGAGCACGGCAAGACCTTTCCCGATGCGCAGGGCGAGAAAGCAGCGCGGGCTGGAGGTGATCGAGTTCGCTCGCGGCATTCCGTGTCTGCCTGGCGGGCAGTTTTCGACAACGTCGGCGGCGGCATCGCTGCCAACTGGGCGCAGCGCCATCCGCTGGGCGTCACGGCCGGCATCACGCCCTTCAACTTCCCCCTTCATGGTGCCGATGTGGATGGCGCCGGTGGCCATCGCCTGCGGCAAATAGCTTCATCCTCAAGCCTTCGGAGCGCGACCCGTCGCCCTCGCTGCTGACCGCAGAGCTGTTCCGCGAGGCCGGCCTGCCCGATGGCGTGTTCAACGTGCTGCAGGGCGACCGCGAGGCGGTCGAGGGCCTGCTGGCGCACCCGGACGTGCAGGCGGTGAGCTTTGTCGGCTCGACGCCGATCGCCCGCCACATCTACGAGACCGCCGCCAGGAACGGCAAGCGCGCACAGGCGCTGGGCGGCGCCAAGAACCACATGGTGGTGATGCCCGACGCCGATCTCGACCAGGCCGCCGACGCGCTCATCGGCGCCGCCTACGGCTCGGCCGGCGAGCGCTGCATGGCGATCTCGGTGGCGGTGGCGGTCGGCCCGATTGCCGACACCCTGGTGGACAAGGTGCGCAGCCGCGCCGCGAAGCTGAACATCGCCGACGGCGAGGCCGCGGGTGCCGACATGGGCCCGGTGGTCACCGCCGAGGCCAAGGCGCGCATCGAAGGTTACATCGCCAGCGGCGTCGAGGCCGGCGCCACGCTGGTGATGGACGGTCGCGGCCATGTGGTAGCCGGGCGCGAGGAAGGCTTCTTCCTCGGCGCCACGCTGTTCGACCATGTGAAGCCCGGCATGAAGATCTACGACGAGGAGATCTTCGGCCCGGTGCTGTGCGTGGTGCGGGTGGACACCTTCGCCGAGGCGGTGGCGCTGATCAACGCCCACCCCTTCGCCAACGGCGTGGCCTGCTACACCCGCGACGGGCGCAGCGCGCAGGAATTCGCCCAGAAGATCCGCGTCGGCATGGTGGGCATCAACGTGCCGATCCCGGTGCCCATGGCCTGGCATTCCTTCGGCGGCTGGAAGCAGAGCCTGTTCGGCGACCATCACGCCTACGGCGAAGAGGGCGTGCGCTTCTACACCCGCTACAAGAGCGTCATGCAGCGCTGGCCGGACAGCGGCTCGAAGGGGCCGGAGTTCGTCATGCCGGTCAACGCGTAACGAACCACGACCGCCGCGGCGGGTTGAAACCCGCCCTACGCGCGACAGACTCACCGGGTAGGGCCGGCTTCAGCCGGCCGCGCTGCCCCACCCAAAGCCGGCGCCCAAAGGGGTTCCGGGAAGGACACCCATGAAAGATTTCGGCGAATTCGACTACATCATTGCCGGCGCCGGCGCGGCCGGTTGCGTGCTGGCCAACCGCCTGTCGGCCGATCCCGACGTGCGCGTGCTGCTGCTCGAAGCGGGCAACGACGAAAAATGGATCTGGACCAAGATCCCGGTCGGCTACCTGTATTGCATCAACAACCCGCGCACCGACTGGTGCTACAAGACCGAGCCCGAGCCGGGCGAACGGGCGCAGCATCATCTATGCGCGCGGCAGGCCTGGGCGGCAGTACGCTGATCAACGCCATGCTCTACCTGCGCGGCCAGTCGCGCGACTACGACGAGTGGGCGCAACTGACCGGCGACGCCGGCTGGGCGTGGGACCGGGTGCTGCCGCTCTTCAAGGGCGTGGAAGACCACTGGCGCGGTGCTCGGAGGCGCACGGCGCGGGCGGCGAATGGCGCGTGGAGCAGCAGCGCCTGCGCTGGGACATCCTCGACCGTTTCGCGGAGGCGGCCACCCAGGCCGGCGTGCCGGCCACGGCGGATTTCAACCGCGGCAACAACGGCGGGGTGAGCCAGTTCGAAGTTCAACCAGCGGCGCGGCACGCGCGGAGCGCGGTGCGCGGCTTTCTCGACCTGGTCCGCAAACGCCCCAACCTGCGCATCATCACCGCCGCGCTGAGCGACCGGCTGGTGCTCGACGGCAGCCGCGTCACAGGCCTGCGCTTCCGGGTCAATGGCGAGGACTGCGTGGCGCGCAGCCGCATCGAGACGGTGCTGGCCGCCGGGTCGATCGGCTCGCCGGCCATCCTGCAGCGCTCCGGCATCGGCGACCCGGCCCTGCTGCAGTCGCTCGGCATCCCGGTGGCGCATGCGCTGCCCGGCGTAGGCAACAATCTGCAGGATCACCTGCAACTGCGCAGCATCTACCGCGTCGAAGGCATCAAGACGCTCAACCAGCAGGCCAACAGCCTGTGGGGCAAGGCCATGATGGGGGCTCGAATACGCGCTGTTCCGCCGCGGCCCGCTGACCATGGCACCAAGCCAGCTCGGGGTGTTCGCGCATTCCGACCCGTCGGTGCCGACGCCGGACCTGGAATACCACGTGCAGCCGCTGTCGCTCGACAAGTTCGGCGACCCGCTGCACACCTTCCCGGCCTTCACCGCCAGCGTGTGCGATTTGCGGCCGCAATCGCGCGGCCACATCCGCATCCGCGACCGCAACCCGGCCAGCGCGCCGAAGATCGCGCCTGTTATCTCACCCACGAGGCCGACCGCCAGAAAGCCGCCGCCGCCATCCGCCTGACCCGACGCATTGCCGCCCAGCCGGCGCTGGCGCCGTTCAAGCCGGTCGAACAGTTGCCCGGCCCGGCCTACGACACCGACGAGAAGCTGGCCTTCGCCGCCGGCAACATCGGCACCACCATCTTCCACCCGGTGGGTACCTGCAAGATGGGGCGCGCGGACGATGCCTCGGCCGTCACCGACAGCCGCCTGCGCGTGCGCGGCCTGGCCGGGCTGCGGGTGGTGGATGCGTCGATCATGCCGACCATCACCTCGGGCAACACCAGCGCGCCGACGCTGATGATCGCCACCCACGGCGCGCAGATGATCCGCGAGGACCGGCTGCGCGCTTGAGACCCCGCGCCCGATGCCGGCGGGGCGAGTCCCCGCCCGGCCATGGGCGCTCAGCCGTCTCCCACAGGTGCTATGCCTTGGGAAACCAGACGCCCCAGGCGTTTGCCGCGGCCGCCATCATGAACGTGCCGCCCACCAGCAGGCACAGCTGCGGCAGGAACCAGGGCTGTTCGATATCCAGCATGTCGCTCTCAGACCTTCTTCAGGAAGCAGGCCTTGAGCATGAAACTGCCGGCGTCGGTCTTGCAATCGACTTCGTGATCGCCGCCGACCAGGCGGATCTTCTTGATCTTGGTGCCCACCTTGAGCGTGGTGGACGAGCCCTTGACCTTCAGGTCCTTGATCAGCACTACCGAATCGCCATCGGCCAGCACCGTGCCGTTGGCGTCGCGGATTTCGCCCTCGCCCGTGCTGTCGGCACTGGCGGCATCGCCCGGCGACCACTCATGGCCACACTCGGGACAGACCAGGAACTCACGGTCGGGGTAGGTGTGTTCGCTCGCACATTGCGGGCACGGCGGCAGATCGCTCATGGGGACATCCGGCAAGAAGGTAGAATTGGCCGACAGGGTAGGCGCTGAATCGGCTCAGGGCAAGCGCCGCCCGCCCTTCAAGAGTAATTCGCAATGGCAGACACCCAGGCCAACAACCCGCTGCATGGCATCACGCTGGCACGCATGCTGACCGAACTGGAGGCCTACTACGGCTGGGACCAGCTCGGCCAGGCGGTGCGCATCCGCTGCTTCACGCATGAGCCGAGCATGGCCTCAAGCCTGAAATTCCTGCGGCGCACGCCATGGGCCCGCGAGCAGGTCGAGGCGCTGTACCTCGACATGCTGCGCGACATTTCCCAGGACTGACAAGAGATCCCGGCATGACCTATGAAGAACACCTCGACGAAGTGACCACGCTGATCGTCGAAAAATACGATGTCGAAGACGACGCCGCCATCCAGATGGTGATGCGCGCCCAGGCCGACGGTTTTTTCAGCGGCCATGACGATGACGAATCGATCTGCACGCTGGACCGCGCCCACAAGGACGCCAAGGCCGTCTTCACCCACTACCAGTAGGCCCGGCCCCGCAGCCTGTGGTCACCCCCGAAGCCGTCGGCTTGCCATGGGCATGGACCCGGGCGGCCGCAATCCCGCATAACGACAGGGCATCCGCCCCGCAACTTACCTTGCCAAAGCCCAGTCGCTCTGCTCCAATACCCGTACCGAGGTGCAGCAGTGACGACAGGATCGTGTTCCTGTTCAACGTCGACGCAATTCAACGAGGCATGTGACACCGCCCCGCGCGGCCCTCGAGTGCTTGGCCTTTGTCGTGCCCTTCGCCCGCGGGAATCCTCCCGGGGCCAAGCCGGGTGTCATGCCTTTATCTATTTGTGGAGAACTCCGTTGAGCAAGAAACTCTATGTCGGCAACCTGGCCTACTCGGTCGACAACAACCAGCTCGAAGAAATGTTTGCCCCCTTCGGCGCCATCAGCTCGGCCCAGGTCATCATGGACCGCGACTCCGGCCGCTCCAAAGGCTTTGGTTTCGTCGAGATGAACTCCGACAAGGACGCCGAAGACGCCATTGCCGCCCTCAACGGCAAGGACGCCGGCGGCCGCAGCCTGATCGTCAATGAAGCCCGCCCGCAGGCGCCGCGCACCGGCGGTGGCGGCGGCTTTGGCGGCCGGGGCGGTGGTGGTGGTCGCAGCGGCGGCGGTGGCTTTGGCCGCAGCGGTGGCGGCGGCAACCGCTACTGAGCCCCCCGGCTGGCAGCGCCTCGACGCACGATGGCACTGCCAGCACCTCACCCGACGCTTCAATGACCCAACCGGCAGTCACGCCGACAAAAGGAGAATGACCCCTTGGCAAAACCCAACTACCAATTCGAAAAACGCCAGCGCGACCTGGCCAAGAAGCGCAAGCAGGAAGAAAAGCGTCAGGCCAAGCTGGCCAACAAGGCGGCCAACAACGACAGCGGCGACAACAGCGCCGACGCCCCGGGCAATGGCCCGGACGACCCGGCACCGCAGCAGGGCTGATCGCCGTGCGGCCTCAGCCGTCGGTCAGCGTCATCAGGATGTCGGCGTACCAGGCGCAGTTGAGCCCGAGCGCCTCGTCCACCTCCAGATCCCGCTCGCCCACATCGAGCCGGGCCGAATGCACGCCGAGCAGCATCCATGGCAGATCGCCCAGTTCAGGCGACGGTGCGTCCACCCGCATCACCACTGGCGCGCCGCTGGTGCCACGGTGGGTGCGCGCATCGGTCAGAAAATAGCCCTTGCCCTGAAAGCGCAGGCCGAAGGACGAGGCGATGATCGCCTGGCGCACCACCGGCATGTGGTTGAGCGTGTCATGAAACCCCAGCGGGAAGCCCACCACCAGCAAGGATGAGCCAACCTCGACCTGATCGAGCTGGCTGAGCAGGTGCTGCGGGGTGAATGCCTTGAACGAGGCGGTGCTCGGCAAGGCGGCGCGGTCGATCTCGAGCACCGCCACGTCCACCTCGCCCGCCGAATCCTCCCCCTGCCGCCACATGCTCTTGCCGTCGCGGTACAGCAGCATCGAAAAACCGGTCGACTCCACGTTGTTGGCCGGATTGGTGTGCAGCTCGATCTCGATGCGGTCGGGAAAGTGCCCACTCGGCTCATCGAACATCACATGCCGGCTGGTCACCAGAAACAGGCGATCGCCGCGGGCAAAGTAGAAGCCCGTGGCATTGGTCAGACCACGACTGCCTTCAAACGTGAGGATGCGCGCGGTGGTCAGGAGAATGGTTTCGATCATGAGAGCCTCCGGGGGGCATCCGCACGACACACAAGGCGGGCCGACGGATCCGTCCGGGCGGGCAGGACGCAAGCCCGGCGAATCCTCCCTACAATAGCACCTCAAGCTCTTCAGGCTCCGCCATGCGCCCGTCCATCACCATCCCGCCCGACGAAATCGACATCACCGCCATCCGCGCCCAGGGCGCCGGCGGGCAGAACGTCAACAAGGTGTCGAACGCGGTGCACCTGCGTTTCGACATTGCGGCCTCCTCGCTGCCCGAGCCGATCAAGGCGCGGCTGCTGGCGCTGGGCGACCAGCGCATCAGCAAGGACGGGGTGGTGATCATCAAGGCGCAGGCCTTTCGCAGCCTGGAGAAGAACCGCGCCGATGCGGTGCGCCGGCTCGAAGACCTGATCGCCCGCGTGGCGGTCGAGCCCAAGGCCCGCCGCGCCACCCGCCCGACCCGCAGCGCGGTCAAGAAGCGCCTGGAGAGCAAGACCCGGCGCAGCGCCATCAAGGCCGGCCGCGGCCGGGTCAGCGGCGACTGAGAACTTGTGCAGAAATCGTGGCGAGCAGGGCCGAGTGCAAGGCCGCATTTGGCAACTACGCGAGCGAACGACGAGACATATCAAATGGATAGGCGAGGCGTGAGCGAACGAGCAACGCAGCAATCGGCACGCGCAGTAGATTTATTCACACGTTCTGAGCGCTACGCCGCCAGCGCTTGCGCATGGTGGCGTAGGTGCGACTCGATGAAGCTGGCAATGAAGTAGTAGCTGTGGTCGTAGTCCGCTTGCAGGCGCAGGGTGAGCGGATGGCCGGCGGCACGGGCCGCCACTTCCAGCGTCTCGGGCTTGAGCTGCTCGGCGAGGAAGCCATCGGCCGCGCCCTGGTCGATGAGGATCGGCAGCCGCTCGGCGGCATCGGCGATCAGCTCGGTCGCATCCCAGGCGCGCCAGCGGCTGCGGTCTTCGCCAAGATAGCGGGAGAGCGCCTTTTCGCCCCACGGGCAGGCCATCGGATGGCAGATCGGCGCGAAGGCCGACACCGCGCGGTAGCGCCCGGGGTTCTTCAGCGCGCAGATCAAGGCGCCATGGCCGCCCATCGAGTGGCCGCTGATGCTGCGACGGTCGGAGGCCGGGAAGTTGGCCTCGATCAGTGCCGGCAGCTCGTCCACCACATAGTCGTACATGCGGTAGTGCTGCGCCCAGGGCGCTTCGGTGGCATTCACGTAGAAGCCGGCACCATGGCCGAAATCCCAGGCGCCGTCGGGGTCGCCGGGCACGCCTTCGCCGCGCGGGCTGGTGTCCGGCGCCACCAGGATGACGCCCAACTCGGCCGCCACGCGCTGCGCGCCGGCCTTCTGCATGAAGTTCTCATCCGTGCAGGTCAGGCCCGACAGCCAGTACACCACCGGCAGACGCTGTCCCGATTCGGCCTGCGGCGGCAGATAGACCGCAAACACCATGTCACAACCAAGGCTGGCGGCGCGATGGCGGTAGCGCTTGTGCCAGCCGCCGAAGCTGCGCTGGCTGGAGAGACATTCGAGAGACATGCGCGCCCCGCTCAAAAGTGGATCACGGTGCGGATGCTCTTGCCTTCGTGCATCAAGTCGAAGGCGCGGTTGATGTCCTCCAGCCCCATGGTGTGGGTGATGAAGGTGTCGAGCGGGATCTCGCCGCGCTGCGCCTTGTCGACATAGCCGGGCAGCTCGGTGCGCCCGCGCACGCCGCCGAAGGCGGAGCCGCGCCACACGCGGCCGGTCACCAGCTGGAAGGGCCGGGTGGAGATCTCCTGCCCCGCGCCGGCCACGCCGATGATGGTCGACTCGCCCCAGCCCTTGTGGCAGCACTCCAGCGCGGCGCGCATCAGCTTGACGTTGCCGACGCACTCGAAAGAGTAGTCCACCCCGCCGTCGGTCATCTCGACGATGACGTCCTGGATCGGCTTGTCGAACTCGCTCGGATTCACGCAGTCGGTGGCGCCCAACGAGCGGGCGATCTCGAACTTGGCCGGGTTGATGTCGACGGCGATGATGCGCCCGGCCTTGGCCATGGCGGCGCCGATGATCGCCGCCAGCCCGATGCCGCCGAGGCCGAAGATGGCCACCGTGGCGCCGGCCTCCACCTTGGCGGTGTTGAGCACCGCGCCGATGCCGGTGGTGACGCCGCAGCCGAGCAGGCACACCTTCTCGAGCGGGGCCTCCTTGGGGATCTTGGCCAGCGAGATCTCCGGCACCACGGTGTATTCGGAGAAGGTCGAGGTGCCCATGTAGTGGTAGATGGGCTGGCCCTGGTAGGAGAAGCGCGTGGTGCCGTCGGGCATCAGGCCCTTGCCCTGGGTGGTGCGCACCGCCTGGCACAGGTTGGTTTTGCCCGACTTGCAGAATTTGCACTCCCGGCATTCGGCCGTGTACAGCGGGATCACATGGTCGCCCACGGCCAGCGAGGTAACGCCCTCGCCCACCGCCTCGACGATGCCGCCGCCCTCATGGCCAAGGATGGCCGGAAAGATGCCTTCCGGATCATCGCCCGACAGGGTGAAGGCGTCGGTATGGCACACCCCGCTGGCGACGATGCGCACCAGCACCTCGCCGGCCTGGGGCGGCGCCACATCCACTTCGACGATCTGCAGGGGTTCTCCGGCGGCAAAGGCCACCGCGGCACGCGACTTGAGGGTCATGACATTTCACTCCGGACTGACGATGAGTCGACAGTATAGAGAATCATTTCCAATCGCATTGTGAGCGGCCATTCGGCGCGCGCCTCACCATGCCCGCGCCGTTGCGCGATAATGCCGCGCCGGCGACCGTGCCGGCGTCGGGAACCAAGGACCCATCATGCCCATGAAACCCACCGATCTGGCCAAGAACCGCGGGCTCAAGATCAACAACAAGCTCAACGCCGCCGCCAGCCCGGCGCGCTTCGGTGCCGCCGCCACTGCGGCCGACAAGCGCGAGCAGCGCCAGCAGGAGCGCGCCCTCGGCGTCGTGCCCTTTGCCTGCAAGCTGCCGATCGCACTGGTCAAGCAGCTGCAGGAACGCGGCGCCAACCACGAAGGCGGCCTCAACGCCCTGGTGGCCGAGCTGCTCGGCCAGGCGCTGGCCGAGAAGTAAGCCGCCGCCATGACCGCCTCGCCGACACGCCCGGCCGGCCTCGGCGGCTGGGTCGCGGCCTGGCTGCCGATGGTGGCCATCGCCATTGCCAACGGTGCCGCACGCGAAGCCTGGCTGCTGGTGCCGCTGGGCGAGACGGCCGCGCACCAGGTATCGACGCTGAGCGCCATCGCGCTGTTCGGTGGGTACATCTGGTGGGTGATGCCGCGCCTGCGTCCGGCCTCGCTGCGCCAGGCAGCGGGCATCGGCGGCCTGTGGCTGGCCATGACCCTGGCCTTCGAATTCCTGTTCGGGCATTTCGTGGCCGGCCAGTCGTGGGCGGCGCTGATGGACAACTATGATCTGGCCGCCGGCCGCCTGTGGCCGCTCATACCGCTATGGGTGGCCGTGGCGCCACCCCTCGTTCACCGCCTCCGGGCCCCTTACAGCGGCAGCTCGTCGAAGCTTGTATAGATCGCGCGCAACCAGGTCTTGACCCGCTGGCGTTCCAGCAGGCCGAGCGCATCCGGGCCGCTGCGCGTGTTGCTCGCCGCCCAGAAGCTGGCGCTCTGACGATCGATCTTGCGCATGCTCGCCTCGTGCAGCTCTGGCAGGGTGATGACCCGCGCCCCGAGCGCCAGCGCGCCCTGCAGCGCGGAGGAGTTGTCGAGCTGGGAAAAGTCCGTGCCGCGCCCGAGGTTCTTGACCACGAAGTAATTCAGCTCGGCGCCGTAGGTGTTGATCAGCCGGTTGAGCAGGCTCACCGAATCGGCGCCGGCGTCGGCCAGGTGCCAGTAGTTCACCGTCACCCCCATCTCGGACATCAGCGCCAGCAGGTCCGAGTCCTTGATCCAGCGCGCCAGCGGGGCGGCGGTCTGGGCGGCCAGATCGACGATCACGCTCGGCGCTTCGCCGGCCTCGGGCGGCGGCTCGTCGAACACCGTGGCGATCAGGTCCAGGCCCTCGTAGGTGTCGACGATCACCGGCGAGGCATAGTCGGCGTAGAAACGGGTGAAGGAGGTGTGCGAGCGATCGGTGTCGAAACCGGTAAAGGGCCGGCCCTTGTCGATGAAATACTGCGCCAGCACCCGCGCGGTAACCGATTTTCCGACGCCGCCTTTCTCGCCGCCGATCAGATTCAGAGAACTCATGGATGTGCCCCGTGGTTCGATGCGCATGCGCACCAGAGAGAGTCGAAACCGCCGTGCGCCGGCCTGTGCCGCCGCAAAGGCCTCAGACTAAGCCGGCACAATGACAGGCGCAAGCAACAGCGCTATAAAGAACGTTCACCCGCCTGCGCTTTACCCACCCTCGGCAGCACCGACCGACAAGCCCACGACCATGCCCCAGACCCGAATCCCCGCCGCCTGGATGCGTGGCGGCACCAGCAAAGGCGTGTTCTTCCTCGCCCGCGACCTGCCGGCCGACCCCGCCGAGCGCGACGCCCTGCTCGTCCGCCTGCTCGGCAGCCCCGACCCCTACGGCAAGCAGATCGACGGGCTCGGCGGCGCCACCTCCAGCACCAGCAAGGTGGTCATCGTCGCCCCGTCGAGCGAGGCCGATTGCGATGTGGATTACCTCTTCGGTCAGGTGCTGGTCGATCGCGCGCACATCGACTGGTCGGGCAACTGCGGCAATCTCACCGCCGCCGTCGGCCCCTTCGCGCTGTGGCGAAAACTGTTGCCCGCACCAGCCAGCGGCGAGGTCAACGTGCGTCTGTGGCAACGCAACATCGGCAAGCGCATCCACGCACGGGTGCCGGTGCACGACGGCGAACCGCTGGAGGGCGGCAAGTTTGTGCTCGATGGTGTGGCCTTTGCGGCCGCGCCGATCACCCTCACCTTCCTCGACCCCGGTGGCGCAGCCGGCGGCGGCATCCTGCCCACCGGCAAGCCGGTCGACACGCTCACGCTCGACGACGGCAGCACCCTCGACGCCTCACTGGTCAGCGCCGGCAACCCGATGGTCTTCGTCTCGGCCCATGCGCTGGGCATGGACTGCACCGCCTCGCAGGCACAACTCAACGCCGACACCGCGCTGCGCGCGCGCTGCGAGCAGATCCGCATCGCCGGCGCGCTGGCCATGGAGCTGGCCGACAGCGCCGAGGCCGCCGCCGCCCGTCAGCACACGCCCAAGGTGGCGATCGTCGCCCCGCCGGCCGATTGCATCTCGGTCGACGGCAAGCGCTTTGCCGCCAGCGACCTCGACCTGCTCACCCGGGTGCTGTCGATGGGCCAGTTCCATCACGCCATCCCGGGTACCGCGGCCATCGCCATCGCCGCGGCGGCGGGCGTCCCCGGGTCGCTGGTCTCGCGCCAGCTCCCGCACGATCCGCCCGGCCCGCTGCGCATCGGCCACCCCTCCGGACGCAGCGAGGTCGGCGCCACCACCTGCACCCGGCAAGGCCAGTGGCTGCTCGAGGCGGCCGTGCTCCGGCGCAGCGCCCGGATGCTGATGGATGGCTGGGTCTGCCTGCCGGGCTGAACGCGCCCGCGCACCGACGGTCACACGCAAAGACAATCCCCTGCAGCGCCCGCCCGCCAGCCACCCCGCCCAAGGAGCTGTTCGATGCATACCGATTCCGACTTCAACAGCCTGCTCCCCGCCAACCGGCTCGACCGCCGCGGCTTTTTGCTCACCGCGACGGCGGCCGGCTTTGCCCTGGCGACCCACCCCGTGAGTGCCCAGACCATGATCCACACCGACGACACCGGGCTCGCCACCGGCACCACCAGCATCGACACCGGCACCGGTGCCCTGCCGATCTACCACGCCGCCCCGGCGCAGGGCGGCCCGCACCCGGTGGTGCTGGTGGTGCAGGAGATCTTTGGCGTCCACGAACACATCCGCGACGTGTGCCGTCGCCTGGCCAAACTCGGCTACCTGGCCATCGCCCCCGAGCTGTATTTTCGCCACGGCGACCCGGGAAAGTACGACAACATCCCCACGCTGCTCAAGGAAATCGTCTCGAAAGTGCCCGACGAGCAAGTCATGTCCGACCTCGACATGACCGTGGCCTGGGCCGCCGGTCACGGTGGCAACACCGCCCGGCTGGGCATCACCGGCTTCTGCTGGGGCGGGCGCGTGGTGTGGCTGTATGCGGCGCACAACCCCAAGCTGAAGGCAGGCGTGGCCTGGTACGGGCGCATCCGCGGCGACGCCTCGGGGCTCAACCCGCGCCATCCGATCGACATCGCCGGCGAGCTCAAGGCGCCGGTGCTCGGCCTGTATGGCGCGCAGGACCAGGGCATCCCCGCCGCCGACGCCGAGGCCATGCGCGAGGCGCTCAAGGCCGCCGGCAAACCGGGCGAGATCGTGATCTACCCGGACGCCGGCCACGCCTTCCATGCCGACTACCGGCCCAGCTACCGCGAAGGACCGGCGCAAGACGGCTGGCAACGCCTGCAGGCGTGGTTCAAGGCCAACGGCGTCTGAGCGCGTTCTAGGGCGGGGCCTCACCGGCTGCCGCCCGCCACTGCGGCGCTGCCAGCGTGCCGGCCAGGTCCACCGGCACCGTCTTGCCGCGCAGCGTGCGGAAGATCCGATCGCGCATGCCCTTGGGCGCCTCCGCCAGCTCAGCGTGCAGCGCTAGCGCCAGGGCGCCATCGGCCAGGGCGACGCGCCCGGTGCCGGTCAGCTGCACCCAGTCGCTGCGGATCGACAATGCGTCGACCTGCGCCGCGCCCCCGGCCAGCTGCACCTCGGCGCTGGCGTGGCGAATCGTCAGGTCGGGCGACGACGCTGCCGTCGGCCAGATGGCGGCCAGCGCCGCATCCTGCGTCCGCAATGCCCCCATCACCTCCATACCGCGCCACTGCCCGCCGTTGAGCATCAGCTGTGCGGTGCCCGTGGCGGCCGACCACGGATCGGGTGCGCGCGCATCGAATTGCAGGCGCACATCGCCATCGAGTGCCCCGCTGAGCCCGGGCAGGGCCGCGGCCGCCGCCGGCCAGTGTTCGATCGGCAGCGCGGTCAGCGTCATCTGCAGCTCACCGGCGCCGGCGCCGTCGTGTGACACCGTGCCCGACACCCGACCGGTCGCCACCGCCCCGTCCAGCGGCCCCAGGCGCAGCGCCTTGCCATCGCTGGCCATTGGCAGGACCAGGGACTCGAAGCGCAGGCCTGACCTCGAGCCGGTCGGCACGCAGCCGCCCGGCAAAGGGCGGCAGCGACGCCGCCTGCCACAGGCCGAGCAGCTCGGTGCGGTACCCGGCCAACGACAGCTGCGGCGTGTGCAGGTCGAACTGCAGGGCTTGCGCCTGTTCGGGCGCGATGCGTACGGTCCCGGCCAGCCGATGCATACCGTCATTGAAGGCCAGCGCCGCATCGAGCGCGCCGGCCAGCGGCTGCCAGGCGAGTTGCCCGGTCAGTTGCAGCCGCCGCGCCGGACCGGTATCGGCGCTGGGCCAGCCGAAGCTCGCATCCAGCCCGTTGAGCTGCAGCTGCGCCGCGTCGGCACGCCACAGCGGCACGGCCTGCATCGCCACCGCATGGCTGCGCCCGTCACGGCGCAGGTTGCCCTCGACCGACAGGCTATCGGCCTGCCAGCCCTCGGCGTCGGGCCGTAGATTGGCGACCCGCGCGGCCAGCGCGCCACCGCGCTCGCCGTCGCGCTTGAAGCTGGCGGCGGCCTGAGGCAGGCGCAGACCGTCCTGCCATTGCCAAACCGAGGCCTCCGCCGTGATCTCGCTGGTGCCGGCACGGCCCTGGCCCGTCATCTGCAGGGCCAGATCGCGCCCCTGCCAGCGGCCATCGGCACCGGCCACCACGCCGCCGGAGCTGATCGCCAGGCTGGCCTGCTGATAACCGCCGGCCTCGCCGGTGAAGTCCAGCCCTGCGGCGTTCAGGCTCACCACCCCGCCGCGGTCGATATCGAAGCCCGCGGTCATGCGAAAGCGCCCGGCCGCGCTCGCCGCGCCCACCACAGTGGCGTCGCCTTCAATACCCAAGGCGCCGCGCATGTTCCGACCGACCGGCCCGACGAAGGCGGTCAGCCGCGACAACTGCAGCGTCGTGCCGTGGATGGGGTCGACAATTTCCAGCGCACCATCGGTGACGGTCACCCGGTGCACGTTGAAGGCGACCTTGCGCGCCTCGAGGGTGGACGCGTCGCGCAGGCCGTCGAGCGAGTCCAGCGTCTTGACCATGTCGCGCGTCAGGTAGAGCCGCAGGCCATCGAAGCGGATCTCCTGCACCTCCACGCGCCGCGACAGCAGCGGCAACAGGCCGACGTTGACCCGCACCCGCTGCATCTGCGCGGCCCGCCGGTCGGGGGTGTCGCGCGCCGACAGGCGCACCTGCTGCGCGTCGAGCGCCAGGCGCGGCCAGAACGAGAGGATCAGCGGCCCGTCGAATGCCAGCGCGCGCCCGTAGCGCTCGGCTACCGCCTGACTCAGCTCGGCCTTGACGCGGTCGCTATCGAAGGTCTCGGTGAGATACCACACCGCCCCCGCCGCCAGCACCAGCAGGCTCAAGGTGAGTGAGGCGAGGATTTTGAACAGGCGCATGTCCGATCCAGACGGGATAGCGTGGGCACCCCGTCATCTTAGCGCCAATACCGACACCGCGTCCGTGCGATCCGGCTCAACCGCCCAGCCGTGGCGGGGCGTGCCGCAGCAGGTAGTCGGCCACCAGGCCGTTGACCGTGCCGAACACCACCGCCGCCAGCGCGAACACCGGCACCAGGTAGAAGATACCGTCGTGCGGCACCAGCCACAGCCGGGCGATCAGGATCTGCCCGGCAAAATGGCCGAAGGCGGCCAGCACGCTGTGGCTGACCGGGCCGAACCAGCGCGCCGGCAGATGCCGCGCCAGCGCCAGCACGGCGAGGCTGATCAGCGCGCCGCTGAGGCTGAGGAAGAAGCCCGGCGCCAGGAACTGGCCCAGCACCAACGAGGCGGCGAACACCCGCAGCAAGGCCACCCAGGCCGCCTCGCGCCAGCCCCAGCGCGCCAGCACCACCAGGGTGATGATGTTGCCCAGCCCCGGCTTGACGCCCGGCAGCGGCAACGGAATGGCAGCCTCGGCCACCGACAGCGCGATCGCGGCCGCCGCGTAGCGGGCGATGCGCACATCTGCGTCGGTGACCGGCAGCTCAGTAGTTGAGCGTGTCATAGGTGTTGGTGTCGCCGAGCAGGCGCAGGCTGACTTCATTGGGCGCGCAGATGGCGACCGCACCGGCGCGGGTCAGCCAGCCCTGCAGCACGCAGTACTGACGCGGGCCGGGGTCACTGTAAACACGGGCGCGGCCGGGCTCGATGTGCACCTCGGTGCGCCCCAGCGGGCCGTCGACGTTCAGCTTGGCCGGCTGGTCGAGGCTCAGCCGCGCCACCACGGTGCCGCCGGCGCGCACCTCGGCCCAGCGCGCCACGCCGCCTTGCCAGAAGGTGAGGGCTGACACCACGCAGACGAGCAGGCCACCGCCGACCACCAGGGCGTCGCCCGGCCGGAAGCCGGCGCGCCACTCATGCCAGGCGAGCTTCATGTGCTGCCATGGCCGTCCCGCGCGCGCCGCGCCGAGGCCCGGTGGCGGACCATGACGCGCACATTGGCGGCAAAGGCCTCGGCCAGGCGCTCGGCGAAGTACACCGACCGGTGCTGGCCGCCGGTACAGCCGATGGCCACGGTCAGGTAGCTGCGGTTGTCGCGGATGTAGGCTGGCAGCCAGTTGGCGACGAAGGTGCGGATATCTTCGGCCATGCGGCCGACCTCGGGGATGCGTTCGAGGAAGTCGATCACTGGCTGGTCCTTGCCGGTGAGCGGGCGCAGCTTGGGGTCGTAATGCGGATTGGGCAGGCAGCGCACGTCGAACACCAGGTCGGCATCAACCGGGATGCCGTACTTGAAGCCGAAGGACTGGAACAGCAGGGTGAGCCCGGCGGTGGCCTCGAGCTTCATGAAGTCCTTGACCCAGGCGCGCAGGGTGTTGGCCTGAGTGTCGCTGGTGTCCATGCGGTAGCCGAGACGGGCGATCGGGTCGAGCGCGTCACGCTCACGCGCGATGGCTTCGGCGAGGGTGACGTTGTCCTCCGCGAGCGGGTGGCGGCGCCGGGTTTCGGAGAACCGGGCAATGAGCGTGTCGTCACGGGCGTCGAGAAAGATGAAACGCACATCCTCGATCATGGCGCGCAGGCGCTCGACCTCGCCTGGCAAGGCGGCAATCGACGCACCGGAGCGCACGTCCACCGCCACCGCCACCCGCTGGTAACCACTGCTGTGCAGGTTGGAGACGAGTTGCGGCAGGAGCGTGGCGGGCAGGTTGTCCACCACGTAGTAGCCGGCATCTTCCAGCACGTTGAGCGCAATACTCTTGCCCGATCCGGACAAGCCGCTGATGAGGACGATCTGCATGGCTAGGCTCGTAACTGAATGCGTCGAGTGTATAGCGAACCGCCAAGCGATAACACCCGCCGGGCGGGCCGGAACACCGCGACAGGCGTGGGCGCCGGAGAAAATCTTCATTGGCGTTGACGTCCCGCCGCTCACCGCTCGCCGTGCCCATCATCAAGTCACTCACCTTCGACGGCCTGCTCGGCCTGCCCGCCGTGCCCGGCGACAAGGGCGCGCTGTGGCTCGACGTCATCTACCTGGCCCACATGCAGATGAGTTTTTTCAGCCTCGCCCTTCGGCTACGCCTTGTCTTACATGCGCGGCGTCACCCCCGATTCCATCAGCATGGTCACCACCTGCTCGGCACTGGTGTTTCTGGGGTTGCAGGTGCTGGGGCTGCTGCTGTGTATTTTGCTGCTGGGGATTGTGACGTATTTGCCGGGGCTGGTTTATGGGTGAGGAGATTCATCGCGCTCAGGGCCGTAAGGTGGGCAGCTTTGCTGCCCACCAGTCATCGACCATACGAGGCATCGCTGGTGGGCAGGCAAGCTGCCCACCCTACCGCCGGCTTGTGACACGCCGGGCGCATCGGGCTGGGCCGATGTCGCCCGGATGCAGGCCGAAGGCCGGAATCCGGGGTGGGTGCTTGATCGACCCTCGCTGCATGTTGCACGTGCGGCGATTGCCACGCAACATAGAATCTACGGTCTGCCGATGATCGCGGTACGCGTCAGGCCGCGACCAGCCAGTCGCCTTCGCGGCGAGCGACGCCGGCTTTGACCAGGCTGTCGACCAGCCAGTCGGCGAGGCGTTCGGGGGTTTCGTGGAGGAAGCGGTCGTTGGCAATGCGGAACAGCGGCGTACGGTCGAGCCAGCCGGGCAGGTCGGCGAGGGCGATGCGGCGCATATCGAGCAGGGAGAAGGTGACGCAGCCGCGGATGGCGTTGCGGGCCATGCGGCTGCCGTCTTCCTCGAAGGCGCGCAGGCGGGCGTAGGCGGCGGCGAGGGCTTCTTCGACCTCTTCAAACGGGGCGCCGTGGCCGGGGATGACATGGCGCACCGGCAGGCGGGCGATGGCGTCGAGCGTGCGGCGCGCTTCACCGATGCCGTCACCGGTGCCGAGCACGTCGGCGAAGAGAATGCCGAAGCCGTCGCGCCACAGGGCGTCGCCGGAGATAAGCACGCCATGGTCGCGGTTGAAGTACATCAACGCGTCCATGTCGTGGCCGGGCGCGGCGAGGGCTTCCCAGTGCAGGCCGCCCATCTCGCGGGTGTCGCCGGGGTGGGCCTTGGTGTCGGCGGTGAAGCGGTCGCCGGCCTGGCCGGCCACGCTGAGCAGCAAGGCGTTTTCATCCCATTGCTGGACGGCATCGTGCATGCCGGCGGGCACGGTGATGCGGCAGCCGAAGGCGCGCTGCACGGCGGCATTGCCGCCGATGTGATCGGAGTGCGAGTGGGTGTTGACGATGTCGGTGAGGCGCCGGCCGTCGAGCGCGCTGCGCACCAGGGCGACGGTCTGCTCGGCGTGGCTGACATAGCCGGTGTCGACCAGGATGGCGCGGTCGCCCTCAAACAACAGGATGTTGTTGGACGACAGCCAGCCGCGCTCGAGCACATGGAGGGATTCGGGCAGCTGGCTCATGTCACCTCTGGCGGCGTGTCGTCCGGCGTGATCGGCACATGATCCGCCGCCGGCGGCTGCACGTCGGCGTCGGTCGGGTCGTCGCTGTGGTCGTTGCCGAAGATCTCGTCGGCCGAGCGGCCACAGCCGATGCAGGTTTCGGAATCGGGGTCGATCTCGCAGATGCCGATGCACTCGGACATGGGCGCTCCTGTGTAGTGAGCCGCACGGGCTCAGAATTTTTCGGGCCGCAGCACCTCGACCTCGCCCACCCACATGATCATCGCGTAGTTGGCGTAGTACTGCGCCTGCAGGTGGGCGGCGATGGCGGCGGCGGTGTCGGCGTTGCACACCACCTCGATGCGGATGTTGCTGGAGGCGTCCCAGCCGGCATCGCGCACGCCGCGGTGGCCTTTGCCGCGTGCCTCGGTGATGGTGTAGCCATGCGCACCGAGTCGGTCGAGGTCGCGCACCAGCGCGCTCTCGATGGCCGCTTCGGTGACGATGGTCAGCAGTTTGCGGATTCTGTCGTTGGCCAGGCTCATGGCTCAGGCTCCCAGAAAGGCGTGCACACGCTCGGCCATCGCATGATAGAGCGGCACGCCGACCAGCACATTGAACGGAAAGGTGATGCCCAGCGAGGCGGTGAGCGACAGCGTGGGGTTGGCCTCGGGCACCGACACCCGCATGGCCGCCGGCACCGCGATGTATGAGGCCGAGGCGGCCAGCGTGGCGAGCACCGCCGTGCCGCCCACCGACAACCCCAGCGCCCAGCCGAGCAGCGCGCCAATCACCGCCGAAAACACCGGCATGACCACGCCGAAGCCGAGCAGGAACAGCCCATACTGGCGCAGCGAGCCGATCTGCGCGGCGGTGATCAGGCCCATCTCGAGCAGGAAGATGGCGAGGATGCCCTTGAACAGGTCGAAGAACAGCGGCTTGATGGAGACCACGCCTTCCGGCCCGGCGATCCAGCCGATGAGCAGGCCGCCGAGCAGCAGCACGATTCCCTTGCCGAGAAACACCTCGTGCATCACCGCGCCCCAGCGGGTCTCGCGCGTCATGCCCCGCGCCAGCACGATACCGACCAGAATCGCCGGCACCTCGAGCACCACCAGCAGCAGCGGCATGTGCGCTTCGAAGAAGATCTCGCGGGTGCCGAAGTAGGCCACCGCCACGGCATAGGTACCCACGCTGACCGAACCGTAGTGCGCGGCGATCGAGGCCGCATCGGCGCGTTTGAAGCGGCCGAGGTAGCGCAGCACCGGAAACGCCACCAGCGGCAGCGCGAAGCCCATGGCCAGCACGGCCAGGATCTGCGGCAGCAGATCGCCAAAGGGCTGCTTGGCCAGCTCGATGCCGCCCTTCAGGCCGATGGCCAGCAGCAGCAGGATGCTCACAAAATCGTAGATGGCCGCCGGTAGCCGAAGCTCCGCACGCGCCAGTCCGGCGAACAGCCCGAGCAGGAAAAACAGGATGATCGGATCGATCGGATTCATGGTCGCTCTCTGGCAAGTCGGGGCGACACGCCCCCGGCCCGCAGCGCCCTCCCGCGATACGGCCCGGCGAACAGACTATCCGCAGTGAAAAAGGTTCTATCGGCCGCCGGCCGCCTGCCCGCCTTGATCGAATATATCAAGCGCCGCTTCGCGCTCGGCCACCCGCGCCAGGATCGCCCGCTTGGCGTCATCATCGATACGGCTCCAGGCGGTGATCTCGTCGATGGTGCGGGCGCAGCCCTCGCACAGGCCGGTGCGCGGGTCCATTCTACAGATGTCGACGCAGGGCGAGGCCACGCTCATACGCAGGCGCCTCGCTTGGCCAGCACCGCGCGTGCCACCTTCGAGCCCGGCTCGCGGCCCAGTTGGGCGCTGATCCACGCTGCGGTGTCGACCAGCCGGTTCAGATCGATGCCGGTGTCGATACCCAGTCCGTCGAGCAGGTAGACCACGTCTTCAGTGGCCACGTTGCCCGAGGCACCAGCCGCGTAGGGGCAACCGCCCAAGCCGCCGACCGAGGCGTCGAACACCGCCACGCCCCTCTCCAGCGAGGCGTAGATGTTGGCTAGCGCCTGGCCGTAGGTGTCGTGGTAGTGGCCGGCCAGTTTGCCAACCGGCACGCGCGCGGCCACGGCGTCGAGCATGCGCTGCGTCTTGCCCGGCGTGCCGGTGCCGATGGTGTCGCCGAGGCTGACCTCGTAGCAGCCCATGTCGAACAGCGTGGCGGCCACCTCGGCCACCGCGGCCGGGGCGATCTCGCCTTCATACGGACAGCCGAGCACGCAGGACACATAGCCGCGCACCTTCACGCCGGCCGCCTGGGCCGCCGCCATCACCGGCTCGAAGCGGGCCAGCGATTCGGCGATCGAGCAGTTGATGTTCTTCTGACTGAATGACTCGGAGGCCGCACCGAACACCGCCACCTCCTCGGCCCCAGCCGCCAGCGCCGCCTCGAAGCCTTTCAGGTTCGGCGTCAGCACCGGATACCCCACGCCGGGCAGGCGCTGGATGCTTGCCATGACTTCGGCGTTGTCACCCATCTGCGGCACCCACTTGGGCGACACGAAGGAGGTCGCCTCGATGCTCTTCAACCCGGCCGCGCCGAGCCGGGCGATCAGCTCGACCTTGACCGCCGTGTCGATCACCTGTTTTTCGTTCTGCAGCCCGTCGCGCGGGCCGACGTCGACGATACGGACCTGTGTCGGAAGATTCATGCTTTCACCTCGAACTCAACCAGCTCATCACCATCGCCCACCTGGTCGCCGACCGCGAAGCGGAAGGCCTTGACCGTGCCGGCGGCGGGGGCGGCGATGGTGTGTTCCATCTTCATGGCTTCAAGAATCAACAGCGGCGCGCCCTTCTCCACCGCGGCGCCGGCCTGGGCGATGAGCGCGATCACCTTGCCCGGCATCGGCGCCAGCAGCCCGCCTTCGGCACCGCCGCCTTCACCGGCGAAGTGCAGCGGGTCGACGTTGGACAGCTGCCAGGCACGGCCGTGCAGGAACACATGGCGCTTCTCGTTGGCGGCCACCACGGTGGCGTCCATGCGCATGCCGTCGAGTTCGACGCGCAGCAAGCCGCGGTCGTTGAGCTCGCCGCGCGCCTCGACCGACTGGCCGTCGACCGTCAGTGTGTAGCCGTCGGCACGGTAGGCCACGTTCACGGCTTTCTGGGCTTCACCAAGGCGGAAGATCAGGTCGCGGCGGGCCGAGGCGTTCAGGCGCCAGCCGTCGCGCGCGTGCCAGGGCGAGAGCGGGTCTTCGTCACGGCGGGCCTTGGCCGCGCCGCGGTTGGCTTCGCGCAGCAGCTCGGCCAGCGCGGCCACGTACCAGACCTCGGCCGGCGTGGCCTTGGCTTCGGGGAAGAGGTAGGCCTTTTCGCGCTCGATCAGGCCGGTGTCGAGGTCGGCGTTGGCAAAGGCCGGGCAGGCGGTGAGGCGCGACAGGAAGCTGATGTTGTTCGATACGCCGACCACACGGTACTCGGCCAGCGCCTGCAGCATGCGCGCCAGGGCGCGCTCGCGGCTGTGGTCCCAGACGATGAGCTTGGCAATCATCGGGTCGTAGTGCGGGCTGATTTCGTCGCCTTCCTCGACACCGGTGTCGACCCGCACATGCAGGTTCTCGGCCGGCGGCGACAGGTGCAGCAGCGCGCCGGTGGAGGGCAAAAAGCCCTTGTCCGGGTCTTCGGCATAGATGCGCGCTTCGAGCGCATGGCCGCGGATCTGCAGCTGCTCCTGCGCGAGCGGCAGCGGCTCGCCCGAGGCGACGCGCAGCTGCCATTCGACCAGATCGAGGCCGGTGATCATCTCGGTGACCGGGTGCTCGACCTGCAGGCGGGTGTTCATCTCCATGAAGTAGAAGGAGCCGTCCTGGTTGGCGATGAACTCGACCGTGCCGGCGCCGACATAGCCCACCGCCTTGGCCGCGTCGACCGCGGCCTGGCCCATGGCGGCGCGCCGCTCGGGCGTCATGCCCGGCGCGGGCGCTTCTTCGAGCACTTTCTGGTGGCGGCGCTGCACCGAGCAGTCGCGTTCGAACAGGTACACGCAGTTGCCCTGGGTGTCGCCGAACACCTGGATCTCGATGTGGCGCGGGCGGGTGATGTATTTCTCGATCAGCACATGGTCGTCACCAAAGCTGGAGATGGCCTCGCGCTTGCACGAGCCGAGCATGTCGAGGAAGTCCTCGGCCTTCTCGACCAGGCGCATGCCCTTGCCGCCACCGCCGGCGGCGGCTTTGATCAGCACCGGGTAACCGATGCCGTCGGCCTCGCGCTTGAGCAGCGCCGGGTCCTGGTCGTCGCCGTGGTAGCCCGGGGTCAGCGGCACGCCGGCAGCGCCCATGATCTTCTTGGCCTCGGACTTGGAGCCCATGGCCTGGATCGCCGACACCGGCGGGCCGATGAAGACGATGCCGGCCTCATCGCAGGCATGGCAGAAGTCTTCGTTCTCGGACAGGAAGCCGTAGCCCGGGTGGATCGCCTGCGCGCCGGTCTGCTTCGCGGCGGCGATGATCTTGTCGATGACCAGATAGCTTTCCTTGACCGCCGCCGGGCCGATCAGCACCGCCTCGTCGGCCAGGCGCACATGGCGCGCGTTGGCGTCGGCCTCGGAATACACCGCCACCGTCTTGATGCCCATGCGCCGCGCGGTCTTGATGACGCGGCAGGCGATCTCCCCGCGGTTGGCGATCAGGATTTTTTCAAACATGATGTCCCCTCATTCTCTCGTAGCCCGGCCGAGGGCCGAAGGCCCGACGCCGGGTGCATTCATCTCGTCAGGCCTGCGGCACCCAGGCCGCCGGGCGCTTGTCGAGGAAGGCGCTCAGGCCTTCCTTGGCTTCGGGCGTGCTGCGCAGCGTGGCGATGCGGCGCGAGGTGTCTTCGACCACCGCGTCGGACACCGGCTGGTGGGCCACGGCGCGGATCAGCGCCTTGGCCGCCGCCTGCGACTTCGGCCCGCCCTGCAGCAGCGCGGCGACGATCTCGGCGACCTTGTCGTCCAGCGCCTCGGGCGCGACCACCTCGTGCGCCAGGCCCAGTTCCCCGGCGCGCTGCGCGCTGATGCGCTCGGCGCTCTGGAAGTAGCGGTAGCTCTGGCGCTCGCCGATGGCGCGGATCACATAGGGGCTGATCGCCGAGGGGATGATGCCGAACTTGACCTCGGAGGTGGCGAACACGGCCTTCTCGCTGGCCACGCAGATGTCGCAGGCCGAGGCCAGGCCCATGCCGCCGCCCAGCGCCGCGCCCTGCACGCGGGCGATGGTCGGCGTGTCCATCTCGGACAGCGTGCGCAGCATGCCGGCGAGCCGGCGCGCGTCGGCCAGGTTCTCGTCCACGCTGGCCTCGCCGGCGGCCTTCATCCAGTTCAGATCGGCGCCGGCCGAGAAGCTCTTGCCGCGCCCGGCCAGCACCACCACACGCACCGTCTCGTCGGCGTCGAGCTGGACGCAGGCGGCGGTGAGGTCGGCGATGAGCTGGGCGTTGAAGGCGTTGTGCACATCGGGCCGGTTCATCCAGACGGTGGCGATGCCGCCGTCGCGTTCGATGTCGAGGGTCTCAAACATGGCCGTCTCCTTACATCCGGAACAGACCGAACTTGGTCGGCTGGATCGGGGCGTTGAGCGAGGCGGACAGCGACAGGCCGAGCATGCGGCGGGTCTGGGCCGGGTCAACCACGCCGTCGTCCCACATCCGGGCGGTGGCGTAATAGGGGTGGCCCTGCAGTTCGTACTGCTCGCGGATCGGCGCCTTGAACGCCTCTTCGTCCTCGGCACTCCAGCTGCCGCCCTTGGCCTCGATGCCGTCGCGGCGCACGGTGGACAGCACGCCGGCGGCCTGCTCGCCGCCCATCACCGAGATGCGGCTGTTGGGCCACATCCACAGGAAGCGCGGGCTGTAGGCGCGGCCGCACATGCCGTAGTTGCCGGCACCGAAGCTGCCGCCGATGAGCACGGTGATCTTGGGCACCTGGGCGGTGGCCACGGCGGTGACCATCTTGGCGCCGTCCTTGGCGATGCCGCCGTTTTCATACTTGCGGCCGACCATGAAGCCGGTGATGTTCTGCAAGAACAACAGCGGAATGCCACGCTGGGCGCACAGCTCGATGAAGTGCGCGCCCTTCTGTGCCGACTCGCCGAACAGGATGCCGTTGTTGGCAACGATGCCGACCGGATAGCCGTAGAGCTGGGCGAAGCCGCACACCAGGGTGCTGCCGTAGCGCGCCTTGAATTCGTCGAAGCGCGAGCCGTCGACCACGCGGGCGATGATCTCGCGCACATCGTAGGGCTTGCGGGTGTCGGCGGGGACGATGCCGTAGATTTCGGACGGATCGTAGATCGGCTCCTCGCCGCCGCCCAGCGCCAGGCTCACCGGCTTGACCCGGTTGAGGTTGCCGACGATGCGCCGCGCGATGTTGAGCGCGTGGCTGTCGTTCTCGGCCAGGTGGTCGGCCACGCCCGAGATGCGGGTGTGCACATCGCCACCGCCCAGGTCTTCGGCCGTCACCACCTCACCGGTGGCTGCCTTCACCAGCGGGGGGCCGCCGAGGAAGATGGTGCCCTGATTCTTGACGATGATGGTCTCGTCCGACATGGCCGGCACATAGGCGCCGCCGGCGGTGCACGAGCCCATCACCACGGCGATCTGCGGGATGCCCTTGGCCGACATGTTGGCCTGGTTGAAGAAGATGCGCCCGAAGTGGTCGCGGTCGGGAAAGACCTCGTCCTGCTTGGGCAGGAAGGCGCCGCCGGAGTCGACCAGATAGACGCAGGGCAGGTTGTTCTGCTCGGCGATCTCCTGCGCGCGCAGGTGCTTCTTGACCGTCATCGGGTAGTAGGTGCCGCCCTTCACGGTGGCATCGTTGGCGACGATCATGCACTCGGTGCCGCGCACCCGGCCGATGCCGGTGATCACACCGGCCGAGGGGGCGTCGTTGTCGTACATGCCGAAGGCCGCTAGCTGGCCGACCTCAAGAAAGGGCGTGCCCGGATCGAGCAGGTGATTGACCCGGTCGCGCGGCAGCAGCTTGCCACGCGCCAGGTGCTTGTCGCGCGCGCTCTCGCCACCGCCCAGGGCCACCTGCGCCGCCTTGTCGCGCAGGTCATTGACCACCGCTTCCATGGCCTGCGCATTGGCGCGGAATTCGTCCGAGCGCGGGTTGATCTTGCTCTTGATTGTGCTCATGTCTCCTCGTCCTTTTTCCGTCAGCTGCTCAGAGCTGCTTTTCGTTCTGAATGCGCTTCTCGCGCACCGGGGCGCGGTACTGCGCCATGGCCGCCAGCAGGGTGTCGATATCGTGCTCGCGCAGCAGCAGTTCGGCGTTCTCGGGCTTCATGAAACCCTCCGCCACGCCGTTCTGGAGCATCTGCGCGAGCGGCGCGTAGTAGCCGGCCACATCGAGCAGGCCGATGGGCTTGCCGTGAAAACCGAGCTGCGCCCAGGTGAGCACCTCGAACAACTCCTCGAAGGTGCCCAGGCCCCCGGGCAAGGCGATGAAGCCGTCGGACAGCTCGGCCATGCGCGCCTTGCGGGTGTGCATGGAGTCCACCACTTCGAGCCGGGTCAGCCCGCGATGGCCGACCTCCCACTCGTCCAGCGCCTGCGGAATGATGCCGATCACCGACCCGCCCCCGGCCATGCAGGCGTCGGCCACCACACCCATCAGGCCCACATTGCCACCGCCATAGACCAACTCGATGCCACGCTCGGCCAGCGTGCGACCCAGCGCCTGCGCCGCCGCCGCATACTCGGGACGCTTGCCATGGCGTGCGCCGCAGAAGACGCACAGTCGCTTGAAAGTCATTGCTCGGTCCCGTTCAAAAGCCACCGGTGTCGAGCCAGCGCTCGATCTGCGGCAGCCGGTCGACGCCCCAGAAGGGCTCGCCATCGATGATCACGAAGGGCGATCCGAACACCCCTTTGGCGATCGCGTCGCTACAGGCGGCCTTGAGCCGCGCCTTGACCGGATCGCTCTGCAGGGCGGCGGCCAACGCGGTGCCGTCGACACCCAGTCCGGCGGCCACCTCGACCACCACCTCGGGCGCGCCGATGTTGCGCCCGGCCTGGAAATAGGCACGGTAGGCGGCATGGGCAAAACGGCGCGCCAGCGCGCAGTCCTGGTCATGCAGCCAGTAGTAGGCACGCGCCGCCGCCTGGGTGGGGATGGGGAACGGGTCGGGCTTGGCGTAGCGCACCCCGTGGTAGCGCGCCGAGCGCTCGATGTCGCGCACCGCATAGTCGCCCTTGAGCGGTACATCGGTCAGCGGCCGGCCTTCGGAGACGGTGTACACCACGCCCAGCAAAATCGGATGCCAGCGCACCTTGCGGCCGAAGCCGGCGGCGATGCCGTCGATCTTCTCGCTCATGAAATAGCCGTAGGGCGAGGAGAAGTCGAAGTAGAAGTCGATCGGTTCTGCCATGTCGCGTCTCCTAGAGATGTTTCATGCTGGCCACTTTCAGCCCCGAGGCGATGAAGGCACCGCCGGCCCCGATGTTGAGCCACTTGATGACCGCCGGCCGCGCCTGCAGGAAGTCACGCAGGCGGGCGGCGCCGGCGCCCATCAGCGACATCAGCACCAGGGTGATGAGCGCATAGGTGGCGCCGAGCAGGAAGATCTGCAGCCCGAGGTGGCCCAGCGCCGGTCGCGCGTACTGCGGCAGGAAAGCGAGCATGAACACCGCCACCTTGGGGTTGAGCAGGTTGACCGTCAGGCTGCTCAGGAACACCCGCTTGAGCGGCAGCGGCGCCGCGCCCTTGAGCGGGATCAGCCCATGCCGGCGGATGGCCTGGATGCCGACCCACACCAGGTACACCGCGCCCACTGCGCGGAGCACGAAGAACAGCGTCTCTGAGGTCGCCACCACGGCCGACAGCCCGGCAGCGACCAGCACCGAGGTGATCAGGATGCCCAGCGCACAGCCCGTGGCCGCGGCCACGCCCGCCAGCCGCCCCTGCCCGAGCGCCCGGCCGAGCAGCATGAGGCTGTCCGGCCCCGGCGCCAGCGTGAACAAGGCCGCCACGGGGATGAAGAGCAGGTAGAGCTGGAGATCGAGCATGATCGTGGCGCCTGGCTCAGGCCGCTTTCGGCCAGAGGATCATCTGCGTGCAGCGGAACAGCGCCAGCGTGCGGCCGGTGCTGCCGATCACTTCGGCGTCCCACACCTGGGTGTTGCGGCCGGTGTGCGCGGCCGTGGCCACACAGCGGATCTCGCCCTCGGTCTGGGTGCCGAGAAAGTTGCTCTTGAGCTCAATCGTGGTGAAGCTATCGGCACCGACCGGCAGGTGCGCGATGGTGGCAAAGCCGGCCGCGGTGTCGGCCAGCGCAATCACCGAGGCCGCATGCAGGAAACCGTTGGGTGCCAGCATCTCGGGCCGGATGGTGATCTTCGCGTCCAGGCGGCCGGCGTCGAGCGCGGTGACGGTCACGCCGAACCAGCCCGGCAAGGTGCCGGGGGTGCGGGCGTTGAGCTTCTCGAGGGAAGCGTCGGGATGCAGTCTGTGGCTGCTCATGG
>JAWKYX010000039.1:0-37522 GCA_041396265.1 Rhodocyclaceae bacterium
GCCCTCGGGGTCGACGATCGGGCGCAATGCCGAGCTGTCGACATCCGGTGGCAGCGGCAGCGTGGCGTGTGCGGGTGCCCTCAGCGCGCTGGCAATGAGGAGGCCGATTGCGGTGAGGCGGCGGGCGTGGCGGGGTCTGGCTCGTGACATGGGGGTGTCTCCTGTCGGCGCGCGCTACCAGTGGGTCGGGCAACCCTGGCAGTTCTCGAAGTTGGCGTCGGGGAAGATGGTGAATCGTGTGACGCAGCCTTCCATTCGGGCGCCGCGCAGGTTGGTGGTCGCGAACTTGGCCTCCTGCAGGTTGGCGGACACCAGCTGAGCACCTTCGAGCCAGGCGAAGTTCAGCCGCGCGAATTCCAGGCTGGCGCCGGTCAGGTCGGCGCCGGATAAATCGCTGCGCATCAGTCGGGCGGCTTCCATGTCCGCGCCGACCAATGTGGCGTGGCGGAAGTTGGCGGCCGGTGCATTGGCCTTTTGCAGGCGTGCAGCGGTGAGGTTGGCGCCTTCAAGGTTGGCGCCAGCGAGGTTGGCGGCGCGCAGGTCCGCCCGTGTCAGGTTCGCGCCGCGCAGATCGGCGCCTGCCAGATTTTTCCCGGCCAGCTCGGCGTGGCGCAGATCGGCGCCGGGGCAACGGGTATAGGGCCAGATCGGGCAGCCGTTGATGACCAGTGTTTCTGCCGTGGCGGCCGACGATGTCTCGGCGCTGGCCGGGCTGATCAGCGCCGTGGCGATCAGGGGGATGAGCAATCGGGATCGGGGCATGGTGTGGTGTCCGGGTGCGCCGGGGCAGCCGGTGGGCCGCCCCGGACTTGCCGCGTCAGTTGGCGGCCAGTTGCTTGGGTAGCTTGAAGACCCAGAACGAGCCGCCCTGTGTCACCTGCTTCGTCAGTTCAGCGAGGTCGCCGCCCCACAGCGGTACCGCGCCGCCGTAGCCCGACTGGATGCCGATGTACTGCTCGCCATCCATCTCCCAGGTGATCGGCACCGAGACGACCCCCGAGCCGGTCTGGAACTTCCACAGTTCATCGCCCGTTTTCGCGTCGAAGGCCTTGACGTAGCCGTCGGATGTGCCCGAGAACATCAGGCCGCCGGCGGTGGTCAGCGTACCGGCCCACAGCGGGAAGGTTTCCTTGTGCTCCCAGACGATCTTGCCGGTTCTGGGGTCGATGGCGCGGAAGACGCCGACGTGGTCGTCGAACAGTTTCTTGATGCGGAAACCCTGGCCCAGATAGGCCGAGCCGGCCTTGTAGGTCAGGTGCTCGGTCCAGTAGTCCATGGCCCAGTGGTTGGCGGGCACATAGAACAGGCCGGTCTCCGGGCTGTACGACATGGGCATCCAGTTGGTGCCGCCAAGGAAGGGCGGTGAGACATAGACCGAGTCACCCTTGTCGGCGCCGTCCTTGGGCTGTGGTGGGCGGTTGTTGTTCTCGATCGGCTTGCCGGTCTTCAAGTCGAAGCCGGTCGCCCAAGTGATGCCATCAACAAACGGCCAGGCGCCGATCAGCGATGTGGGTTTGTTGGGGTAGCCGGCCCCTTTGGCCAGCTTTTCTCGGTCGGTGACGAAGAAGAAGCCGTTGCGGTCGGCGTGGGCCGAGGCCTTGACCAGCTTGCCGGTCTTCGGATCCTTGTACTCGAACAGCACCACCGAGTTGTTGCCCGAGAAGTCCCAGGCGTCGTTCGGGGTGTGCTGGTAGAAGCCCTTGAGCTCGCCGGTGCTGGCGTCGACATAGGCCTGGCCGGAGGTGAACAGGCTGTCCCAGTTGCGCGGGTCGTCGCCGGGGGCGGTGCGCTTCCAGGTGTTCCAGGGTGCCGGGTTGCCGGCGCCGATGACCACCATGTTGTTCTCGATGTCGAAGCTGGCGGTCTGCCAGGGCGCGCCGCCGCCATGGCTCCAGGCCTCGACCTTGCCGGTGGGCGACTTCGGATCGTCCGGCCAGCTCGGCGCCTTGGCGTCGCCGGTGGGCGTGCTGTCCTTGCCATTGAGGCGGCCCATGTGGCCTTCGACCATCGGCCGTGCCCAGACTTCCTCGCCGGTGTCCGGGTCGCGGGCAAAGAGCCAGCCGACCACGCCGAATTCGTCGCCGGAGGAGCCGTGCACCAGCAGCACTTTGCCGCTCTTCTGGTCTTTCACCACAAACGGTGCGCCGGTCATCGTGTAGCCCACCTTGTGGTCGGCGAACTTCTTCTTCCACACGACTTTGCCGGTGTCCTTGTTGAGCGCCACGATGGCGGCGTCGAGCGTGCCGAAGAACACCTTGTCGCCGTAGATGGCCGGGCCCCGGTTGACCACGTCGCAACACGGACGGATGTCGTCGGGCAGACGATGCTGGTACTCCCACAAGCGCTTGCCGGTTTTGGCGTCGATGGCAAAGAAGCGCGAGTACGAGGCGGTCACGTAGATGACGCCTTCGTGCACCAGCGCCTGGGCTTCCTGGCCGCGCTGCTTCTCACCGCCAAAGGAGAAACTCCAGGCCGGTGCCAGCGCGGCAACCGTTTTGGTGTTGATCTGCTTGAGCGGGCTGTGCCGCTGGGCCTTGAGGCCCAACCCGTAGGAGAGGACATCGCCGGTTGTCTGGTGGTCGTTCTGGAGGTCTTCCCAGCTCACCGGTGTTGCCGCGGCAGCCGGTACGGCGAGACTTGCTGCCATGGCCAGCGCGAGCGGGCGCAGAGGGAATCGGAAGGGCAGGGGGCGTCGTGTCATGGTGGTTCCTTGTCTCCGGGTTCGAATGTTGTTGATGTCTCCGCCGCGACGGGGCGTGCCGGCGCAGCGCGATGGGACGCATTCAGTATCAGCGCCGGTCCCGGCGACGACGCGGGACGTCTTCCCGTGCGAACCGGGAAATATTCCCGGTCGCCTCGGCAGCGCAGGCATGTCGCTTGCAACGGATCCCACCGACAAACGGAGGCGACCCATGGACTTGCGACGCAAACTCGTGCTCTACCTCGGCGCGGCACTGGCCGCGCTGCTGGCCGTTGCCTGTGCGCTGGTGGCCACCTCGCTGCGTGAGGATGTGGCCGAAGAGATGTCTGCTTCCTCGCACTTGGCGGCCTTGCTGCTCGCCGTGGCCGAGCAGGGGCCGCAGGCCCTGAGTACGATTGACGCCGAGTCGCTGCGCCATTTGTCGGTGGAGCAGGAGCGTTCCGATATGGAGCGACCGCTCCAGAATGAATCACTCGCGCTGGTCGATGCCATTGCCACGTGGTTGCCGGGAGACGACGTCGGCCGCCCGGCCGAGCAGCGTTTCTCCCTCGGCGCCGACACCTTCGTGATTCGTGCCGATCCGCGCAGCGAGATTGGTGAAATCGTTCACGACGCCTCGCGTCAGCTCGCTGCACTGGCGGCCTTCGGGGTGCTGGCCCTGCTGTCGGTGTGGTGGGCGGTCGGACGCGCGCTGGCGCCGGTGCGAGAACTGGAGCGACGCCTTGAGTCGATCGGCGAGGGGTGCTTCAGCCAAGGCTCATCCACTTTCGAACTCCCCGAATTCGCGCGTATCTCACGGGCCATCGACCAGTTGGCGGCCAAGTTGGCGACGGCACAGCAGCGGGAGCGCGAGCTGACTCGTCGCCTGATCAGCGTCCAGGAAGAGGAGCGGCGCGAGATTGCCCGTGAACTGCACGATGAACTGGGCCAGTCGCTGGTGGCCATCGCCGCGTCGGCCAGCTACATCGAGCGCAACGCGACACGTGCCGAACCGTCGGCCCTGGCCGAATCCGCCGCGGCAATTCGCGGCGAAGCCGGCCGGGTTCAGACCCATGTGCGTGAGTTGCTGGCGCGCCTCAAGCCGCATGGACTCGAACACATGGGCGTGCTCGCGGCCGTGCGCGAGCATGCGCACGGGTGGGCCGCGCGCGCCGGTGGCATCACGACCACCATTGATCTCCCCGGCGCCTTGCCGCGTCTGTCTGCGCCGGCGGCGCTGGCGCTCTACCGGACCTTGCAGGAAGCCTTGACCAACGTGCTCAAGCACAGCGGCGCCACCCGGGTGCGCATCGCACTGGAGGCGGTTGGCCGGCATCTGCGCATGCGTGTGATCGACAATGGCCGGGGCTGCGCCGCGGCGCTCGCGCGAGATGCCGGCAATGGCATCCGCGGTATGCGTGAGCGCGCCGCCATGGTGGGTGGCCAGCTACGCATCGAGGATGCGGAGAGTGCTGGCGTGATGATTGCTTGGGAACTCCCGCTCGATACCACAATGAAGGAGGAGGCATGATCCGGATTCTTTTGCTCGACGATCACAATGTCGTGCGTTCCGGCTACCGGCGCCTTGTTGATGCCGAGCCGGACATGTGTGTGGTCGCCGAGGCGGCGACCGTTGATGACGCCTACGCCGCGGCACGCGACATCGTGCTCGATGTCGCCGTTGTCGACCTCAGCCTGCGCGGCGCCAGCGGTATCGAAGCGACGCGGCGCATCCTGGCCCGGTCGCCCGGGGTTCGGGTGCTGGTGCTCACCATGCATGACAGCCCCGGTTTCGTGACCCAGGCCTTCCGTGCCGGCGCTATGGGGTATCTCACCAAGAGCAGCGATCCAGGCGAGCTGATCGCCGGTATCCGGCAGGTGGCGGCAGGTCGCCGGGTACTGTCGGCGGATGTTGCGCAAGGGGTGGCCAACGCGGCCCTTGGAGAGGACGATCTGCTCGCGCGACTGACCCCGCGCGAGTTCGAAGTCCTGCGCATGGCCGCCAGTGGCGAATCGCCCCCGCGCATCGCGCTGCAGATGCACCTGAGCCACAAAACCGTCCTCAACCACCTCTCCGCGGTCCGTCAGAAGCTGGACACCGACACTGATTTTTCGCTTCTCCGACTGGCTGCACGTCACGGTCTCGTCGAGCTTCCGACGCCGACCTCCGTGCCGTGCTGATCCAGACGCCAACCAACCCAGCATAGGAACCTGAAAACCATGACTCTCCGTCACTCCTTGAACTACACCGCCGCTGCACTCCTGAGCCTGGGCCTGATGAGCGGCGCCCTGGCCGCCGACCGAGGCACCCCGCGCGAAGCGCGCGCCCTGTTCGATCAGGCCGTCAAGTACATGCAGGCCAATGGTCCCGAGCGTGCCTTTGCCGCTTTCAATAACCAGAAGGGCAAATTTGTCAGCAAGGACCTCTATGTGTTCGTGATCGACAACAAGGGCACCTACCACGCCAGCGGTGCCGCGCCCGAAGCGCTGGTCGGCCTCAACGTGCTGGGTACCACGGACGCCGCCGGCAACCCGCTGTTCCGCGACATGATCGACACCACCGCGCGCAATGGCGAAGGACAGGTGCGCTATATGTGGCTCAATCGTAAGACCAACCATGTCGAGCCCAAGGTCAGCTATGTCGGGAAGGTCAATGACTATGTGCTCGGGGTGGGTTACTTCGCGCCACGCTCCACGGCCGCCGATGCACAGAAAATGCTGACGCGCGCCATCGCCTATGCCAAAACCGAGGGGCTGGACAAGGCCAACGCCGCCTTCAACGATCGCCATGGCCTGTTCGTACAGAACGATCTGTATGTTTTTGCCGTCGATCTGGCCAGCGGAAACTTCAGCGCGATGGGCATGAACCCCACACTCACTGGCAAGGACGCAGTGGGTCTGACCGATGCCGAAGGTCACGCCATCGTGAAGGAAATGATCGATAAGACCGCGGCCGGTGAGGAAGCGGTGGTGGATTATGTGTGGCGCAACCCCGTGACCAACGCCGTCGAGAAGAAGCGCTCCTACGTGCGTCGCGAAGGCGGGGCGCTGATCGGGGTGGGGTATTACCAGGAGTGAATGCGGCCCTCTTAGCCTGACTCGCTATCGCCGGCGCCGTGACCTGTTGTCAGGCGGCGCCGGTTGACGTGCTGTATGAGTCAATCGATCTGGACTTTGCGGACATGATCGATCATCTGCGCGGCCCTGGATTTTTCACGATGGTGGTCGCCTCCAGCATTCCGGGAAGTGCGCTCGTGGTGCTGACCGGCAGCTATCGGATGGGGGGCATTCTGGCGTCTGGCGATTGTCTGTGGATCGGGCTGACCTACGCGATCTTCGCGGCCTTCACGATCAAGCAGGAAAAGCCATCGCTGGACAAGGGAATCAACGACGGCTGGTTGCTCGCGGAGGTGGCGACGCAGTCGATGGCGGTGCCCAGCGCGTTGCTGGCAGTGCGCATCGGGCAGCCCTACAAGCTGGCGCTGAATTTTTTCGCCCTCTCCATGTGGCCGATCCGCTCTATTGGGGTGCGGTTTTCCCGCTCGGCATGTACACCGTCAGTACGCATGAAATGATCGAGGCCTTGGCGTTCAATTTCCTCGACTTGCTGCGCCGTTGGCAAAGCGCGCGCCGGTCTGTAAATTGAAAAGCTACCGGGTGTCGGGGTGTGAAGCTCGTCGGTCCCAGGCGGTTTTCTGAACCGTGTTTCGACAATCTTCCTGTGATTTGATCGCCAATGACGATGCCCGGATAGTGGAGGAGGTGTCATGACCGATCATATGCCAGATGACTTGTCCGCCGTCGGGCGTGACCTGCGTGCCTACACGGATGAGCTTCGACCCAGGCATCCAGTGGTCAGAAACGTTGCAGGCGAATGGGTGTTGCTCAGACATGCCGATGTTGCGGCGGCGGCCTTGGACCATGAGCGGTTCTCCAGCGCTGTCTCGCGGTACTTGCAGGTGCCCAACGGACTCGACGGTGATGCGCATTCCCGCTATCGGGAGCTCATCGAGCGCTACTTGAGCCGTGACGCGCTGGCACCGTTCGTCCCGGTGTTCGAACGCGTCGCGGCGCAGCTGGTGGCGGCGTTACCCAAAGGTACCGTGCTGGACGCGGTCAGCGACATTGGCGCCGTTTTTGCCGTGCGTGCGCAGTGTCAATGGCTCGGCTGGCCCGCTGAACTGGAGCCGCGACTGCTGGCGTGGATGCAAGAGAATCACGCAGCCACGCGCTCCGGGGATCGCGCCTGGACGAGCGATGTGGCCGAACAGTTCGACGAGATCGTCCGCTCGGTGATTCAGCCCCGCCGGGCCGCAGGCGACAATGCACTGGACGACGTCACGACGCGGCTGTGCCGCGACAAGGTCGACGGCCGGTTGCTGACCGAGCCGGAGCTGGTGTCGATCCTGCGCAACTGGACCGGTGGCGATCTGGGGTCCATCGCCCTGTGTGTTGGCGTACTCGTGGCGCATCTCGCGGTGCAACCGGGGTTGGCGGCGCGTCTGCGTCGTGCCCCGGACAGCGAGGTGGAGGCGATCATCGACGAGGTGCTGCGCCTCGATGATCCGTTCGTTTCCAACCGGCGCATCACCACCTGTCCGGTGCGGATTGGCGGCGTGGATATCCCGAGCGGTGCGCGAGTCAAGCTGAACTGGACCTCGGCCAACCGTGACGAGGCGGTGTTCGGCAGCAATCGGTTCGATCCCGAGCGCAACGCGCCCGCCAACCTCGTCTATGGCATCGGGAAGCATGTGTGTCCGGGCCGGCTGCTGGCCACCTGGGAACTCCGAATCGCGTTGCAGGCACTGCTGGCATCGGCGCAAACGATTGAACTGGCGCCCGACGACCCGCCAGAGCGCGAGGTCGCGCCGGTGGGGGGGTATCACCGGGTACCGGTGGTGTTGACCTAGCTGCGTCGGCGGGTCGGCTGTCGCCGGTTGTTCGCCGTGCCGCCATGGGTGTGTGCGATGGCGGCGATACGCCCGACGCGCTAGCCAAGGCGGTTCGGGCTGCGCGCGGGAGGCATCGGCCTGTCCAGGTCATCTTTTTACACAATCAACCCGACGTGTCCGCGAGCGGTACCCGACGGGAATCGATGGATCCCCGCCGGGTGCTGCGAACAGTGAGCGGCTGCCCGCTCCCCGCGTGTCGCGGTGGGGGAGCGTGTGGGCCTGTGTTCAGCCGCGCTCGACCACCACTTCGCTGATCTGCAGCACCGGTGTCAGATCGGTGTAGTTGGGAATGTCGGCCATGATCGCGTCGGCGTGCGGGCCAAAGGCGGCCTGGAAGGCCTCGACCGAGTCGCAGAAGATATGGCACATGCCGACATAGGTGGGCGCTTCGCCCGGCGCGTCGCCAGCCAGGCCTTTGTCCACGGTGTAGTAGCGGCAGGCGGTGCCGAGGCGGGCCTTGACCATGGGCATGTGGGTGTCACGGTAGTAGTCGTGGTCAAAACGGGCGCCGGGGGTGTTGGGGTACATCACGCTGACCTTGATCATGGGGTGTCTCCTGTTGTTTTCTGGGGCAGGGGGAGAGCGCAGCGAAAACCGCTGCGGTGTTCTGGTGCTATTGGCGTGAGGTGACGACGATGGGTGTTGGGGGGGGCGCCCCCGACTACGCCCCGTCTGCGGCTGGCTCCCCGGGGGAGCTGTTTTGTGACGCATCGTCATCCTGCCGCAATTTCCGGTACAGCGTGGTCCGTGTGATGCCGAGTTCGCGCGCGGCGGCGGAGACGTTGCCGCCATGGCGTTGCAGACAGGCGCGGACGAGCCGTTGTTCGCAGCTGCGCAGATCCTCGGCGGCGCCGATGGGTGGTGTGTCGGCCATGGCGGCAACGAGGTCTTCGGGCAGGTGGGTCGGCTCGATGACGGTGTCGGCATCGTCGAGCAGGGCGACCATCACGCGCAGCGCATTCTTGAGCTGGCGGACGTTGCCTGGCCAGGGATAGCTGCGCAGCTGCGTGCGTACGGCGTCGGACAGGCGGATGTTCCGGTCGCCGGCGGCCTCGGCGAGCAGGCTGTCGAGGAATCGGTCGAAATCGGCGCGCTCGCGCAAGGCGGGCAGGGTGACGGACAGGCCGTTGAGGCGGAACAGCAGGTCGGCACGGAAGGCGCCTTCTGCGACCAGGGTGTGCAGCGGCCGGTGGCTGGCGCAGACCAGGGCGATGTCGATGGGCGTCTCGTGGCTGCTGCCGAGCGGGGTGACGCGTCGGGTTTCGAGCACGCGCAGCAGGACGGCCTGCAGTGCGAGTGGCATGTCACCGATTTCGTCCAGGAACAGAGTGCCGCCATCAGCGTCCTGCAGGCGGCCGGGCGCGCCCTTGGCCTTGGCGCCGGTAAAGGCGCCGGGCGCATAGCCGAACAGTTCGGACTCGATCAGCGTGGGCGGGATGGCGGCGCAGTTGACGGCCACAAAGGGGGCGCTGCTGCGCGGTCCTTCGGCGTGAAAGGCGCGGGCGAAGAGTTCTTTCCCGGAGCCGGTTTCGCCCTGGATGAGCAGCGGGATGTCGTGACCGGCAACACGTCTGGCGCGGCGGATGGCCAACTGCATGCGTGGGTCGCCATGGTCGAGGATGTCGAATCCGCTGCGGCGGCTCGGCGTTGGCGGTGGGGTATGGCGCGGGGCCGGACTGTGCGGGCGTCGCCACTGCAGCCGGCCGACCAGGCCGGGGGGCGGGGCGCTGCGCAGGGCTACCGGTGCGCTGGCGCTGGCTTCGACGAGGGCGGCCAGGCGCCGCCAGTCGCGCCCGAAACAGGCGCTGAAGTCAGGCAGTGTGAGGCCGTCGCCGAGGCCGAGCAGGGCGCGGGCGCGGCGGTTGCAGCCGATCATGCGGCCCGCATCGTCGAACAAGGCGATCCCTTCGATGGGGGTGCCGAGGATCTCGGCGTGCGGGCTGAAGCGCACGATGACATGACCGGTATCGAGCGATTCGATGAGCCGGTGTTCGATCATCTCGGCCGTGGTGGTGAGCAAGGCCTGGGCGTGCGGCAGGGTCACGCGGTTGTCGCTCGACAGGTCGAGAATGCCGAGCATGCCGCCCGTGGGAGCGTGAATGGGGGTGGCGATGCAGGTGAGGAAGCGGTTGCGTTCGAGGTAGTGCTGCTCGCCATAGACCGCGACGGTGCGCTGTTCGTGCGCCGCAGTGCCGATGGCGTTGGTCCCCATGACGGCTTCGCGCCAGTGCGCGCCGGGGGCCAGTGCCACTCGCTGGGCGCGGTCGACAAAGTCGCCGTCGCCGACGGTGCGCAGCACCAGCCCGTCGCGGTCGGCCAGCAGGACCAGTGAGGAGGACTGCACGAGCTGTCGGTGGAGGTGCTCCATGACCGGCTGGGCAAAGCTCATCAGCCGGGCGTTGGCCTCGAGCCGCTCACTGAGCAGGCTGCGACTGGCGATGTCCAGGTGCAGCGGATGCTCGGGGCTGAGGCCATATTCGGTCGAGCGCTGCCAGGAGGCATCGATCAGGGGGGCGTTCGGGGCGGAGGGCGTCGCGCGTGACATGGGGAGAATGTCAGCAGGATTCATGCCGTCCGATGCGCCCCGAAAAACGGTGCTTTATTGGCATGGCAAGTGCCCGCGAGCGCTACATCATGGAACAGGTGTGCTTTTTCGGAGCACTCTGGCGCGCACCTCTGCCGTCCGGCGGTTTCCGTGCCACACCGCGAGATGGCCCGAAAAGCCACGCCGGGCAAGGTTTTGTGCGTTGTGGGCGGGCGTCTGGGCGGGTTGGCACGCCCCCTGCGATGGTGTTCTGCGACGGACCCGTGTCCGCACCCGAATCGTTCATAACACTGGAGACACCATGATCTACGCGATGCCTGGCCAAGCTGGCGCCAAAGTCCAATACAAATCCCGTTACGACAACTTCATCGGCGGCAAGTGGGTCGCGCCGGTCAAGGGGCAGTACTTCGATGTCGTCACGCCGATCACCGGCAAGCCCTATACCCAAGTGGCCCGCTCGACGGCCGAAGACATCGAGCTGGCGCTCGACGCCGCGCACGCCGCCTTTCCGAAGTGGGGCAAGGCCGACGCGACGACCCGCTCCAATCTGCTGCTGAAGATCGCCGACCGCCTCGAAGCCAACCTCGAGCTGCTGGCCTACGCCGAGACGGTGGATAACGGCAAGGCGATCCGCGAGACGCTCAACGCCGACATTCCGCTGGCGATCGACCATTTCCGTTACTTTGCCGGCTGCCTGCGTTCGCAGGAAGGCGGCATCTCGGAAATCGACGAAAACACCATGGCCTATCACATCCACGAGCCGCTGGGCGTCGTGGGCCAGATCATTCCGTGGAACTTCCCGATCCTGATGGCGGCCTGGAAACTGGCCCCGGCGCTGGGTGCGGGCAACTGCGTGGTGCTCAAGCCGGCCGAGTCCACCCCGATCTCGATCCTGCTGCTGGTCGAGCTGATCGCCGACCTGCTGCCGCCGGGCGTGCTGAACATCGTCAACGGCTTTGGCCGTGAAGCCGGCATGCCGCTGGCCACCAGCAAGCGTATCGCCAAGATCGCCTTCACCGGCTCGACCTCGACCGGCCGCGTGATCGCCCAGGCTGCCGCCAACAACCTGATCCCCGCCACGCTGGAACTGGGCGGCAAGTCGCCCAACATCTTCTTCGCCGACGTGATGGACAAGGACGATGGCTTCCTCGACAAGGCCATTGAAGGTCTGGTGCTGTTTGCCTTCAACCAGGGCGAAGTGTGCACCTGCCCGAGCCGCGCGCTGATTCATGAGTCGATCTACGACGCATTCATGGACCGTTGCCTGGCCCGCGTCAAAGCCATCAAGCAGGGCAACCCGCTCGACACCGAAACCATGATGGGCGCGCAGGCTTCTGCCGAGCAGATGACCAAGATCAAGTCCTATCTTGATCTGGGCCGCCAGGAAGGTGCGTCGCTGCTGTGCGGTGGCAGCCCGGCGCAACTGGCGGGTGATCTGGCCGAGGGCTACTACATCCAGCCGACGCTGTTCAAGGGCCACAACAAGATGCGTATCTTCCAGGAAGAAATCTTCGGACCGGTGCTGGCCGTGACCACCTTCAAGGACGAAGCCGAAGCGCTGGCGATCGCCAACGACACACTGTACGGTCTGGGCGCTGGCGTGTGGAGCCGCAACGGCAACGTCGCCTACCGCATGGGCCGCGCCATCCAGGCCGGCCGGGTGTGGACCAACTGCTACCACGCCTACCCGGCGCATGCGGCCTTCGGTGGCTACAAGGAGTCGGGCATCGGCCGCGAGACGCACAAGGTCATGCTCGACCACTATCAGCAGACCAAGAACCTGCTGGTCAGCTATGCCGAAGAGAAGCTGGGCTTCTTCTAAGCAGCAAGCCACACGCGGCCGGGCGCGGATGCCCCGGGGCCGGCCGCATATCGCGTTCTCCCTCCTCGCAGTCAGGAGTCTTTCGGGGCGGCCTCGGTCGCCCCGTTTTTCTTGCCCGGCGGATCGCCCAAGGAGCGTTTCATGATTGACCGAGTCATTGCCACTGACGCCGCCCTGGCCTTGATCGAACGGCTCAAGGCCAAGCACGGCCCGGATCTGCTTTTTCATCAATCGGGTGGCTGCTGCGATGGCAGCGCAGCCAACTGCTACCTGAAGGGCGAGATCACCGTCGACAACGACGTGTTTCTCGGCGAGATCGGCGGTACGCCTTTTTACATCAGCAGTTCCCAGTACGAGTACTGGAAACACACCCAGTTGATCATCGACGTGATCGAGGCGCGGGGCGGCGGCACCTTCTCGCTCGAAGGGCCGGAAGGCGTGTCCTTCCACACCCGGTCCCGTCTGTTTACCGACGCCGAATGGGCCGAGCTCAAAGCGACCGGCGTTGTCTGACATCTCATTCTTTCAGGACGTTCTCATGCGTAAAAAAGTGTTGCTCGTCTGCGCGCTTGCGCTCGGCTTCATCCAGCCAGCCTCAGCCTCGCTGGCAGTCATCAAGAAGGCCCGCTGCAATAGCTGTCATGCGGTGGAAAAGAAAATGGTCGGTCCGGCGTTCCGCGACATTGCCGCGAAGTACGCCGGCAACGCCGAGGTGTCGGCGACGCTGTTTGCCAAGGTGCGCGACGGCGGCGCCGGCGTCTGGGGGCAGATCCCGATGACGCCGAACGACGAGGCCAAGATCAGCGATGCTGATCTGAATGCCGCGATCGCCTGGATTCTGGGCGGGGCCGAGTAAGCCGGACGCTGTCCTTGACGTCGCTGCGGACCGGGGGTGCCATCTTAGTGGCACCTCCGGTCCGTTTTTGTTGGTGCCATTGTCATGGACATGCTGCGCTGTGGCTCGTATCCTCGGTTCAATGAACCGGTAAGAGGCGAGGTCATGGCGAACGCGGCTGCTTGGGGCGGCGAGCCGATCGAAATCGAAACGCAACGACTGCGCCTGCGTCAATGGCGCGCCGCCGATTGTGCGCCGTTCGCCGCGCTCAACGCCGATCCGGTGGTCATGGCGCATTTTCCGGCACCGCTGATGCGGCAGGCGAGCGATGCCATGCTCGAGCGCTGCGCCAGTTTGATCGCGGCACGTGGCTGGGGCTTCTGGGCGGTCGAGCTCAAGGCCGAAGGTGCGTTCATCGGGCTGGCCGGTTTACATGTGCCCGATGCGCGGCTGCCGTGTGCACCGTGCGTTGAAATCGGCTGGCGCCTGGCGGCCGCGCATTGGCGGCAGGGCTACGCCACCGAGGCGGCCGGGGCCGCGCTGGACGTGGCCTTCGACCGGCTGGGGCTCGACGAGGTGGTGTCGTTCACGTCCCTGGGCAATCGCCGCTCGCAGGCGGTGATGCAGCGTCTCGGCATGGTGCCGTCCGGCCACTTTGCACACCCGGCGCTGGCCGAGGACAGTCCTCTGCGCGTTCATTGCCTGTACCGGCTGTCGCGGGCGCGATGGCAGATCAAACACAAGGAAGAGGAGCGTTGATGAAACCACGTATCAGCATGATCACCCTGGGGGTGCGCGACCTGGCGGCATCCATCCATTTCTACGAAGAGGGACTGGGCTTTCCGCGCATGGCATCGCCGCCCACGGTGGCCTTCTTTACGCTCAATGGCACCTGGCTGGGGCTGTATGGCCGCGACGCCTTGGCCGAGGATGCGCAGGTGAGCAACGAGGGTGGAGGCTTTCCGGGTTTTTCGCTGGCCCACAACCTCGGCTCGGAAGCCGAGGTCGATCAGGTCATGGCACAAGCCCTGGCCGCTGGCGCCACGCTGGCGAAAGCGCCTCAGAAGGTGTTCTGGGGCGGTTACAGCGGTTATTTCAAGGACCCGGACGGATATCTGTGGGAGCTGGCCTACAACCCGTTTGCCTGGATCGGCCCGCGGGACGACTGAGACGTGCGTGCAGGGTGATGTGTCATATGTAACACCTGCTCCATTGTGGAGCAGGTGTTACATATCTGGACAGGTTTAGCGGCCGGGAAGCATGCGCTGCAGGGTACCGTCGCGGCGCAGGGCATGGCGGATGGCTGCGGCAATGTGAAGCACGATCATTGCCGCCAGCGTCCACGCCAGGAACTTGTGGGTGGTGCTGAACACGGCGTTGAGGGTGTCGTCCGGCCAGCCCGGCTTGGGCAGGGTGATACCGAAGAACTTGAGCGGGTATTTGGTGAAATTCACCGACGTCAGCCCCATCAAGGGCACCACCACCAACAGCACGTAAAGCAGATGGTGCGCGGCATTGGCGAGCCGAGCCTCGACGCCGGAGAGCGCCGGATTGGGCGGCGGGCGGTGCCCGATGCGCCATCCAAGCCTGAGCACGATGAGCATCAGGGCCAGCAAGCCGAACGACTTGTGGATGCCGAAAGCCCAGCCGCGCTCCGGCCCCTTGGGCAGATCGGCCATCCACATTCCCCAGCCGATCATGCCAATCACGAGCACCGCCATGAGCCAGTGCAGGCCCATGGCGACGCGCCCATAGCGCGCGTTCATCGGATCACCACACCCCAGGGGAAGCTGCCGACCGGGATGTCCTTGATCGCTTTGAGGCTGGCCGTGTCGATCACGGTGACGCTGTCGGAGCGGCCATTGGCCACATACAGCTTGGCGCCATCGGGCGTGATCGCCATGTTCCACGGGCGCTTGCCGACCGGTACCGTGCCCACCACGGTGTTGCTGGCGGTGTCGATGGCCATCACCGTGGCGTCCTTGCCGTTGGAGACGTACACCCGCTTGCCGTCGGGGCTGACCGTGATGCCGTTGGAGAACCTGCCGGCGGGGATCCTGGCGATCACGCTGTGCGACGCGACGTCGATGGCGAACACCGTGTCGGCCAGCTCGCAGGCGACGTAGGCGCGGCGGCCATCGGGCGTGAAGCCGATGCCGCGCGGGCGCTTGGCGACGGGGATCTGGCCGACCTGCTTCATGGCGGCAACGTCGATCACGTCCACCTGCTCAGCGTCTTCGGCGCTGGCGTACAGCCACTTGCCGTCGGGGCTGAACACCGCATGTTCGGGGTTTTCGCCCTCGACCTTGATGTGCGCCAGCGTCTTGCCGGTGGCCGCTTCGAGCAGGGCCACGCTGTTGTCTTCCTCGACGGCGGCGGCCAGCAGCTTGCCGTCCTGCGAGATGTACAGGCCCTCCGGCGAATCGCCCAGCTTCCAGTCAGCGACCGGCTTGCCGCTGGCCAGGTCGACCACGATCATCGATTCGGTCGGTGAATTGGTGAGGTACAGGCGGCTGCCATCGGGTGCGATGGCGATGCCCCGCGGCCGTTCGCTGACGGCCAGCGTGGTGGTGACGGTGTCGGTGGCAGTGTCGATGACGCTGACGGTGCCGGATTTTTCGTTGGGGACGTAGGCCAGCGGGGCGGCCAGGACGGCGCCAGCGACGCCGAGCGCCACCGTGGCGAACGCGAGTTTCAGCGGTGTTCTCATTCTTGGATGTCTCCTCGACGATGATCAAGTCATCGTTCTTCGGTCAGGGGGTTTGATGGGTGATGCCGTGATCCCGGAAGATGCGTTCTAGGGTGCCGTCGCGCTGAATGGCAATCATCGCGGTACTCAGTGCGTTGGCGAGGGACTCGTTCTCGGCCTTGACTGCCATGCCCAAGGGCCAGCCCTGGATGCGTAGCTCGGGCATCGATACCGGACCGACGTCGATCTTGCCGGCATCGCCCAGCGCACCTTCGATCTCGGCGCGAGAGGCCATCACCGCCGAAATGCTGCCGGCCTTGAGTGCGGCAACGGCCTCAGCTACGGTCTTGAAGTGCACCACGTTGTCACGCAGCCGCCCGTTGAGCACGCTGAGCAGGAAATCGTCGGCCAGGCTGGCGGTCTCGACACCGACCTTTTCGCGGGTGAATACCTCCAGCGCTGTTGCCGCAGAGCCCTTAACGGGCGGCACGCGCGCCGGATCGCGCGCCACGGCAAGCGATTCGAGGTGGTAGGGGCCGAAGATGCGCACTTTGTCGTTCTGCTCGGCCAGGCGCTGGTCCACCGGCACATGCAGCATCACATCGGCCGGGCGGGTGCCGAGGTAATGCCCCTTCCAGACCATGTTGCGCAAGTCGTCGCTCATGTCTTCATCCGCGGCCACTTCCACGACATCGGCCTCCAGGCCCAGGCGCTTGGCCAGTTCGCGACCGATCGCGATGTCCACACCCTTGCCCTGGTGCGAGTAAGGCGGGAAGTCGGCATATACCGCCACGCGAAGGCGCCCGGGTTGCTGGACGTCAATGGCCTCGGCCAGGGCGGCGTGGGCCAGCGTGCCGGCCAGACAGGCGGTCAGTGCAAGGCCGCGCAGGGCCTGCCGAATGGGTTTATTCTTCATGAACGGTCTCCAGCCAGGCACGGATCGACCACATGGCCTCCTGCTGCAGGATACCTTCGAACGGGGGCATGTACACCTTGCCGTTCCGGGTGGCGCCGTTGCGGATGCGCTGCATGAAAATTTCGTCGCCTTCAGCGCCTTCGGGCAGCATGCGCAGGTCAGGGGCGATGCCGCCGGAGATGCCGCCCAGGCCATGGCAGCGGGCACAGTTCTGGTTGTAGGCCGAGTCGCCGATGCGGATGGCTTCCTTGTCGCCGCGGTAGGGGTTTTCGGGCAGCCAGTCGGCGCCGAGTTGCTTGAGGGTGGAGGTGTCGACCGCTTGCGGCGTGACGTCGCCGTGGGCCAGCACCGCTCCGGATACGCCGAGGGCGACAATCACAGCGGCGTGGCGAAGCGAGCGAAGGGAGGGGAAGTACGTCATGGCGGAATCCTCTGCGTGGGTTGAGTGCATGTCACTGCCCGGAGGCAGCGCGGTGGTCTCTCCCCCGCAAAGGCTGTGCCAGTTGTTGAAGGGGCGGTCCGCTCATGTGCAAGTACTGTCCTCTGCGGCAGTCAGCGGACTGTCAGGCGCCTCTGGCACGCTAGTTGCGTGATACTGCGCCACATGGTTCTGCCCCACGTGCTCCAGCTTGGAGCAACTGTTACGTTGGTGAGCAGGCCCGCATAACTATTAGAAAAACAATAAAAATTCAGATGTTCGGAGGAGGAGACATGGAGAATTCACTGTGGTCAGTGGAGGGTCGGGATCTTCGGGTCCGCGACGCCCGCACGGCGTTCTTTGATCAAGGCGCGCCAGCGGACGCGCTCGTTCCCCTGGTCGGACCGGTCGTCAAATCCTGGTCGCGCTGTGTGAGCGGTGGGCTCGAAGCCAGTACCCGCGCAGGAGACATCGGGCCGGTGTCGGACAGCCAGCTGCGCGAGACGCGCGATCGCAACGCCTTCCTGCTCTCCCATGCGCGGGGCGTGCTCAGCCACCTGTATGAACAGATCCGATCCACGGGTAGCGTGGTCATCCTGTCGGACGGCAATGGTCTGGTACTCGAAGGCCTGGGCGATCCGGATTTCGTCAACCGCGCCGACCAGGTCGCGCTCAAGGCCGGCGCGCAATGGAATGAAAGCCTGCGCGGCACGAACGCCATCGGTACCGCCATTGCCGAGCAGCAACCGGTCGAGGTGGTCGGTGCCGAGCACTTTTTCGACTGCAATGCCTTCCTCACCTGCAGCGCCTCGCCCATCTTCGACCCGGCCGGTCAACTGATGGGCGTGCTGGACATCTCCGGGGACTCCCGCTCACATGAGCGTCACACGCTCGGCCTGGTGCGCATGTCGGCGCAGCTGCTCGAGAAGCGGTTGTTCGAGGCCGAGTTCGGCCGGGAAATCCTGGTCTTCTTTCATCCGCGCATGGAATACGTCGGCTCGCTGCAGGAAGGCGTGCTGGCCTTCAGCCAGGGGGGAGAGTTGCTCGGCGCCAACCGGTGTGCGCTGGAGTTGCTGCAGCTCACGCGCAGCATGCTGCATCAGGTCGACTTCGGCATGTTGTTCGACCAACCCTTCGGCATGTTTGTCGATCGCAGTGTGCGCGATCCGCACGCGTTGTCGTCGCTGCCGCGCCGCCACGGAGACCGTGTGTATGCCCGCATGAACATGCCGGCGGCCTTGATGCCGATACAGAGAACCGCGGCTGCGCCCACCCAGCCCGCGGTGGCGGCCGTGCCACCGGCACGCCCGCGCAAAACCGCCTGCAGCGAAGGTGGTGCCGGCTTTGCGTGCCTGAATACTGGTGATTCACGGATGGGCGCGGCGATCCAGCGCGCCACCCGGGTGGTCGGCAAGGACATTCCGTTGCTCATTCTCGGTGAATCCGGCGTGGGCAAGGAGATGTTTGCCAAAGCTTTCCACGATGTCGGTCCCCGGCGCACTGCGCCTTTCGTGGCGCTCAACTGCGCGGCCATTCCTGAAAACCTCATCGAGTCCGAGCTTTTCGGCTACCTCGGCGGTGCCTTCACCGGCGCGCGCAAGGAAGGCTACACCGGCAAGATCCAGCAGGCCTGCGGTGGAACGTTGTTTCTCGATGAGATCGGCGACATGCCGCTCAACCTGCAGGCGCGCTTGCTACGGGTGTTGCAGGACCGCGTGGTCACGCCGCTCGGTGGCGCCAAGCCGGTGCCGGTGGATATCTCGCTGGTGTGCGCCACGCACCGAAACCTGGTCGACGCAGTCAAGACGGGCGGCTTCCGCCAGGATTTGTACTACCGGGTCAATGGCCTGACCGTCACCCTGCCGGCGCTACGCGAACGCAGCGACATCCGCGCCATCGTCGACAACATCATCGCCATCGAGAGTGATGGCATGCGCGACATCACCGTGGCCGAGGATGTGCTCACCTTCTTCGAGCGCTACCAGTGGCCGGGCAATATCCGCCAGATGCACAACGCCTTGCGCGTGGCGGTGGCCCTGCTCGATGACGATGAATCGGTCATCGATTCCACCCATCTGCCCGAGGAACTGTTTGCCATGGAAAGCGATGGCGACGAGCAGATCGACAAGGCCGAACCCCGGCCACGGCGCATCGAGGTTGCTCCCCTGCAGGGGGCGGAGTCGCTGGAAACCATCGAGCGGCGTGCGATCGAGCAGGTACTGGCGGAAGAGGGCGGAAACGTGTCCGCCGCCGCGCGGCGGCTGGGGATCAGCCGCAACACGCTGTATCGCAAGCTGGGACGGATGTAAAGCGCTTTAGGCTATTTTCCGGACCGCCGGCTCAGACTGTCGCCGCGCACGTGCGCGCGTTGGTGACAGTGCCCGACGGCAGTTCGCCGAACATTGATTTGTCGTCGGCCGCGAAGTGCGACAGGTGTCAGAAGCCCGGGTAGGCGGCGATCTCTGCCACGGATTCACACTCGGATCGTGCGGTCGGCTGAATGCACACCGGCGACATCGCGACCATCGACGCGGCGAGCTACTGCAACATCGTCGGGCGTATCAAAGACATGGTGATCCGCGGCGGCGAGAACATCTACCCACGCGAGATCGAGGCGTTCCTCTATCGCTGCCCGAAGTCGAGGTGCGCAGCTTCTGCCAGGGGCAGATTGCGCACTACAGGATACCGGCCTACATCCGCTTTACCGACAGCATGCCGATGACGGTGACCGGCAAGATCCAGAAGTTCCAGATCCGCGAACGCATGGGGCAGGAGTGGGGCTGACCGACGACGCGACGGCCTGAGCATCGATCGTCCCGCACCAGCGTATTCGGGTGCTTGTTCGCGCCCGAACTGAGTCGTTCTCAGTCCGGGCATTTTTTTGCATCAGCGGCGACGCAGGTCGAGCGTGAAGGGGAAGTCCGGGTTGACCGCGGCCGGCGTCGTCTCGACCTTGCCAGGGGTGTGGCCAAAACCGAAGAAGCGTGCCAGGCGGCGGCTCTCGGCCTCGAAGGCGTTGACCGGGAAGGTGTCGAAGCTGCGGCCGCCCGGGTGCGAGACATGGTACTGGCAGCCGCCCAGCGAGCGCTGCGACCAGGTGTCGATCAGGTCAAACACCAGCGGCGCCTGCACCGGGATCAGCGGGTGCAGGCAGGAGGGCGGTTGCCAGGCGCGATAGCGCACCCCGGCGACGAATTCGCCGACCGTACCGGTGTTCTGCAGCGGCACGGTCTCGCCGTTGCAGGTGAGGCGGTAGCGGTCCGGCGCCATGCCGGTGAGCTTGACCTGCAGCCGTTCGACCGAGGAGTCGACAAAGCGCACCGCGCCACCGGCGGCACCTTCTTCCCCCATCACATGCCAGGGTTCGAGGGCGTGGCGGATCTCCAGGGTCATGCCGCGCACGGTGATGTCGCCATGGCGCGGGAAGCGGAATTCGAGGTGCGGGGCAAACCAGTCGAATTCGAGCGGGAAGCCGGCATCGCGCGTCTCTTCGATGACGTCGTGGAAATCCTGTGCCACGAAGTGGGGCAGCATGAAGCGGTCGTGCAGCTCGGTGCCCCAGCGGGCGAGGCGGTCGGGTTTGTAGGGGGTGCGCCAGAAGCGGGCGACCAGGGCGCGCAGCAGCAATTGCTGGGCGAGGCTCATCTGGGCGTGCGGCGGCATCTCGAAGGCGCGAAGTTCGAGCAGGCCGAGGCGGCCGGTGGCGCCGTCGGGCGAGTACAGCTTGTCGATGCAGAACTCGGCGCGGTGGGTGTTGCCGGTGACATCGATGAGCAGGTTGCGCAGCAGGCGGTCGACCTGCCAGGGCATGGTGCTCTGCCCCGCGTCGGGCATCTGTCCGAAGGCGATTTCAAGCTCGTAGAGGCTGTCGTTGCGCGCTTCGTCGACGCGGGGTGCCTGGCTGCTCGGGCCGATGAACAGGCCGGAGAACAGGTACGAGAGGCTGGGGTGGTTGTGCCAGTACGCGACCAGGCTGGCGAGCAGATCGGGCCGGCGCAGGAACGGGGAGTCAGCCGGGGTGGCGCCGCCGAGCACGAAGTGGTTGCCGCCGCCGGTGCCGGTGTGGCGCCCGTCGACCATGAATTTTTCGGTGCTCAGCCGGCTCAGGCGCGCGGCCTCGTAGAGGTGCACACTGCGATCGACCAGCTCGTCCCAGGACTTGGCCGGATGGACGTTGACCTCGATGACGCCGGGGTCGGGGGTGACGCGGAAAACGGTGACGCGCGGGTCCCGCGGCGGCTCGTAGCCTTCGAGGATGACCGGCAGGTCGAGCTCGCCGGCCGCGGCCTCGACGGCGACCAGCAGTTCGAGGTAGTCCTCGAGGCACTGGGTGGGCGGCATGAATACATACAGCCGACCATCGCGCGGCTCGGCGCACATGGCCAGCCGGGTGATCCAGTCGGCCGACTGGCCGTGGGCGGGCTGGCCGGCGCCGTCGTGGTGCTGGCCGGTCGCCATGGCCGTGGCGCCGGTCGAGGTGCCTGCACCGGCGGCGAGTGCGCCGCCGGCTGCCGCGCTCTGGCGCCGGGCACGCAACTGGGCGGTGATGTGTGCGCGAGCCGGCAGCGGAGTCGTGGGCTGCATCGGATCAGGCGGCAGCACATGGGGGTAGTCGGAGGCCTTGACCCAGGGCTGGGAATCGATCGGCAGGCGGTAGCCGACCGGGGAGTCGCCGGGGACCAGATGACAGCGGCCGGTGCGCATGTACCAGTTGCTGCTCTCCCACTGGCCGGCGGCGTTCTTGCCCACCGGCAGGACGTAGCCCACGGCGGTGTCGAGGCCCTTGTCGAAGACACGGCGCAGGCGTTCGCGCTCGAGCGGATCTTTCAGGCGGGCGTCAAAGGGGTCGACGTTGACCGGCAGGTTGCGCTCGCGCCAGAGGTAATAGTAGACATCCTCGAAGGCCGGGAAGACATGGCGGGGCGCCAGGCCGAGGTGCTCGGCCACCGTGCGCAGGAAGCGGTCGGCGGTCTCGGTGGTGGCCCCGTACTGCTTCTTCTCGCTGGCGAGCAGGGCCGGGTTGTGCCACATCGGTTCGCCGTCTTCGCGCCAGAAGCAGTTGAGGCTCCAGCGCGGCAGTTGCTCGCCGGGGTACCACTTGCCCTGGCCGAAATGGGTCAGCCCGTTCGGCGCGTATTTGTCGCGCAGGCGGTCGAAGACGTCGGCGGCGAGCAGGCGCTTGGTGGGGCCGAGCGCCTCGGTGTTCCATTCGTCGCCGTCCGGGTCGTCGACCGACACGAAGGTCGGTTCGCCACCCATGGTCAGCCGCACATCCTGCGCGACCAGAGCTTCGTCGATGCGATGGCCGAGCGCTTCGATGGCCGACCACTGCGCCTCGGTGTAGGGCTTGGTTACGCGCGGGGCTTCGTGCACGCGCGTGATCTCCATCGTGTGTGCAAACTCGACCTCGCATTTGTCGACGCCGCCAGTGATCGGCGCGGCCGAGGAGGGCTCCGGTGTGCAGGAGAGCGGGATGTGCCCCTCGCCGGCGAACAGGCCGGAGGTCGGGTCAAGCCCGATCCAGCCCGCGCCGGGCAGGTAGACCTCGCACCAGGCGTGGAGGTCGGTGAAGTCGACATCGGTGCCCTGCGGGCCGTCGAGGCTCTTGACGTCGGGGGTGAGCTGGATCAGGTAGCCGGAGACAAAACGCGCGGCCAGGCCGAGGTGGCGCAGCAACTGCACCAGCAGCCAGGCCGAGTCGCGGCAGGAGCCGAGGCGCTTTTGCAGGGTCTCTTCCGGGGTCTGCACGCCGGGCTCGAGGCGGATGGTGTAGTCGATGTCCTGCTGCACGCGCTGGTTGATGGCGACGAGGAAGTCGACGCTGCGTGTGGGCTTGCGGTCGATGCTGGCGAGGTAGTCGGCAAACAGCGGTGCGGTGTCGTGGTCGAGCGGCAGGCAGTAGAGATAGGGGGCCAGTTCATGCCGCTGCCAGGCTTCGTAGGTGAAGGGGATCTCTTCGGCGTGTGGCTCGAGAAAGAAGTCGAAGGGGTTGATGACCGACATCTCGGCCACCAGGTCGACTTCGATGCGAAAGTGGGTCGTCGGCTTTGGGAAAACCAGCCGGGCCAGCCAGTTGCTTTGCGGGTCTTGCTGCCAGTTGATGAAGTAGTCGTCCGGCGTGACCTTGAGGCTGTATGCGTGGACGGGGGTGCGCGAATGAGGGCAGGGCCGCAGGCGGATGACCTGGGGGCCCAGTTTGACCGGGCGGTCGTAGTGGTACTCGGTGACGTGGTTCAGGGCAACATGGATCGACACGGCAGGACTCCTGTAGACGGATTCGGCCCGGCTGAAGCGGCATGGGGACATCGGCGGTGGCGCGACGTCGCTCGACCTCGCCCGGTCTCGGCGAGGCGTGTACAAACGGGAGGCTGTTGCTTGTGGAGGAGCATAGCAAGGAATCGCGCCCGTCCGGGGGTTGCGGCACGGCACAGTGGGCGTGCCGGCGGTTGGCAAGGTGCCGGGTAGGCGCGTCGTTCCGAACGCATGCGGCGCCAGAGCAGATCAGTCCGGCTATCGTGCTTGCACGCTTCGTGCCAGGAAAATGTGGCCGGAAACCGCGTTAAACAGGGCTCTCGCTCCCCGTTCGGTGGCGCGACAGGGCGAGGGCTGCCCCAATGTGGGGCGCGCGACCTCAGCTGAGCTGGAGCATGTCGCGGGTGGCGTCGGCCCAGCAGTTGGGGGTTTCGAACAGGCGGACGCGCTCGAGTCGGAGATGGTTGCCGAAGGTGTCGCGGTATTGCGCATCAAGGATGCGGAAGGCGATGACGACGAGGTTCTCCGCGGTGGGGACCGCGTCAAGCAGCACGGTTTTGTGGCCGGGCAGCGAGGCGAGGAAGTCGACGATCGGCTGGTCCTTGCGGTAGGCGAGGAAAGCGTGATCCCACAGGTCGACGAGGTGGGTCTTGGCGATGCGCTTGATGTCGCCGAAGTCCATCACCATGCCGTTGGCCGGGTTGCCATCGGCCTGGATGATCTCTCCGGTGAGCGTGATCTCGATGACGTAGCGGTGGCCGTGGAGGTGCCTGCACTGGCTGGCATGGTCCGGAATCCGGTGGCCTGCATCGAACTCGAGTCGGCGGGTGATGCGCATTCATTTCCCCTTGATCTGGGGCGCAATTCTATATCATTGGGCTTCGCATCGAGCTTTTTGACAGGCGAGGACGGTACGGATGGCGTTATTGAAGGTGTCGGATCACCGGCGGGATTTTGCCGGGATGACCTATGTGTATCCGGTGTTGTCGCGCCGCGCCGGTGGCGTGTCGGTCGGCATCAACCTGAACCCGAACAATGCGTGTAACTGGCACTGTGTGTACTGCCAGGTGCCGGACCTCGTCCGTGGCGCGGCGCCGGCGATCGATCGAGCGCTGTTGCGAGAGGAGCTGTCGGGTTTTCTCGACGCCCTGGTCAATGGCGACTACATGGCGCGCCATGTCCCGGAGGGGCTGCGGACGATCCAGGATATTGCCTTCTCGGGCAATGGCGAACCGACCAGCGCCAAGGCGTTTGCCGACATCATGGATGACGTGATCTCCATCCGTGACGCCGCCGGGCTGGCGCATGTGCCGGTGCGGCTCATCACCAATGGCAGCCTGATTACCCGGGCCTACGTTCAGGCGGGGCTGAAACGCCTGGCGCTAGGCGGCGGGGAGGTGTGGTTCAAGGTCGATGGCGGCCGTCGCGAGGACATTGCGCGCATCAACGGTGTGGATCTGGATCCGGCGTCGGTGTCGCGTGCGCTTGCCGTGTCTGCTGCGTTGTGCCCCACGTGGGTGCAGACCTGCATGTTTGCCTGGGACGGTGAAGCGCCTGACGCTGCGGCGCTCGACGCCTACCTGGCCTGTCTTGACGCAGCTGGCGTGGACGCCCTGCGAGGCGTGCTGCTCTATGGCGTGGTCCGCCCGTCGATGCAGGCAGAGGCGCCGCGGGTCGCCGCCCTGAGCGAGGCCGAACTGATGTCGATTGCCGAGCGCATAAAAGAAAAAGGGCTGACGGTTCGCGTCAGCCCCTGACGTCCGGCCAGGCGCCGGTCACGCCTTCTTTGCGGGTTTGCGCGCCGCGCGGGCTTCCTTCTTGAGCGTCTTGTACAACTCGGGGTTGGACTTCTTCAGGTACTCGGCCATCTCCATGTCGTCACGCTTGACCTTCTCGATGTCGACCTGCTCGATATGCACCAGGCGCAGTAGGGCCTGGACCGGGCGGGGGATGTTGCGGCCGCTTTCATAACGCGAGCCGCCGCTCTGGGTGACGCCGATGCGCGACCAGAACTGGGACTGGTTGAGGCCGAGTTTGCGACGCACTTCGCGCACGTCGATCTTGTCAGTGGCTTTCATGTTCTTTCCTTTATATCGATGTTGCGTATTTCGCTGGGGTATGACAAAGCGCATCGCAAAGAGTTCGCGGTACTACTTTGGTCATACGACAGGTGGAGTATAGAAAACTCTCAGGAAACCACACAAGCATTTTTTTGCTGTTTGCATCTAGCTTTTATGGATATCTATACGGGGTTTGCGATGCAGCATTTTTGTAGTGCCTGCGAAGCTATTGCTACCCTGATTGGGCGAAGACCGCGCAGTTGCTGAGCCTTGTCTTCCAGAACGTATAACGCTCTGCGGCAAACTCGGCGCTGCTAAGGGGTAAAAAGCGGCCATGTCGATGCGATTTTGCCGTTCGTCGGCCCGATGGAAGGTGTATCAAAAATCACACAACTGTCGTTTTGCCGGGTCAGTCGACGCAGATGCCACGCCCTCTGATTACTATTCCATTGGGTGAAACGCCTTGTCACAAGTCAAAATCGGAAGGGTGGGAAAAGGGAAAAAATCTAGACCGAACAGTCGACAGAGCAATGTTTTTCCAGAAAGTTGGAAGCAAGTCGTTTCAATCGGTAAAATCGGGCTGTTTTGCTCTGAGGTTGCGCCGCCCCACCCGGGGATGCGCGACTGCTGTTGCTTGTTCTCTATTGATAGGTCACGTTTTCATGCATTTCAGGCTCCAGAAAGGCTTGGATCTACCCATCAGCGGGGTGCCGGAGCAGCGCATCCATGACGCAGCGCCAGTCCAGCATGTCGCCGTGGTCGGTGTGGACTACATCGACTTGAAGGCAACGATGCGCGTTGCGGAGGGTGATCGCGTCAAGCGCGGTCAGGCGTTGTTCGAGCACAAGAAGCTGCCCGGCGTGTGTTTTACGGCACCGGCTGGCGGTGAGGTGGTCGCGATTCACCGAGGCGCGCGGCGTGCGTTGCTCTCCGTCGTTATTCGTGTCGATGATGCGGAAGAGGCTGTCGACTTCGGTGCCCATGCGCCTGCCGCGCTGTCCGGCCTCGCCCGCGAAGAGGTCGTGGCGCAGCTTTGCCAGTCGGGTATGTGGACATCCTGCGGACGCGGCCTTCAGCAAGGTGCCCAATCCTGAGCAGATGCCGCATGCCATTTTCGTCACCGCCATGGACAGCAATCTGCTGGCGGCCGATGTGGCCATGCTCATCGCGCAGCACCCGGCCGACTTCCAGCATGGCCTGGCCGTGCTGTCGCGCCTGACCGAAGGCAAGTTGTGGGTGTGCGCCGCGCCAGGGGCCAAGATCGATTTGCCCGACTCACTCCCCCAAGTGCAGCGCGCAGACTTTGAAGGCCCGCACCCGGCAGGTTTGCCCGGGACCCACATCCATTTCCTGTCGCCGGTCAGCGAGCACCGCTCGGTGTGGTATGTCGGTGCGCAGGAGGTGATTGCCATTGGCAAGCTGTTCACCACCGGCCAGCTGCATGTAGAGCGGGTGGTGTCGCTGGCGGGGCCGGTCGTCAAGCAGCCGCGTCTGGTTCGCACCCGCGTGGGCGCGAGTCTGACCGAGCTGACCGACGGCCAGCTGAAGGCCGGCAGGAACCGCCTGATCTCGGGATCGGTCTTTGGTGGGCGCACGGGCCGCGACGCCCTGGCCTATCTTGGCCCCTATCATCAGCAGGTCTCCTGTTTGAAAGAGGGTGACGACCGCGAGTTCATGCACTTCATGCGCGCCGGGGTCAACAAGCACTCGGTGCTCAATATCTTCATTTCCAAGCTGCTCGGCGAAAAGCGCCTGCCGATGACCACCACCACCAACGGCAGTCCGCGGGCGATGGTGCCGGTGGGCAACTACGAGCAGGTCATGCCGCTGGACATCCTGCCCACGCAGTTGCTGCGCTACCTGATCGTCGGCGACACCGAGATGGCGCAGAAACTCGGCGCGCTGGAACTGGATGAAGACGACCTGGCGCTATGCACCTATGTGTGCGCCGGGAAATATGAATATGGCCCGATCCTCCGGGATACCCTGGCCCGCATCGAGAAGGAAGGCTGACCATGGGGCTTCGTCAATACCTCGATTCGATCGAGCACAATTTCGAGAAGGGCGGTAAGCACGAGAAGTGGTACGCGCTGTTTGAAGCGGTCGACACCTTCTTCTACCGGCCGAAGAGCGTCACCCGCAGCACCGCGCATGTGCGCGACGGCATCGACCTGAAGCGGATCATGATCACGGTGTGGTTGTGTGTCTTCCCGGCCATGTTCTTTGGCATGTGGAACGTCGGCCACCAGGCCAACAGCGCGCTGGCGGCGAATCCTGATCTGCTGGCCGGGCTGGAGGGCTGGCGCATCGGCCTGATCCAGACGCTGGCGGGTTTCGATCCGGGCAGCGTGTGGGACAACTTCATCCACGGTGCGGCGTACTTCCTGCCCATCTACCTGGTGACCTTCGTGGTTGGCGGGTTCTGGGAGGTCTTGTTCGCTGCTGTGCGCCGGCATGAGGTGAACGAAGGCTTCTTCGTCACCGGCGTGCTGTTCGCACTGATTCTGCCGCCATCGATCCCGTTGTGGCAGGTCGCGCTGGGCATCAGCTTCGGGGTGGTCATCGGCAAGGAGGTGTTCGGCGGCACGGGCAAGAACTTCCTCAACCCGGCGCTGGCCGGGCGGGCCTTCCTGTTCTTTGCCTACCCGGCGCAGATGTCGGGCGACGCGGTGTGGACCGCGGTGGACGGCTTCACCAGCGCCACGGCGCTGGCCAACGGCGCCGCAGGCGGTGTGGATGCGATCGTGATGGCGGGCCTGAGCTGGACGGATGCCTTCCTCGGCTTCATGCAGGGCTCGATCGGCGAGACCAGTACGCTGGCCATCCTGATCGGCGGCGCCGTGCTGCTGATCATGAAGATCGCGGCCTGGCGCATCGTCGCCGGCGTGATGCTGGGCATGATCGGCGTCAGCCTGCTCTTCAACCTCATCGGCTCGGACACTAACCCGATGTTCGCCATGCCATGGTACTGGCATCTGGTGCTCGGCGGTTTCGCCTTCGGCATGATGTTCATGGCGACCGATCCGGTGTCGGCCTCGATGACCAACACCGGTAAATGGATTTTTGGCGCCATCATCGGCGGCATGGCGGTGATGATCCGCGTGGTCAACCCGGCCTTCCCCGAGGGCATGATGCTGGCCATTCTGTTCGGCAACCTGTGCGCGCCGCTGATCGACCATTTCGTGGTGCAGGCAAACATCAAGCGGAGGCTGGCCCGTAATGTCTAATAAAGAATCGACCTCCCGCACGCTGATGGTCGCGTTGGCGGTCAGTCTGGTGAGTTCGGTCTTCGTGGCCGGCGCGGCGGTCTCGCTCAAGCCGATCCAGATCGAAAACCGGCAACTCGACAAGCAGCGCAGCATTCTGGCCATTGCCGGTCTGGGTGAGGGCAAGCTCAGTGGCAGCGAGGTGAAAAAACTCTTCGGCGAACGGATTTCGGCCAAGGTGGTCGATCTGGAGAGTGGTGACTATGTCGATCAGTTCGATCCGGCCACCTTCGATCCACTCAAGGCCGCACGCGACCCGAAACTGTCCGACGAATTGGCGGGCGACGAGGACATCGCCCTGATCAAGCGCCGCGAGCGCTACACCACGGTCTATACCGTCGAGCAGGACGGCAAGCTCGAATCGCTGATTCTGCCGATTCGTGGGTATGGCCTGTGGTCGACCCTGCACGGGTTCATCGCCGTCAAGGCCGACCTCAACACCGTGGTGGGCCTGGGCTTCTACCAGCACGCCGAAACCCCGGGTCTGGGCGGTGAAGTGGATAACCCCAAATGGAAGGGGATCTGGCCGGGCAAGCAGCTCTTTGACGAGGCCGGCAAGCCGGTGATCCGCATCGTCAAGGGCGGCGTCGATCCAGCCAGTGCATCGGCAGTGCATCAGGTCGATGCGCTCGCCGGTGCTACGCTGACCAGCAATGGCGTCGATCGTTTGCTGCAATTCTGGCTGGGTGAGCAGGGCTTTGGCCCGTATCTGGCAAAACTGCGCGCACAGGGGGCCTGACCATGGCAAAAGCAAGCATCAAGGAAGTCCTGCTTAACCCGATCTTCAACAACAACCCGATCGGTCTGCAGATTCTCGGTATCTGTTCGGCGCTGGCCGTCACGTCGAACCTCAAGACGGCGCTGGTCATGTCGATCGCGCTGACGCTGGTGACGGCGTTCTCGAACCTGTTCATCTCGATGATCCGCAAGCAGATCCCCAGCTCGATTCGCATGATCGTGCAGATGGTGATCATCGCCTCGCTGGTGATCGTGGTGGATCAGATCCTGCGTGCCTACGCCTTCGGCCTGGCCAAGCAGCTGTCGGTGTTCGTCGGCCTGATCATCACCAACTGTATCGTGATGGGGCGCGCCGAAGCCTTTGCCATGCAGAACCCGCCGCTGCTGTCGTTCATGGATGGCATCGGCAACGGCCTGGGCTACAGCGCGATGTTGATCGTGCTCGGCGTGATCCGCGAACTCTTCGGCGCGGGCAAGCTGCTCGGTTTCGAAGTGCTGTCGCTGGCCAAGGATGGTGGTTGGTACGTGCCCAACGGCCTGTTGCTGCTGCCGCCGTCCGCCTTCTTCCTGATCGGTCTCATCATCTGGGGCCTGCGCACCTGGAAGAAGAATCAAGTCGAAGCGCCGGCCTTTACGCTGGCGCCGCAAGTGGCCAACCAGGAGGCTCACTGATATGGAGCATCTCATCAGTCTGTTCGTCCGGGCGGTGTTCATCGAGAACATGGCCCTGGCCTTCTTCCTCGGGATGTGTACCTTCATCGCCATCTCGAAGAAGGTCGAGACCGCAGTGGGTCTGGGCATTGCCGTGATCGTGGTGCAGACCATCACCGTGCCGGCCAACTACCTGATCTTCAACCTGCTGCTGCGCGAAGGCGCGCTGGCTTGGGCCGGCTTCCCTGAGGTGGACCTGTCCTACCTCGGCCTGCTGTCCTACATCGGGGTGATTGCGGCGATCGTGCAGATCCTCGAGATGCTGCTCGACAAGTACGTGCCCAGTCTCTACAACGCCCTGGGCGTGTTTCTGCCGCTGATCACCGTGAACTGCGCCATCCTCGGTGGCACGCTGTTCATGGTCGAGCGTGACTACAACATGTCCGAAAGCGTCGTCTATGGTCTCGGTTCCGGGTTCTCCTGGGCGCTGGCCATTGCACTGCTGGCCGGTATTCGCGAGAAGCTCAAATACAGCGACGTGCCCGAAGGCCTGCAGGGCCTGGGCATCACTTTCATCACCATCGGGCTGATGTCGCTTGGCTTCATGTCCTTCTCCGGTGTTCAGCTGTAAGGACGGAACGACCCAATGAACAATCTGGAAATCATCCTCGCAATCGGGATGTTCACTGCGATCGTGCTGGCCCTCGTCGTCTTCATCCTGATGGCGCGGGCCCGGCTGGTCTCCAGCGGTGACGTCACGATCGACATCAACGGCGAACACAAGCTCACCGTGCCAGCCGGCGGCAAGCTACTGCAGACCCTGGCCAACCACAACATCTTCCTGTCCTCGGCCTGTGGCGGCGGCGGTACCTGTGCGCAGTGCAAGTGCATCGTCGAGGAAGGCGGCGGCGAGATGCTGCCCACCGAAGAGTCGCATTTCACCAAGCGCCAGCGCCAGGAAGGTTGGCGCCTGTCCTGCCAGACCCCGGTCAAGCAGGACATGAAGGTCGAAGTGCCGGAGGAGGTGTTCGGCGTCAAGAAATGGGAGTGCACCGTCGAGTCCAACCCCAACGTCGCCACCTTCATCAAGGAGCTCACGTTGCGCCTGCCCGAGGGCGAGAACGTCGACTTCCGCGCCGGTGGCTATGTGCAGCTCGAATGTCCGCCGCATGTCGTCAAGTACAAGGACTTCGAGATCGAAGAGCGCTTCCACGGCGACTGGGACAAGTTCAACCTGTGGCGCTTTGTCTCCAAGGTGGACGAGACCGTCATTCGCGCCTACTCGATGGCCAACTATCCGGAAGAGCAGGGCGTGGTGAAATTCAACATTCGCGTGGCTTCGCCGCCGCCCAACCGTGACGACATCCCGCCGGGGCAGATGTCCTCCTGGGTATTCGGCCTCAAGCCGGGCGACAAGGTCACGGTGTATGGGCCGTTCGGCGAGTTCTTTGCGCGCGAGACCGACAACGAGATGGTGTTCGTGGGGGGCGGTGCCGGCATGGCGCCGATGCGCTCGCACATCTTTGACCAGCTCAAGCGGCTCAAGAGCACGCGCAAGATCACCTTCTGGTACGGTGCGCGCTCGCTGCGCGAGACCTTCTATGTTGACGAGTTCAACAAATTGCAGGAGGAGAACCCGAACTTCACCTGGCACCTGGCCTTGTCTGACCCCCTGCCGGAAGACAACTGGACGGGCTACACCGGCTTCATCCACAACGTGTTGTACGAGAACTATCTCAAGGACCACCCGGCGCCGGAAGACTGCGAGTTCTACATGTGCGGCCCCCCGATGATGAACTCGGCCGTCATCAACATGCTGGTCGACCTCGGCGTCGAGCGTGAGAACATCATGCTTGACGACTTCGGCGGTTGATCGGGGCCGCGGACAGACGAGGCGAACGAGATGAGCATTTTCGTGGTGACTTTTGCGGTCATTCTCTTTGTGGTGCTGGCGATGGCGATCGGCGTGATCGCCGGCCGCAAGCCCATCGGTGGCAGCTGTGGCGGGATGGGGGCGGTGGGCCTCGAGTGTGAGGCAGGCTGCGCCAAGCCCTGCCCGAAGCGACGCGCTCGCATGAAAGCGCAGGTGGAAGGAAAGGAAGAATAAGCATGCTGCGTTCGTTGAAGGTCAAGAATTACATGACGCGGGATCCGCTGTCGTTCTCCCCCGACATGGAAGTGCTGGAGGCCGTTCATCAATTGCTGGTGCATCATCTCAGTGGCGCACCGGTGGTCGATGAGAACGGTAAGCCGATCGGCTTCCTGTCGGAAAAGGACTGCCTCAAGGCGGCGCTCAACGCCTCCTACTATGAGGAGTTCGGTGGCCAGGTGCGCCAGTTCATGACACAACCGGTCGTCACCATCGATGCCGAGTCGACGCTGACCGACGCCGCCGAGATGTTTGTCACCCAGCTCCATCGCTGCTATCCGGTTGTCGACGACGGGCGCCTGGTGGGGCAGTTGTCGCGCCACAACACCCTCGCGGCGCTCGAGCGTCTCTGGTAAGTCCGTCCCCGGCGGGGTGCCGTGTGAGCAAGGCGCCGGCGACCCGCCCCGCCGCCGGCTTCGTCGGCGTGATCACGCGAGGGAAACCATGGGCTTGATCGTCCAGAAATACGGGGGCACGTCGGTCGGCGCGCCCGACCGTATCAAGCAGGTCGCTACGCGCATCGCCCGCTTCCAGCGCGAGGGGCACCAGCTCGTGGTGGTGGTCTCGGCGATGAGCGGCGAAACCAACCGCCTGATCGCGCTCACCCGGGACATCACCACCACCCCGACACCACGTGAACTCGATGTGGTGGTGTCCACGGGCGAGCAGGTCACCATCGGCCTGTTGTGCATGGCGCTTCACGCGATCGGCGTGAAGGCGCGCAGCTACACCGGCGCGCAGGTGCGCATCCTCACCGACAGCGCCCATACCAAGGCGCGCATCCTGTCGATCGACGAGACCCCCATCCGGCGCGATCTCGACGACGGCTGCGTGGTGGTGGTCGCGGGCTTCCAGGGTGTCGATGCTGCCGGCAACATCACCACGCTCGGTCGGGGCGGTTCCGACACCACGGGCGTGGCGCTCGCCGCGGCCCTGCAGGCCGATGAGTGCCAGATCTACACCGATGTCGATGGGGTATACACCACCGATCCGCGCATCGTCCCCGAGGCGCGCAAGCTCGACCGGATCACCTTCGAAGAGATGCTCGAGATGGCCAGTCTCGGCTCGAAAGTGCTGCAGATCCGGTCGGTCGAGTTTGCCGGCAAGTACAAGGTCAAACTGCGCGTGCTGTCGAGTTTTGCCGACACGGGCGAAGGCACCCTGATCACCACCGAGGAAAACACCACGATGGAACAGCCTGTCATTTCCGGCATTGCCTTCAACCGCGACGAAGCCAAGCTGACGGTGCTCGGCGTGCCCGACACGCCCGGCACGGCCTACCGCATTCTCGGCCCGATCGCCGAGGCCAACATCGATGTCGACATGATCATCCAGAACGTCGGCCAGGACGGCACGACGGATGTCTCGTGCACCGTCGCCCGTGGCGATCACGACAGGGCCATGGTCATTCTCGGCCAGGTGCGTGAGGCCATCGGCGCGCGCGAGATCCGCAGCGACACGAGCATGGCCAAGGTGTCGGTGGTGGGCGTTGGCATGCGATCCCACCCCGGCGTGGCGTCGCTGATGTTCCGTACGCTGGCCGAGGAGGGCATCAACATCCAGATGATTTCGACCTCCGAAATCAAGATCTCGGTGGTCATCGACGAGAAGTATCTGGAACTGGCCGTGCGCGTGCTGCACAAGGCGTTTGGCCTGGATGGCAGCGCAGCTTAAAGTGGTTTGACCGCGGGGCGCGAAACCGATATTATCGCGGCCCTGTGGTGAGGAGACGTGGCCGAGAGGTCGAAGGCACTCCCCTGCTAAGGGAGCATACCGTCAAAAGCGGTATCGAGGGTTCGAATCCCTCCGTCTCCGCCACACACAGTGCTTTACGGCGGTTATTCTTCATCGTATAATCGCTGGCTTCGCGGTTGCGCTCGTAGCTCAGTTGGATAGAGTACCTGGCTACGAACCAGGGGGTCGTGGGTTCGAATCCTGCCGAGCGCGCCACAACGAACAAAGCAATAAGCAAGAATCAAAAAGGCCGCGTCCAGCGCGGCTTTTTTAGTCCGGACCGAAGGCCGCTGGCCTGAAGCCGGCAACGCGCTCGTAGCTCAGTTGGATAGAGTACCTGGCTACGAACCAGGGGGTCGTGGGTTCGAATCCTGCCGAGCGCGCCAGTTTTTGCCAAAGGGCACTTCTTTCGGAAGTGCCCTTTGTTGTTTCTGCCGGGCGATTCCGTCACGCGAATACATCGTTCCGATGGGCGATCCGTGTATGACATACTTCCTCAGCGCATCCGCGTCCCCGCGCACCGTGTAGCGGCCCGAGCCGATCGCGTGTTCTCGCCGGGCCAACGATCACGCGCGACTGCCTTGCCCCACGATGGAAGAGCTGTGATGACCGAACCGACAACCGCGCCCCGGCGAAAACAATCGCACCGCCGCACGCGTGGCCGGCCGGTCGACCCCCAGGCGCTGGCGACGGTCTCGGCGCTGCTCGGCGGACGGTCGCGCTCGCGTGACATGCTGATCGAACACCTCCATCACTTGCAGGACCACTTTGGCCACATCACGCTGACCCACCTGCGCGCCCTGGCGGCGTGGATGAACCTGCCGATGGCGGCGGTCTACGAAACGGCGAGCTTCTACGCGCATTTCGATCTGATGCGTGATGACGAGGCGCCGCCGCCCACGCTCACCGTGCGTGTGTGCGATTCGCTGTCGTGCCAACTGGCCGGCGCGCAGGCCCTGCACGCGGCCTTGGCCGACGGACTGCCTGCGTCGTCCGTGCGTGTCGTTCGCGCTCCGTGCATGGGGCGCTGTGATGTGGCGCCAGTGGTCGCGGTGGGCCATCGCCATCTGGGTCACGCTAGCGTGGCAGGCGTCCGCGCCTTGCTCGACGCCGGCACGGTGGCGCCCGAGCCAATCGACTGGCCGCGCCTGGAAAGCTACCGTGCCGATGGCGGCTACCGGTTGCTGCTTGCGCTGCGTGCGGGCGAGATCACCGCCGACGCGATCAGCGATCTGCTGAAACAGGCCGGCCTGCGCGGTCTGGGTGGCGCGGGTTTTCCCACCTGGCGCAAGTGGCAGGCCGTGCGTGCCGAGCCGGCGCCGCGCTATCTGGTGGTCAACGCCGATGAAGGCGAGCCGGGTACTTTCAAGGACCGCTACTACCTCGAGCAGTCGCCGCACCAGTTTCTGGAAGGCACGCTGATCAGCGCTGCCGCGATCGACGCGGCGGCGGTCTACATCTATCTGCGTGACGAGTACCCCGGATTGCACGTCGTGTTGCAGGAGGCTATCGCCGAGCTCGAAGCGGCCGGCCTGATCGCGCCGGGCTTGATCGCGCTGCGACGTGGCGCCGGGGCCTACATCTGTGGCGAGGAGTCGGCACTGATCGAGTCGCTCGAGGGTAAGCCGGGCAAACCGCGACACCGCCCGCCCTTTGTGGCGCAGGTCGGCCTGTTCGGGCGGCCCACGCTGGTGAGCAATGTCGAGACGGTGTTCTGGATTCCGCCGCTGGCGGCGCGTGGCGCCGACTGGTTTGCCGGCCAGGGGCGCCATGGGCGCAGCGGGGTGCGCAGCTATTCAGTGTCGGGGCGGGTCAAGCAGCCGGGGGTGCATGTGGCGCCCGCCGGTATCACCCTGCGTGAGCTGGTGGACGAGTTCTGTGGCGGCATGGCCGACGGGCACACGCTGCTGGCCTATCTGCCCGGGGGCGCGTCGGGGGGTATCCTGCCGGCGCGCCTGGCGGACATCCCGCTCGATTTCGACACGCTCCAGCCACATGGTTGTTTCATCGGCTCAGCGGCGATCATCGTGCTCTCCGCGCAGGACGACCTGCGCACCGTGGCGCAAAACCTGATGGCCTTTTTTGCGGATGAGTCCTGCGGGCAGTGCACCCCATGCCGGGTTGGCACCGAAAAGATGCTGGCCATGCTCGATCAGCCCGAGTGGGACGCCGCTCTGATGCGCCGCCTGGCGCAGGTCATGCAGGATGCGTCGATCTGTGGCCTCGGCCAGGCCGCGCCGAATCCGGTGCTCGGGCTGCTCACCTATTTCCCGAGCACGCTGGCGCAGCAGGGCGTTGTGGTGCATGACGAGGCGGGCGCTCAATGAGCACGCAGGCCAACGAAACGTTTACGCTCAGCCTCGATGGCGTCAAGGTTGAGGCGCAACCAGGTGAGACGCTCTGGCAGGTGGCTCAACGCGCGGGTGAGCAGATTCCGCATCTGTGTTTCAAGGATGCGCCGGGCTACCGCGCCGACGGCAATTGCCGCGCCTGCATGGTCGAGATCGAGGGCGAACGCACACTGGCCGCCAGCTGCATTCGCGAGGCGAAGCCGGGCATGGTGGTCAGGAGCGCCAGCTCCGAACGCGCGATGGCTGCGCGCGAAGGGGTGATGGCCTTGCTGCTGGCCGACCAGCCGGCGCGCGCCGACAGCCCCGATCGTTCCAGCCACTTCTGGCAGATGGCCGAGCGGCTCGGTGATGGCGCCGCGCGCATCGCCAGCGAGCTGCCGCGCCGGGTGCCTGACCCGGCCGGGCGCGACGCCTCGCATGCGGCCATGCGCGTCAATCTCGACGCCTGTATCGACTGCAGCCTGTGCGTGCGGGCCTGTCGCGAGGTGCAGGTCAATGATGTGATCGGCCTGGCCTATCGTGGCGGTGCGAGCAAGGTGGTGTTCGATTTTGACGATGCCATGGGCGCGAGCACCTGCGTGGCCTGTGGCGAGTGCGTGCAGGCCTGCCCGACCGGCGCGCTGATGCCCGCCACACTGGTCGATGCCGCAGGCCGTGGCGATTCGACAGCGGCCGAGCGGCAGGTCGATTCGGTGTGTCCGTATTGCGGCGTGGGCTGCCAGCTCACCTATCATGTCAAGGACGACCGCATCCTGTTCGTTGAGGGCCGCAATGGCCCGTCCAACGCAGGGCGCCTGTGTGTGAAGGGGCGCTTCGGCTTCGACTACCCGACCCACCGCGCCCGGCTGACCCGCCCGCTGATCCGCCGTGCCGGCGTGCCCAAGGGCCTGGATCCGGATTTCGACCCGGCCAATCCGCTGACCCACTTCCGCGAGGCGAACTGGGACGAGGCGCTCGACGCCGCCGCCCATGGCCTGATGGCCCTGCGCGACGCCCACGGGCCGGATGCGCTGGCCGGCTTCGGCAGCGCCAAGTGCTCCAACGAAGAAGCCTGGCTGTTTCAGAAGCTGGTGCGCACCGGCTTTGGCTCCAACCATGTCGACCACTGCACGCGCCTGTGCCACGCCAGCTCGGTGGCGGCGCTGATCGAGTGCATCGGCTCGGGCGCGGTCACGGCCTCGTTCATGCAGGCGCTCGAAGCCGACGTGGTGGTGCTCATCGGCTGCAACCCCGAGGCCAACCACCCGGTCGCCGCCACCTTTTTCAAGCAGGCCGCCAAGCGGGGGACCCGCATCATCAGCCTCAACCCGCGCGGGCAGACGCTCGGCGGCTATGCGCACCGCACGGTGCGCTTCACGCTCGGCGCTGACGTGGCCCTGCTCAATGCGATGCTGAACGTGATCGTGGCCGAGCAGCTATTCGACCCCGACTACATCGCCACCCACACCGAGGGCTTCGACGCGC
>JAWKYX010000040.1:0-35328 GCA_041396265.1 Rhodocyclaceae bacterium
GCACCCACAAGCCCCGCAGTTGATAGATCCGCCCGGCCTCGGGGATCAGTCCGTCGGCGCCGGTCAGCACCGCCGAGGCGCGGGACCAGGCCTGGTCGGGGGTGTGCGAGAGCGGCTCGACCGTGACGCCGGTGACCACGACGCCAATGTTTTTGTAACGTAAAAAGTAGGCCGCCAGCAGGCGTTGCACGCCAGCCTTGTCGAGTTGGCCGGGATCGGTGCCGGGGCCGCCGCGAAAGGCGTCGGCCAGCTCGGCGCGCACGGCGGCATTCTGGTGCGCGGCGAGACCCCGTTCGATGCGCTCGATGGCCTCGCCAATCGCTTGTTCCGGCGAGGTTTTTTCGCATGCAGCGAGCACGGCGCAGGTAACGAGCACAAGGCAGATGCGGACGAATCGGGCCATGGTGATTCCGTGTGCGAAGCTCGCCGCATCATACGGCGGCTTTGGCACGTGCGTCCAAGACGCGGGGCGCGCGCAGGGGGTCGGCGGACATCACACCCGTCTTGTAATCGGAGGCTGGGGTGCTAAACCGGTAAACAGAACCATAAAAATATGACGATGGCGCACGACCGTGCTGGAAGGCGGTGCCATCTCCCGATCAGAGCCCCTTCACCCCGAACGTTTTCGGGGGTTTCGCGGCAACGCGTGTCGCCGCGCGCGCCGCGATGGGCCGGTCGTCACCGCGTGTCACGGAGGCCCGACATGGTCCGCCTGCTTGTGCTTGTCATCGCCCTGTCTGCCAGCTTCATCACCCCGGTGGGCCGCCTCGCCCATGCTGCGCCGGTGGTGCACGAGCAGGACATCCCCTACTTCGATTCCTGCGCACGCGAGGGCTTGAACGCCTCGGAATGCGCCGGCCGGCTGATCTGGTTCAAGGCCACGGCAGGCAACGACCGCTTCCACACCTATGTGTTCCAGCAACGAGTGGGCGTGCTGATCGACTGGTTCCGCGTGCTGCGCTCCGATGAGCGCGGCGAGCGCTTCCGCGCCTGGGGCGGCATCAATGACCCGAGCTGTTGCACGCCGGGCGAGCCCAACTGCCCCGCCAAGTCGCTGGACGAGACCTACGGTCTGGACTGGTGCCCCGGCGACGAGGAGTTGCTGAAGTATGTCGGCAAGGCCGGCTACACCGACCCGGCCTGCGACTTTCACGACGCACCGCTGGCCGAGGGCGATGTGCACGGGCCCAAAGACCAGCGCCAGTCCGCCTGCGACCTCAAGTTCGGCACCTCGACCGGCATGCTCGGTATCCGCAAGTTTCCCAATCCGCGCTTCGACCGCGACAAGTGGGTCAAGCTCAATGGCAGCGCCGGCAGCTGGGAAGGCTACAACCGCAAGATTCCGGCCGCTGGCGGCTCGGACGAACCGGCCAAGAGCCGCCTGCTCGACGGCGCGGTCGAGCCGCCCTACCTGATCGGCACCGCCTGCGGCTCCTGCCATATTTCCTTCGACCCGCTCAACCCGCCGGCTGACCCGGCCAATCCGAAGTGGGAAAACATCAAGGGCCTGCTCGGCAACCAGTACTCGCGCATCTCCGAGATCATGGTCTCGGGCATGGCCAGCAATACGTTGGAGTGGCAGATGTTTGCCCACGCCCGGCCGGGCACCTCGGATACCTCGGCCATTCCCAACGACCAGGTGAACAACCCCGGCACCATGAACGCGCTCATCAACATCCCGCAGCGGCCGGTGTTCATGGGCGAGAAAGTGCTCAAGTGGCGCAAGGCCAACAGCTGCGAGGGCAAGGCGGCGGCCACCTGCTGGTGCGAGCCGGGGCGCGAGGGCAAGTGCTGGGAGAAGTCGCTCAAGACGGAGACGGTGCATCACATCCTCAAGGGCGGCGAGGACTCCATCGGCGCGCTCGAAGCCATCCAGCGGGTGTATTTCAACATCGGCTCGTGCTCGGAGCAGTGCTGGGTCAATCACCTGACTGACCTGCGCGTGGCCGATCCGCAGCAGCGCGGCTTTGGTCAGACGCCCTTCAACATCGGCCAGTGCCGGCGCGACTGCCCCAACTTCCGCGCCATTGAAGACCGGCTGGGCAATATCCTCGACTTCTTCATGTCGGCCGAGGCGCGCGCCACCGACCTGCGCGAAGCGCGCGAGACCGGCCTGCGCCAGGCCGACCCGGCTGCCACCTACGCCACGCAGGACCTCATCGCCGACCTGGAAAAAGAGTTTGGCGACGGCGCCGTAGCCCGCGGGCAACAGGTGTTTGCCACCACCTGCGCACGCTGCCACTCCAGCCAGCCCGAGGCAGCGGCCGGGCAGTTCGATGCGCTGGACTTCTACAAGATGGCCGAGAAGAGCGGCCTGCGCGCCGACTGGCTGGGCAATGACGCGCCCACGCTGGTCTCCGAGGTCGGCACCTTCCGCTGCCGCGCCCTGCACAGCAACCACATGACCGGCAAGATCTGGCAGGAGTACGGCTCCGAGACCCTGCGCGCCCAGCCGCCCGACCCCAACCTGGCCGAGCCGGCCGACGGCGGGCGCAGCTACTACCGCAACATCTCGCTGCTCAACCTGTGGGCGCACGCCCCCTTCCTGCACAACAACGCCCTCGGCCCCGAGCTGTGCGGCAAGCCGGCCAACAAGGCCAACGCCTTCTACGCCATGCGCCCGCGCTATGTCGACGGCGACACCCTGTCGCTGCTGCCGCCCGACCAGCAACCGGCCTGCTGGGAGTACGACCCCAGCGTCGAGGGCCGCTACAAACTCTACAAGGCGAGCATGGACGAGTTGCTCAACCCCGACAAGCGCATCCCCAAGGTGACGCTGCTCAACGAAGACGTGACCCTGCGCGTCGGCCCGCGCCTGTGGGACGGCACCGAGAAGGAGAAGCTGGTCGGCTTCTCGCTCACCATCCCGGCGGTCATCGACGGGCGCGGCGTCAATGCCGGCACGGTGGGCAACTTCCAGCACAAGACCTTCGTGGTCGACCTGGTGCAGGCCAAGTTCAAGCCCAAGGAGGTTGAAGCGCGGCTGGTCAAGCAATGGGGGCCGGATGCCGGCAAGCGCATCTTCACCGACCTCAAGGGCATCACCGAGGAGGTGAGCAGCCAGCCCAATGGCCTGGTCGAGGCGCTGAAGAAGCGGCCCTACCTGGTCAAGCAGATCTACTCCTCCTGCTTTGCCGAGATCGAAAACGCCGGTCACCGCTTTGGCGAAGACCTCTCCGACGCCGACAAGAAGGCCCTCACCGCCTTCCTGGCCACCCTGTAAGCGAGGAGGACCGCCATGACAACGCACCGCACCGCCCGCCTCCTCGCCATCGCCGCCGCCCTCGCCCTGCTCGCCGGCTGCGGCGCCAAGGAAGACAAGACCCCGCCAGCGATCAGCTTCGCGCCCTACGGTGAGGCCCACAACGCCAAGCCCGACTTCGCCGAGCTGGAGGCCCAGCATCCGCTGTCGGTCGAGGAGCTCTACAAGATCACGCCCAAGAACCTCGCCCTGCTCGAGCAGGAACAGGTCGACCAGATCTACGCGCGCCTGTCCGCCGGGCCGATCCCCGAGGGCCCCTACGAGGGCGACCTGTTCTTTCCCAAGGGCGGCAGCGGCAAGCTGCGCCTGTCGGAAATTGCCGGCGGCGGGCTCAAGGGCTTGCTGGTGAACGTGGCCGGCAAAAAGCTCGACCTGATGGGCGAGATCCTGTGGAAGGGCAAGGTTTTCTACCGCGACGAGCGCCTGCTGCGTAACCGCATCGAAGACCTCAAGACCCTCAAGGCTGTCGGCCTGATCGAAGAGAGCGACGCCAACCCGCTGCAGGAGATCACCGTCAACGGCAAGGACCAGTGGCTGCTCTTCCCCGCGCAGCTCTACTGCGGCCAGAGCCTGCTCGACGGCCGGCGCGAGTCGATCATCATCGACTACGCCTTCACCGACCAGCTGCCCGGCTACCGCCGCATGCCCGACATGATGGCCGGGCGCGACGGCTTCGCCATCCGCGACGAAATCCGCATGATCCGCCCCGGGCTGTACCTTGGCCGCGCCTATATCGACCGTGCCTTCGTGGTGAACTTCGTGCTCTACAACAAGGCCGTGGACGAGGCCGGCAAGGCCGACTACCTGGCCACCGGCAAGACGGCGGAAGACTGCTGGACCGGCACCCAGCACCGGCAACTCGTCGCCACGGCACAATGAGGCCGCGCCCATGCGCAATGCGTGGCGAACACTCGGCCGATGCCTGCTGTGCGCGCTGTGGCTGGCGCCGTCGGCCAGCCGGGCCGAGGGCGCCTCGCTGTTCGCGCAACTGATGACCCCGCCCGGCCAGCCCGTCGCGCGCATCACCTACCCGATCGAAGCGCTGGTCGCGCAATTGCGCGGGCAAGTCTCCGCCAACGGCGGCGAGGCCGGCGATGGCCTGCCGCTGGTGCTCATCCCGCTCGGCCGCTCGCTGCAACGCCACACCGCCGGTGCCGCGCACTATTTCGAAGCCCCCCGCGTGGTCGTCGCCGTCACCGGCGAACCCGCCGCCACCGACCGCCCCCTGCTGCGCGACCGGCTCTACCTCGGCTACCACGAAGCCGCCGGCGTGCTCGAAGTCATCAGCTACAACGACACCGCCGGCCGCTTCGAATTCGAGATCGTGGACGACTACCGCGACGGCGCCACCCCGCGCCTGCGCGCCGCCAACCGCGGCCTGTGCCTGGCCTGCCACCAGAATGACGCCCCCATCTTCTCGCGCCAGACCTGGGACGAGACCAGCGGCAGCCCGGCCATCGCCCGTCTGCTGGCCGCCGCCGGGCGCGACTTCTACGGCCTGAGCTGGCGCCACGGCGTGGACGTGGCCAACGCCATCGACGACGCCACCGACCGCGCCAACCTGCTGTCGGTGGCACAAACCATCTGGCAACACGGCTGCGCCAGCGCCGAGCGCAGCGCCGCCGTGCGTTGCCGCGCCCGGCTGCTGTGGCGCACCCTGCTCGCGCGCCTCGGCAGCCGCAGCAGCGGCAGCATCGCCGACGACCCCGCGCTCGCCCCCCTGGCCACCCACTGGGCCCAACACTGGCCCGACGGCCTGCCCGTGCCCAACCCCGACATCCCCAACCGCCAGCCCTTCGCCGCCACCCTGCCCTGGCAGGCACTGCCGACCGATCCCGCCGAGCTGCGCCGCGTCGCCGACGTGGCCGAGCGCTTCGACCCGCTCGCCCTGCGCCCACCGCTGGGCCACTGGCGCGCCAACGATGCCGCCACGCTGCCGAACATCACTCATGCACTCGGCCAGTTCATTGCCGATGTCGACATCGCCGCACTCGACCATACGTTGCGCGGTGCGGCCGGCATGCACGCCGAAGCCCTCACCCTCGAGTGCAGCCGCCGCCCCCGCCCCGACCGCGAAGACCTCGACTGTCACCACGCCAGCGGCCTGGCCCTCAGCGCCCGGCGCAGCGCCGACCAGCTCAAGATCGACCGCCTCGTACTCGGCGCCGGCCCGGCCCGCAACGCCGCACCGTTTCGCCGTGGTGCCGACGGTCACTTTCACCCCACCGGTGCCGCCCCGCGCACCCCCGAGGGCGCAGCGCTGCGGCGCATCGAGATCAACCCCGAGCGCGTGCGCGCGCTACTCACCGACGACCTCGCCGCCGTCCGCGCCCATGTCGACCGCCTCGTCGCCGACACCCTCGCCGGGCGCAGCGACGCACTGGCCGACGCCCCGCTGCGCCGCGCCGCCGTGCTCTCGCCGCTGCTGCCCATGCCAGTCGAACACCCCGCCCCGGTGCCCACCCTGGCCGAACGCAGCAGCCCGGACGACCCCGAACTGGCGCCCTTCTACAAACACTGCGGCCTGTGCCACGACAGCACCGAGGCCTTCCCGCCCGGCTTTTTGCACGGCACCCGCGAGGCCGTGCGCGCGGCGGTCGACCGCTGTGCGCCACGCATGGCCCGACGGCTGGCCATGTGGTCGGCCGCCGCCGGCGCACGCGAGAAAACCCCCATGCCGCCACCGGCCACCCCCCAGGCCGGCGACATCCAGCACAGCGGCGATCTGGCCTCGATGCGCCAATGGCTTGACGGACGGCTGCAGGCCAACGGCCACACCCCGGCGCAACTGGCCACCCGCCCCTATGCCGACCTGCCCGACTGTGCGGTCTTCTGAGAGACGACGCGATGGCCCATCCCGACACTGATACCCCGCCCCGCCGCCCCCACTGGCTCGGCCGCAGCCTGCTGTGGCTGCCCTGGGTGCTTGGTCTGGTCGGCGGCATCTACGCGCTCGGCCGCTTCACCGCCGACATCCCGGTGGCCTATGCCGACGCGCCCAGCCACTTCAAGTACGGCTCCACCGGCGGCGAGCGCGAGTCGGGCTTTCCGTACTGGATCTGGAAGGTGCTGCCCAAGGTCTGCCCCGAGCACCTGCCCGGCGACGGCTACCGTTCGATCGGCTTCACCTACGAGCCGGGCAAGGATCTGCCCATTGGCGTGTCCAAGCGCTTCAACCTCGGCATCGACCGCGTCTTCCTCAACTGCGCCGCCTGCCACGCCAGCACCGTGCGCGATGCGCCGGGCGCCGCACCCAATATCTACCTCGGCATGCCGGCACACCGGCTCGACCTCAAGGGCTTCGAGACCTTCTTCTTCAACTGCGCGGCGGGGCCGAAGTTTCGCAGCGAGTTCATCGTGCCCGAAATCGAAGCCGCCACCGGCGGCCTCAGCCCGCTCGACCGCTACGTGGTCTACCCCGTGGCGATCAGCCTGATGCGCGAGCGCCTGCTGATGCTGCGCGAGCGCTTCGCCTTCGCCTTTACGCAACCGGACTGGGGGCCGGGCCGGGTGGACACCTTCAACTCGGCCAAGATCCTGTTCAACTTCCCCATGCACCAGCTGCCCAAAAAGGAGCTGCTCGGCGCCTCGGACTTCCCCTCCATCTGGCTGCAAGGCCCACGCATGACGCGCGACGACGGCGAGCGCATGGAGTTGCACTGGGACGGCAACAACACCCGCACCGAAGAGCGCAACAAGAGCGCCGCCTTCGGCACGGGCACCACCCCGCCCACCCTAGACCTGCGCGCCATCGGCCGTATCGAGCAGTGGCTGCTCGACCTCACCCCGCCGCCCTGGCCCTATGCCCTCGACACCGAAAAGGCCGAACGCGGCAAAGCCCTCTACACCGCCACCTGCGCCGCCTGCCATGGCGCGAGCGGGCGCGATTTTGCGGGCGAGTATGTCGGCCATGTCACGCCGATACAGCAGATCGGCACCGATCGCGCCCGGCTCGATTCCTACACCTACACCCTGGCGGTCAACCAGAGCACGCTCTACGCCGGCTACCCGCACCGCTTCCAGCATTTCCGCAAAACGCACGGCTACGCCAACATGCCGCTCGACGGCCTGTGGCTGCGCGGCCCCTACCTGCACAACGGCTCGGTGCCCACCGTGCGTGACCTGCTCGAACCGGCCGCCCTGCGCCCTACCACCTTCTGGCGCGGCAACGACATCATCGACCGCGACCGCCTCGGCTTTGTCTCCGACGTGGCCGCCGAACCCGACCGCAGCTACTTCCTGTTCGACACCACCGAACCCGGCAACGGCAACGGCGGCCACGAAGGCGCGGCCTACGGCACCACGCTGGCGCCCGAGGACAAGGACGCCATCGTCGAATATCTGAAGACCTTCTGAGGCCCGCGCATGAACATCCTCTTGCAAAAACGTAGCCCGGATGCAGCGCAGCGGAATCCGGGAACACCGGCCCGAGCGGGTACACCCCCTGTCAACGCGAGGCATCGGATGACCCAAAAGCCTTTGGGACTCGGCACGCGGCTCCCGGATTCCGCTACGCTGCATCCGGGCTACGCCAGGCCCACGCCACACGTCCCCGGCGCTGCCGGTAGGGTGGGCGGCTCGCCCGCCCACCAACCCGCCGGCCCTGGCACACGATCCGGAGGGCCCGTCGCATGAGCCTCGCAACCACCAACAAACCCCGTCGCACCTGGCTCGCCATCCTCGGCATGGTCGTACTCATCGGCATCGCCGCCGGCGTCTACGGCTGGGTCAAGTTCTTCCGCGAAGTGCCGCAGCCGGCGTGGATCACCGACGACCCGCACATGCGCTTCAAGTACGGCTCGATTGGCACCGAGGCCGACGCCGGCATTCCGTACTGGATCTTCTACGTGCTGCCGCGCGTCTTCCCCGAAAAACTCCCCGGCCCCGGCGGCTACGCCAGTTTCGGCGTGGCCTGGGAGCAAGGCATGGAGCTGCCCGTCGGCTTCACCAAGAAAACCATCGGCTTCGACCGCGTGGCCAACACCTGCGCCGTGTGCCACACCGCCACCTACCGCGAATCGGTCGATTCCAACCCCGTATTCGTCCCCACCGGCCCCAACCACACGCTCGATCTGGCCGCCTTCTTCCGCTTTCTCATCGACTGCGCCAAAGACCCGCGCTTCGACCCCGACGTGCTCATGCGCGAGATCAACCTCGTCACCGACCTAGCCTGGGACGACGCGCTCATCTACCGCTACATCCTCATCCCCATCACCAAGAAGCGCCTACTCGAACGCCAGACCCAGTTCGCCTGGCTCTACCACAGCGCCTTCCCCGACTGGGGGCGCGGGCGCGACGACTCAATGAACCTCACCAAGTACTTCATGATCGAGTGGCCGATGGACGAAACCTTCGGCCCTACCGACATGCCGTCAATCTGGAACCTCGGCAAATACCAGGCCGACAAGGGCCACCGCATGAACTTCGCCGGCGACAGCCACAACGCCCGCTCGGTGGTCATCGACTCCGCCCTCGGCCTGCTCGGCGCGCCACCCAAGGACAATGCCGAATTCCTCGCCCAGATCGACTGGATGCTCGACTACCTCAAGGCCGCCCGCGCCCCGGCCTACCCCTTCGCCATCGATGCCGCGCTGGCCGAACAGGGCAAGGCGGTGTTCGACGCCACCTGCGCGCGCTGCCACGCCTCCGAGCGCACCGGCACAGTGGTGCCGGTCGAGGAAGTCGGCACCAGTCGCGACCGCATGGACACCTGGAACGAAAAGGCCGCCTACGAGGCCAACAAGGTCGTCACCGACATGGGCATCCAACGCGAGGGCCTGGTCGAAGAACCCCTGCGCGGCTACGTCGCCGCCTTCCTCGACGGCATCTGGCTACGCGCGCCCTACCTGCACAACGGCTCGGTGCCCACGCTACGCGACCTGCTCGAGCCACCCGCCGACCGCCCCGTCACCTTCTGGCGCGGCTACAACCTGTACGACCGCGAGCGCGTCGGCTATGTCACCGCGGGAGAAGACGCCGAGTACTACGGCAGCCTGCACGACACCCGGCTCAAGGGCGGCGGCAACCAGGGGCACAACTACGGCACGGGCCTGCCCGATGAGGACAAGGCGGCGCTGGTGGAGTATTTGAAGACGCTGTGAGGATGGCCGCCCGGCCGGGGAGCGGCGACTTCACTTGCGCTTTCGTGCCGGCTTCGCCCGCACTACCGGCTCACCGAAAACCTCCGTTCTTGCCGCTTGCCAGATGGCAATGATCGCCGGGCGGGTGAGTTTGCCTTCGGTGGTGATGGCGTAGAGTTGCTCGACCACGGCGTCGATCTGGCCGATCACGTCGACACCGTATTGCCGGCATACGTAGTCGTTGGTGGCGCTTGGCGCAACGAAGAAGCCGGCGCCGGCCTGGCCGAAGGCCTTGAGCAGGGCGCTGTCGTCGAATTCGGCGACAACGCGCGGCCGAATCCCGTGAGCGTCGAACCATTCACTCAAGGGGGCGTGAATGGCGGTGTCCTCGCCCGGCATCAGAAAAGGGGCGTTGTCCAGACACGCCGGAAACGCCGGAAACGCCCCAGGGTGCGCCTCGCGCAAGGCCGGGGTCCCCATCACCGACAGGGGGCTTTCACCGAGCAGGTGGTTGAACCCGCGCACGCTCAGGCGCGAGGGCATGGGGCGGTCGGCAATGACCAGGTCGAGCCGGTGGATCGCCAGATCGGCGAGCAGGGTATCGAGCCGGCCTTCACGACAGGTGAGCTTGACCGGGTCGTCCAGGCGCAACGCGGGAGAGACCAGGCGGTAGGCCACGGCCTTGGGTACCGAATCGGCAATGCCGATGCGCAGCGGCTGGGTATCGCGCGTGGTGGTGTCGCCGACGATGTCGAGAATCTCGTCGCCCAGCGAAAAGATGGTTTCAGCGTGATCGAGGATTCGTTTGCCGGTCATCGACACCGTCAAGCGCCGGCCTTCACGCTCAAACAGCTTGGCGCCCAGACTGGCTTCCAGCGCAGTGATCTGGCTGCTGATGGCATGCGGCGTGAGGTGAAGCGACTCGGCGGCGCGCGCAATGCTGCCGGCCCTGGCCACCGCCCAGAAGTAACGCAGGTGCTTGTAGTTGAGCGATGCCATGCGTGAATACCTCCAAAATATTGATGCAGGCAGTCAGTATATTGGAGTTTTGTCGATGGTTTGGCTGATCTAGAGTGAGATCGTCTTTCACCCACAGCAGGAGTTCGTGATGCATGTCGAGATCAAAAGCCAGGGCTTCGAATTGACGCCGGCTTTGCGCACCATCGCTGCAGCGGCTGCAATCCTCGCTGGGACGGATTTCGCGACCGCGCTCGCCATGTCAGCGTGCATCTATCCGATGAGAACGGTCCACGCGGCGGCGTCGACAAGCGCTGCCTGATCGCGATCCACATCGCGGGCGGCGCACCGGTGGTGATCGAAGACACGCGGGAGTGGCGTACAGCGCGATCGACCGGGTGTCGAAGCGCGCCATGAATTCGCTGATGCGCCGGCTCTCACGCACCCATGCCCGCCGGGGTCGCGAGTCGCGCCGCCCCGCAATGGACGTACCTGCCAACACCGACGAACCCGCCTGAACGGGCATGCCGACTGGTACGCGTGGACCTCACGATCGAACAACACAAGGACCTTCAGTATGCGTAGCTACCGGAATGACAGCGCCGAAGCCGCCGCCCGGATCACCTCCCTGGCGATGCTGGTCGATGGCGGACTCGACCGGCGGAAACTGCGAGCTCAAGCGCGCCGGCGTGTTTCCGAAGACATGGGCATGAGTGCGGAGAACGACACCGCACGACTTCCCTGCAACGACCTGCTGCAATGCTCGGCCTACTGGAAGCGCTGGGCGCCTGCATGCAGCCGGAAGTGATCGAACAACTACGGGCGAAACCAGCGCCTGGCGCACCGCCTGCGCCTGCTCGGCGCCATGCTTGACATCATCTCCGCCGGATGGCCGCGTCACCCGCAGCGAAGCGGATCTGCTGACCTGCGCCTGCGGCGCTGGGGCGACGGACTGGAGCACGGTGATTGCCTCCGCCACCGTGGCGCGGGCACAGAAAAAAGGAAGCACATCATGCCGAACCGATCTGTCAGCAAAATCATCGCCAACTGGTTTTTTCATCGCAGCACCCCTCGACATGAGCGTGGGTGATGCGGCCAGACTGATGCGGAGCAATCGCCAGGCGCCGTCCTGGTGGCCGACGACGGCCACCTGCTCGGCATCTGCACCGAACGCGACATCGTGTTCGACGTCGTGGCCAACGGGCTCGACCCCGTCTGCACGCCGGTCAGCGCGGTCATGACCACTGACCGGTCGCCGTCGGGCCGGACAGCCCTTCGGCCACGCGCTGCACCTGATGTTTGAAGGCGGCTTCCGCCATGTGCCTGTGGTGGACATCAACGGCAAGGTGCTCGGCGTCATCTCGGCGCGGGACGCCCTCGAGATCGACATGATCCGCTTCAAGCAGGAACTGGACCGGCGGGAGGCACTGACCGAAGTCCTCTAGACCGTCGTCACCGACTGCGCCGGCACCGCCGCCCACACCGACGCCACGGCGGCCCGCACCGCCCGCAGCACCGGCTCTTGCGCCCGCTGCCGGATACAGGCGAAGCGCAAGGAGACGGTCGGCGTCGGGGTGAGCGGGAGCGCAACGGCGTAGATCGTGCCGGCTTCGGCGGCGCGTTCGATGTCCTGGCGTCGGGTAATCGCCAGCCCCACCCCGGCCGCCACCATGGCCAGCACCGCATCCTTCTGGTTGGCCAGCATGCTGCGCTCGGGCCACAGGCCATGCGGGTCGAACAGCGACTGCATCACGGCATGCTGGACCCGATCGGGTGAGGAGTGGATCCACGGCAGCCGGGCGAGCGTGGCCACATCGGCCGCACCGATCGCCTCGCGCAGGGCCACCGGCGCAGCGATGGCCATCTCCTCTTCACGCAGCACCTGGCTGTCGAACAGGTCGTCATCGAGCGTGCCGCTGACAAAACTGGCATCGAGCCGGCCGCTCTTCAATTTGGGCAGGTTGGCGCCGGTGGTGCCGCCGAGGAATTCGATCTCGAGCCGGGGGTGGCGCGCCTTGAGCAGGCTTTGCAGCTCCACCAGCCGCAGAAATCCGGCGTCGGTATTGAGCCCGATGCGCACCGAGCCGATCGCCTCGCCTCGCAGCTCCTGAGCATGCAAGCCGACGTCACCCACCGCCGCCAGCGCACGCCGGGCGCGGGCGAGCAAGGCCTCGCCGGCCGCGGTCGGCAGCATGCCCTTGGGCGTGCGCTCAAACAGCGCGAGCCCGAGCTCTTCTTCGAGCGACTTGATGTGTGCGCTGATCGCCGGCTGGCTGACGCACAGGCGCTCGGCGGCACGCGTCAGGTGGCGCTCCTCCGCAACGGTGACGAAGGTTCTGAGGTGATAGAGCTCCATGGCAGATCCTGGGCAAGCCGGTCATGCGGCGGCACCGCACAGATGCAGTACACACCAGATCGCCGCGCCGTGCCATGACGATTTTGCCGCAGCCGGCCGGGCCACTTCAGGGCGTGCCCCACACCGGCCTGGCCGGCGCCCACCGGGCAGCACCTGCGAATGGATGGCGGCATCACTCGCTCAGTCTGAGTCCATCACCCCTTCGCAGCCGAGCCCGCCATCCGGGCGCGGCTGCAAATAGAGCGGCAGGTAGTGCGCGATGAACGCGCCGAAGGCGAGCCCCCAGCCACCGCCCGCGAGCCACAACAAGGTCCCGTCCGCCGGCCACCACGACCAAGCAGCGCGTGCCACGGCCGCCAGCAGCAAGACCCCGGCCGCGATCGGAATCCAGCGTCGGGTATCGAGTTCGCGCCCGGTGTGGATGCGCCCGGCGATATTCATCACCACAAAAATGCTCAACCCCAGCGCGCCGATGGTCAACAGGTGCCGGCCGCCGCTGACGCTACCGACCCCGGCCAGCACCGCCACACCGATCAGAGCGTAGCCCACGGCCATCGCCACATACACGGCATAGAGCATGAGCACCCAGCGGCGCAGCAGCACTCGGCCCAGGTGCCAGTCGCCCTGCAGATTGAACAGCGCCGCCGCCGTCGCCAGCGCCAGCCAGCCGGCCACGGGGGCTCCGGAGGCGAGCACATCGGCCAGGGTGAACAGGACGATACAGGCCACCGCCAGGTGGCGGCGCGGCGGCCGGGCGAGGTAGCTGACAGTGGTCTCGCCCAGCGTGTCGAGCGCGGAGTTGACCACGCGCATCGAGATGCGGCTCATGACGATCACCACCAGCACCATCACCACGCCGATGGCCGCATGCAGGCTGCGCATGGGCGGCTCGCCGCGCAGCACGTCGGCGTAGAAGCCGGCCGTCACCGCCAGCCAGGCGAGCAGCGCCCACAGGATGCTCAGATGCCGGCGCGCCGGATCACGCCACAGCAGGGGCGCCACCAGCGCGATCACCACCAGCACCGTCGCCACGTTCAGGACCGCCGCCGGCCACGGCCCGATCACCCCACTGGCCGACCAGGCCACCCGCCCGCCCAGCCACAGCCCCACCAGCGCAAGCACCGCCGGACGCGGCGCCGCCGGGCCATCGACGAACTCCGGCACCGCGGTGAGCACAAAGCCGGCAATCGCCGCAAAAGTGAAGCCGAAGAGCAACTCGTGCGCATGCCACACCGCCGGCCCGCCCGGCACCGCAGGCAGCGGCAAGCCGAGGAGCAAGAAGCCGAGCCATGCAGCCATGCCGAGCACGGCCGCGCCGGCCGCCAGCAAAAACAGTGGCCGGAAGGCGCACAGCAGCATTGGCGCAGCGAGCAGGCGCTTCAGCATCGCAGTCCCCCGACCGAGGCCAGCGCCAGCGGCGCCGCCGGCGCGGGCGCATCAAGGCCGAAGCTGGCGCGCACCGTGGCGTCGTCGAGCAGGCCGGCGGTGCGTGCATAGACCTGCGCGTCGCTGCGCTGCGCGGGCGCATCGTCGAAGCGAAAGCCGGTGGCGATGCGGCCGGGCTGCGCCATCACCACACCGCGTGCGCCAGGCGCACGGCTTCCATCAAGTCGTGGGTGATCATCAGCACCGCCATCGGCCGGCGCGCCTGCTCGGCGAGCAACTGGCGGTACAGCTCGGCCTTGAGGCCGACATCGAGCGCGGAGAAGGCTTCGTCGAGCAGCAGCAGATCGGGCGCGAGCACCAGCGCGCGGGCCAGCGCGACGCGGCTTTGCATGCCGCCGGAGAGCTGCTGGGTGATACGCGCCGGCGCGGTGTCGTCCAGCCCGAAGCGCAGCGCCTCGATCGCGCGCCTGCGCATGGCGCGCGGCGCGCGGCACGCCACGCGCCTTGAGGCCGAGGGCGATATTGTCGAGCGCGCTCTTCCACGGCAGCAGGCGCGGCTGCTGGAACATGCAGGCGCTGCGCGCAAAGCCGTTGCGAATGGCGCCGTCTTGCAACGGCAGCAGCCCGGCGACCAAGTGCAGCAACGTGGTTTTGCCACAGCCCGAGGGGCCGACCAGCGCGTGAATGCGCCCGGCCGGCAGCTGCAGGTCGATGCCCGACAACACCGTGCGCGCCCCGTAGGCATGGCCGACGCTGGCCAGTTCCAGCGCGGCGGTGCTCACGCCAATGTGCGCCATCGTTCCACCTCGCGTTTGACGGGCTCCAGCAACAGGTACTCCACCGCCAGCAGTGATGCGACCACGGCCACGATCCAGGCCAGCGAGCCGGCGGTGTCGAGCTGCGAGCGGGTCACCGCCAGCGCCGCACCCACACCATCGGCGGTGGCCAGCAGCTCGGCCATCACCACCACCTTCCAGGACACGCCGAGGGCGGTGATCCAGGCCGGAAACAAGTAGGACAGCACATGCGGCAGATAGAGATCGAACAGGCGCTGCAGCGGCGGCAGCGCGAAGGCCTGCGCCATCTCGCGCAGCTGGCCGTCCAGCGTGCGCACGCCCTGCATGGCGCCGATGAAGATGGGCGGAAAACAGGCAACAAACACGGTGAACACCGGCGTGCCGTCGCTGGCGCCAAACCACAGCATGGCCAGCACCAGCCAGCCGATGGGCGGCGTACCGATCAGCACCGTGACCCACGGCCGCGCCATCATCGAGGCGGTCATCGACAGGCCGGCGAGCATGCCCAGCGCGCTGCCAACACCCAGCGAGAGGGCAAAGCCAGTGAGCGCCCGCCGGCCAGTGATGGCCAGCTCGGCCCACGCCTCGCCCTCGGTGAGCAGCCCGTGCAGCGTGGCCAGCACCGTGCGCGGATCGGGCAGCGCCAGCGGGTCCAGCCACTGGCTGGCAAACTCCCAGCCCGCCAGCAACAGCAAGAGGCTGGCAATAGCGCCCCAGCCGCCCCACAGGTAGGCGGGCAGACCGGCCAGCCATTGGCGAAAGATTCCGATCATTGCTGCGCGTAGAAGCCGTCGTCGGGCAGCCGTCCGCCGATCAGCGCGGGGTCCTTGGCCATCAGGCGGTCGAAGAAGAACTGCAATTCGGCACGCGCCGCTTGCGCCGGCACCGCCTCAAGGCGGCTGTGGACGAGCGAGTCGGCCACCGCCTCGGGCATCAGCTGCGGCACATGGCGGGCCACGGCCTGGCCGCATTCGATGGCATGGTCGCCGCACCACACCAGGGCGTCGGCGTAGGCATCGGCCACGCGCGCGGCGAGCGCGGGGTCTTTGAGGGCCGCACCCATGGCCACGATACCGGCCTGCGGCATGCGCGCCTCGCGCTTGAAGGTCTTGCCCCATTCGGCCTGCAGGTCCACGCCGCGATGCAGTTCCGGCGCGATGACGCTGATCGGGAAGGACTGCGTCTTGCGCAGCGCCATCGACACCGCCGGCTCGGCCAGCAAGGCATGATCGATGCGGCGCATGATCAGCAACTGCATCGCGTCCAGCGGCGAGGCCACATAGCGCAAATGGAAATCACGCTTGGGGGCGATGCCCTGCGCCTCGGCGAGCAGGCCAAAGACGATGTCCGGCATGTCGGCGCGGAAGGGAATGGCGACCTCCTTGCCCTTGAGGTCGGCCAGCGTGTGCAGCGCCGGGTCGCGGCTGACCAGCCACAGCATGCCCCAGGTGGACACATTGAGCAGCTGCAGCGGCACGCCCTTGTTGTAGAGATTGGCGGCGACATTGGTGGGCATGGCGAGCACGTCGGCCTTGCCGTTCAGCGCCAGCACGCGCAGCTGGTCGGGGTCACGCCACAGCACGAACTCGACCGTCTCGGCCACGTCGGCCAGCGCGCCGGAGTCGATCATGCGCACCAGCGGGAAGGACACCGCCGCCGGCGGGCCGGCGAGCACCAGCCGTGCCAGCTTGTCCGCCGCCTGGGCCGGCGCACTGGCCACCAGCACGCTGAGGCACACCGCCCACCACAGTCGCCGCGCCATCTCAGAACCGCCCGGTCAGGGTGAGGGTGATATTGCGCCCGGTGGCGGCGATCTCCTGCCCCGACAGGCCGAGCGTGGTGTGCTCGTGGTACTCGCGGTCGAACAGGTTGCTCAGCTTGACGCCCAGATCGGCGCTGTTCAGGCCGCCAAGCTTGCCGAAGCGCCAGCCGAAGGCGGCGTCGGTGGTGACGAAGCCGGCGGTTTCGTTCTCGCCGCCATTGGTAAAGCGCGTCGCCACGCGGTCCTGCCGGGCCACGGCACGCACCTGCCCGCGCCAGTAGAAGCCCTGCTCGGCCGGCTGGCCGACGCCGAGGCGCACTTCGGGCGGCGGCATCTCGGCCAGCGGCTCGTCATCCTGCTTGTTGTCGCCACGCAGCCAGGTGAAGCCGGCGTCGGCCACATAGCGCCCCACCGGCACGCTCAGGCTGCCTTCGGCGCCGTAAATCACCACTTGGTCGAGATTCTCGGTGAGCTTGATCGGCAGGCCGTTGGGCGCGTTGGCGCCAGTCACCCGGCCGGCAATGTAATCGTCGATGCGGGTGTGGAAGAGCGCCAGGTTGTAGTCGAGCGACGCGTTGCGGCCCTTGAGACCAATCTCGATGCTGGTCGAGCGCTCAGGGTCGAGCTGCGGATTGCCCACGTGGTAGTAGCCATCGCCCCGGGCCGCGTCTTCAAAGCGCTCGCGCATGTCGGCGGCACGGTAGGCGCTGCCGATGTTGATGTAGGGGTTGAGCAGCGGCGACACGGCGTGGATCGCGCCGAGGGTCCACGACACGGTGTTGTCGGTCTTGTCGAGGCCGGTGGTGGCCGCGCCTTTTTTCGCGGCATCGCCCTGCACCTGGTCAAAGCGCAAACCGGCGACAATCTGAGTGGCGCCGAAGCGCATCTCGTCCTGCACGAACAGGCCGGTCGAGGTGATCTCGCCGTCGCTGAAGGGGTCGTTGCGCACATTGTTGTTGAACAGCGGCGCGTTGTTGTCCATGTAGCGGGCGGGGTCGCCGGTCATCTGCCAGGTGTCGGCGCCGATGGTGAGCAGGTGGTCGTCGCCGATCGGCAGCAGGTAGCGGCCGCGCGCGCCGTGGGTGACGAAGGTGACATCGTTGCGCACATAGTTGCGCTGGAGGTTATCGGACCAGGCGCGGATCTGGCGGAACACCTCTTGCCGATAGACCTCGGCCATCAAGGTGCCGCTGCCCAGCTCGGTCTTGATGCCGCCTTCGATCAGCTCGCGGTGCTGCTCGGGCGAGTGGATGGTGACCTTGCCCAGCGGCGCCGGGATGCCCGCGCCGCCCGGCTGGCCGCCGGTGCGCGCCGAGCCCGGATACCACACGTCATGATCACTGTGACGCTGCAGGTTGAGGTGCAGTTCGGTGGCGGAGGACACGCGGAAGGCGTATTTCAACAGCAGGTCGTCGGTCGAGTAGCCGGTGCGATCGACCGTGCCGGACGGGCTGTCATAGTCGTCGACCTCCTTGGCCGCGACACCGACCACCAGCGTATGGTCCGGGCTGCCGAAGCGGTAGAGCGCGGCGCCAGAGACGCCCGAATCGGCGCTCGAAGCACCGAGCGAGAACTGGCCGCCGTGGGTGGGGGTGTCGGTAAAACGGGTGGGCGCGGTGATGAAATTCACCGTGCCGCCCAGCGCGCCGCTGCCATACAGCACCGAACTCGGCCCCTTGACCACCTCGGCGCGTTCGAGCAGACCGACGTCAAGCAATGAGGCGATCGACCCGTAGGGCTGGGCCGAGTTGAGGCGCACACCGTCGACCAGCACCACCACGCTCTCTTTTTTCAGGCCACGGATGACCGGGTTCTGACCCCAGGCGCCGTCGGTCTGCACCGCCAGGCCGGGCTGACCGCGGAACAGTGCACCGGCCGGGGCGCCGGCATCGGCCGCCTCGGGGGCGACCACGGTGACCGCCTGCGGGGTCTCGAGCGTGTCGGCCTGGGTGCCGCGGGCGGTGACGTTAACGGTGCCCAGTTGCAGCTCGGATTCAGCCAGCGCGGCGGTTGCCGGCAGGCACAGGATAGCCAGCGCCACAGGACGCAGTCGGAAAAGCATGCTCCACTCCAGTTGAGTGGGCTGGCTGGCGTTCGGCTGGCTGACCCGGGGATTCGATAGCCGCCAGTCTATCTAAATACGAATCATTCGCAATTGATGAGTATCAATATTTTCCCCCGCAGGTCACGCGGTGCCTCACTCGAGGTGGATGGCCGCCCGCGGATCGGTGGGGTCGTCGTCGAACAGGTGGTCGAAGTGCTGGTGCGCGGGGATGTAGAAGGTCAGCGCCCGGCCGCGGTGAAAGACGCCACGCAGGCGGTTGGCGGTCTCCCACACATGGGTGTAGCTGTCGCTGACCGAGATCTTGGCCATCGGGTGGTCGGCATCGCCTTCGCGATACAGCACGACGTTCGTGACGGTGAAATAGGGGCGCAGGCCCTCGGCAATCAGCTCGAGGGAGGTATCGGCTTGCAAGCCGCCAAGAATGAAGTACATCAGCTCACCACATCGTCAAGCGTCAGGTGCCAGCGCGTCAGCGCACGGCGAAACAGCGAGTGCTCGGGTGGGCTGATCGTGCCATCGGATTTTGACAGGACAAGCATCGCCCGCGCGACCAGCACGCGTTGCTGCGGGTTGGGCACCGCATCGAGCAAGGCGTCGATGTGGGCCGGGTCGAGTACCGCCACCCGGCCACCGCTGCTCTCGTCGAGCAGTTCGCGGCTCAGATCGACCACCGACTGCAGCAGCGCGTCGCGGTTCAGGCCGATCAGGGCCGGGATGTCATGGCGGTCCAGCGCGGCCAGTTCGCCGTCGGCCAGCTCACCATCGGCCATCAGGGTCAGCCCGATCAGGCGGGCAATGGCATTGCGGGTATCACGGCCAGAGGTCGGCATGGGTGCGTCTCCATCATCAGTCTGTCGGCAGGAACAGGGTTTCCTTGATCTCTTCCATCACCACCGAGCTGCGCGATTCGGCGGCCCCCGGCAGCTTGAGCAGGATGTTGCCCAACAGCCGGCGGTATTCGGTCATCTGCGAGATGCGCGCCTTGATCAGGTAATCAAACTCGCCCGACACCAGGTGGCACTCCATCACCTCGGGGATGAACATCATCTCCTTCTTGACCTTGTCGAACACATCGCCCGACTTGGCCGACAGCTTGATCTCGACGAACACCAGCAGCGGCTTGCCCAGCGCGACCGGGCTGACATGGGCATGGTAGCCCGTGATCACGCCTTCACGCTCCAGCCGCCGCACCCGTTCGGTGCACGGTGTGCTCGACAAGCCCACCTTGTCTGCCAGCTCAGTCATCGGCAAGCGACCGTTTTTCTGTAGCAGATCGAGGATTTTCCGGTCGAGGCGATCCAGTTCGCGCATTTCACTCCTCCACGACAGCGAGCGACCCAAAAAAAGTGATTATCTAATAATAAAACCGCAAAACAAAGTGATATTCACTGCCAATTCACCAATAAAGTAGCGAATCACTACAGCAGCTCATCAGGAGACACGTCATGGACGTTATCGTACTCGGAAGCGGTGTCATCGGAACCTCCACCGCGTACTATCTCGCCCGCAACGGCGCCCGCGTCACCGTGCTGGAGCGCCAGCCCGGCCCTGCGCTGGAGACCAGCTACGCCAACGCCGGCCAGGTCTCGCCGGGCTACTCTACCCCGTGGGCCGCGCCGGGCATCCCGCTCAAGGCCATGAAGTGGCTGTTTCAGCGCCATGCGCCGCTGGCCATCCGCCCGGACGGCACGCGTTTCCAGCTCGAATGGATGATGGCCATGCTGCGCAACTGCGCCGCCGAGCGCTACACCGTCAACAAGTCGCGCATGATGCGCCTGGCCGAATACAGCCGCGACTGCCTGCGCGGTCTGCGTGCCGACACCGGCATCGACTACGAGAGCCGCACCCGCGGCACGCTGCAGCTGTTCCGCACCCAGGCCCAGGTCGATGCCGCCAAACGCGACATCGAGGTGCTGATGGACTTCGGCGTGCCCTTCGAGCTGCTCGACCGCGACCAGGTCGCCGGTGCCGAGCCCGCGCTGGCCCAAGCCCGCGACAAGCTCGCCGGCGGCCTGCGCCTGCCCAACGACGAGACCGGCGACTGCCATCTGTTCACCCGCCGCCTGGCCGAGATGGCCACCGAACTGGGTGTCGACTTCCGCTTCGGCCAGGCGGTGGACGGCCTGATCGCCGACAACGGCCGCATCACCGGCGTGCGCGTCGGCAACGAGGTGCTGCGCGCCGACCGCTATGTGCTGGCCTTCGGCAGCTACAGCCGCGACTTCCTCGCCCCGCTCGGCCTCAAGCTGCCGGTGTATCCGGTCAAGGGCTACTCGCTGACGATTCCGATGACCAACGCCGAGGCCGCGCCGGTATCGACCGTGCTCGACGAGACCTACAAGGTCGCCCTCACCCGCTTCGACGACCGCATCCGCGTCGGCGGCATGGCCGAGCTGGCCGGCTTCGATCTGTCGCTCAACCCGCGCCGCCGCCAGACCCTGGAGATGGTGGTGAACGACCTCTTCCCCGGCAGCGGCGACGTGCCCGCCGCCGAGTTCTGGACTGGCCTGCGCCCGATGACGCCGGACAGCACGCCGATTGTCGGCACCACCGGCTACCCCAACCTCTACCTCAACACCGGCCACGGCACCCTGGGCTGGACGATGGCCTGCGGATCGGGCAAGCTCGTGGCCGATCTGGCCACCGACCGCCATCCGGACATTTCCACCGATGGCCTGTCGCTGGACCGCTACACCCGCCCTGACCGGCCCCGCGCGGCGCCGCGACTCCAGGGCGCCCACCGGAGTGCCGTGTGAGTCGTCCCGCCCTTGCCCGCATTGATCTGAGCGCACTGCGCCACAACTACCACCTGGCGCGGCAGCGCCACGGCGGGCGGGCACTGGCGGTGATCAAGGCCAACGCCTACGGCCATGGCGCCATCCTGTGCGCCCGCGCGCTGGCCGACACGGCCGACGCCTTCGCCGTGGCCATCGTCGAAGAGGCGCTGGAACTGCGCGACGCCGGCATCCGCCAGCCGATCCTGGTGCTCGAAGGCGCCTTCGGCCCGGACGACCTCGCCCATGCCACCGCCCACGATCTGTGGATGGTGGTGCACAACGCCGAACAGATTGCTCTGGTCGAAGCCCATCGCAGCATCCGCCCGCTCACCGTGTGGCTCAAGATGGACAGCGGCATGCGCCGCGCTGGCCTGGCACCGGCCGACTACGCCGCCGCCCACGCCCGTCTGCGCGCCTTGCCGCAGGTCGGCCAGATCGTGCTGATGACCCACTTCGCCCGCGCCGACGAGCCCGACGCGGCCGCCACCGCCGAGCAGATCGCCACCTTCGACCGCGCCACCGCCGACCTGCCCGGCGAGCGCAGCCTGTGCAACTCCGGCGGCGTGCTGGCCTGGCCCGCGGCGCATCGCGACTGGGCGCGCCCCGGCATCCTGCTCTACGGCGCCGACCCGATGCCCAGCGACGACCACGGCCTGCAGCCGGTGATGACGCTGTCGAGCGCGATCATGAACATCCGCGACCTCGCCCCCGGCGAGGCGCTGGGCTATGGCGGCCGCTTCGTCGCCGAGGCGCCGACCCGCGTCGGCCTGGTGGCCATGGGCTATGCCGACGGCTACCCGCGTGTGGCCCCCACCGGCACGCCGGTGGCGGTCGACGGCCAGCTCACCCGCGTCATCGGCCGGGTGTCGATGGACATGATGACGGTCGACCTCACCGACCTGCCGGCCGCCCGCATCGGCAGCCCGGTCGAGCTGTGGGGCCGCAGCGTGTCAGTCAACAGCGTGGCACAGGCCGCCGGCACCATCGCCTACGAACTGCTGTGCAACGTCAAGCGGGTGCGGCGCGAGATCGTGAGCACCACGCCCGCCTGAACGCCGTCGCCGGGGTGAGCGTCGGACGGTGGGCCGCCCGACGCCTCTTCAACGACACAGCACGTCGTCGCGGATCGACTCGGCAATCTTCGCCACCTCGCCGATCAACTCGTCGCTCACCCCCAACTCGCTGAGCGTGGTGGCGAGGTTCTCGACCACCGCGTCGAAGTGGGTGTCGTTCAGCCCCAGACGCATCACCAGCGGCTTGTGCGCCTCGCGCATGCCGCGGCCGTTGTAGCCGGGCTGGCCGCCGAAGGCATAGGTGAGGAAGGCCTTCTGGTGCTGGCGCTGCTTGGCCATGTCGGTGTTCACAAAGAAGCGCTTGATGCGCTCGTCGGCCAGCACCTTGTCGTAGAACTTGTCCACGGCGGCCTCCACGGCGGGCGCACCGCCGATCTTGTCAAACAGGCTCATTTCCACGGTCGTCGTCATGTCGTCACTCCTTGATTGAATTCCGGAACACACTAGGGTTTGACGGGCTGGGCGGCCCGGACCATGTAATCCACGGCCGCCTTCACCTCGTCGTCGGACAGCGCCGGGTTGGCCCCGCGCGCCGGCATCTCGTCGCCGAGCGGACCCATGAAGCCTTCCAGCGCATGCTGGTAGAGCACGGCCTTGCCCTGCGCCGCGCGCGGCGCCCAGGCCGCGGCATCGCCCAGCTGCGGCGCGCCGGTGGCCGGCTCCGCGTGGCAGAGCTGACAGGTGCCCAGCCACACCGCGCGGCCGCGCTCGAAGCCGGCCAGCTCGGGCGGGCGTCCGGCGTGGGCCGAGGCGGCACCGAGCAGGGCCACCGCCAAGCCGAGGGATTTTCTGAGGAACATCGTCATCTCCTGTCGGGCCCGCTTGTCGCGGCCACGTAGGGCGGGTTTCAACCCGCCATCGCCGCGGCGTGAGGGCTTTGGCGGGCTGAAGCCCGCCCTACATCGGCAGGCGCAACACCACGCCGCCCATCACGTCGCCCATCTTGAAGTCGGTGCGCGGGCTGTCCTTGTGGTCGTTGTGACAGCTGATGCAGGCCTTGGCCACGGCCTTGTCCGGGTACACCGCGGTGAAGTAGGTCTTGCCGCCCAGCGTCTCCTCCTTGTAGAAGGGCTTGCCGGTCGCGGCGATGGCCTTCAGGCCTTCGGTCTCGACCTCGGTCTTGGGCGCGTTCTGCTTGTTCACCGGCCATTCGGAGAGCAGCGCGTAGGTGAAGCCGGCGTTCTTCTCGGCCACCATCTCGGCGCCGAAGCGGAACATCTGCGCCGGCAGCACCAGCGCCTTCTCGTCCTTCCAGTGCTCGCTGGCCTTGATCACCTTTTCCTGGTTCTGCAGGCGGTTGACGATCAACCGGGTGTAGACCGTGCGGTCGGATTCCATCACCGCATGCAGCGCATCGGCGATCTGCTGGTAGCTCCAGCCGGCGGCCATCGCCGGCGTAGCACAGCCAATACCGACGGCGATGACCGCGGCACCGAGGGGCAGTTTGACATGTGTGCTCTTCATGCTCTCTTCTCCTTGCAGGGGGTGAAACGAAACGGGGTGGTGCTTTGCGTTCATGAGCGGCCGCCTTCGGGCTCGGCCGCCTCGGCGCGCGCCTGCGCGGCCCGCGCCTCGCGCGCTTCGGCCTCGCGGGAGACGGCCATGTCGATGCTGCGCACCTGGCGGGTCGGCGCATGCGGGAAGTTCGCGGCGCGCAGGGGCGCGTCGGCCAGCGCGTCGATGGCGTAGCCCAGGCCGTGACAGGCCAGGCACACCTGGCGCGCCATCTTGACCGGTGGCGTCAGGTTGGCGCCCTGGGCGTGGTCGACCAGGGTGCGGCGTACGAAGTCGGGTGTGTCGTAGGCCACGCGGCAGGTGGCAGGTGGCACAGGTGACCGCCGTCTCGGGCGCCGTCGCGCCGCTCGCACCGCCGCGACGGTGCGCGCGCGGCGAGGCGAAGTAGGCGCGGGTGTGCTCGTCGTCCATGGCAGCTGGCGCAGGCCTTGACCGCGGCCTGCGCGGTGTCGAAGCGGTGGCTGCCGTGGCAGCTGGTGCAACCGAGCGCCTCGTGCTGGCGTTCGGTCTTCATCGGGTGGCGGGCCTGGGCGGGCGTCATGGCCGGCAAGCCGGCCTTGAGCCGCATGCCGTGCTTGCCCGCGAGGAAGCCGCTCACCTCGGGGCCGTGGCACTGCACGCAGGCGGTCTCGGTCGGTTTGGCGATCCAGGTCGCGGCCGCCGGGTCGCCCCCCTGCTCGGCCACCGGCACATGGCAGGCGCTGCAATTGACGCCGGATTGCGCATGCGCCGAGGCAGCCCAGTCCGCATGGACATCGGCACCGGCGGGCAGCTTGTCGCCGGCGTCTGCCTCGGCCCGGCTCAGCACCACCGGCGGCCAGGTGTCGCTGGGGTAGTCGCCCAGCTCTTCGATGACCTCGCGCAGGTTGCGTGCCAGCACCGTGGGGTCGTCCTGCATTCGCCCCACTCCGGCATGGCGCACCAGGAAGTCTTCATACAGCGCGGTGTTGTCGTGGTAGTTGTGGCAACCGGCGTCGGCACAGGTGGTGAAGGCCATGCCGGTGTGGCTGGGGCGGTCCTCGGCGATGTCCTTGTGGCAGATCACGCAGTAGTCGCGCGGCAGGGTCACGCCGGCACGCTGGGTGATGCCCGGCTTGTGCTCGACATGACAGGTAACGCAGTAGGTGGCGTCGAGCAGCGCGGCGCGGTCGGCGTTGCGCGGATCGGTGAATTTGGCGCGCGGGTGGCTGTCGTCGGCCGCTTTCAGGTCCTTGGCATGACAGGACTCGCATTTTTCCTGCACATCGTCGCGGCTGGGAAAGGCGCCGGCATGGCAGGCCGTACAGGCCAGTTCGATCTGGTAGTGGCCATGGCTGGTCTGCCCCGGCAGCAGCCAGGCGCGCAGCACCAGATCGGCCGCACCGGGGCGCGGGTTGTCGAGGCTGTCGAGGGCGGCATAGACGGCGCCGGCGGTGGCGACCGAGATCACCAGCCACAGGCCCCACCAGCGCAGATTGGTTTTCTTTTTCATCCGCGCCTCAGAAGTAGTAGGTCTTGAGAATGTGCACACCGAGCAGCACCGGCAGCGGCCACAGGGTGAGGATGTGCACCCAGGTGGCGCTGCGCTGCACGCGGCGCACCAGGGCTGGCGCCAGGTCCTGCTGGCGCGACACCACCAGCGCGATCACCGTGCCGGAGAGAATCGCCGCCACCGCCATCACGCTCATCACGCGATCGAGCTGGTCGCCGAAGCGCCCGCCGGTGTGCAGCAGCATCACCGCCACCAGCAGCGCGCCGAGCACGCCGTGCACCACGCGCCAGCCGGCGAAATCCCACAGCGCGGCCAGGCGCGGCCAGCGCTTGCGCAGGCCGATCACCGCCAGCAGCGCCATGGCACCGAGCGCGGTGTAACCGCTGGCCTGCTTCCACACGCTGTCACGCCAGATCACGTCCCAGCGCCAGGCCAGTTCGGCGGTGTCGGGGAAGGGGATGGCGAAAAGCAGGTAGGCCAGGGCGAGCATCAGCGCCGCCGCACCGACCCCGGCCAGCGCCCGCCAGCCGGGCACGGCCGGCAGGGCATCGGCGCCGGACAGCTCGCTGAGCAAGGGGCGGCAGCTGCCGCAGACGCTGCCCGCGCCGGTGTCGGCACTCAGCAACTCGACGCTGCGACAGCCACGCCCGAGCGCCCCCTCGAGCTGGCCGCGGGTGACACCGGTGCAGTTGCACACCGTGGCCTCGGCCGGCCAGAAGCGCACATCGCCGGCGTCGCTGTCGGGCCAGAGCTGGCCGATGCGGGCGAAGCGCAGGCGCTGCCAGGGCCAGACGCGACGGCCACTGCGCACCGCCTCCTGCACCCGCGACATCTCCGGCCACGGCCCGACCGCCTGGGCGCCCACCACCCGCCCCTGACGCACCACCACGCGGCGATAGCCGTCGCCGTCGGGGTCGGCAAAGGCGGTGGCGCGGGCGGTATCGGCCGCCCCCTGGCGATCGAGCTCACCGATGCTGAACACCGCGCAGCCCATCACCTTGAGGCGGGTGGCGGCGACGCTGCCTTCATACACCGCCGCGCCGCCGCAGATGCGGTTGGCCGCCACCGCGGCCTGCTCCAGCCCCGGCGCAATCAGGCCGTACACCTCGCCGCGGTGCTCGGCGCACTCGCCGACCGCGTGGACGCGCGGGTCGGCGGTGCAGGTGGCGTCGTCGATCTTGATGCCGCGCCCGACCGGCAGGCCGGCGCGCAGCGCCAGTTCGATATTGGGACGGATACCGGTGGCGACGATCACCGTGTCGCAGGCGATCACTTCGCCCGTGCGCAGCAGCACGCCGGACACCTCGCGCCCGCCCTCGATGCCCTTGACCGCCGCCAACACGCGCACCTCGATGCCCGCCTCGCTCACCGACTTGGCCAGCCAGGCGGCCCCCTCGGCGTCGAGCTGGCGCGGCATCAGACGGTCGGCATGTTCGATGACGATCACCCGGGTGTGGTAGCGGCGCACGGCGCGGGCCGCCTCCAGCCCGAGCAGGCCGCCGCCGATCACCACCGTCACCCGGCTGCGCACGCTGCGCGCCTGCAGGCGCTGGGCGTCGTTCAGGTCGCGGAAGGTAAACACGCCAGGCAGCGTCGCGCCGGGGATGTCCGGCACATGGGCGCGCGACCCGGTGGCCAGCACCAGGGTGCCGTAGGGCTGGCGCCCGCCCTGCATGTCGATGACTTCCGAGGTGGCGCGATCGATGCGTGCGATGCGGCAGCCGAAGCGGGTGTCTACCGCCGCCGAGACCGACACGTCGGCGGTCAGCGCTTCCCAGCGGGTATCGCCGGCCAGCAGTGAGGACAGCTTGATGCGGTTGTAGGGCGCCCACGGTTCGTCGCCGTACCAGATCACCGGCCGCGTCGGATCGAGCCGGCCGATCGCCTGCACCACGCGGTGGCCGGCGGGGCCACTGCCCACCACTACCACCGGCTTGTCCGCATTCGCCGCATCTGGCCGCATCACGTCTGCCCCCAAATCGTCGTCACCGCAGAGACGCAAAAAGGCGCCACATCTCCAGGCGGCGCCGTGATCGGCCCTGCCTGAAAATGGACGCCTTTGTCCGTGCCCTGCCCGTCGCACGCCGCCGTTGGCATGCTCACCAATCCGTTAGCGAAGGCTGTGCCAGTTCATATAACTTTCTGATTAATTTTGATTTTCTCCACATGGCGCGTGACTGCGGCAGACAACCTGTGAGGTCAATGCACGCTGCTGCGGTGCAACATTGCCGCCCGCCGTACGCAAGACAACACGCCAAAGCCTCGCGGCCCCCGCCGCACACTGCCTAGGATGAGATCAGCCGGCCAGCCAGCCCATTCGCCCGGAACGCTCGCATGGAACTCGCGCTTCGCCCTCGTCGCCCTGTGCGCAGGCACCGTCGCCGCCGCTAGACGCTGCCCGTCGGAGACTGCCAGCGGCCTGCGGCCCGGCAGGATCTGAGCCGCTGTGATTTTTTCCGGACGCGACTGTCGAGCCTCGACCTGAGCGCCCATCGACATAACGTGCGCCTGACCGGCGCGCGCCTCAACAACTTCCGGCTCGACAAGGTCAGCGGCGCCAAGTGGGCCAATTTCCGGGGCGCCCAGCCAGTCGGCGCAGCTGGCCGATGCCGATCTGTTTCACGCCATCTTCGACGACGCCGACCCTCTCTGGCGCCAACCTGCAGCGCGCAAGCCTGTTCGGCGCCAACCTGGGCAGCGCGGGCCGAGCGGATTTCACCGGAGCCTTTCTCAAGGACCTGCTGATGCCCGAGAAGCCGACGCAGGCGGCGCCATCCTGCGCGACTGCAACGCCCTGCGCGCCGTGCTCACCGACACCCGCGCTGGTCGGTGCCGACCTGTCTGGCAGCAACCTCACCGGTGCCGACGGCCCGGATCGACGACTTCACTGCCGCCACCTTGCACCGCACGCCTGGGCGGAGCCTCGCTGCGCGCCGCGATTTTCGTGGCGCCGACCTGACCGACGCCGACTGACGCAACCATCACCCCAGGGCGATTTCAGCGGCGCGAAAAACCTGCCCCAGACCGTCACCGACCTGCTCATCGCCCCATCTGGGCGTCTTCGCCCGCTGACCGCGCGCGGCAAGAGGCGCGACGGACGGTCGGAGCGGTCGCCAACCGGGCGGGCAGGTGCTCAGCCCCTCAGGACAACGCCCCGAGCAAAACCTGGTAGTCGGCCTCGATATCGTCGGCCAGCGCGCTCATGCGGATCGTCCAGCGGATGACCGGCGGCCGGCGGATCATAGCCCTCAGCCACCGGCGGCCGGTTGGCCGCATCTTCGGTTCACCCTGCTTCAGGCGCGCGCGGCTGGTCGTGCTCGCGCGTAGCCGCAATGATATGCCCGAGCGCGCCGAGCGAGCCATCAGCGACTCGCCGATGTCCATCTTCCTGCGCAATGAGGTGGCGCACCGAATCGGGCCGGATGCGCAGCTCTTCGTACTGTGCGGCACGGCCAGCATGTAGAACGCGCCCAGGTCGTACACCTCAGGCCCGCCATCATGGCGTCCTCGCGGCCTGACCCGGGTCAGCCGCGCCGCCCGCGCCGCGGCGGCGGTACGCAGGGTATGCAGCCACAGGGTCTTGGGCAGTTCGCCAAAGCAGACCAGGTCTTTCAGGCGCAGCGTTGGTCCATAGCAGCGTGGATGTGTCTGGTGCCGCCGCCTCCAGCCCGACCCGTGTGACAGCCGCCTCGCGTCGGTCACCATGCGGCCAGCGTTGTAGGCCACCGAGTTGGCCACCCGCAGCAGCTTGGCCACCACCAGCGGCTCGAGGCCGACGGCTGGGCAATGCGGCGCATCGGCAGGTCCGGGTCGCGCAGCGCGTTGCGGATCTTCAGCGCCGCATCAGAAACGGAGTGGGAAAGGTGATGTCCCGCGCAGACAGCTCGCGGGCGATGTCCTCGAGTGCGAAACGCTGCGCCTTGAGCGCTGCGCCGGTCTTGTCGATGCCGGGATCGTCGGCGATCTTCCCGGTCATGGGTGGCATCCGTGCGGGTTGGTCATGTGCAAGCCTCAACCGACGATCGACCAGCGCCGGGTCGTCGCCATGGTCGATCAGGATGGCGCGCACCCGCGCCTGCCGCAACGCCCCCGGAACTGCGCCGCGTCCTCCTCCAGAGCCCATGGCCGAGCCACGCGCAGCATCAGCAGGCGGCCTTCGCGAGATCAGCCGGCACCACGCTGGCGTCGCCGCCCTCAGCCACGCTGGCACGGTATCGAGCCGCGGGTCAGGCGCAGCGACGGCACGCCGGCTGCGCGAGGAGCATCGCCGCGGTCGAACTGGCCAGCCAGACCATAGAAAACCGCTGCGCTCGGTGGCGCCGGTGATGAAGGACAGCACATTGGCGATGACGCCGGTCACGCCTCATCGACCGGCGCCGGCAGATCCACCCGGATCTGGCCACGCACCGGCAGCGCCTCGCCATACAACGCCTGCAGCCCCCGGCGCGCCATCAGGAAGGCGCCGGCCACGGTGGGGCAGGAATGCCCGGCAAGCTTGACCACCTCGCGGTAGCCGATCTCGTAGATGCCCTCGTCGAAGGCGCCGAGCGTCGCCGCGAGCGGATCCCGCAGCCGGATCGGCGCCACCTGATCATAAAAGGCCGGTGACATGGCACACTCTCCCAGATAGCGTTATTGACTGGCGTCCCCGCGGTCGCACGCACCGCGGATGCCGCGGCAGAATACTACGCCGACCGGCGCACGCCGACACCCCGACGGCGACCACACTTGCGCTGCGTCAAACCGCCGCGGCGCGGCGCACGCCATACTTCAGCGATCCCTTATCCTGCGCTTTGCCATGCTCATCCGCACACTTCGCACTGCACTGATCGCCCTCTGCCTGCCGGCGCTCGCCCATGCCGACGAGCCCGATCTGGACAACGGCCGTGACATCAACGGCACCTGTGCCGCCTGTCACGGCGAGAACGGCCAGGGCGGCAAGCAGGGCGAGTACCCGCGCATTGCCGGCCAGAGCGCCAAGTTCATCGAGTTCACGCTCAAGAGCTTCCGCGCCCGCGAACGCATCAACCTGCCGATGTTCCCCTACACCCAGGACCGCGAGCTGCCCGACGAGGACATCCGCGACATTGCCGCCTACCTCGCCGCCATCGAGCTGCCGACCAAGCCGCCCAAGTTCAAGGACTCCGACGACGCCCTGGCCCGCCTCACCGCCATGCAGAAGGTGATGATCATCCCGCGCGTCGACGGCGACATCGCCGCCGGCAAGGCCATCTTCGAGGAACGCTGCACCACCTGCCACGGCGACGATGGCCGCGGCAAGCGCATCGTGCCGATGCTGACCGGCCAATACACCAACTACCTCATGCGCCAGATGCTGAGCTTCCAGGCCGGCGAACGCCCGCACGACGAAGAAACCCCGGGCGAAGGCGTGCTCAAGGGGCTCAAGGAAGCCGAGCTGCAAAACATGCTGGCCTATATCACCACCCTCCAGAACACCGAGGACAAATAATGAAAACCACACTCCATGTCGTCATCCTGCTGGCCCTGTCCGCCCTGTTCGCCGCCGGCCCCGCACGCGCCGACACCGGCAACGACCTGATCGCCGAACTGGGCGCCGCCAACGGCGTCGCCCTGGCCTGCAAGCACACCACCAGCGTCTCCGCCATCAAGGTGGTGATGATCCACACCGTGCCCAAGACCCGCGCCAACGGCGAAGTGTTCGAAGCCGCCACCAACGAAGCCTTCCTCGGCCAAAGTGGCGAACCCTGCCCGACCGAGACCGATCTGTCGCAGCGGGTGCATGGCATCGACACCCGCCTCAAGGCCCACTTCAAGTCGCAGGGCTGATGCGCTTCCGCCACCTGTTCGCCGCCGCGCTGCTGGCGCTGACCAGCCTGGGCGCCGCCGCGGCCGCGCCGGACGACGACGCCCAGCCCCTGCGCCCACGCTACCTGCTGATGGACGCCAAGGGACGCGCCGTCACCAACGAGACCTTCCCTGAGCAGTTCCAGCTGCTCAGTTTCGGCTACACCTTCTGCCCCGACGTGTGCCCGACCACGCTGGCCGAGGTGGCCGACATCATGAAGCAACTCGGCCCGCTGGCCGAGCGGGTGCAGCCGGTGTTCATCACCGTCGACCCGGCCCGCGACACCCCGGCCCACTTGCAGCAGTACGCCGATTTCTTCGATCCGCGCATCATCGGCCTGTCCGGCTCGCCGGCGCTGGTCGCCAGGGTGGCGCAGAACTACAAGGTGCGCTACGAGATCGTGCGCGAGCCCGATGCCGCGCCCGACGCCTACACCGTCGACCACTCGGCCGGCATGTACGTCCTCGCCCCGGGCGGCAGCTTCGTCAAGAAATTCGCCTTCGGCACCCCCGTCAGCCAGATCGTCGACGCCCTGCGCCAACTCATCGACCAGGCGCCCATTCCGCGCCAATGAGCCGGCGCACGTTACAATCGGCCCGACTGCGCGGCCACACGGCCGCGCCCGGCCACCGACCCGCCCCGCGCCCATGACCGCTCCCCTGGACGACACCTTCGGCTACCAGAACGTCGCCCCCGCCGAACGCCAGCGCCGCATCCGCCGCGTGTTCAACGCCGTGGCCGGCCGCTACGACCTGATGAACGACATGATGAGCTTCGGCATCCACCGCCTGTGGAAGCGCCGCTTCGTGCGCGACCTGCCGCGCGAGGGCCTGATCGTCGACCTGGCCGGCGGCACCGGCGACGTCGCCCGCCTGATGGCCGGCGAACCCGGCCGCACCCTGGTGGTGTGCGACCCCAGCCTGGCCATGATGCAGGCCGGCCGCGCCCGCGCCGATGCGCCGGCGCTGCGCTGGCTCGGCGGCGAAGCCGAGCGCCTGCCCTTTGCCGACGGCAGCGTACAGGCGCTCACCGTCGCCTTCGGCCTGCGCAACACCACCCACCTGGCCGCCGCGCTGGCCGAGATTCACCGCGTGCTGGCGCCGGGCGGGCAGTTCGCCTGCCTCGAGTTCTCGCGTCCGCAGTGGTGGCTCAAGCCCTTCTACGACACCTACTCCTTCCTCGTCATCCCGCGCCTCGGCGCCTGGGTGGCCAAGGCACCGGAAGCCTACCAATACCTGGTCGAGTCCATCCGCCGCTTCCCCGACCAGCGCGCCTTTGCACAGATGGTGGCCGAGGCCGGCTTCGGCGATGTGCGCTGGCGCAACGTCTCCTTCGGCATCGCCTGCATCCACACCGCCACCCGGCCGGCACGGGAGGCGGCATGAACCTGCGCTCCGGCACCCGCCTGGCCGACACCGGCCGCCGCGGCCTCAAGTTCGGCCTGTGGTGGATGGCAATCCGCCCGCGCACCCTGTCGTTGTCGGCCATTCCGGTGGTCGCCGGCAGCGCGCTGGCCTGGCACGAGGGCGCCGGCATCGCCTGGCTGCCGCTGATCGTGGCGCTGCTGTGCGCCCTGCTCATCCAGGCCGGCACCAACCTGTTCAACGACGTCGGCGACGCGCTGCGCGGCAACGACGGTCCCACCCGCCTCGGCCCGGCGCGGGTGACGGCCTCCGGCCTGGCCACGCCCGGCCAGGTGCGCCGCGCCGCGCTGGCCACCTTCCTGGCCGCCCTGCTCGGCGGCATCTACCTGGTCATCGTCGGCGGCTGGCCGATCCTCGCCATCGGGCTGGCCTCGCTGGCCGCCGGCTGGGCCTATTCAGGCGGGCCGCGGCCGCTGTCCTACACCGCCTGGGGCGAAGTCTTCGTGATGCTGTTCTTCGGCCTGGTCGCGGTGGCCGGCAGCCACTACCTGCAAAGCGGCGCCTTCACCGCCTCGGCGCTATGGCTGGGCCTGGCGCTGGGCTGCCATGCCGCCGCCGTGCTGCTGGTCAACAACGTGCGCGACCTCGAAGCCGATCGCCGCGCCGGCCGGCGCACCCTGGCCTCGGTGCTCGGCACCGGCCCGGCACGCACGCTCTACGCGCTGCTCATGCTGGCCCCCTTCCCGCTGCTCGCCCAGCAACTCGGGCTGACCGGCGTCGGCGCCGCCTGGCTGGCCTTGCCGGTCTGCCTGTGGCTGGCCCTGCGCTTTCGCCACCAGCCGCCGGGCGCACAGATGAACCACCATCTGGCGCGCACCGCCCAGGCCCAGCTGCTGCTCGGCGCCCTGCTCAGCGTCGCCCTGCTGTGGTGACCCGGACCCGACCGCCATGATCAAACTCCTGCTCCCGCTCGGCCTCGCCTTCATCATGTTCAGCCTCGGGCTGGGCCTCAAGCTGGCCGATTTCCGCCGTGTGCTGACCCGGCCCGACGCCATCGCCCTCGGCCTGCTGGCGCAAATCCTGCTGCTGCCCGCCACCGCCTGGCTGATCGCCACCGGACTCGAGCTGGCGCCCGAAGCCGCGGTCGGGCTGATGATCCTCGCCGCCTGCCCGGGTGGTGTCACCGCCGGCATGGTCACCCATCTGGCCCGTGGCGAAACCGCGCTGTCGATCAGCCTCACCGCGCTGACCAGCATGGTGGCCTTTGTCAGCGTGCCGCTGATCGTCGGCGGCAGCCTGACCTACTTCATGGGCGATGCAGCCCGCGTCAGCCTGCCGGTCGGGCAGACCGTCGGCGGCCTGTTCCTGATCACCCTGCTGCCGGTGGCCGTCGGCCTGTGGCTGCACGAGAGCGGTCGCATCGGCGTGCGCCATGCGCAAACCGTCCACCGCATCGCCACCGGCGTGTTCCTGCTGATCGTGCTGTTCACGTTCGCCAGCCAATGGCCGGCCATGGCACGGCATTTCCCCAGCGTCGGCCCCGCCGCCCTGCTGCTCAACGGGGTCACCATGGCCACCGGCGCGCTGCTCGGCGCCCTGGTGCGGCTCGACGGCGCCGGCCGGGTGGCGCTGGCCATGGAGTGCGGCATGCAGAACAGCGCGCTGGGCATCACCCTGGCGGTCAGCCTGCTGGCCGCGCCAGCCCTGGCCGTGCCGGCGGTCATCTACGCCTTCCTGATGAACCTCACCGCCTTTGCGGTGATCGTGGTGCGCCGCATGCAGCACCGGGCTGTCGCCAGCTAGGCGACCCCCAGCAACACCACGCCAAGCACCATCAAGCCCGCCCCGGCCAGCCGAGACGGGCTGACCGCCTCGCGCAACACCCGGGCGCCGATTACCACCCCAACCAGCATCGACACCTCGCGCACCGGCGCGACGTAGCTCACCGGCGCCAGCGTCATGGCCACCAGCACCAGCAGATAGGCGGCCGGCGAGAGCACGCCGATGCTCAGGATATGGCGCCGGTTGCGCAGCCATTCGGCGCGCAACACGGCGCGCTCGGCCAGCACCTGCGGCGTCAGGAACACGGTGCGCACCGCCAGACCGAGGCAGTAGTACAACACCACCGGCACCGCCAGCGTCTTGACGGCCCAGGCATCGACCAGGGTGTAGCCGGCAATGCACACCCCGGTGAGCAGCCCCCAGCGGATACCCGGCAGCAAACCGGGCGCGGCGACCACCGCGCGCACGACGCCACCGATCAGGAACAGCCCGGCCAGCACCGCGACAATGCCCGCCCAACCGAGCGCCGACGGCATCTCGCCGAACCACAGCAAGGCGCCGAGCACCGCAAACATCGGCCCGCTGCCGCGCGCGACCGGATACACCACCGAAAACTCGCCCAGCCGATAGCCCTGCAGCAAGACCAGGTTGTAGGCAACATGCACCAGCGCGCTGACCCCGATCGCCAGCCAGGCCGCGCCGCCGAGCGCCTGCGGCTGCGCCTGCCACTGCCACAGCGCCAGCGGCGCGGTCACCACCACGCTGACCAGGTTGAAGGCCCAGACAAACGCCACCCCGCCGCCGGCCCGCTTGGCCGACAGGTTCCACATGGCGTGCAACAGGGCGCCGCCCAC
>JAWKYX010000041.1:0-33670 GCA_041396265.1 Rhodocyclaceae bacterium
ACCAACATCTTCCGCGGCCATGACAACGTGCAGGGCGCCACCGACGTCGGCCCCAACCCCGACTCGCTGCCCGGTTACTACGGCATCGCCACCGGTTCGTGGAAGCACTGGGCAGCCGTATGGGGCGTCGACTACGAATGGCTCAAGGGCCGTTTCGCCAGCCAGGCAATGATGGAGAAGCCGGGCATCACCGTGTCGCGCTGGATCGACGGCGTGACCGAGAACCCCGAGCTGATCGATCAGGCCACCAACATCAAGGCCCAGGTGTTCTGGGGCATGGCGCCCAACTCGCAAAGCCGCGGCAAGGACATGCTCGAGGCCATGAAGGCGCTCGAGATGCTGCTGGTGGTCGACCCTTACCCGTCCGCCACCGCTGCCATGGCTGCCTCGGTGCGCAGCGAGGGCGTGTACCTGTTGCCGGCGGCGACGCAGTTCGAGACCTCGGGCTCAGTCACCGCCTCGAACCGTTCGCTGCAATGGCGCGAGAAGGTCATCGAGCCGCTGTTTGAGTCCAAGCCCGACCACACCATCATGTACGCCTTCGCCAAGAAATTCGGCTTCGGCGACGAGTTCGTGAAGAACATCAAGCTGGCCAAGGACGCCAAGGGCTGGGACGAGCCGGATGTCGAGGATACCCTGCGCGAGATCAACCACGGCACCTGGACCATCGGCTACAGCGGCCAGTCGCCCGAGCGCCTCAAGCTGCACATGCAGCACATGAGCACCTTCAACCCGCGCACCCTCAAGGCCGAAGGCGGCCCCTGCGACGGCGACTACTTCGGCCTGCCCTGGCCGTGCTGGGGCAACCCCGAGCTCAAGCACCCGGGCTCGCCCAACCTCTACGACACCACCCGCCATGTGATGAACGGCGGCGGCAACTTCCGCGCCCGCTTCGGTGTGGAAAAGGACGGCGTGTCGCTGCTCGCCGGCGATGGCTCCTCGTCGCTCGATGCCGACCTGAAGATGGGCTACCCCGAGTTCGACCATGTGCTGATGAAGAAGCTCGGCTGGTGGGAAGAACTCACCGACGCCGAGAAGACCGCGGCCGAGGGCAAGAACTGGAAGACCGACCTGTCCGGCGGCATGATCCGCGTGATCATGAAGAACCACGGCTGCATGCCCTACGGCAACGCCAAGGCCCGCGCGCTGGTGTGGAACTTCCCCGATGCGGTGCCCAAGCACCGCGAGCCGCTCTATTCGACCCGGCCGGATCTGGTCGACAAATACCCGACCCACGAGGACAAGAAGACCCACTGGCGTCTGCCCACGCTGTACAAGACCGTGCAGGACAAGTACCGCGACGTGGGCAAGGACTTCCCGCTGATCATGACCTCCGGCCGCCTGGTCGAATACGAGGGCGGCGGCGAGGAGACCCGTTCCAACCCCTGGCTGGCCGAGCTGCAGCAAGACATGTTCGTCGAGCTCAACCCGCGCGCCGCGGCCGATCGCGGCATCGTCGACCAGGACTGGGTGTGGGTGAAGTCGCCGACCGGCGCACAGCTCAAGGTGCGTGCGCTGGTCACGCCGCGGGTGGGGCCGGACACGGTGTTCCTGCCCTTCCACTTCTCCGGTCGCTGGATGGGCGAGGACATGCTCAAGTACTACCCGGAGGGCGCGGCGCCGATCGTGCGTGGCGAGGCGGTCAACACCGCCACCACCTACGGCTACGACGTGGTGACGATGATGCAGGAAACCAAGAGCACGGTGTGCCAGGTGATGAAGGCCTAAGGGGAGACGAACATGGCGAGAATGAAATTCCTGTGCGACACCGAGCGCTGCATCGAATGCAACGGTTGCGTGACCGCCTGTAAAAACGAGCACGAAGTGCCCTGGGGCATCCAGCGGCGCCGCGTGGTGACCATCAACGACGGCGTGGTCGGGCAGGAGAAATCCATGTCCGTCGCCTGCATGCACTGCTCCGACGCCCCCTGCATGGCGGTGTGCCCGGTCGATGTGTTCTACCGCACCGACGATGGCGTGGTGCTGCACGACAAGGACGCCTGCATCGGCTGCGGCTACTGCTTCTACGCCTGTCCGTTCGGCGCGCCGCAGTTCCCGCAGGAGGGCGCCTTCGGCCAGCGCGGCAAGATGGACAAATGCACCTTCTGCGCCGGCGGCCCGGAAGCGGATGGCTCGGACGCCGAGTTCGAGAAGTACGGCAAGAACCGCCTCGCCGAGGGCAAGCTGCCGCTGTGTGCCGAGATGTGCTCGACCAAGGCGCTGCTGGCCGGCGACGGCACGGCCCTGGCCGACATCTTCCGCGAGCGCGTGGTGCGTCGCGGTGGCAGCGGCGCCGAGATGATCGGCTGGAACACGGCCTACGGTGGTGGTGAGCAGAAGCGCCAGCAGACCCGCGGAGGTGACAAATGAACACGAAGCGATGCGTGCTCCTGGTCGGCGCCGCGCTGGCGCTGGCCGCCTGCAGCGAAGCGCCGCAGGTGACCCACTACGAGGCCGGCACCTACTCGGGCAAGCCCGACACCCGCCCCTGGGAGTCGGCCGCCTACGGTGGCGACAAGGCAAAGTGGGAGAGCGACATGCGCGCCCGCGCCCGCAAGCAGACCGAAATCGGCCGCATGCCCCCGGGCTGAGGAGGACACCATGTGCGCACACCTCATCGTGACATTGCGGGCCGTGCTGCTGGCGGCCGTCCTCGGTCTGGGCTGGATCGCTGCGCCGGCGGTGGCGGCCGGCGAGCAGCCGGGCAACAACGCCGACGTCTATCGCGCCGTGCGCGACGGCACGGCCCAGTCCATCACCTTCACCGCCCCGGCCGATCGCATGCTGATCCAGTCCGAAGGGCAGACCTGGCGGCAGTGGCGCAACGGCCCGATCACCCAGATCGGCGGCTGGGTGCTGGCCGGCGTGTTCATCGCGCTGGTGCTGTTCCGGCTCATCCGCGGCAAGATCACGCTGGAAGGCGCACCGACCGGCCGACTGATCCAGCGCTTTACCACTGCCGAGCGGATGACGCACTGGACGGTAGCGCTCACCTTCGTGCTCCTGGCGCTCACCGGCCTGACCCTGCTGTTCGGCAAGCATGTGGTGATCCCGCTGATCGGCTACAGCGCCTTTTCGTGGCTGGCTGCGCTGGCCAAGAACGTGCACAACTTCGTTGGCCCGCTGTTTTTCGTGGCGACCATCGTGATGGCCGCGATGTTCGCCCGCGACAACGTGTGGCAGGCCATCGACGCGCTGTGGATCCGCAAGGCCGGTGGCCTGCTTAGCGGCGAGCATGTGCCCTCGTGGCGCTTCAACTTCGGTGAAAAGACCTGGTTCTGGATCGGGGTGGTCTGCCTCGGACTGCTGGTTGGCATCACCGGGCTGGTGCTCGACTTCCCCGGCTACGGGCAGATCCGCCAGGACATGCAGCTGGCCCACATCCTGCACGCCAGCGGCGCGCTGATCTTCATGGCCTTGTCGCTTGGTCATATCTACATCGGCAGCGTCGGCATGGAAGGCGCGCTGGAGTCGATGAAGACCGGCTATGTGGACGAGACCTGGGCCAAGGAGCACCACGAGTACTGGTACCGCGAAGCCAAGAACGCCGGCACCGCCGCCCCGGCCGCGCCGAGCGCGGCACGGCCCTCGGCGGCGCACTGAGCCACCCGCGGCCGGGGCTCAGCCCTGGCCGTGGCGGGCCAACTCGTCGGCGGTGTTGATGTTGGCGAAGGCCTCGGGGCAGTCGTCGAAATCGACGATGACGTGCTTCTGGGTGAACACCCAGCGGTCGATCTTGCGCTCGCCGGCGGCCAGGTAGGCCTGCAAGGCGCCGGTGCTGCGGGTGTGGGCGAGCAGGAAGACCGGCTGCAGCTGGCCGTCGGCACGCACGATGGCCACGTCGGCGCCCGCCGCCTCGGTTGCCGCCATCAGCCGGGCGACCAGATCGCGCGGCACGAAGGGTGAGTCGCAGGGACAGGTCACCACCCAGCCGTCGGCCTCGCCGAGGTGGTGCAGGCCGGCGTCCAGGCCGGCCAGCGGGCCGACGAAGCCGGCGTGCCGGTCGGGCAGCACGGGGATGCCGAAGCGGGCGTAGATGTCGGTGTTGCGGTTGGCGTTGATCAGCAGCTCGTCGACCTGCGGATGGAGCCGGGCCAGCACATGGTCGACCATCGGCCGGCCATCGAGCATGACCAGGCCCTTGTCGGCGCCGCCCATGCGGCGGCCCAGACCACCGGCCAGGACCAGCCCGGAAATGCGAGGGTGCGTCATTCAGGGGTTCTCGTTTCTCGTGATGCGATGCGGATGAGTGTAGACCAGATGGCGCCCGACCCGCGCCCGGCAGATCAGCGTGACGCCCATTTCCTCGGCCAGCTTGAGCGCCATCTGGGTCAGTCCGGAGCGCGACACCAGGAAGGGCACGCCCATCTGCACCGCCTTCATGACCATCTCGGAGGTCAGCCGGCCGGTGGTATAGAAGAGCTTGCCCGCGCCGGTCTCCTCGTCCAGCCACATGAAACCGGTGATGGCGTCGACCGCGTTGTGCCGGCCCACGTCCTCGACGTGATAGAGCAGCGGCGCCTCGGGCGTGTTGTGCAGCAGCGCGCAGCCGTGCACCGAGCCCGAGCGCTTGTAGATGGTGTCGAGCGCCAGAATGTGGCCGAGCGCGGTGTCGAGCGTGGCCACCGGCAGGGTGGCATCCGAGCTGATCGGCCGCAGCTCGTCGAGCCAGTTGCCGAACATCGTCCCCTGGCCGCAGCCGGTGGTGATGGTGCGCTTGGCCATGCGCTCGAGTGGCGGGCGCGGGGAGTGGGTGGTCACCGCGCAGGCGCCGGTGCTCCAGTCCACATGCACCGATTTGAGGTCGGTGAGCGACTCGACCAGCCCCTGGTTACGCAGATAGCCCATGATCAGGGCCTCGGGCGCCTGGCCGAGCGTCATCAGGGTGACCACCTCGTGCTTGTCGAGATACACCGTCAGCGCATGCTCGCCCGGCACCTCCACCTCGCGCGGCAGGCCTTCATGGTCGATGACCTGCGCGGTGGCCGTGGCTGGCCGGCGGGCGCGGGTGATCGACAGGCGCGGCGCGTCGGGCGCGTCGCCGAGGGGAATCTCGATGGGGGCATCGGTGTCGACGCCGGAGGTCTCCGTCATAGTGGATGCCGCGCTGGCGGTGCCGGGCGGTCTCGTTTATGTTTGAAGCGGTATTTTAGGGCCTGTGGTGCGTGAACAGGCTGTCGGGAGAAGCAATCGTGTCAGAGGCAACCCATCCGGGGGCGAAAGCCCTCGCCGGCGCCGACCGGTTCGCCGTGTGCTTTGTGCGCCAGGCGGTGGTCGGCAATCCGTGGATCGACCACCGCTGGGCGCTCGTCGGCCTGGCCTTTGGCGAGGTACCGGCGCCGGACGGGCCGGATCAGGTCGTCATCTGTGGCCTGCGGCTCGAGCTGCACGGCGAGGAGGCCGAGGGCTACTACATGAACGTCTGCGCCGACGAGCCCTCCTTGTTCTTCATGCTGCGCCCGGCCGACGACACGCAGCCGGACGGCCCGCCCACGGTTGCCGCCGTGAGCGCCAATTTCTACGAGGCGGCGCGCTGGATGGACGCTGGCGAGAGCGTCGAGCGCCTGCCCCTGCCCGACGGCTGGCGCGACGAGATCGAAGCCTTTGCCCGTGCCCACTGGCGCGAGCCGGAGAAAAAGCGTGGCAAGCGCCGTTATGCCGCCACCGGAGACAACCGTGACCGACCGGGACACTGAACCGACTGCGCCCGCCGAGGACGGTGGCTTCCTGCGGCGCTGGTCGCAGCGCAAGCAGGCCGTCGCCCGCGGCGAGGTGCCGCCCGAGCCCGTCCCCGCGCCCACTGCCGCCCCGGTGCCGCCGCCGGCATCCGAGGCACGCGAGGCCGCGCCGCTGCCCGACCCGGCCACGCTGACCCTGGCCGACGACTTCAGTGGCTTCCTGCGCCCCAAGGTGCCGGCCGCGCTCAAGCGCCAGGCCCTGGCCAAGCTGTTCTCCGAGGCCCACTTCAACCAGGTCGACGGTCTCGACATCTACATGGATGACTACAACCTCATCCCCGACATGGACGATGCCGACCGCGGTCTGCTCCGCCATGCCCGCGCCGTGCTCGAGCCGACGCCGGCCGAGGCGCCGGCACCGCACGCCGACCCGGCCGCCGTCGCCACCGCCGAAGGCGCTGCGGCAGAGGCCACCGACCCGGCCCCCGCGCAAGACGTGGCGCCCGCCACCACCGCGGCCGACACGGCAGACGCCGCGCCGCCGCAGGACGCCCCGCCATCTACGCCGGCGTAGCGCTCCACGGGGATCCGCCGCCGGGCGCCCGATCGCGCTCCCCAGCAACACCCCAAACACATTCTGTTGCAATTCAAACCGGCCAGCGACGCGCCGATTCGCGCGTATCCGTGAAGGATCTGGCGCTTGAATTCCGCGCCCGGGACAGGTGGCTATCCACCGGATTTATCGGCAATTTCAGCTTTCAGTCAGTGAGCCGTGGCGCCTATGCAAAATCCATGCGTCGCGACGTGGCGAAGCCGCTGTCGCGCTGCTGCGACGGCCTCGGCGCCGGTTTCGTTTGCATTCGAATGGCATCGTTTCTAGATTGAAAAGGCACTGAATCACCCGTTCTGCCCACGTCGGCGCCACACAAGGGGCCGGCGCGCCGGGGCCGGACGCGTCGCGATCGCTCGCGTCAATCCACGCGCCATCGCGGCACCGTTGTCGTCTGCTTCGATTGGGAAACCGTCCGGGCGGTGTCGCGTGGCTATTGTGGTCGCGAGCCCCCGGGCTGACAGAGAACCGGGCCGGCGTGTTGCCGCAGGGGCGCATGTCGGCTGCTCAGCACTGAGGAGTCACGACCATGCCGTCTGCCTTGACCTATCCCGGCGTCTATGTGGAAGAGGTGCCCAGTGGGGTGCGCACCATCACCGGGGTCGCCACCTCCATCACCGCCTTCATCGGCCGCGCCCGCCGCGGGCCGGTCAACCAGCCCGTCCGGGTGCAGAGTTTTGCCGAGTACACCCGGCTGTTCGGCCCGCTATGGCAGCCCAGCACGCTGGGCTATGCGGTCAACCAGTTTTTCCAGCACGGCGGCAGCGACGCGCTGATCGTGCGGGTGTTCAACGGCACGGTCTCGACCAGCACCGCCACGCTCACCCTGGCCACGGCGGGTGGCTCGCTGGTGCTCGAGGCGGCCAGCCCCGGCACCTGGGGCAGCGCGCTGCGCGCCACGGTGGACCACGACACCCGCGACACCGCCGACACCCTGCTGTTCAACCTGCTGATCGAGGAACTCGACCGCCCCGGGGGCAGCCGGGCGGTGGCCTCCGAGCAATTCCGCAACGTGTCGGTGGACCCGGCCAGCCCGCGCTTCGTCAATACCGTGCTGGGCGAGCAGTCCGCCCTGGTCAACGTGCGCACCGCCGCGCCGGCCACCGAGAGCCCCAACAACGCCACGGTATCGGTCGCCAACCCCGATGGCACCGCCACCGCGGCCGGCACCCTGGGCTCGGACGGCAACGCCATCACCGACGCCCAGATCACCGGCGACCAGAACGCCCGCACCGGCATCTTCGCGCTGGAGTCGGCCGACCTGTTCAACCTGCTGTGCATCCCGCCGCGCACCCCCACCAACGACCTGGCCAACGCCACTTGGGCGGCGGCGGCGGCCTACTGCCAGACCCGCCGCGCGATGCTGATCGTCGATGCGCCCGCCGCCTGGACGTCCAACCCGGCCAATGCCATCGCCACCGCGGTGGCCGGTGTGAACACCCTGCGCGGCGCGATCGGCAACGACGCCGCCATCAACGCAGCGGCCTATTTCCCGCGCCTGCGCATGCCCGACCCGCTGTCCGAGAACCGCCTGGCCGACTTCGCCCCCTGCGGTGCGGTGGCCGGCATCATCTCGCGCACCGATGTGCAGCGCGGCGTGTGGAAGGCGCCGGCCGGGCTGGCCGCCAGCTTCTCCGGCGCGCAGGGCCTGACCTACACCATGACCGACCCGCAGAACGGCCAGCTCAACCCCATCGGCCTCAACTGCCTGCGCAGCTTCCCGGTCACCGGGCATCTGGTGTGGGGCGCGCGCACCCTCGCCGGCGCCGACCTGCTGGCCTCGGAGTGGAAATACCTGCCGGTACGCCGCCTCGCGCTGTTCCTCGAAGAGAGCCTGTTCCGCGGCACCCAGTGGGTGGTCTTCGAGCCCAACGACGAGCCGCTGTGGGCGCAGATCCGGCTCAACATCGGCGTCTTCATGCAGACCCTGTTCCGCCAGGGCGCCTTCCAGGGCAGCAGCCCGCGCGAGGCCTACTTCGTCAAGTGCGACCGCGAGACCACCACGCAGAACGACATCGACCGCGGCGTGGTGAACATCCTGGTCGGCTTCGCGCCGCTCAAACCGGCGGAATTTGTCGTGCTCAAGATTCAGCAGATCGCCGGTCAGGTTGAAACATGAGGCCCCCACGCTCTCGTTCGCGGAGGGCCGGCTTTGCACAGCCGGCCCGTTCGACAGGCGCAAAGCGGTGCTTTGCGAATTCCCTGTCTCACCCCCCCGAGGGGGCGGCGCCCGCCCTTGGGGCGGCCCGGCGGGGAGGGGGCGGCCCCCACGCTCGCATTTGCTCGCTGCCCCCCGTGGGGGCGACGCCCATCCTTGGGGCGGCCCGGCGGGCGGTCGGGACTCGTTAGCAGGAAACAGGAGAGAGACTCATGGCACAGTTCAGCGTCAACACGCAGCGCTTCGACCCGTACAAGAACTTCAAATTCCGGGTCAAGTGGGACGGCCGCTACGTGGCCGGCATCAGCAAGGTGGGCGCGCTCAAGCGCTCCACGGAACTGGTCGAACACCGCGAAGGCGGCGACCCGAGCACCTCGCGCAAGTCGCCCGGGCGCACCAAGTTCGAGGCCATCACGCTCGAGCGCGGCGTCACCCACGACGTCGAGTTCGAGCAGTGGGCCAACAAGGTGTGGAATTTCGGCTCCGGCCTGGGTGCCGAGGTCTCGCTCAAGGACTTCCGCAAGGACCTCATCATCGAGGTCTACAACGAGGCCGGCCAACTCGTGCTGGCCTACAAGGTGTATCGCTGCTGGGTGTCCGAGTATCAAGCCCTGCCCGACCTCGATGCCAACGCCAACGCCGTCGCCATCCAGACGCTCAAGCTGGAGAACGAGGGCTGGGAGCGCGATTACGACGTGACCGAGCCGACCGAGCCGAGCTTCACCGAACCGGCCTGAGACCATGCTCGGCATCCGCCCGGAACGCCTCCTGTCGGTCTGGGAGCAGGGCGCCCGACGCCATCCGATCGATCGCGCCGTGCTGCTCCACGCCCTCGCCGCGCCCGATGTGCCTGTCGACCAGTTGGCCGATGCCCCGCTCGGGGCGCGCAACGCCGCCCTGATGGCGCTGCGCCGCGCCCACTTCGGCGGCCAGTTGCCGGCTTGGGTCGACTGCCCGGCCTGTGGCGAGCGCATGGAATTCACCCTCGATGCGGCCGACCTGCCGCCCGTGCCGGCCGGTGGTGACACGCCGATTGTCGTCGACGGCCACCGCTTCCGCCGCCCGAGCAGCCGCCACCTGGCGGCGCCGGCGCAGCACCACGGACCCCGGCGCGGCCGCGCAGGCGCTGCTGCGCCACTGCGCCGAGGACAGCGCGGCGCTGCCCGACGATGCCGCAGCCCTGGCGACGCTGCTGGCCGCGGCCGAAAGCGTCATCGAAGCCGCCGACCCCTGGGCCGACCTCGCGCTGGCCTGGCCTGCCCGGCCTGTGCGCACGAGACCGAGGTGAGCTTCGACATCGCCAGCTACCTGTGGGAAGAACTCGACAGCCACGCCCGCCGCCTGCTCGACGATGTCCACGCCCTGGCCGGCGCCTACGGCTGGAGCGAACCGCAGATCCTCGCCCTCAGCGACGCCCGGCGCGCCGCCTATCTCGCCCGGGTGCAGCCATGAGCGGCCTGTTCCGACGCCTCGCCCGGCAAGCCGCCGGCTCGCGCCCGACCACCGTGCACGCCATGGCCCGCCTGCCTTTCCATGCGCCGCCGGCACCCGTGGCGCCGGACGAGGGCGGTGCCCCGATGCCCCTGGCGCACGCGCCGGCGGCAGACCCCGCGCCCACGCCGCCATCGGCCACCGCCGCGCGCAGCACGCACCCGGCTGCGCCAGCGCGGTCACGCCGCCGCGGTCACGCCGAGCCGGCATCGCCCGCGGCGCCGGCCATTGACACCCCATCGGCCGACACGCCCGCCCCGCTGGTCGTCCTGCGCGACGATGAACCCTCGCCCCCGGCCGAGCCGGCCCGCCCGCGTCCGAGGCAGGTCGATACCGACATCCACGGCCCGGCCGCGCCGGCGGCGGCCGCCACCGTTGCCGTTGCGGCCTCCGCCCCCGCCTGGCAGGTCGAGGTGCCGCCCGCGGCGGCCCGCCGCGCACCGCGCGAGCCCACGGCCGATGCCATCGCTCCCGGTGCGCTCCTCGACCCGTTCCCCGAGGCCCTGCTGCCACCGCAAGCCGCCGCCGCGCCGCCCGCCGCCCAGGCCGCCCGCCCGGCCAACCCGCCGAGCCCCGCCCGGCCGGCCCCGGCCGCCGAGCCCACCGAAGTCCACGTCCACATCGGTCGCATCGACGTCACCGCCGTGCACGCCCCCGCGCCCGCCAAGCGCCCGGTGCGCAGCGGCCAGGCGCCGATGTCGCTGGACGCCTATCTGGCCAAGCGCCAGCGGAGCCCCTCATGAGTACCGCCCTGGCCATTGCCGGCGTCACCGCCGTGCTGCGCGACCGGCTCAATGATGGGCTGGTCAATCACAATGTGGCCGGCATTACCGGCAGCACGGTGTCGGTCACCGTCTTGCCACCCGACCGCGTGGTCGCCACCGGCGGCACCGAGGCCAGCGGCCTCAACCTGTTCCTTTACCAGGTCACCCCCAACACCGGCTGGCGCAACGAGGGCCTGCCCGCGCGCGACCCCTCCGGTCGCCATCGCCTGTCCAATGCGCCGCTGGCGCTCGACCTGCACTACCTCATCTCGGCCTACAGCGGCGGCGACCTGCACGCCGAGATCCTGCTCGGCTACGCCATGCAGCTGATGCACGAGTTCCCGGTGCTGACGCGCGAGATGATCCAGACTGCGCTCAACCCCTCGCCCGATGTCGGCCTCGACCTGCCGCCGGCGCTGCGCGCGCTGGCCGAGTGCGGGCTGGCCGACCAGGTCGAGCAGCTCAAGATCACGCCGCAGTTCCTCAACACCGAGGAGATGTCCAAGCTGTGGACCGCCACCCAGTCCAACTATCGGCCGACGGCGGCCTATCAGGTCTCGGTGGTGCTGATCGAGGCGACCCGCCCGACCCGCCCGACGCTGCCGGTGCTCAGCCGCGGCGAGGTGGACCTGGTCTCGGGCCGTGAGCGGGGCGTGGTCGTCACCCCCAGCCTGATTCCGCCGCTGCCCACCCTCGAAGCCGTGGTGCCGGCCGGTCACCAGCCGGTGGTGCGGCTGGGCGAGACGGCGAGCCTCGAAGGCCATCACCTCGACGGCACGGCGCGCGAAGTGCATCTGCGCAACGAGCGCTTTGCGGTGGATGAACTCATCGCCGCCAGCGGCCCCAACGCCGCCGACCGCATGGGCCTGGTCATCCCCGCCTCGCGTGCGGCGGACTTCCCGGTGGGGGTGTACGACGTCACCGGCCGTGTGCTGCGCCCGGGCGACACCGTGCCGCGCGAGACCAACCGGCTCGCCGCCATCGTCGCGCCCCACATCACCAACCTGCCGCAGGCCGTGGCCCGCGATGGCAACGGCGACGCCCACATCACGCTCACCTTCACCCCCGCGCTGCGCCCGGGGCAGACCGTCTCGCTGCTCATCGGCCAGGTCGAGGTCGGCCCCGAGAGCTTCGTCGCCCCCACCACCACGCTCGACTTCATCGTCGAAGACGCCGAGCCCGGTGCCCCGCTGGCCCGCCTGCGCATCGACGGCATCGAAAGCCCGGTGGCCGACCGCAGCACCACGCCACCGACCTTCTTCAACCACCGCATCACCATCACATGAACGCCCCACGCGAACTCGACTGGCCCACCGCCAACCAGCAGCTGCTGGTGGCCGAGTTCGCGCGGCTGCGGGCGCGGCTGGGCGAGGGCGATGTGGCGGCGGCGGATCCGCAGGTCGAGGCCGCCGCCCAGTGCCTGCCCGCCCCGGCGGCGATCGACACGCTGGTGGCCCTGTTTGCGCTGAGCGATTTCGAACGCGATGTGCTCCTGCTCGCCGCCGGTGTGGAAATGGACGCCCGCCTGGCCGCGCTGTGCGGTGAGGCCGCCGGCCAGCCGCAGCGCCCTTGGGCCACCTTTGGCCTGGCGCTGGCCGTGCTGCCCGAGCCGCACTGGAGCGCGCTCACCCCGCTGGCGCCGCTGCGCCGCTGGCGGCTGGTCGAGGTGGACGAGCGCGCCGGCCTCACCAGCACGCGGCTGCAGCTCGACGAGCGGGTGCTGCACTTCATTGCCGGCCTCAACTACCCCGACCACCGCCTCGCCGCCCTGCTCGACACCGTGCCGCCGGCCGGCCTGATGGCCGAGGCCCACCGCGACATCGCCGAACAGCTCGCGACCCGGATCGGGGAGCAGCGCGGCCGCCTGCCGGTGGTGATGCTCGGTGGCGACGACGCCGACGGCCAGCAGGATGTGGCCGCCACGCTGGCGCAGGCCCTGGGCGTGGGTCTGTACCAGTTGCGCGCCGGCGACATCCCCGCCGCGCCGTATGAGCAGGCCGCCCTGCGCAGCCTGTGGCAGCGCGAGGCGGCGCTGCTCGGCGCCGGGCTGCTGGTGACATGCAGCGACGACGCCGGCGCCGCGCTCGCCCGTTTCGTGGCCGAGATCGACGGGCTGGTGATCGTCGCCGGTGCGCAGCTGCCCGCCATCGATGGCGACACCGTGCACGCCACCGTCGACAAGCCCGACGCCCCCGGCCAGCGCCAGCTCTGGCAAGCCGCCCTCGGCGATGCCGCCGACGCGCTCGCCGATACGCTCGACGGCCTCGCCAGCCAGTACCGTCTCGGCGCCCGGCGGATCGCCGCCTGCGTGCGCCAGCTCGACACCACCGACCCGGCGCAAGCCGCGGCCACGCTGCACCGCCTCAGCCGCGGCGACGGCACGGCCCTGAGCGAGCTGGCCCAGGCCATCGAGCCGCGCGCCAGCTGGGACGACCTCATCCTGCCCGACGCCCAGCGCCGCAGCCTGCAGCAGCTCGCCGTGCACGCCCGCCACCGCATCACCGTGCACCACGACTGGGGTTTTGCCGGCAAGAGCGCGCGGGGCCTCGGCATCGCCACCCTGTTCAGCGGCGACAGCGGCACCGGCAAGACCCTGGCCGCCGAGGTGCTGGCCGGCGAGCTCGGCCTCGCGCTCTACCGTATCGACCTGTCGGCGGTCATCAGCAAGTACATCGGCGAGACCGAAAAGAACCTGCGCAAGGTCTTCGACGCCGCCGAAGACATCGGCGCGCTGCTGCTCTTCGACGAAGCCGACGCCCTGTTCGGCAAGCGCAGCGAGGTCAAGGACAGTCACGACCGTTACGCCAACATCGAAGTCAGCTACCTGCTGCAGCGCATGGAGGCCTACCGCGGGCTGGCCATCCTCACCACCAACCACAAGACCGCGCTCGACACCGCCTTCAGCCGTCGCCTGCGCTTCGTGGTGCATTTCCCCTACCCCGACGCCGTCCAGCGCGAAGCCATCTGGCGCAGCATCTTCCCCGCCGCCACGCCGCTGGGCGAGCTCGATTACGCCAAGCTCGCCCGCCTCAACGCCACCGGCGGCAACATCCGCAACATCGCGCTGTCGGCGGCCTTCCTCGCCGCCGAGGCCGGCACGCCGGTGAGCATGGCCCACCTGCTGCGCGCCGCCCACCTCGAAGCGGCCAAGCGTGAGAAGGCGCCCACCGACGCCGAAACACGGGGGTGGGTATGACACGCCTGGTCCTCCACATCGACCGCCTGGTGCTGACCGGCATCGACCGGCACGACGCCGACGCCGTCGCCGCCGGCGTGCAGGCCGAGTTGCAGCGCCTGCTCGCCCAACCCGGTGCGCTCGGTGCCTTGACCGGCGGCGGTGATCGCCCCCGGATTCGCGTGGGGGCCGTTCCCGTGGCCCATGGCGGCAACGGCCATGCCATGGGGCAGGCCATCGCCGGCGGCATCGCGCGGGGGGGCAAGCCATGAGCCACACCACCGCCCTGCAGGCAACGCCCTCGGCGACACCCGACAACACCGGCGTGCTCCAGCGCCAGTGCGCCTGCGGCGCGGCGGCGGGGCCGCTGAGCGGCGAGTGCGAAGACTGCACCCGCCAGCAGGCGCTCGGCCTGCAGCGCAAGCTGGCCATCGGCCGCAGCGACGACCCGCTCGAAGCCGAGGCCGACCGCGTGGCCGCCGAGGTGACGCGCCCGCCCGCGCCCCGTCACCCCGGGCATGACCGGCCAGCCACCCGTCCCGTGGCGACCCCGCGCATCCAGCGCCGGGCGAGTGCGCCGGCCGGCACAGGCGCTGCGCCGCCGGCGGTGCACCGCACCCTCGCGGCGCCCGGCCGCCCGCTGGACCCGTCGCTGCGGCGCGCCTTCGAACCGCGTTTTGGCCGCGACTTCGGCGATGTGCGCATCCACACCGACGCGCCGGCCCACGCGTCGGCGCAGGCCGTGGGCGCGCGGGCCTACACGGTGGGCCGCCATGTTGCCTTTGCCGACGGCCACTACGCGCCCGGCACCCTCGCCGGGCGGCAGCTGCTCGCCCATGAGCTGACCCATGTCGTCCAGCAGCGGGGCGGGGCGGCCGTGCTGTGCCGCGCGCCGGCCCCCTCGCCGGTGCCCAGCGGTGTGCCGGGGGTCCCTGGCGGCACGCCGGCGCTGCCGCCGGGCCGCATCCCCGGCATGCCGCCCACCGCGCCGAGCGCGGCGCCGCCGGTGCCGGCCAGCGCCGTGTGCCCGGCTTGTGCCTGCACCGCCGACCAGGTGACGCGCATCGATGCCGCGCGTCTCAAGGCCCAGGGCGTGTTCGAACGCGCCGCCGACCTGCTGGCCAACCCCACCCCGGCCATCGAGCGGCAGTTCGAGAACAGCTTCGGGCCGGGCAGCAACAGCGCAAAAACCCGCACCGAGACCGCCGACCGCTACCGCGCCGCGGCCAGCTTTCTGGGGCAGAGCACGGTGTCCGACCCGCCCGGCTCGGGCACGGTGCATTGCGACCCGACCAACAGCACCGATCTGTGCGCTACCGGCGCCACCGCCCACTACGGCCAGGGCCATATCGTGGTGTGCAGCGAGAATCCGTCGCCCAAGCAGATGCTCAATCCGCCCGAGGTGCCCACGGTTTATCGCCCCGAGGGTGAAATAGGCAGTGCCGAAGGCGTCCGCCAGGTGCCCGATGACTCAGCTACCGAGGCCGCGCAGGTCGCCTCCGACGCGGGCTTTGCCACCCGACTCACCGCGGTGATGGCGCACGAGGCCATCCATCACGTGGTGCAGCCGGGCATTGTCGACATCTACACCAACGAGCGCCTCTTCCAGTTCCTCGGCACCGGCTCGAAGAAGCTCGACGCCGACCTCTCGCCGCTGGCGCTGCAGAACCCCGACAGCCTGGTGCAGTTCGCGTTTCGCGGCGTGGTGGCTGAAGACGGCAGCAATGCGCTGCCGGGGGCCGAGGCGGCGCTGGAGGAATCCGAACAGTTCTCCGGCAAGCTCACCGTCCGCCCGGTGCTCGGCCGTCGCCGGGCGCGCCTCAGCGTGGCGCTGGCCGAAGAGGCGATCGCCCAGGCCGGCGAGCGGCTTGGCGTGCTGCTGACGGAAGTCCAGTCGGTGCAGGGTGGGTCGAGTGGCTGGTCGCTCTTTCCGACGCTGTCGCAGCAGGTGGTCACGGCGCTGACCACGCTCGGCAAGGAGACCGATTTCGGCCAGCCCGACGCCGCCGCGCTGGCGCGGCTGCAGGTGCTGGTCGATGCCTTCACGCGCCTGAGCACGGGCATCCGCGACAAGAAGGTGGTGCTCGGGCGCCGCTTCGTGCTCGACAAGCCGGACAAGCGCATCGAGGTGGCCATCCCCGACTGGCGCAGCTTCCGCAAGCAGCCGGTCGGCGCGCAGCTGCCCGTGGTGCTCGGCGCGCTGCTCGACGAGGAACCGGCCATCGCCGGGCTCGACGCCTTCGTGCTCGATCTGGCCCGGACACGCGGAGGCATGGGACAGCTATGACGACACCACTCGCCCCCCTCAAAACGGCCCGGCCGGCGGCAACGACGACTTTGGCCTTACATTCGGTGCCCTTCCTGCAGCGCAAGTGCGCCTGCGGCAATACCGCCAGCGCGGCGGACGGCGAATGTGAGGCCTGCAAGCAGCGCGACGCCCTCGGCCTGCAGGCGCGGCTGAGCATCGGCGCCAGCCACGATCCGCTGGAGCATGAAGCCGATCGCGCGGCTGACCAGGTGATGCGCATGGGCGCGGTCGATGGCAGCCTGTCGCGTACCGCCACGCCGCGGCTCACCCGGCGCGGTCAGGCGGCCGGGGCGCATGCCGGCGCGGTCCCGGCCAGCGTGGATCGCACGCTCGCGCGCAGCGGCGAGGCCTTGGCCCTCGCCACCCGTGCCTTCTTCGAGCCGCGCTTCGGGCATGACTTCAGCCGCGTGCGGGTCCATCACGATGCCGCCGCGGCGGCCTCGGCGCGTGAGGTCTCGGCCCACGCCTACACCGTCGGCCACCACCTGGTGTTCGCCACCGGCCGCTACGCGCCGGACACGGCGGCCGGGCAGGGCCTGCTGGCGCACGAGCTGGCCCATGTGGTGCAGCAAAGCGGCACCCTGCAACGCAGCGCCGCCGCACCCGAGCCGGAAACACGCAGCAACCGGCCCGAGGACGAAGAACCGCGTGCCCCCGAACCCATGGATGAAGAACCCGCCGAGGCGCATTCGGCCGGGGGCATCGGTGGCCCGATCAGCGAACGCTACGCCGCGCCCTTCGACAGTTCGCTCGAAGGCGCCTCCCTGCCCCACGGGGTACAGCGTGCCGTGGTTGAAGCCGAACGTGCCTGCCTGGCGACCGCAGCGCCCGACCCGGCCGAATGCGATCCGGCCACCGCGCTGACCTGGGCCGACTTCAGCGGAACCGCGCCGCGGCGCAGCCGCTTCGGCGCCATGACCCACTCGCGCCTGGCGGAGCGTGCCATCAACACCGCGTTGAGCCGCTGCGCCCCCTATACTCAGCCCAACACCCGGGGCGTCCAGGCCGTCTTCACCCCGGGGCGGTCGTGGGTCAAGCCCGAGTTCGCCAATGCGTCAGACCCGGCGCAAAACGGCTGCAATCGCACCGTGGCCAGCTGCGAGGCCTTCTTCGACCGCGAGGCGCGGGCCGGCCGCAGCGGTGGCACCTTCGGCATGAGCAGCGCGGCCAGCCGCACCTGCCCGGCCAGCGCGCGGGCGCGCGGCGACCAGGCCACCTCGCGCGCCGAGTGCGCCACCGTGGTGGCACGCGACTGCAGCGACCGCGCCAGCGCCGAATCGGTTCGCCTGCTGGCCCACGAGCAGGGCCACTTCAACCTCACCTGCGCCATGGCCCGCAAGGCCAACGGCATGCTGGCCACCGCGCCCAACTTCGACGCCCTGCTGCGCGCCGCGCGCACCACGCTGTCGCGCCAGCAGCGGCTCTACGACCGCCAGACCAATCACGGCTGCAACGCTGGCCAGCAAGCGACCTGGCAGACGGCCATCGCTGGCGGCCTGCCGGCGGTGACAATCACCGTGCCGCGCGCACGGGGCGGCCGTGGCCGACGGAGGGGGCGATGAGCGCGCCAGCCCACACCCGGGTGCAACGCACCGGCCACGCGGTTGTGCCTGCGGTCGCCGCTGATGTGTTGCGCCGCCCCGGCCGGCCGCTCGATGCGCCCACCCGGGCGGCCATGGAGCAGCGCTTCGGCCAAGACCTGGGCGATATCCGCCTGCACACCGACGCCGCCGCGGCGCAGTCGGCCGAGGCCTTGTCGGCGCGCGCCTACACCGTGGGCCGGCACATCGTGTTCGGGCCGGCGGGCTATGCGCCGCACGCCCCGGCCGGCCGGCAGCGGCTGGCGCATGAGCTGACTCATGCGATCCAGCAGCGCCGGGGCGGTGGTGCCGATCTGAGCACTGCCCAGCGCGAGGGTGAGGCCCGGCGCGCGGCGCACAGTGTGGCCACCGGTGCGCCGATGCCGGCGATCAGCGCGGCCAGCCCGGCGGTGTCGCGCGATCCGGTGCCGGGCACGGAAGATGACGCGTCCTTCCAGGCCTCGATGGCCGAGGCCACCTGCGACATCGGCACCCTGTGCCGGCTCAGCCTGCGCTCGCCCGAGACGGTGAGCCGCACCCGCCTGCTGCAGATCTACCGCGCCTGCCACCCGGGCGTGAGCCTGGCCTCGCTGGTGGCCGACAACCCCTGCCTGACGCCCAACTTCGGCTTGCCGACGCCGGCCCGGCCGGGGCCGGTGGCGCCGGGGCCGCGCCGTGCGCCGGGCACCACGCCACCGGCCGGTGGCGCGCCAGCTCCGGCGGCGGGCGGCGGGCTGTCGCTGCCCTCGACCACCATCGCCTTCAGCCTTGGCGCGGCGGCGGTCACCATCGACCTGCCGGCCTCGCTGGCGGTGCGCCTGCCGGTGCCCTTCCGCGGCGCCGAGCGGGTGGTGTTCTCGCTCAACGCCAGCCCGAGCGAGTTCTCCTTCAGCGTCACCGTCAATGCCGTGCCGCATGTGCGCATCATCGCCCGCGCCAGCATGACCACCGAGGGCCGCGGCGCGGCCGGGCTGACGGTGCAGACCACGCGCACCGTATGCCGGGCGGTGGACCCGGCCGCCGCGCGCTCGGCACTGCAGGCGGCCGGCACCCGCCTGCGTGACGCCATCCAGGCGGTGCAGACCCCTCCGCCGCCCGACCCCGAGGCCAGCGAGCTGTCGCGCACTTTCGCGCCGCATGCGCGCTACGCCGAGGTGGTCGCCGCCGTGGCCAATGTGCACTCCGAGATCGAGCGCGTTGGCGCGCCCTGCCGCGAGGTGCCGGTGGCCGAGTTCGAGTTCGGCGCGCAGGGCCAGCTCACCGCGCCCGACACCCCGCCCACGCCGGGCACACCGCCGCCGGCCAGCTTCATCGGCGGCTCACTGCGGTTTCGCTTCTAGGACATGCCATGAGCGGTTACAGCCAGTCCCCCCGCATCGTCAAAGGCGGCATCGTGCTGGTCGATCCGGCCACGGCGCAGGTGCGCCGGGTGATCGCGCTGCAGTACAACCCCGAAAAGCTCTCGCGCAGCCTGCAGGTGCAGGGCGCGGGCGAGGGGGCCGAGCGCTCCGAGGCGCTGCGCCTCAAGGGGCCGGCGATCGAGACCTTCCGCCTGGAGGCCGACATCGACGCTGCCGACCAGCTCGAATTCCCCGACCAGCACGCCACCGTGGTGGCTTCGGGCATTGCGCCGCAGCTGGCGGTGCTCGAATCGCTGGTCAATCCGAGCGCTGCCGACCTGCTCGCCGGCAAGGCGCTGGCCGCCGCCGGCACGCTGGAGATCGCCCCGATGGAGTCGGCGCTGGCGCTCTTCGTGTGGGGCGCGCAGCGCATCGCGCCGGTGCGGGTGACCGATTTTTCCATCTCCGAGGAGGCCTTCGACCCCGCGCTCAACCCGATCAACGCCAAGGTCAACCTCACGCTGCGTGTGCTGTCGGTGGATGACCTGGGTTTCGATCACAAGGGTGGCGGGCTGTTCATGGCCTACCTGCAGTCGCGCGAAAAACTGGCCAGCAAGGCCGCCACCTTCGGCTTCGACGCCCTCGGTATTGGAGGACTGCCATGACCGATCCGCTCAAGGCCTTCATGCAGGCCAACGCGCTCACCGCCCCGGCCTTCGCGCCGGACAGCCGCTATCACGGCCTCGACACCGCCCAGTGGACGCGACCCGACGGCGCGCAGATCACCTATGTGCGCCGGCGCTTCATCCCGCCGCCGGAAAACTTCGCCACCTTGCAGGAGCACCGCGTCGAGAGCGGCGACCGGCTCGACAACCTGGCCGCCAGGTATCTCGGCGACCCGCAGCAGTACTGGCGCCTGTGCGACGGCAACGGCGCGATGCGCCCGGACGACCTGACCGACACCGTTGGCGGCCGCCTGCGCATCACCCTGCCCGAAGGCGTGCCCGGAGGGCGCGATGAATAGCGGTGCCGTGCATCTCTCCTTGCTGATCGGCCCGGTCATTCCGATCCCGGTGCCGGCGATGATGATCGACGCGCTCGAATCGGTCACCGCCACCACCGCGGCCGGCGCAGCCAGCGGCTTCCAGCTGCGCTTCAAGGTCAACAGCAAGTCGGAGCTGAACACCATCTTCCTGATCGCCGTGGGGCAGAACACCTCGGTCGGCACGCCGCCGCTGCGCGTGGTGCTGATCGTCACCCTCGGCGGGCGGCCGCAGCCGCTGTTCGACGGCGTGGTCACCAATGTGGAGGTCCAGGCCGGCGGCCAGGGCCAGCCGGGCAGCATCACCGTCACCGGCGAGGATCTCACCAAGGTCATGGACATGATCGACTTCTCCGGCCTGCCCTACCCGGCCATGCCGATCGAGGCGCGATTTGCGCTCATCTGCGCCAAATATGCCGCCTTCGGCATCATTCCGCTGCCGATCCCGGCCTTCTTCCCCGATGTGCCGATCCCCATCGAGCGCATTCCCGCCCAACAGGGCACCGACCTGGCCTACATCCAGCAACTGGCCGAGGAGGTGGGGCATGTGTTCTACATCGAGCCCGGCGAAGCGCCGCTGACCAACATTGCCTACTTCGGCCCCGAGATCAAGGTCGGCCCGCCGCAGCCGGCACTCAACCTCGACATGGACGCCCACACCAATGTCGAGTCGCTCAGCTTCAGCTTCGACCCGACCAAGGGCGTGCTGCCCATCGTCTTCATCCAGAACCAGCTCACACGGGTGCCGATCCCGATCCCCATCCCCAATATCAACCCGCTGCAACCGCCACTGGGCGTGCTCAGCACGCCGCTGGCCAACATCAAGATGATGAAGGACACCGCCAAGATGAACCCCATGCAGGCGATCTCGGCGGGCCTGGCCGAGGCCAAGAAATCGCAGGATTCGGTCAGCGGCAACGGCTCGCTCGACGTGCTGCGCTACGGCCGCATCCTCAAGGCGCGCCGGCTGGTCGGCGTGCGCGGCGCGGGCGTCGCCTACGACGGGCTGTACTACGTGAGCAGCGTCACCAGCACGCTCAAGCGCGGCGAGTTCAAGCAAAGCTTCAACCTGACCCGCAACGGCCTGATCTCCATCACACCGACGGTGCCGGCATGAGATGCGACCGCCCCTTCTCGCGTCGCCCGGATGCAGGCCACAGGCCGGAATCCGGGATTGGTGTGGCGGTCGGGACGGCCTTCGGGCGACAGGCGAGGGAGGAACGATGACCCAGAAGTACTACGGCAAGTACCGCGGCATGGTGCTCAACAACATCGACCCGATGCAGCAGGGCCGCCTCCAGGTGCAGGTGCCTGACGTGGCCGGCCTCGCCCCGGCCAGCTGGGCCATGCCCTGCGTGCCGATCGCCGGTATCCAGAACGGCATGATGGCGCTGCCGGTGATCGGCTCGGGGGTGTGGGTGGAGTTCGAGCAGGGCAACCCCGACCACCCGATCTGGGTCGGCTGCTTCTGGGGCAGCGCGGCCGAGGTGCCGGCGCTGGCGCTGGCGACTCCGCCGGGGCTGCCGGCCATCACCTTCCAGACCCCGCTGCAGAACGGCGTCACCATCTCCGATCTGCCGGGCCCGACCGGCGGCATCATGCTCAAGAGCGCCACCGGCGCCACGCTGATCGTGAACGACACCGGCATCTACATCCAGAACGGCAAGGGCGCGATGATCACGCTGGTCGGCCCGACCGTGACGATCAACAACGGCGCGCTGACGGTGATCTGATGAGCCCCCACGGTCACTTCGTTCCCTGCCCCCCGAGGGGGCCGCGCCCGCCCTTGGGACGGCCCGGCGGGCGGGCGGCCCGATCGGCCACCGCGTCACCTCAAACGCATCGCTTGATTGCAATGCGGAGGAGTTGCTGACATGCCCGGCCCCCTCCTCCATGTCGGTGCCACGGTGCTGTGTGCCCACGGCGGCAGCGCCACGCCGACGGCGCCCAATCCGCGGGTGCTGGTTGGCGGCCAGCCGACGGTGCTGATGACCGCGCCCTATGTGGTGGCCGGCTGTCCCTTCAATGTCTCCGGCAGCCCGGTGCCCTGCGTCACCGGGCAATGGGTGGTCGCCGCCACGCGGGTGCTGTCCAACGGCCAGCCGCTGGTGTTGATGGACAGCCAGGCCGTCTGCGCGCCCAACGGTACGCCGCTCTTGCCGGTGGCGGCGCAGACGCGGGTGATCGGGAGTTGATGATGCACGCCACGACGATATCCCGTAGGGCGGATAAGCGCAGCGCATCCGCCGCCACCGCCGGCTGGGGCAGCATCGGCGGATGCGCCTGCGGCTTATCCGCCCTACAGGCGGCGGTCGTAGGGTGGGCAGCTCGCCTGCCCACCAGCGATGCCCCGTGCCAACGAACCAGGGTGGGCAGACACGCTGCCCACCCTACCACTGTCCGACGGCCGCGCCCGCTTGAAATCTGGCTGTCGTTTCACCTAAGGGCTCAGGGGGACACGCCATGACCACCCGACTCCACTTCCCGTACCAGTTCGACGGCCGGGGCCGCACGCGCGACGACGACGAAGCTACCTGGATTCGTGGCCTGATCGAGCAGGTGGTGTTCACCGCCCCGGGCGAGCGGGTGATGCGGCCGGACTTCGGCAGCGGCTTGCGCGAACTGGTGTTCGCGCCCAACAGCCCCGAGCTGGCGGCGACCACGCAATTCCTCGTGCAGGGCGCCTTGCAGCAGTGGCTGGCCGATCTGATCACCGTCGAGGCGGTCGAGGTCGAGGCGGTCGATTCGCGCCTGTCGGTGACGGTGCAATACCTCATCCGCCGCACCGAGACCCGCCAGCGCGAAGCCTTCGTGCAAGGAGTCTCTACATGACGACCTATACCTGCTGCGAAGAAAACCGCCGCGCGGCGGTGGACGCGCACCCCACCCTCAACGGCATCGACTACCTCGAGGTGCTCGATCTCGACGCCCCCGCCGGCAGCCCGCGCCAGCGCACGCTGATGCTGCGCCTGCTCAAGCCGGTGCCGGGTGGGCTCACGGTCGAGAATGTGCGCGTCACCGGCGGCGAGCGCATTCGCCGCGTCGGCATTGAGTGGATCGGCATCGCCAGCGCGCCGCCCGCCGAGGCCAATGCCGCCGAGCAGGCGCTGTTCACCGCGCTGCCCGAGGCCAACCATGTGCTGCTGGTGCGCACCGATACCGCCGGCGACTTCTCCACCTACCGCTTGCAGCTGGTGCAGGGCCTGGGCAACGATGCGCCGCTGCCGGGCTTTGATCCGCGCCTGTCGGCGGTGGATTTCGCCTTCAAGGTCGAGTGCCCGAGCGATTTCGACTGCGCGCCGACGCACGACTGCCCGCAAGACCCACCGCCCGCGCCCGACATCAATTACCTGGCGCGCGACTACGCCAGCCTGCGCCGCCTGGTGATCGACCGCCTCACCCGTCAGATGCCCGGCTGGCGCGACCGCAGCCCGGCCGACATGGCCACCACGCTGGCCGAGCTGATCGCCTATGTCGGCGACCTGCAGCACTACCAGCTCGACGCCATCGCCACCGAGGCCTACCTGCACACCGCGCGTCGGCGCAGCAGCCTGCGCCGCCACGCCTTGCTGGTGGACTACGCCATGCACGAGGGCTGCAACGCCCGCGCCTGGCTGCATGTCGAGGTCAGCGGCGCGCCCTTCGCGCTGCCCGCCGGCCTGCGCTTTACCACCCGCGTGCCCGGTGTGCCGGCGCGCATCACGCCCGATTCGCCCGACGAGCGCGCCGCGCTGCGCGCCGCCCCGCTGGTGTTCGAGCCCATGCACACCGCCACGCTGCGCATCGATCACAACGACTTCGCCTTCTACACCTGGGGCGACGCGCGCTGCTGCCTGGCCGTAGGCGCCACCGCCGCCACGCTGCGCGGCCACTGGCCCGATCTGGCCGTCGGCGATGTGCTGATCTTTCAGGAAGTGCTCGGCCCGCTCAGCGGCGTGGCCGAAGATGCCGACCCCGCCCGCCGCCATGCCGTGCGCCTCACCGCCGTGCGCGCGCTCGACGGCCCCAGCCCGCTGGCCGACCCGCTCGACGGCACCCAGATCACCGAGATCCGCTGGCATGCCGACGACGCGCTGCCCTTCCCGTTGTGCCTGTCGGCCGAAACCGACGAAGCCCACGGCAGCGTGCTGGTCGAGGATGTGAGCATCGTGCTGGGCAACAACATCCTGGTCGATCACGGCCGCAGCATTGCCGATGAAGCCCTAGGCAGCGTGCCCGCGCCGCGCCTGCAGTTCCCGTCCGCGGCCGGCAATGCCTGCGACCGCGCCGCGCCCGAGCCGCTGCCGCCGCGCTTCTCGCCCACGCTGGCCGAGGCGCCGGTCACCCGGCAGGGCACGGTGCTCAAGACCACCGTCGAACACGGCCTGCGTCGCAGCGAGCGGCTCACCTTCGACCCCGACGCCTCGGCCAGCGCCGCGCTCGCCTGGCGCACTGCCGACGCCATCCCGGCCATCACGCTGGAGAGCACCTTCGGCAGCAGCGTCGAAACCTGGACCGCCCGGCGCGACCTGCTCGCCAGCCGCGGCACGGACACCCATTTCGTGCTCGATACCGAGAACGATGGCAGCGCCCACCCGCGCTTTGGCGACGACCGCCACGGCCGCCGGCCCGATACCGGCACCGCCTTCACCGCCAGCTACCGCATCGGCAACGGGCCCGAGGGCAATGTCGGCGCCAACGCCATCGCCCATGTGGTGACGACCGAAGGGCGCATCGTGGCCGTCACCAACCCGCTGCCGGCCACCGGCGGCGTGGCGCCCGAAACCGCCGCCGAGCTGCGCCGCCATGCGCCGCAAGCCTTCCGCACACTCGAGCGCGCCGTCACCCCGGCCGACTACGCCGAAGTCACCGAGCGCCTCGCCGGCGTGCAGCGCGCCGCCGCCGGCCTGCGCTGGACGGGCAGCTGGCACACCGTGTTCGTCACCGTCGACCGCGAGGGCGGCGAGCCGGTGGATGACGCTTTCGCGCTCACCGCCGTCGAGCACCTCGACCGCTACCGCATGGCCGGGCACGACCTGCGCATCACCGACCCCATCCATGTCTCGCTCGAAATCGACCTGCTGGTCTGCGTGCAGCCCGAGGCCTTCCGCAGCAATGTGCGCCGCGCCCTGCTCGATGTGCTCGGCAGCCGGGTGCGCGCCGACGGCACGCGTGGCCTGTTCCACCCCGACAACTTCAGCTTCGGCCAGACCGTCTTCCTCAGTCCGCTGTATGCCGCCGCGCGCACCGTGGCCGGCGTCGCCTCGGTGCAGGTCACCCGCTTCCAGCGCCAGGGCCAGCCCGACCCCACGCCGCTGGCCGACGGCTTCATGCCGCTGGGCCGGCTGGAGATCGCGCGGCTCGACAACGACCCGAACTTCCCCGAGCACGGCGTGCTGCGCCTTGAACTGCACGGAGGCAAATGATGAGCACCGCCCGCGTGTCCGCCAAAACCGATTGCGACTGCTGCGCCGGCATCGACGCCGTCACCCCCGCGCGCATCAGCAACCCGCCGGGCCTGTCGCAGATCGCCTACCGCATCGGCCGGCATGGCGATTTTGTTGAATCCATGCGCGCGCGGCTGTCCAGTGCCGATAACCCCGCGCTGGCCGCGCTCACCACGCGCGAGGCCAGCGACTTCACCCTCGCCATCACCGACACGCTGGCCGTCTCGCTCGACGTGCTCAGTTTCTACACCGAGCGCTTCGCCAACGAGCACTACCTGCGCACCGCCACCGAACGCCTGTCGGTGCGCGAGATGGCGCGCTTGATTGGCTATGAACTGGCCCCCGGCGTGGCCGCCGGCACGCATCTGGCCTTCACGCTGCAGACCATTCCCGGCGCGCCCACCGAGCCCATCGTGATTCCGGTCGGCACCCGGGTGCAGAGCGTGCCGGGGCAGGACGAGCAGGCCCAGAGCTTTGAAACCGTCGTGCCGACGCCCGCCCGCGCCGAGTGGAACGCCATGCCGGTGCAGACCCGTGTGCGCTGGCTGCCCAAGTCCGGCGACACCGAGTTGTGGCTCGACGGCCTGGCCACCGGCCTGCAACCGGGCGATGCGATCCTCATCGTCGGCGGCGAGCGCATGAGCGACCCCGGCAGCGAGCGCTGGGATGTACGCGTGCTCGATAGCGTCACGCCCGACAACGCCAACAGCCGCACCCGCGTGCGCTGGGACCACCCGCTGGGCAGCGCCTTCCCGGCCATGAGCCCGAGCAGCCTCGGCGTGCAGGTGCATGCCTTGCGCCAGCGCACCGCGCTGTTCGGCCACAACGCGCCCGACCCCAATCTGATGGGCAATGACGACTCCAACGTCGCCACGCTGATCGATAAAACCACCAATCCGAACAACTGGCAGTGGAACAACTTCGCCCTCGACACCTCGGCACTCGACCTGGACACCGACAATCCCAAGATCACCGCCGGCAGCTGGATCGCGCTGGTCTCCAACGAACCCGGCCTGGGCAGCGCGGCGCTGCCCGGCTACACCGAGCTGTATCGCGCGAGCAAGGTCATCCACCGCAGCCGCAACGCCTTCGCCATCTCCAGCAAGGTCACGCGGGTGACGCCGGACACCACCGAAAACCTCACCGCCAGCCGCTTTCCGCTGCGCCGCACGCTGGTGCTGGCGCAAAGCGAGCGGCTGGACACGGTCGACACGCCCATCTTTCATCCGGTCTATGGCGAGGCGATCACCCTCGGCCAGCGGGTGGCCGACCTGCTGCCCGGTCAGCCGATTGCGCTGTCGGGCCCGCGCCAGCGTATTGCCATCGCACCGCGCGCGGCGGGGCTGTCGCTGAGTGTGGATGGCGGCGGCAGTGTGGCGCTGGCCGAGGGCGATGAGCTCTTCATGCGGGCGCCGGCCGTTCGGATGTTTGGCAGTACGCCGGTGGCGCTCAGCGCCGAGAGCTTTGCCGCGCAACTGGGCAAGGCCAGCGTGGTGCTGCGCCTCGCGCTCGAGGACCGCGACGGGCGCACCGGCACGCTCACCGCCAAGGGCAGCGAACTGCGTCTGGCCGACAGCCGCAAGGACGACGCGCCGGTGAGCGAGATCGCCTTCATCGCCACGGGCAACGACCCCATCGTGCTCGACCGCGACCACACCCACCTCAAGCTCACCGCGCCGCTGCAGCAGGTGTATGCGCGTGCCGATCTGCGCATCAATGCCAACGTCGCCCCCGCCACGCATGGCGAAACGGTCGAGGCCATTCTCGGCAGTGGCGATGGTGCCGTGGCCAACCAGCGCTTCGCGCTCGGCCAGGCGCCGCTCACCTTCGTGAGCGCCAACACCACCAGCGGCCGGGCGTCTTCACTTGAACTGCGGGTCAATGAGGTGCTGTGGTCCGAGGTGCCGACCCTGCATGGCGCCGCGCTCGATGCGCGGGTGTACGAAACCACACAGGACGACGAGGGGCGCACCACGGTGCTGTTTGGCGACGGCACCGAGGGCGCGCGCCTGCCCAGCGGCAGCACCAACCTGCGGGTGCGCTATCGCAAGGGCCTGGGCGTGGCCGGCAACCTCGCCGCCGGCAAGCTCACCACCTTGCTCAGCCGGCCGCTGGGCGTGACCGCTGCGGTCAACCCCGCGCCCGCTACCGGCGGAGAAGACGCCGAAACCCTCGCCCGCGCCCGCGACAACGCGCCGCTCACCGTGCTCACGCTCGATCGCGCGGTGTCTATCGACGACTACGCCAACTTCGCCCGCGCCTTCGCCGGCATCGACAAGGCCCACGCGCTGTGGATTCCGGCCGGGCCGGCGCGCGGCGTGTTCCTGAGCATCGCCGGCATCGGCGGCGCCGTGGTGCCCGAGGACAGTGACACCTACAACAACCTGCGCGACGCGCTGGTCACCTATGGCGACCCGTTGGTGCCGCTGCGCCTGCTCAACTACCGCGACGCGCGCTTCCGCTGCCGGCTGTCGGCCAAGATCGACAAGGCCTTCGAGACGGACGCCGTGCTGCTGGCGGTCGAGGCGGCGCTGCGCGAGGCCTTCAGCTTTGCCCGCCGCGCCTTCGGCCAGACCGTGTCGGTCGACGAGGTGGCGGCCGTGGCGCAAGGCGTGGCCGGGGTGGTGGCGGTGCATGTCACCCGCCTCTACCGTGTCGGCCAGAGCCCCACCGTGGTGGTGCCGCGTCTGTTCGCCGCGCTGCCGGTGGCGTCGCTCACCGGCGTGCCGCTGGCGGCCGAGTTGCTCACCCTGGCCACCGACCCCATCGAACTGGAGGTGCTGCCATGAGTGCCGACGCGCAAAAACTGTTCGAGCTGCTGCCGGCCATCCACCGCATCCGCGACGCCGAGCAGGCCGCCGCCGAGGGGCTGGACCGCGGCCCGCTGGAAGAACTCATCGGCGTGCTCGCCGAGCAGCTGGCGGTGGCCGATGAGAGCCTCGAACAGCTCTACGACGACCTCTTCATCGAGACCTGCGCCGAGTGGGCCGTGCCCTACATCGGCGACCTGATCGGCTACCGCAGCCTGCACCAGGCCGCGCCCGAGGCGGCCAGCGCGCGGGCCGAGGTGGCCCACACCATTGCCCTGCGCCGGCGCAAGGGCACGGCGCTGGTGCTCGAACAGCTGGCGCGCGACGTCACCGGCTGGGACGCCCGCGCGGTCGAATACTTCCAGCGCCTATGCACCACGCAATACATGAACCACCTGCGCCCGGCCAATCTGCATACCCCCGATCTGCGCCGCGCCGAGCCGCTCGAATGGATCGGCACCGCCTTCGAGACCGCCAACCGTACGGTGGATGTACGGCATATCGAGTCCGGCCGCGGGCGGCACAACATCCCCAACATCGGCCTGCACCTGTGGCGCATCCAGGCCTGGCCCCACCGCGAGTCGCCCACCACCCGCGCCGGCGTGCGCCGTTACCGCGCCAGCCCCTTGGGCCACGACCTGCCGCTCTACAACCGCCCGTTGGCCGAAGACGACATCACCCACCTGGCCGAGCCGGACAACGTGCCCTGGCCGCTGTCGCGCCGCCGCCTCGCCACGCATCTGGCACGCCACTATGGCGAGCGTGCCAGCGCCGGCGCGCCGCTGGACAACCCCGATCCGGCGCTGATTCTGAGGGTGGACGGCACCGTCATCGAACGCGACCACATCCGCATCTGCCACCTCGGCGACGACGCCGGCACGTGGGCGCACACCCCGCCGCCGAACGGCTTCTACGCAATTGACCCGGTGCTCGGCCGCATCGCGTTGCCTGCCGACGCGGCGGACCCGGCCGATGTGCGCCTCAGCTGGCGCGAGGGCTTTTCGGCCGCGCTCGGCGGCGGCGAGTACGAACGCGGCGCCTCGCTGCCGCTGCCGCCGGCCAGCGTCACCGTGGTGCGCGTGCCCGACGACCACCCCACGCTGGCCGCCGCGCTTACCGCGATTGCCGGCGACGGCGTGGTCGAGATCACCGACAGCAGCCGCTACAGCGAGACGCTGAACATCAACGTGGTGGCCGATGGCGCGGTCGAGATCCGCGCCGCCAACGGCCGCCGGCCGGTGCTCGAACTGGGTGGGCTCACCGTAACCGGCGCCGCCAACAGCGCGTGCACGCTCAACGGCCTGCTCATCACCGGCGCGCTGCTGGCCGTGCCCGATGCCGCCGGCAACGCGCTGGCGCGGCTCAACCTCATCCACTGCACCTTGGTGCCCGGCATTGCCCTCAACCCCGATGGCAGCCCCACCCAGCCCACCGCGCCCAGCCTGCAACTGGCCATCGCCGGGCTGGAAACGGAGATCGACCGCTGCATCGTCGGTGGTATCCGCAGCCACGAGCGCGCCACCCTGCGCGCCACCGACAGCCTGATCGACGCCACCGCGCGAGACGGTGTGGCCTTTGCCGCCCTGGATGGCGCCGCCCCCGGCGCGGCGCTGTCGCTCATCGCCTGCACCGTGGTCGGCACCGTGCATACCGCCGAAGTCGGGCTGATCTCCAACAGCATCCTGCTCGCCTCGGCCGCCCCCGGCCTCGCGCCGGTGCGCGCGGCGCGCAAGCAGGTCGGCTGCGTGCGCTTCTCGTGGCTGCCGTTTGAATCCATCGTGCCGGCGCGCCACCGCTGCCAGCCCGATTCCGCCCAGAGCGCGCGCCACATTGCGCCCCGCTTCACGTCCTTGCACTACGGCACGCCAGCCTACGGCCAGCTCACCACCGCCACGCCGGTGGAGGTGCTGCGCGGCGCCGACGACGAGAGCGAAATGGGCGTGTTCCATCACCTCTATGGTGCCCAGCGCGAAACCAACCTGCGTATCCGCCTCGCGGAATACCTGCGGGTGGGGCTGCGCGCCGGCATCTTCTATGAATCATGAAACGCCAATCGACAACCAGAAGACGGTCGCATCCCGTAAGGCGGGTTTTAACCCGCCACACCGCCATCACGAGACGGCTTGAAACCCGCCCTGTGACCGCTGCCGTCAATCACGAACACGCGAGGGAGTCCACATCATGAGTTTCGATCTGAGCCGTATCCGCTTCGACGCCCGCAAGGACTTTTTCGGACTGGTCGTGCAGCAGGGCCGGGTGCAGCTGGACGCCGAGTGGAATGAATGGGTCGCCCAGCTTGGCCGGCGCCTGCAGGCCGGCACGCTGGATACCTTCAATGGCAACGTGGTGCCGCGCATCACACCCGATGGCTTCCGCATCGAGGCGGTCGGTGGGGCGCTCACCATCGGCCCGGGCCGCATCTATGTGGACGGCCTGCTCGCCGAAAACCACGGCGGCACGCCCGACGCCTGGGACCCGCGCCTGGCCGAACTCACCGGCACCACGTCGCTGGCCTACACCGCCCAGCCCTACTACCCCGACCCGCCAGCCCTGCCAGCCGGTGGCCCGCACCTGGTGTATGTGGACGTGTGGCAGCGCGACATCAGCGCCATCAACGACCCCGGCCTCATCGAACCCGCCGTGGGCGTGGACACCACCGGCCGGCTGCAGACCGTGTGGCAGGTGAAGGTGCTGCCCAACGTGGGCAACGCCACCTGCGCCACCGAGGACGAAGACATCGCCGGCTGGCTGGCCGCCACCGCGCCCTCGGCCGGCCGGCTGAGCACCGACACCGGCGACCCGGCCTTTGACCCCAACCCCTGCCAGGTGCCGCCCGCCGCCGGCTACCGCGGGCTGGAGAACCAGACCTATCGAGTGGAGGTGCACACCGGTGGGCCGCTCGGCACGGCCACCTTCAAGTGGTCGCGCGACAACGCCACGGTAGCCTCGCGGGTGAGCCACATCAATCCGGCGCGCGACCGCATCACGGTCGACTCGGTCGGCCGCGACGACGTGCTGCGTTTTCATGACGGCGACTGGGTGGAAGTGACCGACGACCACCGCGAGCTGCACGGCCTGCCCGGCGAACTGCGGCGCATCCGCGTGGCCGGCGGGGTGGACGACACCGCCCGCACGCTGAGCTTCGACATCGCCTTGTCGCCCGGCCTCTTCCCCACCGATGCGCAGCAGGCCACGCTGCCCGCGCGCAACACCCGTGTGCGCCGCTGGGATCAGTCCGGCCAGGTGCGGCGCGAGAACGGCAGCGTGGCCACCAACCTGGACACCAGCACCACGGGCGAAATCCCCATCCCCGGCGGCACCACGCGGCTGTTTCTGGAGCACGGCATCCTGGTCGACTTCAGCCTCGACCCGGCCGGCGGCGAGTTCAAGACCGGCGACCACTGGGTGTTTGCCGCGCGCAGCGTCGACGCCAGCGTCGAGATCCTCAACAACGCGCCGCCGCTGGGCATCCATCACCACTACGCGCGCCTGGCGATCGTCAATTTTCCGGACGGCGAAACCGACTGCCGCACCCTGTGGCCACCGATTGCCGAGGGCGAGGGCTGCGACTGCACCGTGTGCGTGAGCGCCGAGAACCACAACAACGGCACCGCCACCATTCAGCAGGCCATCGACAGCATCAAGGACGTGGGCGGCACCATCTGCCTCGGCATCGGCAACTACAGCATCGGCACGCCGCTGGTGGTCGATGGCGCGCGCTCGCTGCGTTTTCGCGGGCAGGGCTGGGCCACGCTGCTGGTCGGCGCCGAGCCGGTGGCATCTTTGACATCCAGAACAGCACCGGCGTGGCGCTCGAGAACCTGAGCGTGATCGGCTCGGCCGTCACCTCGGGCAGCACCGCCATGATCGCCGCGCGGCGTCATCGATGCGCGCCGAGCACCTTGCCGCTCGGGCTGGCCGTGGGCGACGGCACCAGCGTTGGCATTGGCCTCTCCGGCAACATGCTCGGCGTGACATCACCGACTGCGCCATCGTCGCCGAGCGCGGCGTGGCCACGGTGGCCGGCGGCGACAGCAACTATGTGCTCACTGGCGAGCTGCGCATGGCCCGCAACCTGTGCTTCTGCAGCCAGCGCGCCGTCAGCTTCGACGGCACCAGCCTGCACTATGGCAACACCCGCATCGACGGCAACTTCATGCTGGTCGGCAATCAGGTGGCCGTGGTGGCGACCGGCGCGGTGCTGCCGGGCTCGAGCTTTGCGGTGGCCGACAACGTGATCTACACCGCCGGCGACGGCGTGCGCGCGGGGGTCGATGGCCTCACCGTCGAGCGTAACGAGATCACCGGCATCGGCGAGCGCAGCGGCCAGGGCATCGTGCTCGAAGAAGGGCTGGACCCGGTCGCCATCGACCGCGTGCGTATCCACGCCAACCGCCTGCTCGGCCTGCGCGGCAACGCCATGCTCATCACCCAGCAGGTGGACGAGGCGATCATCACCGACAACCAGATCGACAGCATCGGCCTGGGCGCGCTGCTCATGGGCGAGGGCGCCGGCGCCGGCCTGCTGCGCTTTGCCGGCAACCAGTGCCAGCAGCTCGGCCAGGTACTGGGCAACGACAACGCGGCCTTCGTGGCCGTGCAACTGATCCGGGTCGAGCGCGGCGACGTGCTCGACAACGTCATCGCCCAGGTCGCCCGCTCGGCGCTCACCAGCCCGGGCATTGACGCGCTGCGCTGCGCCGCCGTGGGGCAGGTGCGCATCGCCGGCAACCGCTTCTTCGGCATCGGGCCCGACCGCATCAGCGCCCCGGTGGCCGCCATCCGCGTGCTGCCGCCCTTCGACCGCGCGGCCATCGACAACAACAGCGTCGAGCGCATCGGCGAAGCCGGGCAGAACCCCATCGTGATCGAATGGCGGGCCATCAACATTGCCCCCGAGCGGGCCGGCGCGGTGCCGGGCTTCGTGGCTGCCGGCTACTTTGCCGCCGCCGAGTCCGCCTACCTGCTCACCGCCAGCCGCGCCTTTGCCGTGCTGCTGCGCCCGGCCGCGGTGTCGATCCGGGGCAACCAGCTGCGCGGCCACGCCACGGCGGCGCCGCTCAACCAGTGCGCGGCCGTCGACAGCATCCTGTTTGCCGACAACCACTGCCAGACGGTGGGCGAGGGCGGCAAGGAACCCCTGCTCGGCCAACTCGGCGCTCGCACGCTCAACGCCAGCAACAACCGCCTCATCGACCTCGGCGACCTCGACACCCTGCACCTGCACCCGCAGCAAGAGCGGGCCATCGTCATCGGCAACACCAGCACCGGCAACATCCGCGTGCAGG
>JAWKYX010000042.1:0-32773 GCA_041396265.1 Rhodocyclaceae bacterium
TTGAGCTGACCGGTGGGCGCTATGGCCTGGCCCTGATGTGCATCGGCGTGGGGCAGGGCATTGCCCTGGTCGTGGAGCGAATTTAATAAAAACAAACGCATTTGTTATGTGGTAATTTTTCGTTGGCGCGCCAGGGCAGTATCGCAGGGCGCCGATAACAACCAGGAGGAGACACAATGAAAATGCACAAGACCGTACTGGCCGCCGCCCTCGGCATGGCCTTCGTCAGTGGCGCCGCATTGGCCGACATCAACGTCGGCGTGTCGGTGTCGGCCACCGGGCCCGCCGCGTCGCTGGGCATCCCCGAGAAAAACACCCTCACCCTGCTGCCGACGACCATTGCCGGCCAGAAGGTGAACTACATCGTCCTCGACGACGCCTCTGACACCACCACCGCAGTCAAGAACATCCGCAAGCTGGTGTCCGAAGACAAGGTGGACGTGGTGATCGGTTCGACCATCACCCCCAACTCGCTGGCCATGATCGACGTGGCGGCCGAGTCGAAGACGCCGATGATCTCCATGGCCGCCTCGAGCAAGATCGTCGATCCGGTCGATGACAAGCGCCGCTGGGTCTTCAAGACCCCGCAGAACGACCAGCAGATGGCCACCGCCATCGTCTCGCACATGGTCGACGCCGGGGTGAAGACGGTCGGCTTCATCGGCTTTGCCGACGCCTACGGCGAAGGCTGGTGGGAGCAGTTCGCGGCCATCGCCGAAGCACGCAAGATCAAGATCGTGGCCAATGAGCGCTACAAGCGCTCGGACACCTCGGTGACCGGCCAGGTGCTCAAGCTGTATGCCGCCAAGCCCGACGCGATCCTCATCGCCGGCGCCGGCACGCCGGCCGCCCTGCCGCAGAAGGCCCTCAAGCAGCGCGGCTATGCCGGCAAGATCTACCAGACCCACGGCGTGGCCAACAACGACTTCCTGCGGGTGTGTGGTGCCGACTGCGAAGGCACCTTCCTGCCCGCCGGGCCGGTGCTGGTGGCCGAGCAGCTGCCGGCCGACAACCCGGTGCGCGCTACGGCCCAGGAGTACGTGAGCAAGTATGAGGCGGCCTTCGGCAAGGGCTCGGTGTCCACCTTCGGCGGCCACGCCTGGGATGCCGGCATGCTGCTCGCCGCGGCCGTGCCGACGGCGCTCAAGGGCGGCCAGCCGGGTACGCCGGAGTTTCGTGCCGCGCTGCGCGACTCGCTCGAAGGCCTGAAGGAAGTGGCCGGCGCACACGGCATCTTCAACATGAGCCCGACCGACCACCTCGGCCTGGACCAGCGCTCGCGCGTGATGGTGCAGATCAAGGGCGGCGCCTGGCAGATGGTGAAGTAAGCCCCGCGCGCGCGGCGGGGCCGTGCGCGACGACTTCGATCCCCCCTGCCGGTATCCGGCAGGGGCGGTTCGATTCGATCCACTCTTGAGGCGTGTTGCGCGCAGGCGCTGACGACCGGCTGCACACGGGGTTCGTCCCATGGATTTTGAAATCGCAATGTTGCTCGGCCAGGATGGCGTGACCAACGGCGCCATCTATGCGCTGCTGGCGCTCGCGCTGGTGCTGGTGTTCGCCGTCACGCGGGTGATCTTCATCCCGCAGGGGGAGTTTGTCGCCTATGGCGCGCTGACCCTGGCGATGATCGAGGCGGGGCGTTTGCCCGGCACGGTGTGGCTGCTGCTCGCCGCCGGGGTGCTGGTGGTGGCTCTCGATGGCCGCGATGCCTGGCGGCGCGGCGGGGCCGGCCGGCTGGCGAGCGTGGTGGCCTGGAATGTGGCCTACCCGCTGGCGTTGCTGGCGCTGCTGTGGGCCGTGCCGACCGAGGGCTGGCCGCTGGCTGCTAAGGTGGCGCTGACCCTCGCCGTGGTGGTGCCGCTGGGGCCGATGATCTACCGTGTGGCCTACCAGCCGGTGGCCGAGGCCTCGGTGCTGATCCTGCTGATCGTGTCGGTGGCGGTGCATGTGGCCATGGTCGGCCTGGCGCTGTTGTTCTTCGGTGCCGAAGGCTCGCGCACCTCGGCCTTCTCCGACGCCAGCTTCACCGTCGGGCCAATGATGGTGTCTGGTCAGTCGCTGTGGGTGATCGGTACGTCGATGGCACTGATCGTGGCGCTGGCGCTGTTCTTCGGACGCACCATCTATGGCAAGGCGCTGCGCGCCACCGCCATCAACCGTGCCGGCGCCCGCCTGATGGGCATCTCGCCGGCGCTGGCCGGGCGGCTGACCTTCATGCTGGCGGCGCTGATCGGTGCGCTGTCGGGCGTGCTGATCGCGCCGATCGCCACCATCTACTACGACACCGGCTTCCTGATCGGCCTGAAGGGCTTCGTCGCCGCCATCATCGGCGGCCTGGCCAGCTATCCGATCGCCGCACTCGGCGCGATTCTGGTCGGCCTGCTCGAAGCCTTCTCGTCCTTCTGGGCCAGTGCTTACAAGGAAGTCATCGTGTTTACCCTGATCATCCCGGTGCTGGTGTGGCGCTCGCTGACCAGCCATCATGTGGAGGAAGACGAATGAGCCAGCCCCGTTCCTCCGCCGCGCCGGCGCCGGTCACCGGCAAGGTGCCGCTGGTGCGCGCACTGCCCTGGCTGCTGTTGGTGCTGCTGGCCTGTGTGCCGGTGACGTTGTCGCCCTTCTATGTGACCTTGCTCAACTACATCGGTCTGTATGCCATGGTGGCGTTGGGCCTGGTGCTGCTCACCGGCGTCGGCGGCCGACTCGGTCGGCCAGCGCCTTCGCCTGGTCTGGGCGCTCACACCACCGCGGTGCCGACCACACACGAGGCTCCTGCCGGCATGGCTGGCTCCGGGCGGGCGGGTCCCCGTGGCTGGCGCTCGTCGCGTCGGGCTGGTGCTCACCGCTGTGGTCGCGGTGGTGCTCGGCTCGCTCACGCTCAAGCTCTCTGGCCATTACCTGCCGCTGGGTACCATCGCCTGGGGCATCTCGCTGTACTTCCTGTTTGGCACGATGGAGGTCCTCGGCGGTCACACCGGCCTGACCGGCATCCCGCCGATCAACCTGTTCGGCTGGGAGCTCGACCAGGGCGGGGAGATCTTCTACCTGATCTGGGCCTTCCTCCTGGTGGCCATGCTGACCACGCGCAACCTGCTCGACTCGCGCGAGGGGCGTGCCATCCGGGCGCTCAAGGGCGGCATGGTGATGGCCGAGTCGATGGGCGTGGATACCTCGCGCTCGCGCATGATCATCTTCGTCATCGCCGCCCTGCATGCGGCCGCCTCGGGCTGGTTGTATGCGCACATGCAGCGCTTCGTGAACCCCACGCCCTTTGGCCTGCACATCGGCATCGAGTTTCTCTTCATGGCGGTGGTCGGTGGCGCCGGCCATGTGTGGGGGGCGGTGATTGGCGCGGCGGTGATCACCATCCTCAAGCAATGGCTGCAGGACATCCTGCCGGTGCTGTTCGGTGCCTCGGGCAACTTCGAGGTGATCGTCTTCGGCATCATGATGGTGCTGATCCTGCAGCGTGCGCCCAACGGCATCTGGCCGATCCTGGCGCGCTGGTGGCCCGATACCGCCAGCAAGCGCAAGGTCGACGCCGGTGCGGCTGCGCTGCCGCGACGCGAGATGCCGGCCGCCGGCGAGGTGTTGCTGCAGGCCATCGACGTGACGCGCAAGTTCGGCGGCCTGGTGGCCAACAACAAGATGAACCTGTCGGTCGCCGCCGGCGAGATCCTGGCGCTGATCGGCCCCAACGGCGCGGGCAAGAGCACCATGTTCAACCAGGTGTCGGGCGTCGACACCCCGACCTCGGGCGAGGTGCTGTTTCGCGGCCAGGATGTGGCCGGCAAGACCGCCCGCGAGGTGGCCCATATGGGCATGAGCCGCACCTTCCAGCATGTGCGCCTGCTGCCGGAGATGAGTGTGCTCGAGAACGTGGCCATCGGCGCCCATATGCGCGGCAGCAAGAGTGTGCTGCCAGCGGCGTGGCGGCTGGATCGCGCGGAAGAGGCCCGCCTGCTGGCCGAGGCGGCGCGCCAGATCGAGCGCGTCGGCCTGGCCGAGCATATGTTCGACGCGGCCGGCTCGCTGGCGCTGGGCCAGCAGCGTATCCTCGAGATCGCCCGCGCGCTGTGTTCCGACCCCTGCCTGTTGCTGCTCGACGAACCGGCGGCCGGCCTGCGCTATCGCGAGAAGCAGGTCCTCGCCGAGCTGCTGCGCAAGCTGCGCGGCGAGGGCATGGCGATCCTGCTGGTCGAGCACGACATGGATTTCGTAATGGGCCTGGTCGATCGGGTGGTGGTGATGGAGTTCGGCGAGAAGATTGCCGAAGGCCTGCCGGAAGAGGTGCAGAAGAATCCGGCGGTGCTCGAAGCGTATCTGGGCGGGGTGGCGTGATGGCGAATGTGCTCGAAGTGAAGGATCTGTGCGTGTCCTACGGCAAGGTGGAGGCGCTGCACAACGCCAACCTGAGCGTCGGCGAGGGGCAGATCGTCACCGTCATCGGCCCCAACGGCGCGGGCAAGACCACGCTGCTGTCGGCCATCATGGGCGTGCTGCCCTCGCGTGGCGAGGTGGCTTTCGACGGCGCCGTCGAGCGGGTGCCCGAGGTCGAGCGCATGGTCGCGCGCGGCATGAACCTGGTACCCGAGAAGCGCGAACTGTTCGGCGAGATGAGCGTCGAGGACAACCTCGTGCTCGGTGCTTTCCAGCGCTACCGCATGGGCCAGCGCGACTATGGCAAGACCATGGCAGAGGTGTATGCCCTGTTCCCGCGGCTCAAGGAGCGCCGGACCCAGATGGCGGGCACGCTCTCCGGTGGTGAGCGCCAGATGCTGGCCGTCGGCCGTGCGCTGATGGCCCGTCCGAAGCTCTTGATGCTTGATGAACCGAGCCTGGGGCTGGCGCCGCTCATCGTGCGCGAGATCTTCCGGATCATCGGTGAGCTGAGAAAGCGCGGCGTGTCGATCCTGCTGGTGGAACAAAATGCACGTGCTGCGCTGCAGGTGGCGGATTATGCCTATGTGCTGGAAACCGGCGAGGTGGCGATGAGCGGACCGGCGCGCCAATTGGCCGACGACCCGCGTGTAATCGAGACCTATCTCGGGCTCGGCGGCAAGCATCAGGATCGGCTGGCGAGCGCCGATGCATGATGCTGCGTTGCAGCAACAAAAAAATAATTGACAAACACGGGTTGACGTTCGCGTCCAACGCGTAAAAATATGCGTCCCAAATCTTCAAAACCCCGTCAATACTTGCATCTGGCGACGCAAAGCAAGAATGTTCGGTGCTAGAATCGGCGGCAAGGAAACACCCCCCCTTCCACTCCTATCCGAGGATCAACATGAACAAAGGTGAATTCGTCGAAGCGCTGGCCGACCGTATGGATGTCTCGCGCGCGCAAGCTGACCGTGCCGTGTCCGCCGTGCTCGACATCATTGCGGAAGAGCTTGCCAAGGGCGGCAAGGTGGCATTCACGGGTTTTGGCTCCTTCGAAGTGTCGAAGCGCGCTGCCCGCACCGGCCGTAACCCGCAGACTGGCGCGACCATCAAGATCGCTGCCTCCAGCGTGCCGAAGTTCTCCGCTGGCGCCACGCTGAAAGCCGCTGTCAACGGCAAGTAAGCTCGACGATTGCGCAGTTCAGAAAAACCCGGCCGCGGCCGGGTTTTTTGTTGCCGCTTCGTGCGCATGTCGATGTTCGTCACTGCGCCGTGGTATGAATGGGTTCCCCCTACTGGAGCATGCAGATGGCTGAGACCAACTACGAAGAATTCTACGGGCACCGCTTCGAGGACCTGACGGTCGGCATGAGTGCCGCCTACGGCCACACCGTGACCGAAGCGGACATCCTGCTCTTTGCCGGTGTGTCGGGTGACACCAATCCGGTGCACCTCAACGAAGAACTGGCGGCGGCCTCGATGTTCGGCGGGCGCATCGCCCACGGCATGCTGTCGGCCAGCTTCATCTCCACGGTGTTTGGCACCCGCCTGCCGGGGCCGGGCTGCATCTACCTGTCGCAGACACTGAAGTTCAAGGCGCCGGTGCGCATCGGTGACACGGTGGTGGCGCGGGTGACGGTCAAGTCGCTGACCCCCGAGAAGCGCAAGGCGCTGTTCGATACGGTGTGTACGGTCGGTGAAACCGTGGTGCTCACCGGCGAGGCGGAGATCATGGTGCCCAAGCGCGGCTGACCGCCTCCGCACGGCCCCGTCACCAAAAAGGCGGCGGGGCTATCGCGGTTAGAGCAGTTTCAGCGCCCGGGCCTGGTTGCGCAGTTCGCCACGGAAGTCCGGGTGGGCGATGCCGATCAAGGCCTCGCAGCGTTGGCGGGCGCTCTTGCCGCGCAGTTGCGCCACGCCGTATTCGGTCACCACGTAGTTGATGTCGTTCTTGCTGGTGGTGACATGCGTGCCGGCGCTCAGCGTGGGCACGATGCGCGAGATGCTGCCGCCCTTGGCGGTCGAGGGCAGCACGATGAAGGCCTTGCCGTCGCGCGAGCGATTGGCAGCGCGCACGAAATCGGCTTGGCCGCCGGTGCCCGAGTAGGGCAGGGTGCCCAGGCTCTCCGAACCACACTGGCCGAGCATGTCGATCTGCATGGTGGCGTTGATGGCCACCAGGCGGTCGTTCTTCGCCGCGATGTACGGGTCGTTGGTGAATTCCACCGGATGCATCTCCAGCGCCGGATTGCGGTGCATGAAGCGGTACAGCTTCTGTGAGCCGAGGCCGAAGGTGGCCACCATCTTGCCGGGCAGGAAAGTCTTCTTGCGGTTGGTGACCGCGCCGGCCTCGACCAGGGTCAGGATGCCGTCACCGATCATCTCGGTATGGATGCCCAGGTCGTGCTTGTGCTTGAGCTGCATCACCACCGCGTCCGGAATGCCGCCATAGCCGATCTGCAGGGTCGAGCCGTCATCGATCAGCTCGGCCACATACTTGCCGATCGCTTCCTGTACGGTCCCGATCTCCGGCAGGCCGACTTCCAGCAGCGGATCCTGGGTTTCAACCAGTGCGCTGACCTGCGAGATGTGCACATGACAGTCACCGAAGGCGAAGGGCACGTTGGGATTGACCTCCAGCACGATCACCCGCGCCTTCTTGACCGCCGCCATGGTGTAGTCCGGGGCCAGCGCGAGCGAGAAGTAGCCGTGCTCGTCCATCGGCGAGGCCAGCGAGAACACCACGTCGGCCGGGGTCAGCCCGCGCTCGATCAGTTGCGGCAGCTCGGAGAAGTAGGCGGGAATGTAGTCGATCCAGCCGGCCTGGCCGCCGGGGCGTGAGGGGCCGCCGAAGAAATAGGCGCTGTGGCGGACATGATCCTGCGTGGCCTCGTCGAAGTAGCCGAACTTGCGCAGGGGCAGGATCTGGCTCACCGCCACGCCATGCAGGCGGTGGCGCTGGTCCGACAGCGCCTCGAGCAGGGCCGGCGGCTCACCGACCCCGGTGGGCACGATGATGGTGTCGCCGTTGCGGATCAGCGCGATGGCGTCGGTCGCAGCGCATGTTTTCTGCGCGTAGTGTTGGCTATGGTTCATGGCTCGGCTCCCTCCGATGTGTGCAGTGCAGCAACCGGATTGTAGCGCAAACATACGAAGCCGTATGGAGATTTCCTTCTGGAATTCACGGGCGGCGCAAACACAAACGCCGGCGTGGGGCCGGCGTTTGTGTTGTGCGCGGGCGTCGGCCCGCGGGGTGTTGCTCAGTCGGCGTTGCCGAAACGGCGCGGGCGGGTGTCGCGCGCCTGGCCCGGGTTGCGGCCCGCCGGCTTGTCGCGGCCTTGGCCCTGACCGTCGCGCGGCGCGCGCTGCGGGTGCAGGCCGCGTTTGCCGTCGGTACTGCGGCCGTTGGGCTGTTCCGGGTTGGTGCGGCCATGGCGGTGGCCGTTGCGCTGGGCCGGTGCCTTGGCGTCACGCGGCGGACGCTGGCGCGAGACGCTGGCCTCGTCGACGGTGTAGCCGCCGACGGTGATGCGCTCGACGGTGCGCTGGATAAGCCGCTCGATCGCGCGCAGCTGCTTCATCTCGTTTTCCGGGCAGACCAGCGACACGGCCTTGCCCTCGGCGCCGGCGCGGCCGGTACGGCCGATGCGGTGCACGTAGTCTTCGGGCACGTTCGGCAGTTCGAAGTTCACCACCATCGGCAGTGAATCGACGTCGATGCCGCGGGCGGCGATGTCGGTGGCCACCAGTACCTGCAGCTTGCCGCGCTTGAACTGGTCGAGCGCGCGGGTGCGGGCGTTCTGGGCCTTGTTGCCGTGCAGCGCCGCGGTCGGGATGCCGGCGCGGGTCAGTTGCTCGGCGAGGCGGTCGGCGCCGTGCTTGGTGCGGCTGAACACCAGCACCTGGAACCACTGCTGTTCCTGGATCAGATGCACCAGCAGGTCACGCTTCTTGCTCTGCGGCACCAGCATCAGCGACTGGTCGACACGCTCGGCGGTGGTGTTGCGCGGGGCCACGTCGACGCTGGCCGGGTTGGTCAGCAGGCTGCTGGCCAGGCCGCGGATGTCGTCGTTGAAGGTCGCCGAGAAGAGCAGGTTCTGACGCTTGGCCGGCATCTTGTCCATGATCTTGCGGATGTCGCGGATGAAGCCCATGTCGAGCATCCGGTCGGCTTCGTCGAGCACCAGGATCTCGACATCCGACAGGCTCAGCGTGCCCTGGCTGATGTGGTCGAGCAGGCGGCCCGGGGTGGCCACGAGGATGTCGACCGGGCGGCGCAGGGCCTTGCTCTGGCCGAACACGCTGACGCCACCATAGACGGCGAAGGAGCGCAGCGGCAGGTGCTGGCCGTAGGTGCGCACGGATTCGTCCACCTGGGCCGCCAGTTCGCGGGTCGGGGTCAGGATCAGGGCGCGCGGGCGGCCGGTGCGGGTGCGCTGCGCGGTTTCCATCAGGCGGTGCAGGATCGGCAGGGCGAAGCTGGCGGTCTTGCCGGTGCCGGTCTGCGCGGCGGCGAGCAGGTCGCCGCCGGCGAGCACGGCGGGAATGCCCTTGACCTGGATCGGGGTCGGCGTGGTGTAGCCGGCATCGGTGAGGGCGCGCAAAAGGGGTTCTGCCAGCCCGAGGGCGGCAAAGGTGTTTTCGGATTGCATTGTGTTCTGCTCCAGCGACGGCCTGTCGCTGCAGTGAGCGACACCAATCAAGGCTGGCGGGGGAAGTGGGCCGGCGGACAGTGGTCGCTTGGCCCAGTTGAATGATTCTGGCCGGTACGCTGATTGGTCGACGCGTACGGGAGGCCGGATGATAACGGATATCGCCCCGATGAGGGCGATTATTTTGCGTTGCGGTATCCGCTCCGGGCCGCATCTGCGTACCATGTCGCCTTTTCTCCAGGCAGCACAGGCTCATGGCGCTCAAGTCCACGGTGTTCAAATTCCAGCTGCAGATCGCGGATCTCGACCGCCACTACTACGCCGACCATGCGCTGACCCTGGCGCGCCATCCGTCCGAGACCGATGTGCGCCTGGTGTCGCGTGTGCTGGCCTTTGCCCGCCGGGCCGACGCGCGGCTGTCGATGACCAGCGCGCTGTGCGATCCCGACGAACCGGATTTGTGCCTGGCCAGCCTGGATGGGCGTATCGAACACTGGATCGATGTCGGCCAGCCGGACGCGCGGCGCATCATCAAGGCGGCGGGGCGGGCCGACCGGGTGACAGTCCATCCCTACGCCGGATCGTCGTCGCAGTTGTGGTGGCAGGGCGTGCAGCGCGAGCTGACCCGGCTGCGCAAGCTCGAGGTGATTGCCTTTCCGGAGCCGGAGGTGAAGGCGCTCGCCGCCTCGGTGGTGCGCACCACCGCCTGGCAGATCACCGTGCAGGATGGCGCGTTGGTGGTGTCGGGCGAGCACGGATGCGTGAGCGTCGAACCGGACACTTGGCGGGCGATCGCCTAGGAAGTGTCCTTTCCGTCCGGGGCTGGGCGGGTCTATAACGTGTATATGCACCTATTTGATCACCCGTCATGACGACGCCCCCCTTGCCCCTGCCATGCACCGGCGCCCGCCTGCGCCGCCTGACGCGCCGGGTGACGGTGTTCTATGAACAGTATCTGCGCAGCGTCGGCCTGCGCCTGACCCAGTATTCGCTGCTGGCGCACCTCGACACCACGCCGCAAAGCCTGCTGGCGCTGGCCGAGCGGCTGGAGATGGATCGAACGACCCTGACCCGCGGCCTCAAGCCCTTGGTGGCGGCCGGCTGGGTGGTGCAGCACCCCGGCCGCGATGCGCGGCAGCGCCTGCTGTCGTTGACGCCCGATGGCGTCGCACAGCGCGCGCGTGCCAGGGCGGTGTGGGCGCAGGCGCAACTCGACCTCGAGGCGGCGATGGATCGCAGCTTCGTGGCGCAACTCAACCACACCCTGGACGAGGCGCTGCAGCGCCTGAAACCGGCTCTACCCGAGGACAACTGATCATGCGCTGGCGCGACGATCCTGAAATGAAGCAATGGGGGCTGATCCTCATCGCCGCCGGCCTGCTGGCCATCACCATGGGCGGGCGGCAGACGCTCGGCCTGTTCGTCTCCCCGATCAACACCTCGACGGGGCTCGGGATCACCACCATCAGCTTTGCGATGGCGGTGGCGCAGTTCGTGTGGGGGGCGATCCAGCCGGTGGCCGGCGCAGTGGCCGACCGCTACGGCCCCGGGCGGGCGCTGGCGGCGGGGGTGATCCTGATGGCCGCCGGCGCGGCCCTGACCCCGATGATGGATTCGGGCGTGGGGATGGTGTTCTCGATTGGCTTCCTGATGGCCGCAGGCTCGGGGGCCGGCAGCTTTTCGGTGCTCATCGGCGCCGCGTCGCAGCGGCTGCCGGCACACCGCCGCGGCATGGCCTCCGGCGTGATCAATGCCGGCGGCTCCTTCGGGCAGTTCGTGTTCGCGCCGCTGATGCAGAAGCTGATCGGTGTGTTCGGCTGGATGGGGGCGATGTATTCGCTGGCCGTCATTACCCTGGCCGCCCTGCCGATGGCGCGTGCCCTGCGGGCGCGTCCGGCGCCGCCCGCCGCGGCGAGCACCGAGGCGCCGCCGCCCGAGCGCGGCATGCGCGCGACCTTGCGCGACGCCTTTGCCGACCGCAGCTACCTGCTGCTCCACGCCGGTTTCTTCACCTGCGGCTTCCATATCGCCTTCCTGGTCACCCACCTGCCGGGCGAGGTGGACCTGTGCGGCCTGCCGGCGCAGGTGGCCAGCTGGTCGCTGGCGATCATCGGCCTGGCCAACATCGTCGGCAGCCTCTATGCCGGCTGGTGTGTGCAGCGCTACCGCAGCAAGTACATCCTGTTCTGGATGTATGCCTCTCGCGCGCTGCTGGTGGCGGCCTATCTGTTCGCCCCCAAGACCGCGATGACCTTCTACATCTTTGCCGCGGGCCTCGGCTTCACCTGGCTGGCGACCGTGCCGCCGACCGCCGGGGTAGTCGGCAAGCTCTTCGGCACGCGCTATCTGGCCACCCTGTTTGGGCTGACCTTGCTCAGCCACCAGGTGGGTGGATTTCTCGGGGCCTGGCTGGGCGGCATCGCCATTACCCAGACCGGCGACTACCAGTGGATGTGGTACGCTGACATCGCCTTGGCGGCGCTCGCGGCGGTGGCCAATCTGCCCATCCGCGAACCGCGCATTACGCCTCGGCTGCAGCCGGCATGAGCCGGCTTTTTCGCGGTCAGTAATTCAGGAGTCTGTTTGAATGAGTAAGCGGCGTAGTGCGCGCCTGCGCAAGAAGCTGTGCGTGGGTGAGTTCAAGGAACTGGGGTTCGATCTCGATCTGAGCTTCCCCGAAGGGGCCGACGAGGCCACGGTCGATGCTTTTTACGAGGCCTTCTTTACCGAAGCCATCGATCCGGCCGGGCTGATCTACGGTGGCGGGGACGACAGCGGCTTCGTGTGCTGCGCCGGTCGCGGTTCGGTCACCGAAGCACAACGTGCCGACATCGACAAGTGGCTGGCCTCGGCCAAGGGGCTGCAGAGCTACCGTGTCGGCGAGCTGGTCGACGCCTGGTACCCGGGCATCAACGGCATCTGAGTGCCTGAACGGACGCCGGGGTATTGACAGCCAGTACGCCGGCCCGTTAGCGTTGCATCCATGAAGTCGCAACAGACCCGCTCCGCCATCGCCCTGATGGTTGCTCGCCTGACCGCTCTCAACGGTCTGGGTCTGCTGCTGCGCGCCCCGCGCAGCTAATCCCACACCCCCTCCTGTTGTCCCCTCGCCGCCGCCTGACCCGCGGTGTGATGCCTTGTGTGGCGCCTTGCGCCTTTGGAGCGATCATGTCTTCGACCCCTCGATTTTCCCTGCGACTGCCCACCGGCAACCGGGCCTCGATGCCGTGGCCGTCCGGTTGCCCTGTGGCCACCCGAAACCGAATGACGTCTGACCATGAATCGAGGAGTACTGACCGATGTTGACCGATCCGAGCCGAAAATACCCCGCCTTCAACCCCTTTCCGGGCGGTCGCCCGCTGAGTGACCGCTCCTGGCCAGATGCGACCCTGAGCCGCCCGCCGGTGTGGATGAGCACCGACCTGCGCGATGGCAACCAGGCCTTGTTCGAGCCGATGAACGCCGAGCGCAAGCTGCGCATGTTCAAGACCCTGGTGGCTGTCGGATTCAAGGAAATCGAGGTGGCCTTCCCCTCGGCCAGCCAGACCGATTTCGACTTCGTTCGCCATCTCATCGACGACGGCCAGATCCCCGACGATGTCACCATCGAGGTGCTGACCCAGGCGCGCGAGTCGCTGATCCGACGCACCTTTGAATCGGTGCGCGGTGCGCGCCGGGCGATCATCCATTTCTACAACGCCACCGCGCCCAACTTCCGCCGCATCGTGTTCGACCAGGACCGCGCCGGCGTCAAGCAGATCGCCATCGACCATGCCCGCCTGATCCGCGAGCTGGCCGCCGCACAGCCTCAGACCGAGTTCGTCTTCCAGTACAGCCCGGAGGTGTTCAGCGGCACCGAGCTCGATTTTGCCGTCGAGGTCTGCAACGCGGTGATCGCCGAATGGGCGCCGACGCCCGACCGTCCCTGCATCATCAACCTGCCGGCGACGGTCGAGATGAGCACGCCGAACATCTACGCCGACCAGATCGAGTGGATGAGCCGCCACCTCGACCGGCGCGATTCGGTGGTGCTGTCGGTGCATCCGCACAACGACCGCGGCACCGCCGTGGCCGCCGCCGAACTGGCGGTGATGGCCGGCGCCGACCGGGTCGAGGGCTGCCTCTTTGGCAACGGCGAGCGCACCGGCAACGTCGACCTGGTCACGCTGGCGCTCAATCTCTACAGCCAGGGCGTGCATCCGGGGCTCGATTTCTCGCGCATCAACGAGGTGGCGCGCACTGTCGAGCACTGCACCCAGCTGCCCATCCACCCGCGCCACCCCTATGTCGGCGATCTGGTGTTCACCGCCTTCTCCGGCTCGCACCAGGACGCGATCAAGAAAGGGCTCGCTGTCCAGCAACCCGACACCGCCTGGGCTGTGCCCTACTTGCCGGTGGACCCGGCCGATCTGGGCCGCACCTACGAGTCGGTGATCCGCGTCAACAGCCAGTCGGGGAAGGGCGGCATCGCCTATCTGCTCGAAGCCGAATACGGCCTGGTGATGCCGCGCCGCCTGCAGGTGGCCTTCTCCAATGCGGTCCAGGCCGTCACCGACGACACCGGGCGCGAAATGCGCGCTGAAGATCTGTGGGCCATTTTCGCCAGGACCTACCTCGAAAACCGTGACGTGGTGGCCTATGGTGAACATCATCTGTTCGAGCACGGCGACCAGCAAGGCATTCAGCTCGGCGTGGTGCGCGATGGCTGCCACCAGGTGGTGCGCGGGGTCGGCAACGGACCGATCGACGCGGCGCTGCATGCATTGGCGCCGGAGGCGCGGCTCCTCGGCTATGAGGAGCGTGCCATCGGCGAAGGCTCCGATGCGAAGGCGGTGGCCTTCATCGAGTTGCAGGGCGAGGGGCCGGCCGGCTCGGTATTTGGGGTGGGCATCGACGGCAGCATCGTCACCGCATCGGTCAAGGCCATCGTCTCGGCGGTCAACCAGCTCGGCCAGCGGGCCGACCGGGATGCGGTCATGGAAAAGCGCGCCTGAGGTGCGTCAGAGGGAGGGGCGGGCGGCCGGTTGGCCGCCCGTTTCTTTACAGGGGGCGGCGCGGATGCAAAATGTGCTCAATTCATGCCTGCGGCCGAGTGTCGCGTGTGGCGGTCGATCCGTAGCAAAGGTTAGCGAGACGGCATATGCTGTCCGCCCATTGGCCGAGAGTTATGACCAAAGTGGTATTTGTATTGTCATTTCAATCGGTTAGAGTGAGCCCTCTTCGATTCTCCGCCGTGCCATGACCCGAATCCGCCCCCGTTCTGCCGCCACGGTTCGCCGTCTGGCCCGCCGCCTGTCCTGGCGAGCGGCCGCGGCACTGGGTGTGCTGGCGGCGGTGGTGGTTGGCTTTGCCGCCGCGGCGGCCGGCGTGGTGGTGATGGCCCTGACCGACCCGCGCCTGGCGGGCCTGCCGCAAATCGCGGCGGCTGCGCTGGCCGGCGCGCTGGCCTGGCTGGCCGTGTGCGTGGCGCGCTGGCTGGCCGTGCCGCCGCCACCTGCCGAGGGCGTTCGGGTCGATCGCGAGGCGGCGCCGGCCCTCTATCGGCTGGTCGACAACCTCGCCGAGCGCATGGGGACGGCATCGATCGGCACCATCCGCATCTCCTCGGAAATGAACGCCGCGGTGTTCCAGCGCCCCGAGCATGGCGCCTGGGGCCCGATGCGCACCACGCTGATCATCGGCCTGCCACTGGTGCATAGCGTGTCGCCGCGTCAGCTCGCAGCGATCCTGGCCCATGAACTGGCTCACCTCAATCGACAACGCGGCGGCTGGCTGGCCTGGGGGGCGCATGCGCGGGCGTGGTGGCATCGTGTCTGCGAGCGGATCGCGGCCGCAGACAACTGGCTGGCACAGCTGCTCGATCGTGGTTTCGCCCGTTGGGCCGAGGTCGACCTGATGGCGGCGGTCAAGCTCAACCACCTCGAAGAATACGAGGCCGATCGCCTGGCGGCGCGCGTGGTCGGCGCCAAGCTGCTTGGCGACACACTGGTCGAAGTGGCGATGAAGGCCAACTTCATTGAAACCGACTACTGGGATGCGGTGATGTCGCAGGCCTCGGCCATGCCGCGCCCCAGCCTGCGTCCCTTCCGCGACATGGGTATGGGCGTGGCAGCTGGTTTCCATGCGGCGCCTCAGCACCGGGTGCTGCATTCTCTGGTCTGTGAAGAGGCGGGGCTGAGCTTCCATCCGACCCTGACCGACCGCCTGGTGGCGCTCGGCGTGGCGCCCCGCATGCCCCAGCCGGATGACACCACGGCGGCGAGTCACTACCTGCAGCGCTCGCTGCCGGGCTTGTCGCGGGTGTTCGATCGCCGCTGGTGGCGCGCCGCCCGCAGCGACTGGCGTCGTTATTACGTGGCGGCGATGGCGCCGGCCGAGGCGGACTGAGCGTCAGCCTCCGGACGGGGGCGCCAGCGTGTCGAGCGCGGCGGCAATGGCCGGCAGGCCGGCCTCGATGGCGACCAGCCCAGGTGAGAGGATCAACGCTGACTTGATCTCGTGAATGCGTCCCTCGGCGACGGCCGCCAGGGCCGACCAGCCGTGGCGTTCGGCGATGCGTTCCGGGCGTAGCTTCTTGCCGCACCACGACGCCAGGATGAGGTCCGGCGCGCGCGCGATCACCTCGGCGCCATCGGCGATCACCCGGGCGCTGGCGTCCGGCGCCATGGCCCGCTCGGCAAACACATCCTCGCCGCCGGCCAGCGCGATCAGCTCCGATACCCAGCGGATGCCGCAGATCATCGGACTGTCCCACTCCTCGAAGTACACCCGCGGTCGTCGGCCGAGCCGCGCGATGCGCGCCTCACCGGCCTGGCGAGCGGCATCGAGCCGGGTCTCGAGCTGGGCGATGAGGGCCGCCGCCCGCGTGTGCGCCCCGACCAGCGCACCGACGGTGGCGATCATGGTCAGGATGCCGTCGAGATCGCGCTGGTTGAACACATGCACCGCGATGCCGGCGCGGACCAGATCGCGGCAGATGTCGGCCTGCATGTCCGAAAACGCCAGCACCAGGTCCGGCCGAACCGCCAGAATGCGCTCGATCTGCGCGCTGGAGAAGCCGCTGACCTTGGGCTTCTCCTTGCGCGCCCGCGCCGGACGGGTGGTGAAGCCCGAGATGCCGGCGATGCGGTCGGATTCGCCCAGCGCATAGAGCACCTCCACCGTCTCGGTGGACAGGCAGACGATGCGCTCAGGCAGGCGGTGGCGCATCATTGCGGGCCGTTGCGCCGTGCGCGCGCGGTGTCCAGGTGCCGGCACAGCATGTCGGCGCCGTCGAGGATGCGCGGGGTGTGGCGCTGGATGAGATCGGGCGGTACGAAGAACAGGTTGTCACGCTGCACGGCGTTCAGCGTGTGCCATTTGCGCCATTCGTCGAGCCATTCGGGGCGTGACTCGCCCATCCCGCTGGCCACGATGGCCTCCGGGTCGGCGGCGAGGACCGCCTCGATGCCGATCTTCGGTGCCAGCACATCGAGCTTGTCGAAGACGTTGCGGCCGCCGCACAGGCGGATCACGTCGGAGATCAGGTGGTGGCCGTTGATGGTCATCAGCGGCTGGTTCCAGATCTGGTAGAACACCGGCACCGGGGCGCGTCCGGCGTACTGCGCGTGCAAGGCGTTGCGGTGTGCCATGAAGCGATCGGCGGCGGCATTGGCGGCGTCCTGGGTGCCGGCCAGGATGCCGATCTGGCGCAGCGAATGGGCCACGGCTTCGAGGCTGCGCGGCTCATTGATGTACACCGGCAGGCCCAGGGCGCGCAGGCGTTCGAGCTGGGTGGCGGGGTTGCCGCTACGCCAACCGATGATCAGGTCGGGCTTGAGCGCGGCGATCGCTTCCAGGTCGATGCGCACGTAGCTGCCGATGCGTTTGATCGACTGCGCCGCTGGCGGGTAGTCGCTGTAGTCGACCGCGCCGACCAGCGCCTGGCCGGCGCCGGCGGCGTAGATCAGTTCGGTGACATGGGGGGCCAGCGAGACGATGCGTCGGGCCGGGCCGGGGAGCGTGACCGACTGGCCGACGTCGTCGGTCAGTGCCACTTCGGCCCGCCCGGGGGCGGCGCCCAGCAGCAGGGCCAGGGCGAGTGACACGATGGCGAGGTGGCGGGGCATGGGGCTTACTCCAGTGACAGGCCGGCACGCCGGCCTTGCTGCAAGGTGTGGTCGAGGCGCTGCCAGCCGGCCTCGTCGGCCGGCAGGGCCAGGCGCAGCGCGGGCGGGGTGTCGAAGGCACGGGTCCAGATCGCGGCCCGGGCGAAGTGCGCCTGCCAACGGCGCGCGTCGGCGGTCGGGAGGTATTTGAACAGCGCCGGGCCGCTGGGGCGGCCGCCATGGCGCACCAGCAAGGCGGCCATGCGCGCGCCGTCGGCCACCAGGCGGTGGCGCATGGCCGCCTGCCAGGCGGTGTCGGACAGCGCCTGGCGGGCAATGTCCTGCGCCGGGGCGCTCAGCGTCCACGGGCCGAGCTGCTCGGCCAGTGCGGCGCGCAGCCCAGGCGGGCCGAGCACGAAGCCGACGCGCGCGCCGGCCAGTCCGAAGAACTTGCCCAGCGAGCGCAACACCACCAGCGCGGGCTGGCCAGCCAGCGGTGCCAGGCTGTCGGCCGGCGCGGCATCGATGAAGGCTTCGTCCACGATCAGTGTGCCGCCACGGTGCTGCAGGCGCTGGTGCCAGTCGAGCAGCTGCACGCGGGCGAAGTGCTCGCCGGTAGGGTTGTTCGGCTGCACCAGCAGCAGCGCGTCGAGGGTATCGACGGCAGCGTCGATGGCCGAGGCGGCCAGCCACACCACGTCGCGCTGGCGCCAGGCGTGCGCGTGTTCGGCATAGCTCGGCGCCAGCATGCCGATGCGCCGGGCGGCGAGCACGGCCGGCAGGGCCTGGATGGCGGCCTGACTGCCGGCCACCGGCAGCAACTGATCGCTGCCGTAGTAGGCGCTGGCGGCGGCGAGCAGGCCGGCGTCGGGTTCGGGCAGGCGGTGCCAGAGACTGGCGGGTGGCGAAACCAGCGGATAGTGGGTCGGGTTGATGCCGGTCGACAGGTCCAGCCAGTCGGCCAGCGGGATGTCGTAGGCCGCCGCCGCGGCACGCAGGCTGCCGCCGTGCTCAAGCATGGGTGAGCCCCCAGGCGAGGGCGCCGGCGAGCAGGCTGAGCCCGACCCACAGCGCCAGCGTGCGATTGACCAGCGCGATGGCGGCAAACAGGCTGGCGGCGTCGGGCGCGTTGCCGCCGCCCAGCGTGGGGCGTTGTGTCATCGCGCCATGATAGGGCGCCGCGCCGCCGAGTTGGACGCGCAGCGCGCCGGCGCCAGCGGCCATCACCGGGCCGGCGTTCGGGCTTTTCCACGATCGCCCCTGGTGCCGCCAGCACTGCAGCGCCTCGCGGGTGTGGCCGAGCACGGCGTAGCTCAGCGCCGTCAGCCGGGCGGGCAGCCAGCCGAGCACATCGTCGGCGCGGGCGGCGACGCGGCCAAAGCGCAGATAGCGCTCGGTGCGATAGCCCCACATGGCGTCCAGCGTGTTGGCCAGCCGAAACAGCAGCGCACCCGGCCCGCCGGCGACGAGAAACCAGAACAGTGTGCCGAAGATGGCATCGTTGCCATTCTCCAGCACCGACTCGGTACCGGCGGCGGCGACCTGGGCCGGACTCAGCGCGGCGGTGTCGCGCGAGACGATCCAGCCGACGCGGCGGCGCGCTTCGCTCAGGTGGCCGGCTTGGAGCGGAACGGCCACGGCGCGTGCGTGCTCGACCAGGGCGCGGCCACCGAGGGCGAAGTAGAGCAGCAGGATGTCAGCCGCGATTGCGACGCCACCGCCGAGGCTGCGCAGCCACAGCGCAACGCTTGCCAGGGGCAGCACGGTCAGCGCCCAGGCCAGCGCGCCACGGGTGATGCGATGGCCGCCGCGGTTGAGGCGCCGCTCCAACCCGCTCGCCAGCGCGCCGAAGCCGACCAGCGGATGCCAGCGTCGCGGCTCGCCGAGCAGGCGGTCGAGCAGGACGCCGGCAGCGAGGGTCAGGGCCAGTTGGGTGAAGGGGGGCATGGTGAAAATGCACGGCGCGTGGCCGCTTGCGGGATAATCCGGTGCTTTGCGAGAACGGGATTGTACGTGATGCACGATTGCGCCAGCCTGATGGTTCAGGGCACGACCTCCGATGCCGGCAAGACGACGCTGGTCGCCGGCCTGGCACGCCTGCTGGCGCGCGGCGGTTGCCGCGTCGCGCCGTTCAAGCCGCAGAACATGGCGCTCAACTCGGCGGTCACCGCCGACGGCGGTGAGATCGGCCGCGCTCAGGCGCTGCAGGCGCTGGCCGCCGGCGTGGCGCCGCACACCGACTTCAACCCGGTGCTGCTCAAACCGGCTACCGACATCGGTGCGCAGGTGATCATCCACGGTCAGGTGGTGTCGACGCTGTCGGCCAAGGACTACCACCAGTACAAACCGACCGCCATGGCGGCGGTGATGCAGAGCTGGGCGCGTCTGACGGCCGCCTACGACTGCGTGCTGGTCGAAGGCGCCGGCAGCCCGGCCGAGATCAACCTGCGCGACCGCGACATCGCCAACATGGGCTTCGCCGAGGCGGCCGACTGCCCGGTCATTCTCGTCGCCGACATCGACCGGGGCGGCGTGTTCGCGCACCTGGTTGGCACGCTGGAGCTGCTCTCGCCGAGCGAGCAGGCGCGGGTCAAGGGCTTCATCATCAACCGCTTCCGCGGTGACATCAGCTTGCTGCAATCGGGGCTGGACTGGCTGGAGGCGCGCACCGGCCGGCCGGTGATCGGCACCTTGCCCTATCTGCACGGCCTGTTCCTGGACGCCGAGGATGCGCTGGGCGATGCCCGGGCTGAGAAAGGTGAGATCGCGCTGCGGGTGGTGGCGCCGGCGTTTCCGCGCATCTCCAACCACACTGACCTGGACGCGCTGCGCCTGCATCCGCAGGTGGACTTCCGCTGGGTCGGGCCGGGCCAGCCGATTCCGCCGGCCGACCTGATCGTGCTGCCCGGCTCCAAGGCCGTGCGGGCGGATCGAGAATGGATGGCGGCGCAGGGCTGGGACGCGGCGATCCAGCGGCATCTGCGCTATGGCGGCAAGCTGGTGGGCATCTGCGGCGGTTTCCAGATGCTCGGCGCGCGCCTGCACGATCCGCTCGGTGTCGAGGGGGCGCCGGGCAGCACCGATGGCCTGGGCCTGCTCGACATGGAGACCACGCTCGAGGCGCACAAGCAGCTGAGCAATGTGCGCGGCGCCCTGTGCTTCGGCGAGGGGGCGGCAATGGCCGGCTACGAAATCCACATGGGCTTGAGCCGCGGGCCGGCCCTGGCCCGCCCAGCGGTGCGTTTCGACGACGGGCGCAACGACGGCGCGATCAGCGCGGACGGGCAGGTGCTCGGCAGCTATGCGCATGGCCTGTTCGACCGGCCCGCGGCGCTGGCTGCGCTGCTGGATTGGGCCGGCGTGACGGGGGCCGAGGTGGTCGATGTGGCAGGGCGCCGCCAGGCCGATCTGGACCGCCTGGCCGACTGCCTGGCCGCGCATCTGGACCTCGACCGCCTGGCCCGCTGCTTCGGCGAGGCGCATGAAAACGCCATCCGTGCATACGTTGCTTGACCTCAGCCGGCCCCGCTCACTACCATCTGATCCATGGACGCCGAACTCGACCACCTCCAGCAGCAGCTGGAAGAACTGATCCGCTACTTCGATGCGCAGAAGCAGGAGAATCGCGAGCTCAAATCGCGGATCGCTGCCCTGCAGGCCGAAAACAAGCGTCTGGCCGCGAAAGTCGATGCGGCCGTGCGTGGCGTCAGCGCCGTGCTCGAAACCCTGCCCGAGAGCTGAACGACATGGAAACACTCGACATCATCCTGCTGGGCAAGGAATACCGGGTCGGTTGCGCGCCGGAAGACCGTGACGGGCTGCAGGCGGCCGTGCAGGTGCTCGAAGGAAAACTCTCGGAGCTGGGCGGAAAGACAGGCGCCACGGGCGAAAAGCTGGCGGTCATGACGGCCCTGAATATCGCCCATGAATATCTTCAATTTCAGCGCTCCGGCGGGTTTGACATGCCGGGCATGAAGCGTAAGATTGAGACCATGAATTCGCGCCTGGACGATGTCCTGGCGCAACAGGAAAAGTTGTTCTGAGTGCCGTTTTCGGCACCATAAGATCAATCCCCTGCGGTGTTCGCGTCGGCCGTTGATTCCTTGAACCAATGTCATGCGACACGGTTGCTAACCGCTACGATTGCCGTTGTGCGCATCCCAAAGCCGGATGCGCCTGAAGCATCAGGTACAGCGACCACCTGAACCCCAGGTTCAGGATGCCCGGTCGGGTCGGCATCGCGGGGGACCTCATCAAGCGGGTGTGGCTGTGGCCACACCCGTTTTCATTTTGTTTCCGCCACGCACGCCCCGACATCGACCCGTGCGATCTCGGGCAGCCCCGGCAGCCAGTCGGTCAGCGGTCGGCAGCGGCCGGCGGCGCACAGCGTGTAGCCGGCGGTGAAGGGTGAATGGGTGAGGGCCAGCGCCGGCTCGTGGCGCACCACCCGGTAGTGCCACACGCCGTTGACCAGGCGGGCGCCGGGGGCCGGCTCCATGCCGGCACCGGAACCGCGCACGCGGGCCTCGACCAGCGTCACCACGTCGCCGTCCAGCCGCCAGTCCTCTTCCCAGCGAATCTTCTCGATCGAGTGCATCCAGGCGAGGGTGAACGCGGTGGCGGGCAGCGTTTGCGTCGGCACGCCCTCGCTGCGCAGGCATAGCTGGGCCGTTGGCATGTCGGGCGCGGGGTGGGTGCAGGCGGCCAGCAGCACGATGCCGGATAGGGTCGGGAGGCGAAGCATGGCCGCATGCTAGTCGCTCGGCGGTCCCGGCTCAAGCGGCGCGCTGGTAAAGTAGCGCCCTGTGTTGCAGGAGGGCGCCATGCGCTACTGGTTGATGAAGTCCGAGCCGGACGATTGCTCGATTGACGATCTGGCGGCGATGCCGGCGCAGACCGTGCCATGGTATGGCGTGCGCAACTACCAGGCACGGAATTTCATGATGCACCAGATGGCGGTGGGCGATCGGGTGCTGTTCTATCATTCGAGCTGCCCCGAGCCGGGCATTGCCGGCATTGCCGAGGTGGCCTCGCCGGCATACCCCGACGCCAGCCAGTTCGACCCGTCGAGTCGCTTCTTCGACCCCAGTTCCCGCCCCGAGCAGCCGCGCTGGTTCAATGTGGATGTACGCTTCCGGCGCAAGACGCGGCTGATCGGCTTGCCTGAACTGCGCCAGACGCCGGAGCTGGCCAACATGCGCGTGCTGGCGCGGGGCAACCGCTTGTCGATCACACCGGTCGACCCTGACGAATGGCAATTCATTACTCGAACGATGCTGGAACTGGATGCAAATGAGCTTTGATCTGTGGTGGCTGTCCTACCCCCTGCTCGGGGTCTTCGTCGGTTTTTTTGCCGGCCTGCTCGGTGTCGGCGGTGGCGGCATCATGGTACCGGTGCTCACCTCGCTGTTTGCCGCGCAGGGCTTCTCCGCCGACAAGCTGGTGCATATGGCGCTGGGCACCTCGATGGCCAGTATCGTGATGACCTCGGTGGCCAGCCTGCGCGCCCATCATCGTCATGGCGCGGTGCGCTGGGATGTGGTGCGTTTCATCACGCCAGGCATTCTGGTCGGCACCTTTGGCGCCACCTTCATCGCCTCGCATGTGGCCTCCAAGCCGCTGGCCATCTTCTTTGCCTGTTTCATGGCCTATGTGTCGACCCAGATGCTGCTCAACATCAAACCGAAGCCGAGCCGGGCGCTGCCCGGGCCGCTGGGCATGACCGGGGTCGGGCTGGGCATTGGTGGGGTGTCTGCGCTGGTGGCCATCGGCGGCGGTTCGCTGTCGGTGCCGTTCATGACCTGGTGTAACGTGAAGATGCAGAACGCCATCGGTACCTCGGCCGCGATCGGGCTGCCGATCGCAGTGGCCGGCACCTTCGGCTATGTGGTCAATGGCTGGGGGGCGGCGGGCACGCCGGCCTTTACGGCGGGCTTCATCTATCTGCCGGCCTTGGTGCTGATCACGGCGGTGAGCATGTTCACGGCGCCGTTGGGCGCGCGCCTGGCCCACCGGTTGCCGGTGGCGACACTGAAGAAGATTTTTGCCGGTGTGCTGGTGCTGCTGTGCCTGAAGATGCTGCACAGCGTGTTCGGATGAGACAAGGCCCCGCCCGGGCGGGGCGGGGCCTTGCGTGAGCGGCGGGCTTAGAGCGCGCCGTTGTCCCACGGACCGGTGATCGCGAAGGTCACGCCCGGCGACTGGATGTTGAAGAACAGCCACTCGTTATGGAAGGTGGCGCCGGCCGACTCGCTGCCGGTGTAGTTGCTGCTCAACACGCGGCCCGACGGGCGGGTGTAGCTGCCCATGCCGGTGGCGCTGAAGTCCATGTTGTTGGCGCAGAACGGGAAGGCCGTGCCATCCAGCGTCAGGCCATGGATCATCTGCGGATTGCGGCTGCCGTCCTCGCACAGGATCAGGCTGCCGCGCGGGCTCCAGGCGATGTTGTCAGGGTTGTTGACCACGCTCGCACCGCTCGATTCGAACACCAGCGTAAAGGTCTCGCGGCGCGGATCGTAGGCGAAGATCTGGCCCTGGCGGGCGCTGCCGCCGCTGGTCGAGCACACATAGATCACGCCGTTGCCGTACCAGCAGCCTTCGCCGCGCACGATGCTCGAGGCGCCCTGGATCAGGCCCTGGGCGCGCACGCCACCGTAGCTGATGCCGGAAACGAAGGGTTTGTTGGGCTCGTCGATGTCCACCCAGTCTACATCCCAGCTCATCCCGGCGACCATGCCGGCGGCACCGGTGTTGAAGTAGCCGTAGCTGGTTCCGAGGAGGGTGATGCTGGCGTTGTGAGCGGCGGCCAGGCGCATCATCTGCAGGCGGCCGCCGGCGGCCGGGTTGCCCGGCATGTTGGGGATGAAGCGGTAGAAGCCCGACGGGGTGCTGTCTTCGGTTTCGTAGATGATGCCGGTGGCCGGGTCGACCGCGACTGCCTCATGGCTGAAGCAGCCCATGTCGGTCAGCGGCACCGGGCGTGCGGCGCCGACGGCGGGCACGTCGAAGCAGTAGCCGTGCTGCTTGGTGTAGGCGCTGCCGGAGTGGAGGCCGTTGGTGGTCTCCTCGCAGGAGATCCACGAGTTCCACGGCGTCGGGCCGCCGGCACAGTTGCGGATGGTGCCGCTGATCGAGGCGTAGGCGCCGACCCACTGCTGGAGGCGCGGTGCGAACACCAGGTTGGTGGTGCCGCCGTTGCAGGCGGGGTCGTAGGTGACCTTGGGCGAGGCGAAGGCGCCGCTGGTGCCGCCTTGCTCGTGGTTGCGCACCAGCACGATCTTGTTGGCGTCGGAGGCGACCACCGCCATGCCGTCGTGCGACCCGGGGGTCGGACGGCCGTCGGACATGGTGTCGCCGGTCCAGCCGAAGGACCAGTACTTGAAGCCGGCGGGCAGCTGCAGCAGCGGCAGGCCGGTCACCTCGTCGGCCACCGGGGCGAGCGGGCCGTAGTCGGGGCTGTAGGGCAGGGCGACCGCGTGGGCCTTGCCGGACAGCGCGGAAAAGGGCATGGCCAGGGCCGCGCCGCTGGCCACGCTGCTCTTGAGGAAGCCGCGGCGGCTGAAGCTCCAGTGCGGGTCCATGCGGCCGGCGGATTCGCCCTTGGCCAGTTCGCGGATGATGTCGAGATGGTCGTCGTGACGCAGGCTCATTGTTCTCTCCAGTTTTTCGGGGTCGGGGGTGGGGTGGGTCAGGTGCGGCGACGCAGGCGTAGTGCGGCGCTCAGGCCGAGACCGGCCAGGAACATGGCGTAGGTTTCGGGTTCGGGGACGCTGGCGGCGATGGTGTAGGCGAGTTGGCCGCTGCCGAGGCCGTCGGCGTAGTCGGCGATGGCCAGCACGAAGGGGCCGCTGCCGTAGGTGTTGGTGAAGGACAGCGCGGCCGGTTCGCCGGCGCCGTCGGCGCTCCACGGGTTCAGGCCGTCGGCGCCGGCGATGAACAGCGAGGACCAGCCGTCCGAGCTCATGTCGAGGTAGTTGGCGGTGTCGCTCTCAGTGCCGTACCACACCGCGATGTAGGGATCGAGGTCGGCGTTGGTGGGGGTGACGGTGATCGACACCTCGGCGACCAGGTCGGCGCTGAAGGTCCACAGCGACCAGTTCGCGCCGTCGGTCCACGGGCCGCTTTCGGCGGCCACGGTGCCGGCGAAACTGCCGCTCGAGAGGTGACCTTGATAGGTGGGGGCTGCTGCGTGGGCGGCGTGCGCGCCGGCGAGGGCCAGCGCCGCCGCCAGTAGGGCGTGCTTTGCAGTCATGGAACATCGCTCCGTTGAAGGGGGATGTCCAGTGTTCCGCCGCCGCGTGAAGCCCGATGGCGCCCGGTGGCGCCGAAAACTAGTCCGTTCGGGTTATGGCTCGCAGGGCTGTTCAGCGACCGTTGAAGCGCGGGGGGCGCTTGTCGCGGAAAGCCTGCATGCCCTCGGCGTAGTCCGCGGTATCGAGAAAGGCGAAGGCGGTGCGCTTTTCGGCCTCGGACAGTGGCCGGTCGTGGCTCAGGCGATGCACCCACTGCTTGTGCCAGCGTGCCACCAGCGGGGCGCCGGCGCCGATGCGCGCGGCGGTCTCGTCGGCTTCAGCAAACACCCGCTCATCCTCGACCACGCGGGTCAGCAGGCCTTTGGCCATGGCCTCGCGGGCGTCGAAGATTCGGCCTTCGAGGAGGATCTCGAGCACCACCGCCTGCCCGACCAGCGCCAGCAGACCGGCCATTTCGCCAGGGTACATCGAGAAGCCCAGCCGGTTGATCGGCGCGCCGAAGCGGGCGGATTCACCGGCGATACGGATGTCGCAGCAACCGGCGATCTCCAGCCCGCCGCCGACGCAGGGGCCGCGGATGGCGGCGACGGTGGGGATCGGGCTGTGCCGGATGGCCTCGAGCGCCGAGGCGACGAGGGTGTCGTGGTAGTGCAGGGCGTCGTCCACCGTGGCGCGGACGGTCCGGAACTCTTCGATGTTGCCACCGGCGGCGAAGGCGTCGTCGCCGTCGCCGCGCAGGATGATGCAGCGAACATCGCTGTCGGCGGCACGTTCAAAGCACTCGCGCAGCGCAATCCACATGCCCGCATCAATGGCGTTGAGCTTGCCCGGGTGGCTCAGGCGCACCGTCAGGGTCTGCGCCTGCCTAGCCTCAATGATCTTTCCCATGATTGATCCTGATCAATTATTTGCGCAGTGCAGCAGTTGTCAGGCTGCCGTTTGTCGGCGGATTCTTGAGAGTCATGCTGCGATCGCAAAAAAAGTGCCATACGCTCTAGTATGGTGTCTTGTAGATGATATACCATGCCGCCAACGACACGATCGCGATCTGAATCGCGACACGATATATGGGGCGTTGATCCGGAGAACAAGGGGGGCGAGCGCGGGTGCCCGGGAGGCACGAGCGCGACAGATCCGCCAGGGCCGGACCGACTCCGAAACCATGTTTGATGGTTTTTTTCAGGGAAGGGAGGTCGCAGCATGTCCAGCACTGCCTATGCGCACATTCGCAACAACCCGCAGTTCACCCGCCTGGTGAGTTCTCGCGGGCGGTTTGCGTGGTTTCTGTCAGCGATTGTTTTCATTGTTTTCTTCAGCTTCGTGATGGCCGTGGCGTTCGCGCCCGACTTGCTCGCGAAGCGCCCGTTTGCCGGGAGCAACGTCACCATCGGCATTCTGGCCGGCCTGTTCCAGTTCATCGTCTTCTGGGTGTTGACGCTGATCTACGTGCGTCGGGCCAACGGCGAGTTTGATGACCTGAACAAGGCCATCATCGAAGCCGCCTCGCAGGAGGGCAAATAATGCGCGCCACCACGTTGATGCGTTCGCTCGTGTTGAGCGCCAGCCTGCTCTCCGTGTCGGCCTTTGCCGGCGATGCGATCAGCCAGACCACCAAGCAGCCGATCAACTTCACCGCCATCGGCATGTTCATGCTGTTTGTGCTGATGACCCTCGGCATTACCTACTGGGCGGCCAGCCGCACCAAGTCGACCTCTGACTTCTACACCGCCGGCGGCGGCATTACCGGCGCGCAGAACGGCTTGGCCATTGCCGGCGACTACATGTCGGCGGCCACGTTGCTCGGCCTGACCGCCATGATGTACACCCGCGGTGTCGACGCCTACATCTACATGATCGCCTTCTTTGTGGGCTGGCCGGTGATCCTGTTCCTGATGGCCGAGCGCCTGCGCAATCTGGGCAAGTTCACCTTTGCCGACATCACCGCCTATCGCCTCAACCAGGGCAAGGTGAGGACCATGGCGGCGGCCAGTTCGCTGATCGTGGTGTGCTTCTATCTGGTGGCGCAAATGGTTGGCGCGGGGCAGTTGATCAAGCTGTTGTTCGGTCTGGACTACAGTGTGGCGCTGGTGCTCGTCGGCGCGCTGATGATGGTGTACGTGACCTTCGGCGGCATGGTGGCCACCACCTGGGTGCAGATCATCAAGGCCTGCATGCTGTTGTTCGGCGGCACGATGGTGCTGCTGCTGGCGCTGAGCCAGTTCGACTTCAGCTTTGAAACGCTCACCGAGCGCGCGATCTCGGTGCACGCCCTGGGTGAGAAGCTGCTCGCCCCCGGCAGCCTGCTGGCCGACCCGGTCACCGCCATCTCGCTGGGCCTCGGCCTGATGTTTGGTACTGCCGGCCTGCCGCACATCCTGATGCGCTTCTTCACCGTGACCGACGCCAAGGAAGCGCGCAAATCGGTGCTCTACGCCTCCGGCATCGTCGCCTACTTCTTCAACGTCGTGGCCCTGATGGGGCTGGCGGCGATCATCATCGTCGGTCAGAACCCGGACTTCTTCGAAGGTGGCAACATCGGTGGCGCCATCATCGGCGGCGGCAACATGGTGGCCATGCACTTGGCCAAGGCGGTTGGCGGCGACATCCTGCTCGGCTTCCTGTCGGCGGTGGCCTTTGCCACCATCCTGGCGGTCGTGGCGGGGTTGGCGCTGGCCGGGGCTTCGGCCATCTCGCACGACATCTACTCGCGGGTGATCATGAAAGGGCAGGCCACGGAAAAGGCCGAGCTGCGCATGTCCAAGATCGCCACCATCGGCCTGGGCATCGTTGCGGTGCTGCTGGGGCTGGCCTTCGAGAAAATGAACGTCGCATTCATGGTCGCGTTGGCCTTCGGCGTGGCGGCCTCGGCCAACTTCCCGGTGCTGATTCTGTCCATGTACTGGAAGGGCCTGACCACGCGCGGCGCGCTGGCGGGTGGCTACATCGGGCTGTTCTCGGCCACCGCGCTGGTGGTGCTGTCGAAGTCGGTGTGGGTGGACGTGTTCGGCTACGCCGAGGCGCTGTTCCCCTACACCCAGCCCGCGCTGTTCTCGATGCCGCTGGCCTTCCTGTCGGCGATCGTGGTGTCGTCGCTCGATTCGAGCCGCGAAGCGGCGGCCGAGCGTGAGGCCTTCGGCGACCAGTATGTGCGTGCCCAGACCGGCCTGGGGGCCGCGACCGCGGCGTCGCACTGACGCACCGCGCGGCACCGCTGCCGCGCGATACGCCACACCCCGGCCCGCAGTTCAGGCCGGGGTTTTTCGTTCACCCGGCGACCCGCTAGACTGGCGCCCTTTCCTGCCGTGCCGAGTCACACCATGGTCGTCCGTTGTCTTGCCCTTCTTATGCTCTGCCTGATGCAAGCCCTGCCGGCGCGGGCTGTCGATGGGGGGGTGGCGCTGGTGCTCTCGGGCGGAGGTGCGCGCGGGGTGGCGCACATCGGCGTGCTCAAGGTGATGGAGCAGATGCGCATCCCGGTCGACTGCGTGGTCGGCACCAGTATGGGCGCCATCGTCGCCGCCGCCTACGCGGCCGGTGTGCCGCTCGACGAGATGGAGCGCCAGGTGCGCGCTGCCGACTGGGATACGATCTTTGCCAACACCGTGGCGCGCGACCTGCAACCCTTCCGCGAGAAACAGGACGCCTCGCGCAACCGCAGCGCGTTGTCGCTGGGTTATGGCAACGGGCGGGTGTTGCTGCCGCACAGCGCCATTGCCGGTCAGGAGCTGGACCGCTTCCTGCAGCGCCTGATCGGCTCCGCCGACGCCCTGAGCAACTTCGATACGCTGGCGCTGCCCTTCCGCGCCATGGCGACGGATCTGGAGACCGGCGCCCTGGTGGTACTCGATGACGGCCCGCTGTGGCGGGCGATGCGTGCCAGCATGGCGGTGCCCGGTGTGTTCCTGCCGATCGAGCGCGAAGGGCGGCTGCTGGTCGACGGCGGGTTGGTGCTCAACCTGCCGGTCGACGAGGGCCGCCGGCTGTGCGGATCGCGGGTCATCGCGGTCAATCTCGGCACCCCGCCGATGGCGCGCGAGCGCCTGCAGTCGGCCACCGACATCGTCCTGCAGGCGATCAACCTGGCGCTGGAACAGAATGTGGCGCAGCAGCTGGCCATGCTCGGTCCCGACGACGCGCTGGTGCAGGTCGACCTCGGCACCATCACCTCGATGGACTTCGACCGTGTGCTCGAGACCTTGCCGCTGGGAGAGGCCGCCGCACGCCAGGCGGCCGCCGAGCTGGCGCGCTTCAGTGTCGATGCCGACACCTTCGAAGCGTGGCAACGCCAGCGCCAGGCGCGCTGGCGGGTGCCCGAGCCGGTGGTCCGCGCGCTGCGGGTCGATGGCCTGCGCTATGTTCCGGCCGACGCGGTGGCGGCGCGGCTGCGGGCGCTGGAAGGCCGCCCGCTCGATCGCGAGGCGCTCGAGGCGAGCATCGACCGGCTCTACAGCGGCGGCGACTTCGAACGCCTGCGCTACAGCCTGGTGCGCGATGGTGCGGTGGCCGACCTGCACATCGAAGCGGCCGAGAAATCCTGGGGGCCGACCTTCCTGCGTTTCGGTGGCGGCCTGTCGGCGGACTTTGAAGGCGATGGCGCGGTCGGCCTCTACGCCGGCGTGTCGCGGCGCTGGCTCAACCGCTGGGGCGCGCGGCTCGATGCCGACCTTCAGCTCGGCACCACCAACCGCTTCCGCACCGAGCTCTACCAGCCGCTAGGGCTCAACGCGGCGTGGTTCCTGGCGCCGTCGATCGAGGCGCAGGCGCGGGCCACGCCGGTCTATGTCGACGGCAAGAAGCTGGCCGACTACAAGATCCGCGAACGCACGCTGGGCCTGGACCTGGGCTACGAGATGGGCGAGTGGGGCGAGGCGCGTGTCGGTCTGCGTCGCGGCACCCAGCGTGCCGAAGTGCTGGCCGGTCTGGCCTTGTACCCGTCGGTGGACCTGCACACCGGCTGGCTGGAGGCCTCGGCCACGCTCGACCGGCTCGACAGCCCCTTCTTCCCGCGTCGGGGCTACGCCGCCCGCTTGCGGGTCGAGCGCCACCACCAGCGTTTCGGCAGCGACCAGGACTATACCCTGACCGCGCTCAACGGCTCGGCGGCCTTCTCCTACCAGGAGCACAGTGCCCAGGTGGGGGCCCTGGTGTCGGGCAGCCCCGACCGCGACCTGCCGGCGGTGGCGCGCACCGCGCTGGGCGGCCCCTTCCTGCTCTCGGGCTATCGCTACGGCGAGCTGACGGCCGACCAGGTGTTCCTGCTGCGTGGGGCGTGGTACCGGCGCATCAGCAAGCTGCCGGACTCACTGGGGCGCGGCGTGTACGTGGGCGCCACCTACGAGTGGGCCAGCCTGCGCGCCTATGCCTCGGCCGGGGCGGACGATGGCACCTTCCGCTCGGCATCGCTGTTTATCGGCGCCGACACGGTGCTCGGGCCGCTGTACCTGGGGGCGGGGATGTCGCCGGAGATCAACGAACTGCGCTTCTTCCTGCTCTTCGGCCAGCCGTACTGAGCGGCGCTCAGGCGCTCAGGCCGCCTCGGTGCGCGAGGCGGCGATGCGTGCCAGCGCCTTGCGGCCGCTGGCGATGTGTTCGCGCATGGCCAGTTCGGCCTCGTGGGCGTCCCGGGCCAGCATGGCCTTGAGGATGCGGCGGTGTTCGATGAGCGACTGCTCCAGCCGGCCATCGCTGAACAGCGAGTGGTGGCGCGACAGCTTGATGACCTTGCGCAGGTCGTCGATCACATGCTGCAGCCAGCGGTTGTCGGCGATGTGCTGCACCTCGTGGTGGAAGGCCTGATTGGCCTCGAAGAAGCCGTTGATGTCGCCGGAGCCGGCGGCCCGTTCCAGATCCGCGTGGATCTTCTCGAGTTGCTTGAGGTCAGCGGCGCGGGCGAGCGTGGTGGCGTCACGGGCGCACTGGCCTTCGAGCAGGCCCATGACGGTGAAGATTTCGTCGAGGTCGCGCTCGGAGATTTCGGTCACATAGCAACCGCGCCGCGGCTTGAGCGTGACCAGCCCTTCGGAGGCGAGCACCTTGAGCGCCTCGCGCAACGGCGTGCGCGAGATGCCGTAGTGTTCGGTCAGGGCCTGCTCGTCGATCCAGGCGCCCGGTTTGAGTTCGTGGGCGAAGATCCGTTCGCGCAGGCGCTCCGCGACTTCCTGGTACAGCGCCATGGGCGCGATGCGAGTAGCGTTCATGTGGACCTGTCTCCTCTCGGGATGACCTTGGCGTGGTGTGTGGCCCCGACCGTGGCGAAATGGCCGCCAACAGTTAACGGCGCGCCGGGTTGCGCGTAGCATGATAGCGCGAATTCGGTTTCTCTTGCATTCATAATTATGGATAAAGTATTATCTGCCCATTGCAAGTCAAGATCCTGTGCAGCGTCCAGTCACAAAGAGGGCGTCGCTTCGGCGGCGGAGAGGGAGGGATGCTCGTACAGGGCGCCGACGGCCGCCCGCGTCTTTCGCGGGCGGCGCAGTCGCCGCCTCACCCCAAGCAGAACATACGCGGGCTCGGCACCATCGGCCGGAGCCGTTGATCAGAGAGGTAAGCATGTCGAAGGCGCCTGAAACCCCGAAGTTTTCCCTGGACGACTGGCACAAGGCCGCGGCCAAGACCGCGCCGGGCAACGATCCCGCCGCCCTGAACTGGGTGACGCCCGAAGGCATCGTGGTCAAACCGCTGTACACCGCTGAGGATGTGGCCGGGCTCGAGTACACCAACACCTTGCCGGGCTTCGAGCCGTATGTGCGCGGGCCGCAGGCCACCATGTATGCGGGCCGGCCGTGGACCATCCGCCAGTACGCCGGCTTCTCCACCGCCGAGGCGTCGAACGCCTTCTACCGCAAGGCGCTGGCCGCCGGCGGGCAGGGCGTGTCGGTGGCCTTCGATCTGGCCACCCACCGCGGCTACGATTCGGACAATCCGCGTGTGACCGGTGACGTCGGCAAGGCCGGCGTGGCGATCGATTCGGTCGAGGACATGAAGATCCTCTTCGACGGCATCCCGCTCGACAAGGTGTCGGTGTCGATGACCATGAACGGCGCGGTGCTGCCGATCCTGGCCGGCTACATCGTGGCCGCAGAGGAGCAGGGCGTGAGCCAGGACAAGCTCTCGGGCACGATCCAGAACGACATCCTCAAAGAATTCATGGTGCGGAACACCTATATCTATCCGCCCACCCCGTCGATGAAGATCATCGCCGACATCTTCGGCTACACCGCGCAGCACATGCCGAAGTTCAACTCGATCTCGATCTCCGGCTATCACATCCAGGAAGCGGGCGCGAACCAGGCCATCGAGCTGGCCTTCACGCTGGCCGACGGCCTGGAGTATGTGCGCACCGGCATCGCCAGCGGCATGGATGTGGACAAATTCGCCGGCCGCCTGTCCTTCT
>JAWKYX010000043.1:0-31874 GCA_041396265.1 Rhodocyclaceae bacterium
CGGTGATTCGCTGGTTCATCGGTCGTTACGGGGTGAACATGGCCGAGGCGGCCCAGCCTGACCCGGCGGCGTATCCGAGCTTCAACGAGTTCTTCACCCGCGCCCTTCGCGACGACGCCCGGCCCCTGGTCGATGCGGACTTCATCTGCCCGGTGGATGGGGCGATCAGCCAGTTCGGCCCGATCCGCGGCGACCAGGTCTTCCAGGCCAAGGGCCACAGCTACAGCTGCAGCGCGCTGCTCGGCGGTGACAAGCAGCTGGCGGCGCAGTTCGAGGACGGCCAGTTCGCCACCCTGTACCTGAGCCCGCGCGACTACCACCGCATCCACATGCCCTGCGACGGCCGCCTCACCGAGATGATCTACGTGCCCGGCGCGCTGTTCTCGGTGAACCCGACCACGGCGCGTGGCGTGCCCGGCCTGTTCGCGCGCAACGAGCGGGTGGTGTGCGTGTTTGAGTCCGCCGCCGGGCCCTTCGTGATGGTGCTGGTCGGCGCCACCATCGTCGGCAGCATGGCCACGGTGTGGCATGGCGTGGTCAATCCGCCGCGCCGGCCCGACATCACCAAGTGGCGCTACGAGGACGAACCGATCATGCTGCGCCAGGGCGAGGAGATGGGGCGTTTCCTGCTCGGCTCCACCGTGGTGATGCTCTTCCCCAAACCCATGATGGCCTTCAACCCGGCCTGGGCGCCCGGCGTGGCGGTGCGCCTGGGCGAGCGCATGGGGCGCGCGCTGCCGCCGCCGGTGCCCGAGACCGTGCTGGCGCTCGATGACTGAGTCGATCCCGATCCGCTATGTCGAGCCGGTGTTCCGGCCGCCGAGCGAGGCGCAGTCGCTGATCCTGCCGGTGACCGACGGCTGTTCGTGGAACCAATGCACCTTCTGCGAGATGTACACCGCACCGCAGAAGGCCTTCCGGGCGCGCAGCGAAGACGAAGTCATCGACAGCATCCGGCGGGTTGGCGCGCGCTACGGCGACCAGGTGCGGCGGGTGTTCCTGGCCGACGGCGACGCGCTGGTGCTGCCCACCCGCCGCCTGCTGGCCATCCTCGAGGCCATCCGCACGCATCTGCCGGCGGTGCGCCGCATCTCCAGCTACTGCCTGCCGCGCAACCTGCGCAAGAAGTCGGCGGCCGAGATGCAGGCGCTGGCGGCGGCCGGCCTGAGCCTGGTGTATGTCGGCGCCGAGTCGGGCGACGACACGGTGCTGGCGCGGGTGAACAAGGGCGAGACCTTCGACACCACCCGCGCGGCGCTCGACACGCTCGGCGAGGCCGGCATCACCCGCTCGGTGATGATCCTCAACGGGCTCGGCGGTTCGGTATTCAGTGCGCAGCATGCCGAGGCCTCGGCGCGGCTGGCGAATCTGACCCAGCCGGAGTATCTGGCCACGCTGGTGGTGAGTTTCCCGACCGGCGAGCAGCGTTTTCGTGCCGGCTTTCCGGAGTGGGCGCCGCTGGCGCTGCACGGTCTGCTGCGTGAAATGGAAAGCTTTCTATCGCAGCTGGACTTGAAGCGAACGGTGTTCCGCTCCGATCACGCCTCCAACTGGCTGGTGCTCAAGGGCACGCTGGGGGCCGACAAGGCGCGCCTGCTGGCGCAGGTGCGCGACGCGCTCGCGGCGCCGGAGCAGGCCGGGCTGCGACCCGCCTGGGCGCGCGGCTTGTAGATGTTTGCCGCGTCGCCGGGGCTCAACCGGCGGCGTCGGTGGGCTCGGTGCTGTCCGGGGGGGCGACCTCCGACTCGGCCTCGGCGGGGGCGGTGTCGTCGGCAGGGTCCGACACGCTGATCGGCCGGATCGGCGGCGCGGTGCCGTCGAGCAGCTCGAGCACCCGTTCGGCCAGCACGGCTGGCTTGAACGGCTTGAGCAGATACCCCTGGATACCGGCCTGGAGCAGTTTGGCAATGACCTTGCGGTCGCCCTCGACGGTGAGCATGATGATCGGCGTCTGGTCACCGCGCTCGCGCAGGGCATGCACGAAGGCTTCGCCGCCCATGCCCGGCATGTTCAGGTCGCAGATGATGACATCGGCCGGCATCGATTCGAGCATGGCCAGCGCCTGCTCCGCGCCCGAGGCTTCGCCGAGGCGCAGGTCGAGGTGTTTGAGCGCTCCTTTGACGAAACCGCGAACGACAGAAACATCATCAATGACGAGGACGCGTTTGGAGGGCATTGTGGCTCAGCTCGAAGTAACGGATCAGGACGACTGTTTAACGGGTGGCGGCGGGCGAAACTTTACAGGTTTTCCCCATGTTGCGCCGGGGCGGCGGAGGACAGGGACATGACGGCGCATCAACAGCTGCTGCGCGTGCGCACCGAGGGTCGGGGCTCACAGGAAATTACCGGGGCGGTCAATGCGGCCGTGCACGACAGCGGCGTGCACACCGGCCTGTGCCATGTCTTTGTGCAGCACACCAGCTGCTCGCTGACCATCACCGAAAACGCCGACCCCGATGTGCGCCGCGACCTCGAGACGGTGATGGCGCGCCTGGCGCCGGATGGCGACCCGGCCTGGCGGCATGATCTCGAAGGCCCCGACGACATGGCCGCCCATGTGCGCTCGGTGCTGACCGACACCGGACTGAGCGTGCCGGTGGGCGAGGGCCGGCTGCTGCTGGGCACCTGGCAGGGCATTTTCCTGTGGGAGCACCGCCACCACGGTGCGACGCGTTCGGTGGTGATTACGGTGCTGGGTTGAGAGCCTGAGCGTCTTTCGTTCATGTCCGCTCGTCCCCCCAACGCCGATCTGCTCGTCGTTGCAAATGCGCGCCATAGCCCGCGCTATGGCTGTGCTTTGCGCCTCGATCAGGCCGTCTTTGGGGCGCCGCTCGGCCACGCCCGAAAAACGCTCAGGCTCTGAGCTCGATCACCCCAAGCATGTGGCGCAGGCGGGGTTGATTGACGATCAGGTCGGCCAGCGTGACCTCGTCGAGCGCGCCGAGAAAGGCCTGCAATGCCGTGTGCAGCGCACCCTTGAGGCGACAGCCCGGCGACAGCAGGCAGCTCGACTCGGCGCGGAAGCAATCGACCAGGTCGAAGCCCGGTTCCATCTGGCGCACCACCTCACCGACCCCGATCTCGGCGGGCGCCCGGTTCAGGCGCAGCCCGCCGCCCTTGCCGCGCGAGCCTTCGACAAAACCCAGCGTCACCAGCTGATTGACGATCTTCATCAGATGGCTGCGCGAGATGTCGAAGGATTCGGCCACTTCCTTGATGGTGACCCGCCGCTCCGGACAGGCGCCCAGGTAGATCAGGACGCGCAGGGCGTAATCGGTGTGCTGGGTAATCTGCATGGGGAGATCCGACGTCGTGGCAGCGACTTAAAGATACATTAAGGTTGACTCTTTTAAAGATACACTTAAAATGAATCTTAGTGAAGCCGTTTGAACATCCGAGGAGCTCACCCATGCGCCGCGATCCCCGCCTTGTCCCGCTGTCCCGCGAACACCATGCCGCCTTGCGCCTGGCGCGCGCCCTGGTCGCCGGCACCGGCGTGACCATGCTGGTACAGATGCGTGCCGAGCTGCAGGCCCATTTCGACGAGGAGGAGCGTGACCTGCTGCCGGTGCTGCGCGCGGCGGGCGAGCCGGCCCTGGTCGAGCGCCTGCTGCGCGAGCATGCCCAGCTCAACGCCTTGTTCGACGCGGCCGCGGCCGGCCAGCGCTGCGCCGAGGCCGGCGAAGCGCTGATCGCTCATGTGCGCTTCGAGGAGCGCGAGATGTTCCCCGCCGTCGAGGCGGCGCTGGTCCCGGCCTGAAAGCCGCTCAGGCGCTGAGCGCAGCGACATGACGGCACCGAATACCACGAGGCACCTCCAGGTGCCCACCCCCAACCCCAACCTCACCCCGGCGCGGCGGCCCCCGTCGTGCCGGCCCCTTTCCCCCGGCGTGCCCGCACGCCCGATTGCCTGATCCACGAGACGCACCGATGGCCATTATCCGACTCGAAGAACCTCGCCCCCGTCTGCCAGTCAGCCGCGCAGGCTGGTCGCCGTTCATGGCGATGGCCTTCCGGCCCTTCTACCTGTTCGCCGCGCTGTTCGGTGTGGTGGCGATCCTGGCCTGGGTGGCCGGTTTCAATGGCACCGACGCGCTGCCCGGCATGCTGTGGCATGGCCACGAGATGATCTGGGGCTACGCCGGGGCGGTGATTGTCGGCTTCCTGCTCACCGCGGTGGCCTCGTGGACCGGTCAACCGGCCTTTTCCGGCACCCCGCTGGCCTGCCTGGCCGCGCTGTGGCTCGGCGCCCGTATTGCCGCGGCCACCGAAACCGCGGTGCCGCTGGTGACCGGGGTGCTGTCGGTCGGTTTTTTCCTCTGTGCCGCCGTGGCCGTGGCGCGGCCGATCTGGCGGGCGCGGAGCAAGCGCAACGCCGGCGTGCCCTTCTTGCTGCTCGCCTTCGGCGTGGCCAACGCCCTCTACCTGCTCACCGTGGCCGGTGCGCTGACGCTGGATGTGCGCCGCCTGCTGTTCACCGGCCTGCTGCTGGTGGCCGGCTTCATCACCCTGATCGGCCTGCGGGTGATCCCCTTCTTCACCCACCGTGCGCTGAAGCGGCCGCAGGTCAGCCATCCGCGCTGGGCGGGCATGACCGCGCTGCTCTCGCCGGTGGTCCTCGCCGCGCTGGTGGCGGCCGATGCGCCGTCGATGCTGGCGCTGTTCGTCGGCGCCGCCGGCATGGTGTTCAACCTGGTGCTGCTGGCGCGCAATGCGCACGGCGCGATGCGCCAGCATCCGCTGCTGTGGGTGCTGTATCTGGGCTACACGCTGACCGCGCTGGGCATCGGCCTGGTCGGGCTGGCCTTGTCGGTGGCGCCAGCGCTGATGTCGGCCGCGGTGCACAGCATCGCCATCGGCGGCATCGGTGTGCTGACCCTGGGCATGATGACGCGCACTGCGCTCGGCCACACCGGCCGCAACCTGGTGCTGCCGCCGCTGATGGTGCCGGCTTACGCGCTGATGCTGCTGGCCACCGTGTTGCGCCTGACCGCGGCCTTCATCCCGGCGGCCTATCAACCCCTGATCCATGCCGCCGGCGCCAGCTTTGCTGGCGCGCTGCTGCTGTTCCTGTGGCGCTACGGCATGTGGCTGGTGAGTACGCGTATCGATGGCATGCCGGGTTAACCCGGTAGCCTTTTCCCCGCACGGCGCAGTATCGTTGCGCCCATTGCAGCGGCCCGTGCGATGGCCGCGGTCGAGGGGGGAGAGGGCATGCAGGAGCGAAGCAACACCGCACGGATGATTGAGGAACTGCACCGGCGCCGGCGCGGCAAGGTGGTGAGCGCGGCCGAGGCGGTGCAACTGGTGCGCAGTGGCGACACGGTGGCCACCGGCGGTTTCGTCGGCATCGGTTTTGCCGAGGGGATCGCGGTGGCGCTGGAGGCGCGTTTTCTGGCCGAGGCGGCGGAGAGCCCGGATGGCATCGGCTATCCGCGTGACCTGACGCTGGTCTACGCCGCCGGGCAGGGCGATGGCAAGCAGCGCGGGCTCAACCATTTCGGCCACTCTGGCCTGGTCCGCCGCGTGGTGGGCGGGCACTGGGGCCTGGTGCCGCAGCTGCAGGCGCTGGCCACCAGCGATCAGATCGAGGCCTACAACCTGCCGCAGGGCGTGATCTCCCACCTGTTCCGCGACATTGCCGCCGGCAAGCCGGGCACGCTGACCCGCGTCGGCCTGGGCACCTTTGTCGACCCGCGCTTCGGCGGCGGCAAGATCAACGCGGTGACCACCGAAGACCTGGTGCGCCTGATGCCGATCGACGGTGAGGACTACCTGTTCTACAAGGCCTTCCCGATCCACGTCGGTATCATCCGCGGCACCACCGCGGATGTGGACGGCAACGTGACCATGGAAAAGGAAGCGCTGACACTCGAGGCGCAGGCGATTGCCATGGCCGCGCACAACTCGGGCGGCATCGTCATCGCCCAGGTCGAGCGCATCGCCGACCGCGGCACGCTCAACCCGCGCCAGGTGAAGATCCCCGGCGTGCTGGTCGACTGCGTGGTGGTGGCCGAGAAGGCCGAGCATCACGAGCAGACCTTCGGCACGCCCTACAGCGCGGCCTATGCCGGCGAGATCCGCGTGCCGGCCACCAGCGTGCCGGCGTTGCCGATGTCCGAGCGCAAGATCATCGCCCGCCGCGCGGCCATGGAATTGCGCCCGAACGCGGTGGTGAACCTCGGCATCGGCATGCCCGAGGGGGTGGCGGCGGTGGCGGCGGAGGAGTCGATCATCGACCTGCTCACGCTCACCGCCGAGCCCGGCGTGATCGGCGGCATTCCGGCCGGCGGCCTGGATTTCGGCGCGGCGGTGAACACCCAGGCGATCATCGACCAGCCCAGCCAGTTCGATTTCTACGATGGCGGCGGGCTGGACATCGCCTTCCTCGGTCTGGCCCAGGCCGACCGCCAGGGCAACCTCAACGTGAGCAAGTTCGGCAGCCGCATCGCCGGGGCCGGCGGCTTCATCAACATCAGCCAGAACGCCAAGCAGGTGGTCTTTGTCGGCACCTTCACCGCCGGCGGGCTGGAGGTTGCCGTTGAGGACGGACAACTGCGCATCCTGCGCGAGGGTAAGTCGCCCAAGTTCGTCGCGCAGGTCGAGCACCGCACCTTCAGCGGCGATGTGGCCAACCAGCGCCGCCAGCCGGTGCTTTACATCACCGAGCGCTGCGTGTTCCGGCTGACCGAGCGTGGCCTGGCGCTGATCGAGATCGCGCCGGGCATCGACATCGAGCGCGACATCCTGGCCCACATGGGCTTTGCCCCGTTGATCGAAGGGGCGCCGCGTCTGATGGACGCACGGATCTTCGCCGACGGCCACATCGGCCTGCGGGCGAACCTGCTCGACCGGCCGCTGTCGGCGCGACTGCACTACGACGCCGAGCAGGATCTGTTTTTCGTCGACCTGGAGCGCTACACGGTGCGTGACCGTGCGCAGATCGCGCAGATCCGCGAACGCGTCGCCGAGGAACTGGCGCCGCTGGGCCGGCGGGTGCGGGCGGTGGTCAATTACGATCACTTCGAGATCGATCCCGACCTGCTCGAAGACTATGCCGCCATGGTGCAGTCGCTGGTCGACACCTACTACACCACGGTGGTGCGCTATGCTTCCAGTGGCTTTGCGCGGGTCAAGCTCGGTGAGGTGCTGGGCGAGGACGGGCGCCTGTTCTCGACATTGCAAGAGGCGCGAGCGGCGCTGCGCGAGTAAGCTAGACCGAGGCCGAGCCACCCGGCGCGGTGGCCGGCAGCCCGTTCACTACCGCCGAGAGCTTGCCATGACGCCGATAACGCCCGAGGTCTTCGACCAGGTCTTTCGCACCGCCCGCACCTTCAATGCCTTCAGCGGCAAGGAGGTTTCCGACGCCCTGCTGCGCGAGCTGTATGCCCTGCTGCGCTGGGGGCCGACCTCGATGAACTGCCAGCCGGCACGCTATGTGTTCGTCAAGAGCGACGCGGCCAAGGACCGCCTGGCGCCGGCCCTGTCGGCCGGCAACGTGGCCAAGACCATGGCCGCGCCGGTGACCGTCATCGTCGCCATGGATACGCGCTTTTATGAGCACCTGCCGACACAGTTTCCGGCCAACCCCAAGGCGGATGCGCTGTTCGCCGGCAACGCCGCGCTGGCCGAGAGCACGGCGTTTCGCAATGGCACGCTGCAGGGTGCCTACCTGATCGTCGCCGCGCGCTTGCTCGGCCTCGACTGCGGGCCGATGAGCGGCTTCAATGCCGACAAGCTCAATGCCGAGTTCTTCCCAGATGGCCGCTACAAAGCGAATTTCCTGATCAACCTCGGCTATGGCGACCCGCACGGCAACTACCCGCGCGGCCCACGGCTGGCGTTCGAGACGGTCGCGCAGATTCTCTGAGCGCCGCTGGCCGGCGCTGAAAAAACAAACCCCACCGCAAGAGGTGGGGTTGATCCGTCGTGTCCGGCGCTGCCTGCCGGGCGCCGGCTTACTGCAGTCGCACCTCGACCCGGCGGGCTTCGGCGGGGTCGCCGTCGCCCAGGGTTTCGGCCGGCTTGCTCAGCAGCACCTTGTCGGCGGCGATGCCGGCGGCGACCAGCGCGTTGCGCACGCTCATGGCGCGGGTCTTGGCGATCTCGGCATTGACCTCGGCGCTGCCCGAGGCATCGTGAAAGCCCGACACCAGCACCGCCATGTCGCTGTTGCCGACCTTGTCGGCCGCGGTCTGGGCAAAGGCGGCCAGGTCGCCGGCCGCGGCGTCGCTCAGGCCGGTTTCGCCGACGGCGAAGTACACCTTGACCTGAGCGTCGCCCTGCGGCGCCAGTTCGGTGAAGGCGATCGCCTCGGTCGGTACGCTTTCGGCGGCGGCGCGCATGAGCTCGGTCACGGGCGTCGGCGCGGCCTCGACCACCGGCACGGCGGTGGCGCGGTTGAGCGAATACACGCCCATGCCGATCACCAGGCCGATCACCAGGGCAATGACCCCGAACAGTACGCCGAGTACGACGCGCAGATCATCATCTTCGTCTTGCATGGTTCTGACCTCGAATCAAGAAAGTGTATGAATTTGGCAAGTGGCGGCATTCTAGCCTGTTGAAATCGCCGCGTCTGCCATCCAAATGTGTCAGGCCGTGGCGATGACCTGGCCGTGTTCGCGGGTAGCGTGGAAGCCCACCTCGGGCCATTTTTCCATCGTCACCTGCAGGTTGTAGCGGGTGCTGGCCAGGTAGACCGGGTTGCCGTCCACGTCGGTGCCCAGGCGCAGCGCCTGTTCGCGCTCGAACTTGCGGCGGGTGGCCTCGTCCTTGAAGGTCAGCCAGCGGGCGGTGTAGATCTCGGCCGCTTCGAAGATGGCGTCGACCTTGTACTCGTCCTGCAGGCGCTGGGCGACCACCTCGAACTGCAGCTGGCCGACCGCGCCGAGCAGCATGTTGCCGCCAATCGCCTCGAAGACCTGGATGGCGCCTTCCTCGCCCAGCTCGACCAGGCCCTTGTGCAGTTGCTTGGTCTTGAGCGGATCGCGCAGGCGGGCGGCGCGGAACATTTCCGGCGCGAAGTAGGGGATGCCCTTGAAGTGCAGGGCCTCGCCCTCGGTGAGGGTGTCGCCGATCTGCAGCTGGCCGTGGTTGTGGATGCCGATGATGTCGCCGGCGTAGGCCTCTTCCATGTGCACCCGCTCGTTGGCCATGAAGGTCAGCGCGTTGGCGATCTTGAACTCGCGCCCCATGCGCTGGTGGCGGGTTTTCATGCCCGGCTGGTACTTGCCCGAACACACGCGGAAGAAGGCGATGCGGTCGCGGTGCTTCGGGTCCATGTTGGCCTGGATCTTGAACACGAAGCCGGAGAACTTGGGCTCGGCCGGGGCCACCATGCGCTCGCCGGCGTCGCGCGGCTGCGGCGGCGGCGCCCAGTCGATCAGCGCCTGCAGGATCTCCTGCACGCCGAAGTTGTTGATGCCGGAGCCAAAGAACACCGGCGTCTGCTGGCCGGCGAGGAAACTCTCGAGATTGAACGGGTTGCTGGCGCCCTCGATCAGCTCGACGTCGTCGCGCACCTGGCCGATCTCGCCGGGGAAGAGCGTGTCGAGCTGCGGGTTGTCGAGATTGGTGATGATCTCGGCCGCGCTCTTGCGCTCCTCACCCGGGGTGAAGCGCAGGATGCGGTTCTCGAGCAGGTGGTACACGCCGCGGAAGGCCTTGCCCATGCCCACCGGCCAGGTCACCGGCGCGCACTCGATCTTCAGCACCTCTTCGATTTCCTGCAGCAGGTCGAAAGGCTCGCGCACCTCGCGGTCGAGCTTGTTCACAAAGGTGATGATCGGCGTGTTGCGCAGGCGGCACACGTCGAGCAGCTTGATGGTCTGCGCCTCCACGCCCTTGGCGGCGTCGATGACCATCACCGCGGCGTCCACCGCGGTGAGCACCCGGTAGGTGTCTTCCGAGAAGTCCTCGTGGCCCGGGGTGTCGAGCAGGTTGATGGTGTGGCCCATGTAGTCGAACTGCATCACCGAGCTGGTCACCGAGATGCCGCGCTGCTTTTCCACCTCCATCCAGTCCGAGGTGGCGTGGCGGGCGCTCTTGCGCGCCTTGACCGTGCCGGCGAGCTGGATCGCGCCGCCGAACAGCAGCAGCTTCTCGGTCAGCGTGGTCTTGCCGGCGTCGGGGTGGGAAATGATGGCGAAGGTGCGGCGGCGCTCGGCCTGCTTGAGCAACTCGGGAGGATAGGGTGTGGCAGTCATGAGGGTGAAGTCCGATGGGCGCGCACGGGGCGGCGTGTCGCCGATGCAAACGCAAACCTGGGCTTTTACCGAAAGCCGGCCGACGGAGCAAGCGGCATCGACCGGTGGTGCGAGCCCGCAGTGTCGTGCCGCTCGGCCCGAGCGTCAACGCCCGGCGGGGTTGGCCGTCTTCCTTCAGTGGTGGCGGTGTGCGCCGATATACTCTCGGAGTCTTCACTGCGACCGATCCGATGCCTGATTTCCGCGAATTGTCTGCCCTGGTCCGATCCCGTGTGCCGCTGGTGTGTATCGAGACCGTCGAAGAACCCAAGGTGCTGCGACTGATCGACCGCCTCGCCCGCGAGGACAATCTCGACCTGTACCGCTGGAGCGTGGCCGACGGCCTGAGCCAGCAGAACTTCCGCTACGGCCCGGCCAAGGGCGGCAACGGCCTGTTTGCCACGGTGGGCGACGCCGCGCCGGCAAACGCTGGCAGCGATGGCCAGCGCCGGCCCATCGCCGACACCCGGCCGCTCGAGCGGGCGCTGCAGTACATCGACAAGGACGCCCGCCGCGGGCTCTATGTGCTGCTCGATCCGCACCCATTCCTGGACGACCCGGTGGTGCTGCGGCTGATCCGTGAGGTGGTGCTGAACCACCCGGTCTCCGAGCGCACCCTGGTGCTGGTCGCGCCGCGCATCACCTTGCCGTCCGAACTGTCGCGCCATGCCGCGCACATGACCTTGCGCATCCCCGACCTCGACGGCATCAAGCGCCTGCTCAAGGAGGAGCTGGACTTCTACCGTCAGCAGAACGACCGCCCGGTGCGCGGCGAGTCGGCCACGGTCAACGCCCTGGTCCAACAGGTGGCCGGCCTGCCCGAGGACGATGTGCGCCGCCTGCTGCGCAACGCGGTGCGCGACGACGGCCTGATCACCGCCGACGACCTGAGCCGCGTCATCCGCCACAAGCAGGGCCTGCTCGGGGGCACCGCCCTGTCGGTGGACATGACCCCCCTCGGCCCCGACGACATCGGCGGCCTGGGCGCGCTCAAGACCTGGCTGGCGCGACGGCGCCCGGTATTTACCGGCGAGCGCAGCGCGCCCGGCCTGCCGGTGCCCAAGGGCGTGCTCCTGCTCGGCGTGCAGGGCGCCGGCAAGAGCCTGGCGGCCAAGGTCATCGCCGGCAGCTGGCGGGTGCCGCTGCTGCGCCTGGACATCGCCAGCCTGTACGACAAATTCACCGGCGAGACCGAGCGCAAGCTGCGCGAAGCGCTGGCCGGCGCCGAAGCCATGGCACCGGCCGTGTTGTGGATCGACGAGATCGAGAAGGCGCTGGCCGGTGGCGGCGATGCCGACGGCGGCGTGTCGCGTCGCCTGCTCGGCCACCTGCTCACCTGGATGAACGAACAGCAGGCACGCCTGTTCCTGGTGGCGACGGCCAACGATGTGTCGGCCCTGCCGCCCGAGCTGCTGCGCAAGGGGCGCTTCGACGAGATCTTCTTTGTCGATCTGCCGACCCCGGCCGTGCGGCGCGACATCTTCGAGATCCACCTCAGGCGGCACGGACAGGATCCGGCGCAATTCGATCTCGATGCGCTGGTGGTGGTCACCGACGGCTTTTCGGGGGCCGAGCTGGAGCAGCTGGTGGTTGCCGGCCGCTATGAAAGCCTGGCCGACGGCCATGCCCTGGCGACCGCGCATCTGGTGGCCGAAGCGGCGCGCACCCGGCCGCTGTCGGTGGTCATGGCCGAGCAGGTCGCCGCGCTGCGCGACTGGGCGGCGTCGCGCTGCGTGCCGGCCGATTGACGGCCGGGGCGACTGACCGACGGTAGCGCAGGGGGTTCCGTGCCCGGCGCTCACCTGCGTATCCTGTGATCATTTCCTCGGCGGCCGACGCCCCTGAGCGCATGAGCGAAAACGCTGCATTGAAAACCGTGTCCTCTGCCCCCGCGCGCCCCTCGCTGGTGCAGGGTCTGATGCGCCAGTTCGCGCTGCTGATCGTGGTGTGCTTCGTGGTGTTTGGCGCCGCGTTCTACGGCCTCATCCTCAAGCCGTCGACCACCGAACTGGCGCGCGGCGCGGTGCAACGGGCGACCTCATCGGTGGCCGCACACATTCAGCGCGACTTCCGTCAGATCGAGCAATTGCTCGACACCGCAGCGGACTGGGGGCGGGCAAGCGTCTTCGACGTCAGTTCGCTGGACACCTACAACCGCCTGCTGCAGCCCGTCCTGGCGAAGGATCCGCGCCTGTCGTCGGCCTTGCTGGCCAAGGAGGACGGCCGCGAGCTGCTGCTGCTCGAGCTGCCCGGCGGGCAGTGGCGCAACCGGGTCACCGACCGGCCCGACGCCACGCCGCGCCACCGGATCATCCGCTGGTCAGGCGCCGGCCAGCGCGCCAGCGAAGCGGCCCTCGACAGCGACTACGAGCCGCGCAGCCGCCCGTGGTTTCTCGGCGCCATGGCCACGGCGCAGGACGGCGATCTGTTCTGGACGCGGCCCTACCTGTTCTTCACCACCCGCGAGCCGGGCATCACCGTGTCGGTGCGCTGGACCGGCGCCGACGGTCTGCGCCGTGTGCTGGCCCTGGACGTCCTGCTGGCCGATCTGTCGCAGCTCACCGCCGCCATGCAGGTCGGCCAGCAGGGCGGGGTGGCGATCCTCACCGACGCTGGCGAGGTGCTTGGCCTGCCGGCCTCGCCGCACTTCAACACCCCGGAGGCGATACGCGCTGCCGTCCTCAAGCCGGTCGGCGAACTTGGCGTGAGCGGCCTCAGCGGCGGCGTGGCCGCCTGGGAGCGCGTCGGCCGGCCGGCCGGGGATGTCGGCTTCATGCTCGACGGCAAGCGCTGGCGGGCCGAGTTTTCGCCGCTGCATCTGGGGGGCAATGCCTTGTGGGTCGCCGGCTTTGCGCCCGAGGCCGATTTCGTGCCGGCGCGCGCCCGCGATGCGGTCATCTTCATTGCCTTGATGCTGGGAGTGATTGCCGTGGGGGTGCTGCTCGCCCGGCGTCTGGCCGATCGCGTGCGCCGCCCCTTGCAGGCCCTGGTGACCCAGAGCGAGCGCATCGGCCAGCTGGCGCTGGCGCCCGGCCCGGAGATCGAAGGCCACTGGCGAGAGATTGCCGCGCTGGTCGACAGTCAGGAGTCCACGCGCACACTGCTGCATGATGCGACGCAACGCCTGGCCGGCGCGCGCGATGCGCTCGAAGGCGAGGTCGCCGAGCGCACCCGGGCGCTGGCCGACAAGCAGGCCGAGCTGTCGGACCAGCTGCTGTTTGTCGAGGTGCTGATCGACGCGCTGCCCAACCCGGTGTTCTACAAGGGCGCCGATGCGCGCTTCCTGGGCTGCAACCGGGCGTTCGAAGCGGCCTTTGGCGTGGCGCGCGACGCCTTGCGTGGCAAGCGCGTCCTCGACACCGATATCTTCCCGGTGGCCGAACGCGGCGCCTACCACGCCGAGGACCAGCGCCTGATCGCCGCCACCGGCGCCGTGGCCCGCGAGCAGGCCATCGTCTTTGCCGACGGGCAGCGTCACGACACGCTCTACTGGGCGCAGGGCTTTCGCCTGGCTGACGGACAACCCGGCGGGCTGCTCGGTGTGATCGTCGACATCACCGAGTTGAAGGCGGCCGAGCGTCGCGCCCGCGATGCCGAGGCGCAGCTGAACCGGATCCTCGAATCCAGCCCCATCGGGGTGGTCATCGCCGGCGAGGGGCGGCTGCCGCTGTTCGCCAACGGGCCGGCCTGCACCATGGCCGGGCTGCCGCGCAATGTGTTCATGCAGACGCCGATACTGGCTCGCTATGTCGATCCGGATCAACGTGTCGCGGCACTGGCGGCGCTCGATGCCGGCGAGCCGGTGCGCGACCGCGAGGTGGCCATGCGACGCCAGGACGGCAGCGTCTACTGGGTGCTGTTGAGCATGGAGCGTGGCTGGTTCGAGGGGCAACCCGTGGTGCTGAGCTGGACTTACGACATCACCGAGCGGCGTGCGGCGGCGCGCCAGGTGCGCAAGCTGTCGCTGGCCGTCGAACACAGCCCGGTGATGGTGGTGATCGCCCGGCGCGACGGTGCGGTCGAGTACGTCAATCCGCATTTCACGCAGATCACCGGCCATGCGCTGGGTGATCTCGCCACTGGCTTGCCCGAGGCGCGCGACGCCGACGATCGCCCCCGCGATGTGCAGGCCGAGGCCTGGCAGGCCTTGTCGACGGGGGCGGAGTGGCGGGGCGAATGCCAGCTGCGCCGCCACGACGGCACCTGGGTGTGGGTCAGCCTGGCGGTGAGCGGCCTGGCGGAGAACGACGGCCGGATCAGCCACGGCGTGTGGGTGCTTGAAGACGTCTCGGCGCGTCGCGCCGCAGAGCTCGCCTTGCGCGACGCCAAGCAGCTGGCCGAGGAAGCCACCCAGGCCAAGAGCCGCTTCCTGGCCAACATGAGCCATGAGATCCGCACCCCGATGAACGCCATCATCGGCCTCTCGCATCTGTGTCTGGGCACCCGCCTCGATCCCACCCAGCGCGACTATGTGGGCAAGATCCACCGGGCGGGCACGGCGCTGCTCGGGGTGATCAACGATGTGCTCGATGTGTCGCGCATCGAGGCGGGGCGCCTGCCGCTCGAGGCCTCGCCCTTTTCGCTGGACGAGGTGCTCGACCAGCTCGTCGGGCTGTTCGGCGAGCAGGCGCGCAGCAAGCAGCTGGCGCTGCATGTGTCGGTGGCGCCGGCGGTGCCCCGCCGGTTGATCGGCGACGCCATGCGCCTGGGCCAGGTGCTGACCAATCTCGTCGGCAACGCGATCAAGTTCACCGAGCATGGTGAAGTGGCGCTGACGGTGCGCGCCGAGGCGCGTCACGGCGACCGGGTGCGGCTGCAGTTTGCCATCCGCGACACCGGGATCGGGCTCTCGCCCAGTCAGGTCGAGGCCCTGTTCCAGCCGTTTGCCCAGGCCGACGCCTCGACCACGCGCAAGTTCGGCGGCTCCGGGCTGGGTTTGTCGATCTGCCGCCACCTGGTGCGGCTGATGGGTGGCGATGTGGTCGTGCATAGTGAGCCGGGCCAGGGCAGCACTTTCTTGTTCGACGTGGAACTCGGCGTCGGTGCCGCCGACGAGCTTGCGCGAACCCCCCGGGTGTCGCCCGCCCCCGCTGCGGATCTTGATGGTTTGCGTGTGCTGGTGGCCGAGGACAATCTGGTGAATTTGCTGATCGCCGAAACCCTGCTGGCCGAGCAGGGCGTGCTGGTCGACACCGCCGGCACCGGGCGTGAAGCGGTCGATCGCGTGATGCGCGCCGACGCGCCGCCCATCGACGTAGTGCTCATGGACGTTCAGATGCCGGAAATGGATGGCCTTGAAGCCACGCGTCAGATCCGTGCCGATGCGCGCTTTGCCGCGCTGCCGATCATTGCCATGACCGCGCATGCCATGGCCGATGAGCGGGCGCAGTGTCTCGCGGCCGGCATGAACGATCATCTCGCCAAGCCGGTTGATCCGCCCTTGCTGCTTGCCACGCTGGCCCGCTGGGCCGGCCGCACGCGGGCGCCGGATGCCGCGCTCGCACCGACGCCTGATCGCGGTTTTCCCGGCATTGCGGGGCTCAACGTCGAGGCCGGCCTGTTGCGGATGATGGGCAAGCCCGCGCTGTATGCGCGCATGCTCGCTTTGTTTGAGCGCCAGCATGGCGACTGCGGCACGCAGTTGCGTTCCCGTGTGGCCGAGGGCGACCTGATCGGCGCCGCGCGATTGATGCATACCCTGCGCGGTGCAGCGGGCAGCCTGGGCGCCGATGCCCTGGCGGATCAGGCCGCCGCGGTCGAGGCCCTGGCGGTGCAGGGCCGGGCACCGGATGCGGCGATGGTCGACGGGCTTGAGCGATCGATCGGCGCCCTGGTGGCCGCGATCAAGGCGGCACCGCTGCCGGGCAACGCGTAACCGAGCGGTTCTATCGCTCCCTGTGAGGTGTCGGCGGGCGAGGATGCGCGTGTTATCGTCGCCCGCATGGATGCCGGTTTCTTGGGGGAGCGATGAATCTTCGGTTTGTGGAGGCCTTCATTTGGGTCGCCCGTTTGCAGAGCGTGACGCGGGCCGCAGAAAAGCTTTGCCTGACCCAATCGGCTGTTTCCAGCCGCATCAGCAGCCTTGAGGATGAGCTCGGGGTGCCGCTGCTCGACCGCCGTGATCGTCACTTCCGGCTGACGCATGCGGGGTCCCGCTTTCTCGTCTATGCGCACCGCCTGATCGATATCCAGCATGAGTTGAAGGAGGAAATCGGCACGCCCGAGCCGCAGTCGATCACCTTGCGACTGGGGGCGATCGAGACCGTGCTGCACACCTGGCTGATTCCGCTGATCGACTACTTGCGGGCCAGCAAGCCGCATATCAAGTTCGAACTCACCGTGGAAATGACGCCAATGGTGGCCGAACAACTGCGCCGGGGCAGTATCGACCTGGCCTTCGCGGCCATCCCGGTGCAGGCCGAGGGCATCCGCTCGGAAGCCGTCCCTTCGCAGGAGATGGTGTTTGTCGGGTGCCGCGAGGCGGTTGCCGGGCGCTCATGGTCGCTTGAGGAAATTGCCGAGAATGAGTTGCTGACCTTCCAGCGTGGCTCGCAACCGCATGTGGCCCTGGTGGACAAGCTTCGCGCAGCGGGTCTGGAGACCACGCGCATTCACACGGTGTCATCCATTTCGGCGCTGATCCGCCTCGTGGAGGGCGGGCTCGGCTTCGCCACGTTGCCGCAGGAGGTCGCTACGCGGCTGTGCAGCAAGACCGCCGCCTTCGCCATTCTCGACAGCGATGTGCGCCTCGCGCCGCTTCCGCTGCATGCCTCGTACTGGCTGAATCCAGGGGTGCCGCAGCTCGACCAGGCCGTCCGTGACGCGATTGCGTTCGTGCGCGAACAGTCGGTCGTCTGAGGCCGAAATTCTCGCAGCGCAGCAATTCGGCATCGACAAAATCGATGTCGCCACAAAGATATTTTGTGTTTGCGGCAAATAAAACCGCCACCGATACTGAATTCAAGCTTTGCCCATCCCCTAGCCGGAGGCCGACTTGAATACCATCACCAACCCCTGCTTCTCACCAGAAACCGCGAGCCTGCGCGACTATGCCGAGGTGCATGAAGCGATCCGCGCGGGTCGCTACACCGGGCACACCAGCGGCTTCGCGCCGGGCCATGTGCAAGGCAACGTGGCCATCCTGCCGGCCGAACAGGCCAACGACTTCCTGCGCTTCTGCCAGCGCAATCCCAAGCCCTGTCCGTTGCTGGCGGTGTCCGAGCCGGGCGATCCGATGCTGCCGGAACTGGGCCGCGATATCGACATCCGCAGCGATGTGCCGATGTACCGTGTCTGGCGCAAGGGCGAGCTGGTGGATGAGGTGACCGACATCGGCGCGCTGTGGCGCGATGACCTGGTGGCCTTCGTGCTGGGCTGTTCCTTTTCCTTCGAGCAGGCCCTGCTCGATAGCGCGATTCCGCTGCGCCACATTGAGCATAACCACAACGTGGCGATGTACCGCACCAACATCCCGACCCGGCCGGCCGGTCCCTTCAGCGGCCCGATGGTGGTGTCGATGCGCCCGATGACGCCGGCCGACGCGATCCGCGCCATTCAGCTCACCGCCCGCATGCCCAGTGTGCACGGCGCGCCGGTGCACCTTGGCGATCCGGCGCAGATCGGCATTGCCGACCTGGCCCGCCCGGATTTTGGCGATCCGGTTGAAATCATGCCTGGCGAGATGCCGGTGTACTGGGCCTGCGGGGTGACCCCGCAGGCCATCGTGATGAATAGCCGACCCGATTTCTGCATCACTCATGCGCCTGGCGCGATGCTGATCACTGAACTACTCAATGCGCAGTTCGCAACCAACTGAAAACCAGAACAACAGGAGGCAACCCCATGAAAATCAAGAATCTGTGTATCGCCGCTTGCGCCGCCCTGACCGCCACCATGGCGCCGGGCCTGGCCGCCGCCGACAAGCTGCCGTCGACCGAGTTGCGCATCGTCGGCAGCCTGTCGAACCTCGGCCCCTACAAGGATCACGAGCTGCCGTTCTGGACCGATCACATTCCGCAGCAGTCGGGCGGCGCGGTAAAGGCGGAGATCCGCGGTTTCGACCAGATGGGCATGAAGGGCCCCGAGGTGCTGCGTCTGCTGGGTCAGGGCGTGATGGAGTTTGCCGGGGTGCCGATGTACTACCTCGCCGCCGATGACCCCGCGATCGAGATGGTCGACATCGCCGGCCTGCTGCCGGACGCCGCCACCGCCCGCAAGGTCACCGAGTCGACCCGCGGTTTCTACGAGAAGCTGCTGCGAAACAAGTTTAAGGTTGAGTTGCTCGGCCTGGGTGCCTTCCCGGCGCAGGTGCTGTACTGCAACGCCCCGATCACCAGCCTCAAGGATGTGGCCGGCAAAAAGGTCCGCGTGGGCGGCCGTTCGCAGTCCGAGCTGATGGCTGCACTCGGTGCGACGCCGGTCACCATGTCCTTCGGTGAAGTGGTGCCGGCCCTGCAGACCGGCGCGGTCGACTGCGGTATCACCGGTTCGATGTCGGGCAACCTGGCCAAGTGGCATGAGGTGACCACCCACTTGTTCGCCCTGCCGATGGGCTGGGCGCAAATTGCCTATGCGGCCAACCAGAAGTCCTGGGCCAAGCTCGACCCGAAGGTGCGCGAGTTCATCAAGGCCGAGATGAAGGTGCTGGAAGACCGCCTGTGGGTCGCCGCCGAGAAGGAGACCGCGCTCGGTTACGTGTGCAACAGCGGTGCGGAAGGCTGCGTGGGTGGCAACCCGGGCAAGATGACCCTGGTTCAGCCGAGCGATGCAGACCGTGCGCTGCTCCAGAGCCTGATGTCCGAGCAGATGCTGCCCAAGTGGCTCGAGCGCTGCAAGGGCTGCGCCAAGGACTTCGACGCCTCGGTCGGTCCGATCGTTGGCATCAAGGCCAGCAAGTAAGCGTTCAGTGCCCAGCCTGACCGGCTGTGTTCGCGGCCGGTCAGGCCCACGCTGCGGCCAGCATGTCGCACGAGGAGACTCCCATGATGTCCATTCTCTGGACGGTGAGCGATCGGCTCGCCTCCTGGTCAATTCGCGCCGGTGGCGGACTGATCCTGATCGCCGCACTGCTCGTCGCGACTGACGTCCTGCTGCGCAAGCTGCTGTCGGTTACGCTCGGCGGTGCCGACGAAGTGGCGGGCTACGCCCTCGCGGTCGGCAGTGCCTGGTCGTATTCCGCCGTATTGCTCAAGCGCGGCAACGTGCGCGTCGATGCGGCTTACCGGCTCATGCCGCGCCTCGCGCGTGCGCTGCTCGACTTGCTCGCCGTCGCCTCGATCGGTCTGCTGACCGGCATCTTTGCCTGGTACGGCTACGAGGTGTTCATGACCTCGTGGGAACTGGGCTCGCGTTCCAACTCCGAGCTCGCCGCGCCGCTGTGGTTGCCGCAGGCGATGTGGTGGGCGGGCCTGACCCAATGCACGCTGACCGCGCTGGTGCTGTTCCTGCGCGCCACGGTGGCGATGATTCAGGGCGACGAGGCGCAGTTTGCCGGCCTGGTCGGCGCCCGCAGCATCGAGGAAGACGCCGCCGGCGAAGCCGCGCACGCCGCCGAACACGAAGGTGAAATGCTCAAAGGAGGCGCCCAATGATCGCCACGTCACTTCTGATCTTGATGGGACTGATGCTGCTGGCGGTACCGGTGGCGGCCTCGCTGGGCCTGCTCGGCGTCGCGCTCGACAAGGCTTTCGGCTTCCTCCCGCTGACCCGAGCCGCCGGCGAGATCGCCTGGACGGCCAGCACCGAATTCCTGCTGGTGTGTCTGCCGTTGTTCATTTTGCTGGGCGAAATCCTGCTGCGCTCAGGCATTGCCGAGCGCATGTACGAGGCGCTGGTCAAATGGATGTCCTGGCTGCCGGGTGGCCTGATGCATGCCAACATCGGCTCCTGCGCGCTGTTTGCCGCCACCTCGGGTTCCAGTGTGGCCACCGCCGCGACGATCGGCACGGTGGCGCTGCCGCAGGCCAAGCGCTTCGGTTACAACGACCGCCTGTTCCTTGGCACACTGGCGGCGGGCGGCACGCTCGGCATCCTGATCCCGCCCTCGCTGAACATGATCGTGTACTGCGTGCTGACCAACACCTCGGTGCCCAAGCTATACCTGGCTGGCATTATCCCCGGCCTGATACTGGTGACCCTGTTCATGGGCTCGGTCTGGATCGCCTGCATGGTCTTTCCGGCATGGGGCGGCAAGGGGCAGAAGGTGAGCTGGAGCGAGCGCATTGCCGTGCTGCCTGACTTGCTGCCGCCGCTGGGCATCTTCCTGGTAGTGGTCGGCTCCATCTACGCCGGCATCGCCACCGCCACCGAGGCCTCGGCGCTGGGCGTGGTCGCGGCCCTGATCCTCGCGGCGTGGAAGCGCCGCCTGAACTGGAAGATGATGCTCGAATGCCTCGAAGGCACCATGCACTCGACCGGCATGGTGATGCTGGTGATCGTCGCGGCGCTGTTCCTCAACTTCGTCATCACCTCGATCGGCTTGACCGAGCTGATCACCGAGACCCTCAAAGCGCTCGATCTGTCGGCGGCCATGATGCTGCTGGTGGTCGTCCTGTTTTACCTGGTGCTGGGCTGCTTCATGGAAACCATGTCGATGATGATCACCACCATCCCGATCATCGCGCCGGTCATGTTCGCGCTCGGCTACGATCCGCTGTGGTTTGGCATCGTGGTCATCATCCTGGTGGAGGCCGCGCTGATCACGCCACCGGTCGGCTTGAACCTCTTCGTGGTGCAGAACCTGCGCAAATCCGGCTCGCTCAATGACGTGATGGCCGGGGTGACGCCCTTCCTGGTCGGCATGATGATCTTGCTCGTCCTGCTCGCGCTGGTGCCCGACTTGGCGCTGTGGCTGCCCGGCCTGATCGGAGACCTTAGCTGATGACGATGACGGCCCGCAGCGATGCCGCCTGGCCGCGTGCTCGACTGCTCGGCGACCGCGCCATCACCATCGCCTTCGGCAACGAGATCTCGCCCGAGATCCACGCCCGGGTGATGGGTTTTGCTGCCGAACTGGAACGGCGCCGGCAGCGCGACACGTTGCCCGGCGTGATCGAGTGGGTGCCCAGCTTCGCGGCGGTGACGCTGTATTTCGACGACACCGTCGAGGATGTCTCCGTCCAGGGGCCGGCACTGCTCGACATCGCCATGGCCGCCGACGCACATCAACGCGAAGGCCTGCACTGGCGCATTCCGGTGTGCTTCGACGAAGCCTTTGCGCCCGATCTGCAGCACCTGGCCGATACGCGGGATCTGACGCCGGCCGAGGTGGTCGCGCTGATGTGCGGCACCGACTTCCGGGTCTACATGCTCGGCTTCCAGCCCGGCTTTCCTTACCTCGGCGGCCTGCCGGCGGCCTGCGACGTGCCGCGACTGGCGTCCCCGCGTCGTGCGGTGCCCGAGCGCAGCCTGGCGGTGGCCGGGCGCATGTGCGCGGTCTATCCGTGGGAGAGCCCGGGCGGCTGGCATCTGCTCGGCCGCACGCCGCTGCGGCTGTTCGACATCACCAACACGGCACGCCCCGCGTTGCTGGCGCCGGGCGACACCGTGCGCTGGTGCGCCATCGACGCCGATCGCTACCGCGAGCTGGACCACCTCGCCGCCGCCGGCCAGCTGGACCGCGAGCGCTTCATCGCTGAGCCGGAGGCGGAGGCATGAACAGGCTGCTGGAAGTCGTCGATTCGGGGTTCGGCAATTGCATTCAGGACGGCGGCCGCACCGGCTACCGCAGCATTGGCGTGCCGGTGGCGGGCGCGGCCGACGGGCAATTGCTCGCGTGTGCGAACCTGCTGGTTGGTAACGAAGCGGACGCCGCCGGAATCGAGGTCGCGCTCTCCGGGCCGAGTCTCAAGGCGCTCAGTGGCCCGGTGCGATGCGCCCTGGCCGGGCAGTTGCGTGCGCGGCTGACTAGCGTCAATGGCAGCACGCGCGAGGTCGCGCCGTGGGAGACCGTCACGCTCTTCGAGGGCGACACCCTCGCCGTCGGCACCAGTAAAGGCCCGGGCTATATCGCGTTGTCGGGCGGCGTGCGGGTGCCGCCACAACTGGGCAGCCGCGCCACCTATGCCCGCGCCGGGCTGGGCGGCATCGACGGGCGCGCCCTGCGCAATGGCGACCAACTGCCCTGCGGCTCGGTCAGCGGTGACCCGTGGATCGAACAGCGCGCGGCGGCGTATCTGCACCCGGAGGGCCCGTTTCGGGTCATCGCCGGGCCGCAGGCGGATCACTTCACGCCCGAAGCGCTCGACCGCTTTCTGACTCAAACCTACACCGTCACCCCCGACATGGATCGCATGGGCGTGCGGCTCGAAGGTCCGACCTTGGCGCACCGCCCAGACATGGGCGCCGACATCCTCTCCGACGGGATCACCCCGGGCGCCATCCAGGTGCCCGCCAATGGCCAGCCCATCCTGCTCGGGCCGGACTGTCAGACCGTGGGCGGCTATGCCAAGATTGCCACCTTGATCAGCGCCGACCTGCCGCGTCTGGCGCATCTTGCGCCGGGTCAGTCCATCCGCTTTGCCGAGGTCGATCTGGCGCAAGCCCAGACCGCGCGCAAGGCGCAGCGTGAGTGCCTGGCGCAGTGGCGGTCGGGCATCACCACTTTTCGCCCGCCCGGCATCATCGACGAAGCGGCGCTGTACAGTCAGAACCTGCTCAGCGGCATCATCGATGGCCGTGACGACGACGGAGACGCCCCATGAAGCTCAACCTCAACGCCGATCTCGGCGAATCCTTCGGCGCCTGGCCGATGGGCGCCGACGAGGCCCTGCTGCCCATCGTCGACTCGGCCAACATCGCCTGCGGCTTTCACGCCGGCGACCCGCGGGTGATGCGCCACACGGTGCGCACCGCGCTGGCCAGCGGCACCACGCTCGGCGCCCACCCGGCCTTCCCCGACCTGCAAGGCTTTGGCCGGCGCAAGATGCAGCTGCCGCCCGACGAGCTCGAAGCCATGGTCATCTACCAGGTGGCCGCGCTGGCCGGCATGGCGCAGGCCGAAGGCGGGCGGCTGACGCATGTCAAACCGCACGGCGCACTCAACAACATGGCCTGCGAAGACGCCGCCATGGCCGAGGCCATCGCCCGCGCTGTGCGGGCCTTCGACCGCCACCTGATCCTGCTCGCGCCCGCCACCTCCGAACTGGCCGCCGCCGGCCAACGCGCCGGCTTGCTGGTGGCGCTCGAAGCCTTTGCCGACCGCGCCTACACGCCGCGCGGCACGCTGGTGCCGCGCAGCCAGCCCGGCGCAGTGCTGCACGACCCGGCCGAATGCATTGCGCATGTTCGCCGTCTGCTCGCTGCCGGCGGCCTGGTCGCGCTCGATGGCGCCGTGCTGCCCACGCCCATCCACAGCATCTGCGTGCATGGCGACAACGCCGAGGCCGTGGATACCGCTCGCGCATTGCGCGCCGCCTTGCTGGCCGACGGACATATACTGGCCGGACTGCCGGAGGTCATTCAGGAGTAAGCCATGCGCGCCGTGTTGATGCTTCTCACCGCCACCGCGCTGAGCGCGTGTGGTGCCGACACCGCCACCAGCGCCGCCACCGTGGCTGCGGCCAAGGCGCGGGAAGTCGAGCAGGCACAGGCGTTGAAGGCGCAGGTGCACACACAACTCGATGCCGCCAATGCGCAGGCGGCCGCGCGCCTGGAAGCCGCCGAACGGCAGTAGCACATCTGTGCCGCCGGCGCCGACGAGGCGCGGGATGGATGCACCGCCTGATGACCCGACCCGATCGCCTCCTCGTCATCCGGCCCGCCGACACAGGCGAGTTCGACGCCCTGCTCGCGCTCTACAACGCCTCGCGGGCAACGGCCGGGTGCTTCCGCGGCGGCGACGCGACGCGCGCCGAGTTCCTGGGGAGCATCGAGGGCGAAGACGTTCATGTGGCCATGCTGGGGGAAGACATCACCGGCTTTGCCTCGGTGTGGGTGCCCGAGCGCTTCATCCACCACCTGTATGTGTCGCCCGCGCACCAGCGCGCCGGTGTCGGCAGCGCCCTCCTGCACGCATGCGAGGCGCGCTACGGTCGCCCCATGTCGCTCAAGTGTGTGACCCGCAACCTGCGGGCGCGGTGCTTCTACGCGCAACACGGCTGGCGCTGCGAGGGCGGTGGCGTCGGCGAGGACGGGCCGTGGGAGCACTGGCATTCGCCACCCCCGCGGCGCTGACCGGCGCCGTCGGCGCGTCAGACGGCCGTGGCGCGGGGTTTGATGCGTGCCAGGGCCTGGTAGATCTGCTCCGGCTTGAACGGCTTGCGGATGAAGCCATTGATGCCGACGGCGATCAGCGCGGCAATCTTGTCGCGATCGGTTTCGCCGGTGAGCATGATCACCGGCGTCCGGGTATCGGTTTCGCGCAGTTTGGCGACGAAGGCTTCGCCACTCATCCTGGGCATGTTCTGGTCGCAGATGACCACGTCGACGTCCAGCGTCTGGCACGAAAAGAGCGCCTGCTCGCCGTTGTTGGCCTGCAGCACCTCGAACCCCGCGTCGCGGCCGATGGCGGCGACCAGTGCGCGGATCGAGTCCATGTCATCAACGATGAGGAGTTTGCGTGTGGCCATGACAGACGTTTGTTCGAATACCGGTGAGAGGCGTCTACGGCCCGCCATGGGCGGGCTTTAGGGCGTGGTCCCGCCAGGACGGATCGCGTGGAACACCCCCGGGGGCGATTGGCGTAGGGGCCTCAGCACGGCAGCACCTGCAGCGCGGCGCGCCAGTGCGCGGTGCTCAGGTGTTTGATGAACCACTGCAACGCGTGCCCGTCGTGGGTGCGTCGCCAGGCCAAATGTACCGGTTCGCGCACCGGCCCGGCTTCGGTCTGGCGGCTGACCAGCTGCCCGGCGTCGATGGCGGCCTGGGCAATGAAGGGCGGCAGGTGGCCCACGCCGAGGCCGGCGATCTGGGCGGCGAGCTTGGCACTGAAATCGGGCACGATGAGCATGTTCTGGCCGCTGACCAGGCCGGCGCTGCGCGCCTGCAGCGCACGGGTGGTGTCGGCCATGACGATGGCGCGGTGCTGGCGGATGGCGCTCAGCGGCAGCGGGTCGGGCAGGGCGGCCAAGGGGTGGCCGGGGGCGTGGCAGAACAGCAGCAGCGCCTCGCCCAGCGGACGCGAGACGAGGCTGGAGTCGCGCAGCGCCTCGCCCGAGGCGCCAACGACCAGATCGGCGCGGCTACTGGTGAGCGCGTCCCAGCTGCCGGCCAGTACCTCGCGATCGAAGCGCAGGCGGGTGCCATGCTGCTCAGCGTCGAACTCGGCGATCAGCGGCAGCAGCGCATCGAAGGGGATCAGCGCGTTGAGGGCGATGCGCAACTCCACCTCCCAGCCGGTGGCCACCCGCCGGGCGCGGCATTCGAGTTCATTGGCGGCGGCCAGCAACTGGCGGCCGTCGGCGAGCAGGGTGCGGCCCGCCGGGGTGAGCACGGCCCGCCGGCCGACGCGGGTGAAGATCGCAAACCCGAGGTCGTCTTCGAGCCGGCGCACGGCGTGGGTGAGCGCCGAGGGCACGCGGTGCAGAGCCCGGGCGGCCGCGGCAAAGCTGCCGGCGGTGTCGATGGCGTCGAGCATGACGAGGGCGTCGAGCGACAGTTTCATGTTTAATTTATATCAACAAAACACTCAAAATTTGTCGGTTTTTCTTGTCGATTGCTTTGGTGATAATGCATCCACAGTGAAGTAAATTCAATGACGGAGAGGGGCGAAGCGCCCCGCCGCGCCGACAGGAGAGATCATCATGAAGAAAATCGCCATCGTGTATCACAGCGGCTACGGCCACACCGCCCGTCAGGCCGAGCATGTCGCCAAGGGCGCCGCCTCGGTCGACGGCGTGCAGGTGCAGTCCATCGGCGCCGACGCGGTCGACGCCCACTGGGACGACCTGGCCGCCGCCGATGCCATCATCTTCGGTGCGCCAACCTACATGGGCAGCGTGTCCGCGCCGTTCAAGACCTTCATGGACGCCAGCTCCAAGGTGTGGTTCACCCAGGGCTGGAAAGACAAGCTGGCCGCCGGTTTCACCAACTCGGCCTCGCAGTCGGGCGACAAGCTCAACGCGCTGATGCAGCTGTCGGTGTTTGCCGCCCAGCACAGCATGACCTGGGTGAACCTCGGCCTGATGCCGGGCAATAACAGCAGCAAGGGCTCGGTCGAGGATCTGAACCGCCTCGGCGGTCAGCTCGGGGCGATGGCCCAGTCCAACGCCGATGAGGGCGCCGAGGCCATGCAGCTGTCCGACCTGCGCACCGCCGAACACCTCGGCGCGCGTGTGGCGCAGCTGGCGCTGCGCCTGAACTGAGCGCTCAACGGGCCGTCAGCGGCGGCTCGTCCATCAGCGCGATCTGCTCGCGCAGGTTGAGGATGTGGTCCTGCCAGTAGCGGGGGCTGTCGAACCAGCTGAAGGCGTGCGGGAAGGCTGGGTCGTGCCAGCGCTGGGCGATCCACGCCGCGTAGTGGATCAGGCGCAAGGTGCGCAGGGCTTCGGCCAGGTGGCGTTCGGCGGGGTTGAAGTCGTGGAACTGGCGGTAGCCTTCGAGCACGACCTCGAACTGCCGGCGCTGCTGATCAGGTTCGCCGCTGAGCAGCATCCACAAGTCTTGCATGGCCGGGCCGCTGCGGGCGTCGTCGAAGTCGACGAAGTGCGGGCCGTCGGGCGTCCACAGCACGTTGCCGGCGTGGCAGTCGCCATGCAGGCGGATCTGCGCCACCGGGCCGGCGCGGTCGAAGCAGCGCTGCACGCCTTCGAGCGCCTGGTCGACCACGCTGCGCCAGCTGGTTTCCAGTTCCAGCGGCAGATAGGGCGTGGCGAGCACGGCGTCGCGCGCATCGAATCCATAGGTCTGCACATTGATGGCGGGGCGGTGTTCGAAGGGGCGGGTCGCGCCGACGGCGTGGATGCGCGCCATGAAGCGGCCCATCCAGCGCAGCACCTCTTCGTCTTCGAGCTCCGGGGCGCGCCCGCCGCGCCGCGGGAAGATGGCAATGCGGAAGCCGCCGGCGGTGTTGAGCGTGTGGCCGTTGATGGCCAGCGGCGCGACAACCGGGATCTCGCGCTCGGCCAGCTCGGCCAGGAAGCCGTGCTCCTCGCCGATGGCCGCATCGCTCCAGCGCTCGGGCCGGTAGAACTTGGCGATGACCGGCGCGCTGTCGTAGATGCCGACCTGGAACACGCGGTTTTCATAGCTGTTGAGTGCCAGCACGCTGCCGTCGCAGTCGAGCCCGAGCGCCTCGAGGGCGTCGAGCAGGTGCTCGGGCGTGAGCGTGGCGAAGGGGGCGTCGAGCGTGCTCACGAGCGTTCTTCAGCCTGTTCTGGGGCGTAGGCTTCGTGCAGGTTGACCGGCTTTTCGGCCTTCTTGCGCAGGCGCAGGTTGAGCATCTCGACGGTGACCGAGAAGGCCATGGCGAAGTAGATGTAGCCCTTGGGCACATGGTTGCCGAAGCCGTCGGCGATGAGCACCACGCCCACCACCAACAGGAAGGACAGTGCCAGCATCTTGATGGTCGGGTGCGTGGAGACGAATTCGCCGATCGGTTTGGCGAAGAACATCATCAGCCCCACCGAGGCGACCACTGCAGCCACCATCACGCCGAGGTGATTGACCATGCCGATGGCGGTGATGATCGAATCGAGCGAGAACACCAGGTCGATGACGATGATCTGCGCGATGACCGCGGCAAAGGTGCTGGCCACCGCCTTGGAGGCGCTGCCTTCTTCGCCCTCGAGCAGCTGATGCACTTCGCCAGTGCTCTTCCACACCAGGAACAAACCACCGGCGACGAGGATCAGGTCGCGCCCCGACAGGCCGTGATCGATCACCGGCACGGTAAACAAGGGCTCGGTCATGCCGGCTAGCCAGGACAGCGCGGCGAGCAGCGCGATGCGCATGAACATGGCCAGGAACAGGCCGAGGCGGCGGGCGAAGTCGCGCCGCTCGGGGGGCAGCTTGTCGACCAGAATCGAGATGAAGATGATGTTGTCGATACCCAGCACCAGCTCCAGCGCGGTGAGGGTGAAAAAGGCGACGATCAGTTGCGGATCGGTCAGGAATTCAAGCATGGTGTCCTCGGTGACTGCGTGGCCGGCCCCTGCCGACGACGACGCGCCATGATAGCAAGGCCCGCATCGGCACAACGCCGGCCGCGCTACACTGGCGCCCATGAACGACATGAACGACTCCGAAGCGCTGTTCAGCGGCCAGATGGTCGCCGCGCTGCGCCATGCCCGCCATGTGGTGGTGCTGACCGGCGCTGGCGTCTCGGCCGAGAGCGGGGTGCCGACCTTTCGCGATGCGCAGACCGGGCTGTGGGCGCGCTACGACGCCACCGCGCTGGCCACGCCCGACGCCTTTCGTGCCGATCCGGCGTTGGTCTGGGGCTGGTACGAGTGGCGCCGCGCCGCGGTGATGCGGGCCGCACCCAACCCGGCGCATGCCGCCATTGCCGCGCTGGCGCGGCAGGTGCCGGCGCTCACCGTGATCACCCAGAACGTGGACGACCTGCACGAGCGTGCCGGCAGCGCCGGCGTGATTCACCTGCATGGCCGGCTGATGCAGCCGCGTTGCTTTCACTGTGGCACGCCGTGGCGCTACCCGGCCGGCGTACCCGACGAGCCCGAGGGCGGCCGTCGCGTAACACCGCCGGACTGCCCGCGCTGCGCCGGTCCGATCCGCCCCGGCGTGGTGTGGTTCGGTGAAGGCCTGCCCGCCGACGAATGGCAATCGGCGCTGGCCGCCGCGGCCGGTTGCGATCTGATGCTGGCGATCGGCACCTCGGCGCTGGTCTATCCGGCGGCCGAGCTGCCGCAGATTGCCGTCAATACCGGTGCCACGCTGGTGCAGATCAACCCGCAGGCGACCAGTCTGGACGGCATCGCCCACTGGAACCTGCCTGGCGCCGCCGGCATCACGCTACCGGCCTTGCTGCGGGCGGCATTTGTGGGTGGCATGAACGAAACGGCATAGCGCCGGTCTTTTTTCTGGCGCTCGCACAGCGCCGCCACCGAAATGGGAGAGAGCATGCAACTGAACGACAAAGTCAGCCTCATCACCGGCGCGGCCGGCGGCATCGGCCTCGGTATTGCCAAGCGCTTCGTCGCTGCCGGCAGCCGCGTGGCGATCGCCGACATCAACATCGACGCCGCCCGCCAGGTGGTGGCCGAGCTGGGCGAGGACCGGGCCATGGCGGTGGCCATGGACGTGACCGATGAAGACGCGGTCAATGCCGGCGTGCAGGCGGTGGTCGATCGCTGGGGCACCGTCGACGTGCTGGTCTCCAACGCCGGGGTGCAGATCGTTCATCCGGTCGAGGAATTCCCCTTCGCCGCCTGGAAGAAGATGCTCGCCATCCACCTCGACGGTGCCTTCCTCACCACCAAGGCGGTGCTGCCGCACATGTACGCCCAGGGCCGCGGTAGCGTGTTGCTGATGGGCTCGGTGCACTCCAAGCTCGCCTCGCCGCTCAAGTCCGCCTATGTGACCGCCAAGCACGGCCTGATGGGGCTGGCGCGCGTCATCGCCAAGGAAGGCGGGCCGAAAGGCGTGCGCGCCAACGTGATCTGCCCGGGTTTTGTGCGCACCCCGCTGGTCGACAAGCAGATCCCCGAGCAGGCGAAAACGCTGGGCATCTCGGAAGACGAGGTGGTCAACAACATCATGCTCGGCGGCACGGTCACCAAGGAATTCACCACCATCGAAGACGTGGCCGAAGTGGCGCTCACCTTTGCCGCCTTCCCCACCAATGCACTCACCGGCCAGTCGCTGATCGTCAGCCACGGCTGGCACATGGAGTAAGCCGGCGTGGCACCGGCAGACAAACACGGGTTTGAGCAGGTCGCGCTGGCCTTGCAGGGCGGCGGGGCGCTGGGCGCCTACCAGGCAGGCGCCTACCAGGCGTTGACCGCGCACGGCATCGTGCCCGACTGGGTGGCCGGGGTGTCGATCGGCGCCATCAACGCCGCCCTCATCGCCGGCAACGCGCCCGAGGCGCGGGTGGCCGCGCTCGAAGGTTTCTGGCAGCGCATCACCCGCTTCTTGCCGGGCAACATGGCCTTGCCCGAGCCGCTGCTGCCGGCGGCGGTCAACAACCTGATGTGGGCCGGGCGCAATCTCACTTTCGGCCAGCCGGGCTTCTTTACGCCGCGCCTGCCGCCGCCGTATCTGTGGCCGGATGACCGGCCCGAGGCGCTGAGCTACTACGACATCGCCCCGCTGCGCGACACGCTGTGCGAGTTCGTGGATTTCGACCGCCTCAACGACGGGCCGGTGCGCCTGTCGGTGGGCGCCGTGGACATCCACAACGGCAACTATGTGTACTTCGACAACCGCGAACGCCGTATCGGCCCCGAACACATCATGGCCTCCGGCGCGCTGCCACCGGGCTTTCCGCCAGTGGAGGTCGAAGGGCGCTACTACTGGGACGGTGGCCTCGCCTCGAACACCCCGCTCGACTACGTGCTGCACCACACCCCGCGGCCCGACACCCTGATCTTCCAGATCGACCTGTGGCCGGCGCATGGTGAGTTGCCGCGCAACATCCGCGACGTGGCCGAGCGCATCAAGGAAATCCAGTACTCCAGCCGCACGCGTTTGAGCAGCGACCACCTGGTGCGCGAGATGCAGATGAAGCGCCGCGTGCGCGAACTGCTCGCCCGCCTGCCGCACGACACCGATGCCCAGTCGCTGCTCGAGGCCATGGAAAAGGATTGCGCCGGCGGCGTGGCCACCATCGTGCACCTCATCTACGAGAGCCGCCCCTACGAGCACGAGAGCAAGGACTACAACTTCAGCCGCCGCATGATGGAAGAACACTGGCACAGCGGCGGCCACGATGTGAGGCGGGTGTTGATGACCCCCGGCGTGCTCGAGCGGCCCGACGACCACGAGGGTATCCGCGTGTACGCCAGCGACCGGGTGTGAGCGTGGCGTACCGCTGGACGCGCTAGACTAGGGGCATCCAGGATCGACCGGAGGACATGACCATGATCAGACCATCGCGCATCCTGCCCGGCCTCGTGCTGGGCCTCGCCGTCGCCTGTGCCCAGGCCGAGCCCGGCCCGCTCAAGGACTACGACCCGCCGCTCGACCCGGCCTTCGCCGAGCGGATCCGCCAGGCCGACCTCGAGGCCGGCGCCGCCTTCTTCGAGCGCAAGTGCTCGCAGTGCCACGACGGCTTCAAGGAAGGCGGCGACTTCAAGGGCCCCCACCTGTGGAACGTGATGGGCCGCAAGGCCGCTGCCCGCGAGGGCTTTCGCTACTCGCCGGCGATGCGCGAGGTCAAGCGCACATGGACCTACGCCACGCTGGGTTACTACCTCAAGGATACGGAAACGGCCGTGCCGGGGCGCGAGATGAATTTTGTCGGCATTGCCGATGATGCGATGCGGGCCAATGTGGTGGCCTACTTGCGGACGCTGAACGACACCCCGTCGCCGCTGCCGTGATCGACGCCATTCTTGAGACGGTGTTCGAAGCCGTGGGGGAAGCCGCGCTCTGGCTGGCCAACCGCACGGTGGGTAGGTGCTTCAATCTCGAAGAGGCCGACGCCTATCGGGTTGGTGAGTGGATCGTGCTGGGGACGATAGTTCTAGCCCTGTTTTTATTGACGGTGCTCGCGTCCTGACAGGGGCA
>JAWKYX010000044.1:0-31641 GCA_041396265.1 Rhodocyclaceae bacterium
GCAGGTGATTCGCAACCCGGTGGTGACGCCGCGCCTGAGCGCGATGGCGGCCGAGCCGGTGGCGCATCCGTGGATTGCCGACCCCTCGGTGCCGTTGGTGTTGGCGGCGGGGCGGCTCACCGAGCAAAAAGACTTCCCCACCCTGGTGCGCGCCTTTGCCGTGCTGCGCCGCGCACAGCCGGCGCGGCTGGTGATTCTCGGCGACGGTCGCCAGCGCAAGAAGCTCGAAGCCCTGGCCGCCGAGCTTGGCGTGGCCGACGATATCGACCTGCCGGGCTTCACGCCTAACCCCTATGCGTGGATGGCCAAGGCCAATCTGTTTGTGCTCAGTTCCGCCTGGGAGGGCTCGCCCAATGTGCTGACCGAAGCGCTGGCGCTGGGCGTGCCGAGTGTGGCGACGGACTGCCCGAGCGGCCCGCGCGAGGTGCTGGCGGGCGGGCGTTTTGGTGCGCTGGTGCCGGTCGGCGACGCGGCCGGGCTGGGGCAGGCCATGATCGACACGCTCGCCGCGCCGCTGCCGGCCGAGGTGCTCAAGTCGGCGGTGGCCGAGTATTCGCGCGAGGCCTCGGCCAGCGCCTATCTCGCCGCGCTGGGCCTGAATGACGAAGCGGGCGACAATAGCGGCCGAGGAGAAACCTGAATGCTGCTGTCCCTGAAATACAACTTTCTGTTTGTCCACATCGCCAAGACCGGCGGCACCTCGGTGCGTGATTCGCTGCGCCCGCTGCGCCTGCGCGATCCGTGGTTTGTCGCGCAGTTTCTGTGTTCGCGCCTGTCCTCGCTGTCGGGCCACCGGCTGGGCATCAAGTTTCCGCGCCACTCCAAGATCATCGCCGCCAAGGAAATGCTGCCGGCCGAGACCTTCGACAAGCTCTTCAAGTTCGTCTTCGTGCGCAACCCGTGGGACCTGCAGGTCAGCTCCTTCCACCACATCCGGCGCGAACGCCCGCACCTGATGAGCCACATCGAGACCTTCGACGAGTTCATCCGCTGGAAGCTCGACCCCGAGCGCCCCTACCAGTTTCATGTGGATACCAGCATCGAGCTGCAGAGCGACTATGTGGTTGATCTGCATGGCAAGGTGTTGGTCGACTTCATGGGGCGTTACGAGAACCTGCACGAGGATTTCGAAGAAGCCTGCCGCCGCATCGGCGTGCGTGCGCCGGAACTGCAGCACAAGCGCCAGGCCAAGGACCGCAAGAAGGACTACCGCAGTTATTACACCGACGAGATCGCCGAGGCGGTGGCCAAGCACTTTGCGCGGGATATCGAGATTTTCGGGTATACCTTCGATCCGGCGGAGTGAGCGGGGTGGTCGCCTGGCTGCACACGCATACGGGATTGATTTATCTGATATTGCTGGCCGCTGGCGCGGCGGGAGCTTTTCTGGCCACCCGGCTGAACGCGTCGATACGTGAGGCGGGAAGCGTCTTTACCTATCTTCGCCAGAATCTGCGCAGCGCACGCGAGGCGCAATGCCTGTTGGCGTGTTTGGTCGTGTTTCAGGTCGCCGTCATCGCGATGGTGATCTCGCGATTTGCCGCGATGTAGGTCGTAGGGTGGGTGGCTCGCCACCCACCAACACCGCTAGAAAGCTCAACCGATGGTGGGCGGCGAGCCGCCCACCCTAGGGCGTCGGCGCGTCTTCGTCGACCACCACGCCTTCGCCACTGGCCAGCAGCCGCGCATAGGCGCCGCCGGCGTTGGCGAGCGCTGTGTGGGTGCCTTGTTCGACGATGCGGCCATGCTCCATCACCACGATCAGATCGGCATCGCGAATCGTCGACAAGCGGTGGGCCACCACCAGCACGGTGCGGTTCTGGCGCAGCTCGACGAGGGCGTCCTTGACCGCGCGCTCGGACTCGTTGTCCAGCGCCGAGGTGGCTTCGTCCAGCAGCAGGACGGGGGCGTCCTTGAGGAAGGCGCGGGCGATGGCGACGCGCTGGCGCTGGCCGCCGGAGAGCTGGCTGCCGTTGGCGCCGACGCGGGTGGCCAGGCCGTCGGGCAGCTTGTCGATGAATTCCATCGCGTGGGCATGGCTGGCGGCGGCCTCGATGGCCTGGGGCGTGGCATCCGGCCGGCCATAGGCGATGTTGGCGGCGATGGTGTCGTCAAACAGCACCACCTGCTGGCCGACCCAGCCGATCTGGGCGCGCAGCGCGGCCAGGGGCAGCTCGGGCAGGGGCGTGCCGTCGAGAAGGATGCGGCCGCTGGCGGGGTCGAAGAAGCGCGCGATGAGCTGGATGATGGTGGTCTTGCCGCTGCCCGAGGCGCCGACCAGCGCGACGGTCTTGCCGGTGGGGATGTCGAGCGTGAAGTCGCTCACTGCCGGCTGGCTCTGTCCGGCGTAGCGGAAACTCACCGATTCGAAGCGCAACGCGCCGCGGCCACGCTCGACGGTGCCGCTGGCGGTGTCGGCCTCGGCGGGGCTGTCGAGCAATTCGAAAATGCTCTGCGCGCCGGCCAGGCCTTTCTGGATGACGTTGTTCACATTGGTGAGCCGCCGGATCGGCTCGAAGAGCATGGCCATCGCCGCCACAAAAGCGACGAAGGTGCCGGGCGTCAGGCGGTCTTCGGCCGACAGTGCGGAGGCGGCCCAGATGACCAGCGAGACGGCCGTGGCGGCGACGATCTGCACGATGGGCACGTTGGCGGCCGAGACCCGCACGGTGCGCATGGTCTCCTTGCGCAGGCGCTCGGAGATCTCGGCGAAGCGGTTGTTTTCGTGGTCGTGGGCGCCGAAGATCTTGATCTCGCGCACGCCGTTCAGGCTCTCTTCAACCGCGCCGGTCATGCGCCCGGTGGTGGCCTGCATGGCGCGGTTGCCGCCGCGCAGCTTGCGGCTGGCCTGGCGGATGATGATCGCCATGACGGGCGCGACGATCAGCAGCAGCAGGGTCAGCTCCCAGGCCGTCCACACCAGGTAGCCGGTGAGGCCGATCACCACCAGCGTGTCGCGCACCACGATGATCCAGGCGTTGGACAGCGCGCTGCCGACCTGCGGGATGTCGTACAAGATGCGCGAGAGCATGCGCCCCTGCGCCTCGGCCTGGTGCGCCGACACCGGCAGATGCATCTGATGGCGGAACACCTGCTGGCGCAGATCGGTGATGGCCTTGTTGGCTACCCACTGGCTGGAGACGCTCGACAGGTACTCGGCGATGCCTTTGCCCAGAAAGGCCAGCATCAGCAGCAGCGGTACTTTCCACTGCGCGCTTTCGCTCTTGCCGATCAGGCTCTCGTCGATCAGCGGTTTGAGCAGCGCCGGCAGCACCGGCTCGAGCGAAGCGGCGGCGATCATCGCCAGCACCGACAGCGCCACCACCTTGCGGTAGGGCAGGATGCTGCCGAGCAGGCGGCGGTAGAGGGCGATGCCTTCTTTCATTCTCTATGCAAGACCTTGTCGACGATCAGGCTCGACCAGCCATCCGAGCGGAACTGGCGCTTGAGCGCTTCATCGTCATAGACCGTATCCACCCATGCCATGAAGTCGATGGGTGTTTTCTCGTTGTAGGCCACATAGCTGGCGAGGAAGAAGTCCAGTACGCCGGTGCGCGCCTTGCGGGAATGACCGTAGCGCCAGTGCAGCTCGTTCATCGTATCGGCCACCGGGTGGCCGAGGTGGAGGATGCGGTAGAGCGCGGCGGCGATGCCGGCGCGGTCGGCGCCGGACTTGCAGTGCATCAGCGCCGGGTAGTCGATGGAGGCGAACAGGTCCTTGAGCATGTGGATGCGCGCCCGGCTCGGTGCGCCACGGGAGAAAAGCTTGGCGTCGATGAAGGCGATGCCGAGCTCGTCGCAGACCTGGCGCTCCAGCGCGTAGGAGCCGAACTCGCTCTCGCCACGCAGGTTGAGGATGGTCTTCAGGCCGTACTTGCGGTGATAGCGGCGAATCTGCGCCGGGCTGGGCTGGCTGCTGCGGTACATGCCGCCACCCAGGGCATGGAAGTTGTTGTAGAGGGCGCGGACGAAGCCGTGGTCGACGACATGCATGTCGAGCCAGGCGAGGATGCGACCCATCGGGGTGGAAATGTCTTTAGCCACTCAGTGCTCAAAAGGCGTTTGGCACGCGACAGGGCTCGCCGCGTGGCGCCGGTCAATGGCGCGGATCAGGGGCGGAGTATACCGGAGCCCCGCCGCAGCTACCGGTTGAACCACTTGAGCGTCACGCCCCAGGCATGGATGTCCAGCCGGGTGGCCTGGCCGCAGGCAAAGTCGAGCGCCAGCCAGCGCTCCGGCGCCAGCCCGAGCAACTGCCCGGCGATGACCCGGAGGGGGCCGCCGTGGCCGACCACGACATGCGCTGCGGCCTCGGGGTCGAGCGCCGCTTCCATCCAGGCGCGCACGCGGGCGGCCATCTCCAGTGGGGTCTCGCCGCCGGGCGGGCGGAAGTTGAGCGGGTCTTTCGACCAGTCGTCGATGGCGTCGCCGATGGCGTCGAAGGTCTGCCCTTCCCACTGCCCGAAGCTGATTTCCTGCAGGCGCGCGTCGACCGCCGGTTCGCCCAGTTCGGTGGCCAGGCGGTGGGCGCGTTGCAGCGGGCTGCTGTGCAGACGATAGTCGGCCGGTAGCAGTGGCTTGAGGCGCTCGGCCACGTCGGTGGCGGATTCGGCCAGGCCGACGTCGCTCTGGCCGTAGCACACGCCGGGCGGCACGTCGGGCCGCGGGTGGCGGATCAGATAGAGTTCCATGCGATCAGGATTCCGAGATAAGTGGCCAGTTCGCTGGCTTGCTGGGCGGCGCCGAGGCAGTCGCCGGTGTAGCCGCCGAGGCGGCGCACGAAGATGCGCGCGGCCCAGGCGGTGACGATGATCACCGCGACCACGGCGCCGAGCGCCTCGACCGGTCCGAGCAGCAGCAAGGGCAGCAGGCCGCCGGCGCCGGCGATCCACAGCTCCATGCGGCTCAGTTGCTTGGCCAGCGGCTTGGACTTGCTGGTGTCGTCCTCGCGCACATAGCTCAGCGTGTGGATCAGACTGGTGGAGGCGAGGCGCGAGAGGGTGTGGGCAACGATCATGGCGACGACGGCATGCGGGATGCCGTGGGCGGCGATCTCGACCAGCGCGGCCGCCTTGGCCAGCAGCATCAGCACCAGGCCGGTCGCCCCATAGCTGCCGATGCGCGAGTCTTTCATGATGCTGAGCACCTGCGACTTCTCCCAGCCGCCGCCGAGGCCGTCGCAGGCGTCGGCCCAGCCGTCTTCATGGAAGGCGCCGGTGAGGCGGATGGTGGCCGCCATCGACAGGATCACCGACAGGCTGGCGGGCAGCCACTGGCGGGCAAACCAGAACACCGCCGCGCCGGCCGCGCCGACGACGAGGCCGACCCAGGGAAAGTAGCGCGCGGCATGGTTGAGCCGCTCGGGCGAATACGGCACCCAGCCCGGCACCGGGATGCGGGTGAAGAAGCCGAGCGCGGTGAAGAAGAGTTCGAGCTGGTAGCGCACGGTATTAGTGCCGCAAATCAGGCGTCTTTGCCGCTAACGCCAGCGGACTCGAAGCTGGCCATGTCGTTGAGCATGGCCACGGCCGCCTGCAGCAGCGGCCAGGCCAGCGCGGCGCCGGTGCCTTCGCCCAGGCGCAGGCCGAGGTCGAGCAGTGGCGAGGCGTTGAGGTGGCGCAGCTGGGCGATGTGACCAGCTTCTTCGGAGCGGTGGGCGAACACGCAGTAGTCGGTGATGGCCGGGGCAATGGCCTGTGCCACGAGCAGGGCAGCGGTGACAATGAAGCCGTCAATCACCAGCACCATGCGCTTCTCGGCGGCGCCGAGCATGGCGCCGGCCATCATGGCGATCTCGAAACCGCCGTATTCGGCCAGTACGGCCAGCGGGTCGGTTGGCCGGCCGCCGCGGGCCAGCGCGGCGCCGAGCAGCGCCTGCTTGCGGTCGAGGCCGGCGTCGTCCAGGCCGGTACCGCGGCCGACCACCTGCGGCAGTGGCACGCCGGTGAGGGCATGGGTGATGAGCGAGGCCGAGGCGGTGTTGCCGATGCCCATCTCGCCAAAGCCGACCGTGTTGCCGCCGCGCTCGGCGATGCGGTGCGCGAGCTCGCGGCCAAAGCGCAGCGCCTTGTCGCACTGGGCGGGCGTCATCGCCGGCTGCTCGATGTAGTTGGCGGTGCCGAGGGCGACCTTGCCGTTGATCAGCCCCTCGCGCGGGCCGAAGTCGTGGGCCACGCCGGCGTCGACAATGCGCAGGCCGAGGCGCATCTGGCGGGCGAAGACGTTGATGGCGGCGCCGCCGGCGAGGAAGTTCTCGACCATCTGCCAGGTGACATCCTGCGGGTAGGCGGACACGCCCGCGCGGGCCGCGCCGTGATCGCCCGCAAACACGAGGATCTGCGACTGGTTCAGTATCGGGCTCAGCGTCTGCTGGATGCGCCCGATCTGCAGGGCCAGCAGTTCGATGCGGCCGAGGGCGCCGAGCGGCTTGGTCTTGCCGTCAATTTTGGCGCGCAGGGCGTCGACGAGCGTCGCGTCGAGCGGGGCGATGGCGTAGGACATAGGGGCAAAACCAGTGAAAAGTCGGGCGGATGGTAGCACGTGGTCCGGCTCAGGCCGGCGGTGCCTTGAGCGTCAGCGGCAGGCCGGCGGCGACCAGGGTCACCCGGTCGCAGGTCGCGGCAACGGACTGGTTGAGGCGGCCGGCTTCGTCGCGGAACAGCCGGCCCAGCGGCGAGTCGGGCACCAGGCCGAGGCCGACCTCATTGGCCACCAGCACCGTCGTGCCGGGCAGGGTCGGCAGCGTGGCCAGCAAGGCGGCGTGTTCGCGCTGCCAGCGGGGCAGGGCGTCGGCGTCGTGCGGGGCGCGCAGGTCGGCCGCGTCGGCCATCAGCAGGTTCGACAGCCACAGGGTGAGGCAATCGACGATCAGGCAGCCGTTGGCCGAGGCGGCGCGGTGCAGGGTCTGGGCCAGTTCGGTGGGAGCCTCGATGGTGTGCCAGTGGCCGGGGCGATCGGCACGGTGGCGGGCGATGCGTGCGGTCATTTCGTCGTCGCCCGCCTCGGCGGTGGCGATGACGGTGACCGGGCCGCCGTGGTCGATGGCGCGTTTTTCGGCCAGACGGCTCTTGCCCGAGCGGGCGCCGCCGAGAATCAGTTCAGTAGGCATGGTTGATGCGTCGCACAAGCGGGGGTAAGCGGTGTATTATTGCCGACTGCCCGCCATTGCGGGCAAACGCATGTTTCAGGTGCCTGCGAATGCATCCATTCGCGGGATAAACGGGAAACAGGTGCGCGAGGCGCTTCAACCGCGTCTGGCAAGGCCTGTGCTGCCCCCGCAACGGTAAGTGGTGACAAGGTGCATCCACCGCCACTGGATCTTCGGATCTGGGAAGGCGATGCCCCCGGCGCAATCGGCGCCAACCACGAGCCCGGATACCGGCCCGGAACTGCACAAGCGGAAGTGCCGCGGGGGGCGGTCACGGGTGCGTCACGCCTGTCTCACTCTCTTCGGTACGCCATTTTCTTTGCGTTTGCATGTTCGGACGGGGTCGTCCGGCGTGCCAGGGAGTGTTCTCGTGCGTCTTCGTCTGTCTGCCGCCGCGCTGGCGGTGTCCTGTGCTTTTCCTTTGGTTTCGATGGCGGCCGATGCGGTCGGTGATGCGGTGGTGGTGACCGCGACGCGCACGGCGCGCACGGTCGATGAGTCGCTGGCCGCGGTGACGGTGATCACGCAGGCCGATATCGAGCGCCTGCAGGCGCGCTCGGTGCCGGCGCTGCTGCGCGGTCAGGCGGGCCTGTCGCTGACCAACAACGGTGGTCGTGGCAAGCAGACCTCGGTGTTCATGCGCGGCACCGAGTCCGACCATGTGGTGGTACTGATCGACGGCGTCAAGGTCGGTTCGGCGACCGCCGGGTCGGCGGCCTTCCAGGACATGCCGGTCGACATGATCGAGCGTATCGAGATCGTCCGTGGGCCGCGTTCGAGTCTGTACGGTTCCGAGGCCATCGGCGGCGTGATCCAGATTTTCACCAAGCGCGGCGGCGGCGCGTTCCGCCCCAGCGGCAGCATCGGATTCGGCAGCAAGGGCGCGCGCAAGGCGACGATCGGCCTCGATGGCGGCGGCGACCAGGGCTGGGTGAGCCTGAACCTGTCGCATGATTCGACCGATGGCTTCAACGCCTGCCGTGCCGAGGCGGCGGGCACGGGTGGGTGCTTCACCAACGAACCCGATCGCGACGGCTACCAGAACCTGTCCGGCTCGGTGCGCGCCGGTTACCGCTTTGATGGCGGTGCCGAGGTCAATGTGAACTGGATGCGCACCCAGGCCCAATCGCATTTCGACGGCTCGTCCCAGAACGAGAGCGATTCGGTGCAGGAGGTGTTTGGCGGCCGCTTCTCGTTCTCGCCGCTGGCGGCCTGGAAGATGACGCTTGGCGCCGGTGTCAGCACCGACAACGCCAACAACTACAAGGACGATGTCTTCAAGAGCAGCTTCGACACCGAGCGCACCACGCTGTCCTGGCAGAACGACATCACGCTGGACGAGAACCACCTGCTCACCTTCGGCCTGGACCACCAGGACGACGAAATCACCAGCACCACCGCCTACCCGGAAAGCTCGCGCACCAACGACGGCGTGTTTGCGCTTTACCAGGGGGCGATCGGCCGGCATGACTACCAGGTCAGCCTGCGCAGCGACGACGACGAGCGTTACGGCCGTCACAACACCGGCGCCATCGCCTGGGGCTACACCGTATCGGAGGCCTTGCGTCTGACCGCCAGCTACGGCACGGCCTTCAAGGCACCGACGTTCAACGAGCTGTACTTCCCGTTCTACGGCAACACCGAGCTGGAGCCCGAGCGTTCGCGCACTGTGGAGTTTGGCCTGTCGGGGCGGGCCGGCTGGGGGTATTGGTCGGCCAACCTGTTCCAGACGCATGTGGATGACCTGATCGGCTACGACGCCAGCCTGTTCAAGGCCAACAACATCAGCGAAGCGCGCATTCGCGGTGTCGAGGGCGTGCTCGGCACGCAGCTGGCGCAATGGGATCTGCGCACCAGCGTGACCCTGCTCGATCCGCGCGATGCGTCGGGCGGCGCGAACGACGGCAACCTGCTGCCGCGTCGCGCCAAGCAGACGCTGCGTGTCGATGCCGATCGCGACTACGGTCGCTTCAGCGTTGGCGCCTCGGTGCTGGCGGCCAGCCACCGTTATGACGAGGTGGCCAACACCAATCGTCTTGGCGGCTACGGGGTGGTCGATCTGCGGGCCGAATACAAGCTCGCCGCCGACTGGCGCCTGCAGGGCACGATCGGCAACGTGTTCGACCACGAATACGAAACCGCGCGCTTCTACAACCAGGAAGGGCGCAGCGTGTTCGTGACCCTCAAGTACCAGCCCAAGCGCTGATGCGCGCCCGGACGCTGCCGATGTCGCCAGGCACCGCACCGCCTCCGCGTGCGGCAGCGTCATTTTCGGGTGACACTAGGGTGACCGCCTCTGCCGGCACCTTGCCCCCCGGAATGTTCTTTGCCCGACGATCCGCCTTCCTGACGCTCGCCTGTCTCCTGATCGGGAGTGTCGGCGCGTTTCTGCTCGCCTTGCGCGCGGGCAGCCTGGACGCCGGCTGGGGCGATGTGTTCGCCGTGCTGGGCGGGCAGGTCGACGGCACGCTGGCCACCGTCATCCGCGAACTGCGCCTGCCGCGCGCGGTGGCCGCCTTTGCCAGTGGCGCCTTGCTGGCGCTGGCCGGTGCGCTGATGCAGGTGCTGCTGCGCAATCCGTTGGCCGACCCCTATGTGCTGGGCATCTCCGGCGGTGCGGCGGTCGGGGCGCTGTCGGCGATTTTGCTCGGCGCGGCGACCTGGCTGGTCGATGGCGCGGCCTTTGCCGGGGCGGCGCTGGCCATGCTGGTGGTGTTCGGGCTGTCGCGCGGTGACGGCTCGTGGACGCAATCCCGATTGCTGCTCACCGGCGTCATCGTCGCCGCCGGCTGTGGGGCGGTAGTGGTGTTCATGCTGGTGATGGCGACCGACACGCGGGTGCAGTCGATGCTGTTCTGGCTCACCGGCGATGTGTCCGGAGCGTCGCGGCCATGGCCAGCGCTGGCGGTGCTGGTCGTCGGTGTGCTGGCGACGCTGCCGTTTGCGCGTGACCTGAATGTGCTGGCGCGCGGCGAACTGGGTGCGCGCGCGCTCGGCGTGCGCACCCGCCGCCTGCGCCTGCTGGTGTACCTGCTTGCGTCGTTGCTCACCGCGACCGCGGTGACGCTGGTCGGGCTGGTGGGCTTTGTCGGGCTGATCGTGCCGCATCTGGTGCGTCTGGCCACTGGCAACGATCAGCGCATCCTGTTGCCGGCGGCGGCGCTGGCCGGTGGCGGCTTGCTGATGCTGGCCGACACCGCGGCGCGCACGCTGGTTGCGCCCATCCAGTTGCCGGTCGGCGTGCTCACCGCGATGATCGGCGTGCCGGTGTTCCTGTTCCTGCTGGTGCGACACCCACGATGAGCGTCACCGCCCAGCCCTTGCTCGAGGCCGACGGCCTGGCGGTGCAGATCGGCGAACGCTGGATCTGCTGTGATCTGTCGCTGCGCCTGATGCCCGGCGAGCGCCTGGTGCTGCTCGGCCCCAATGGCGCGGGCAAGACGACCTTGCTGCACACCCTGGCCGGCCTGCGCGAGGCGCAGCGCGGCGAGGTGCGCCTGCAGGGGCGGCCGCTGGCCGAGTGGCCGGGGCGCGAGCTGGCGCAGGTGCGCGGGGTGCAGCCGCAGTCCCAGCCCGACTGGTTCGCCGCCACGGTGATGGAGACCGCACTGGTCGGCCGCCATCCGCATCTGGGCCGCTGGGCGTGGGAGAGCAGCGACGATCTGCGCATTGCGCATGAATCATTGATCTGCATGGGTCTCGATCACATGGGGTCGCGTAATATCCTGACCCTGTCGGGCGGCGAGCGGCAGCGTCTGGCCATTGCCAGCCTGCTGGCGCAGCAGCCAGCGCTGTATCTGCTCGACGAGCCGCTGTCGCATCTCGACCTGCATTACCAGGTGGCGGTGCTGGCGCATTTCTCGGCGCTGGCGCGGGCCGGCGCCGGGGTGGTGATGGTGTTGCACGACCTGAACCTGGCGGCGCGCTTTGCCGACCATGTGGTGCTGCTCGACGGCAGCGGCAAGATGGTGTCCGGCACGGCCGACGCGGTGCTGCAGGCCGATGTATTGAGCGCGGCGTTCGGGCATCCGCTGCGCCGTCATGTGATCGAGGGCCAGGTGGCCTTCCTGATTGAATGAGGTATGTCATGCGTTTCGTGTTGCGAATGAGTGCCGTGTGGCTGCTGGCCGTGGCGGCGGTGCAGGCCGCCGAGTGCCCGCGTATCGTCAGCCAGTCGCCGTATCTGACCATGGCGATTGAATGGCTGGGGCAGGGTGAGTGCATCGTGGGGGTGTCGCGCCACGACAGCTTCAAGCCGGCGTTGCCGCGTACCGGCGGGGTGATGGACCCCGACGCCAAGGCCATCGCCGCGCTCAAGCCCGATGTGGTGGTCGGCTCCGACATGGCCGAGGCGGCGGTGTTCGCCGCGGCGGTGCCGCCGGGTGCGCGTGGCGTGCGCATGGGCGGCTTTGGCTCGATGTTCGAGGTCGAATCCATGCTCGAGGACCTGTCGCTGCTGGTCCAGTCGCCCGAGGGCGGCAAGGTGTCGAGCTTCCGCCGTGGCTGGTTCACCCGCGCCAAGAACACCGGCGCGCGTGGCGAGCGGGTGTTGTTGCTCACCGCCTGTGCTGGCACGGCGTATTCCTACGGCCGCAAGCATGTGCTGGGCGACCTGTTCCATGCCGCCGGCTTCAACGTGATCGAAGAGGATGTACGGGTGCGGGCGGTGCGTACGGGCGAGGCGGTCCCCGACCTGCCGGCGCTGATCGCCCTGACTCAGCCGGACATCGTGTTCACCTTCAACCGCGCGGCGGACACCGAATGCCAGGTCGTGCTCGAGGCGAAGGGCTACAAGCTCATCGCGCTCGACGGCGACAATTTCCTCAACCCCGGCCACCGCATGATCGATGGCCTAAATGAAGTGACCCGCATCATGCGGGCGCAGCGGACACAATGACCGACTCCTCCGAGCGCGACGCGCGCCACAATGCCCGGATGGCCCGCAAGAAGGCCGTCGTCTGACGAAAAGATCGCCGCGGCCGACTCCGCCCGCGGCGTGCTGCTGGTCAATACCGGCAATGGCAAGGGCAAGTCCAGCGCCGGCTTCGGTCTGGTGGCCCGTGCGCTGGGCCACGGCATGCAGGTCGGCGTGGTGCAGTTCATCAAGGGGCGCTCGGACACCTGGCGAGGAGGCCTTCTTTCGCCAGCAGCCGCGGGTGCAATGGCATGTGATGGGCGATGGTTTTACCTGGGAGACCCAGGATCGTGCCCGCGATGTCGCCAGCGCCGAAGCGGCCTGGGCCGTCGCCAAGCAGCTGCTCGAGAACCCGGCCGTCGGCCTGGTGGTGCTCGACGAGCTGAACATCGCGCTCAAGTATGGCTATCTGGACGTCAACACCGTGGTGGCCGATCTGCTTGCCCGCCCGGTCGACCAGCATGTGGTGGTCACCGGCCGCGCCGCGCCGCCCGAGCTGGTGGCCGCTGCCGACACGGTGACCGAGATGGGGCTGACCAAGCACGCCTTTGCCGCTGGCATACAGGCCATGGCCGGCATGGAGTTCTGAGCGCGGCGGGGCGGCTCGGCGCACTGGCGCCGGGGGCGCCGGCTCGGCATACTTGCGGCCATTGAGCGAATTCTGGAAACACATGCGTAAAGTGATCGACAATCCGGCGCGGCCCGGCTGGGTGTATCTGGTCGGTGCCGGCCCGGGCGATGCCGAGTTGCTGACCCTGCGGGCCGCCCGGCTGCTGGCCGAGGCCGATGTGGTGGTGTACGACAATCTCGTCGGCCCCGATGTTTTGGCCCTGCTGCCCGACACCGCCGAGCAGCGCTATGTTGGTAAGAAGGCCGCCGACCACGCCCTGCCGCAGGAACAGATCTGTGCCCTGCTGGTGGCGCTGGCACGCGATGGCAAGCGGGTGGTGCGGCTCAAGGGCGGCGATCCGTACATCTTTGGCCGTGGCGGCGAGGAGGCCGAGGCGCTGGTCGAGGCCGGCGTGCCCTTCGAAGTGGTGCCCGGCATCACCGCTGCCTCTGGCGTGTCGGCCTACACCGGCATTCCGCTCACCCACCGCGAGCATGTGCAGAGCGTGGTCTTCGCCACCGGCTACGGCAAGGCGGGGGCGATCGATCTCGACTGGCCGGCGCTGGCGCGACCGAACCAGACCGTGGTGATCTACATGGGCGTCTCGCGCATTGGCGAGATCTGCCGCGAACTGATCGGCCACGGCCTGTCGCCCGACACCCCCGCCGCCATGGTGCGCCATGGCACGCTGCCGGCGCAGCGGGTGATCACCGCCACGCTGGCCGACCTGGAAGAGAAGGCGGCCGCGGCGAACATCAAGCCGCCGGCGCTGATGCTGGTCGGCACGGTGATCACCCTGGCCGACAAGTTGTCATGGTTCCAGGGCGCGGCGGCCGATTACGAGTGAACCACCGCCCACCGCAACACACGCGAAACGCCCTGTCTGTGCAGGGCGTTTTGTTTGGTTGCGGCCGATGGCGTTCAGCGCCGGTTGTGCCGGCGCGTAGCGGCTTACGGCGGCGGCGATTGCCCGCCACCGGGCAAGCGACTATGCTCGGGCTGCCCTGACTCCGTGCGCTGCCGATGCGACTGACCGCCTATACCGATTACACCTTGCGCGTCCTCATGTATCTCAGCCTCCGCTACGAAAGCGGCGAGCTGGCGACCATCGAGGATATCGCCACGGCGTACGACATTTCGCGCAACCACCTGATGAAGATCGTTCACCAGATGGCCGGCGCGGGCTTGCTCGATACCGTGCGCGGGCGCAGCGGCGGCGTGCGCCTGGCGCGCGACCCGTCGACCATCTCGGTGGGCATGGTGGTGCGGCTGGCGGAAAACGATTTTGCGCTGGTCGAGTGCTTCGAGCCGGGCAAGGAAACCTGCTGTGCCATCTCGCCGGCGTGCAACCTCACCCGCGGGCTGCGCCGGGCACTCGACGCCTTCATGCTCGAGCTCGACCGCATGACCCTGCTCGATGCGGTGTCGGCACCGACCGTGGCCTCCGAGCTGCTCGGTATCGCGGCGCCTCCGCGGCGCATTATTCCGCTGACGTCGGCGCCGGGTGGCAAGCCCCCGCGGGACTGATCGGCGCCATCAGGCGGCGCACGGCCAGTGCGCCGATGAGTACGGCCAGCACGATCAGCCCCTGGCCGGTGACGATCTGTTCATCAAGCAGATAGCTCACGCACAGGCGCTGCGGCGCCTCCTGGTACAACAGCCCGGCGGTGGCCAGCATCCAGGCAATGTTGCCCAGAAAGAAGACGCCGACTACCGGCCCGGCGCGCGACAGGCTGCCCCGCCCGACCCCGCCTGCCAGCCACCAGGCCAGGTACTTGGCCCACTGCAGGCGGGCATCGAGCAGGCTCAGATCGAGCATCGACGGGATCATCCACAGCGCCGACACCGCGCTCACCCAGGTGAGCCCGAGCAGGCCGTGCGCGTCGATGGCGGCCGGCAGGCGGGCGCGCGGACCGAGTGCCCGGGCGAGCGCCCAGCCGGCGATGAACAGCAGCGGCAGCTCGACCAGCATGTGCGGCAGCATGCGGCTCTCGAGCAGCTGGCGCAGCGGCGTGACCCACAGCAGCAGCGGCAGTGCGGCCAGCGCCCAGGGCAGGCGGCGCCTCATGTCGGCGTGCCTGTCAGTTGCAGCGCCCGTTCGAGCGCCTGCGGCCACTGGTCGAGATCGTAAATGCCGCGCACCGTGCCCTGGCTGTCGATGAGGTGGATGGCGCCGTTGTGCACGAAGCCGCCGAGGCCGTCCGGCACCGCCACCACGCCGAGCGCCTGCAGCAGCGTGTCAGCGGCTGCGGCGCTGGCCGGGGTGCCGATCAGCCACAGAGCATCGTCAGCGCGGTGGCGCTGTGCATAGTGCAGCAGCTCGATCGGTGTGTCGTGTTCGCGGTCGAAGGCCACCGACACCAGACGCACCGGGCTGTGCGCGCCGAAGCGCTCACGCAGCTGGTGCTGCAGTCGGGTGTATTCGCTGCCCAGTGCCTGGCAGATGGTCGGGCACCGGGTGTAGATGAAGTCGACCAGATACACCGTGCCAGCGTTGTTTGGCCAAGGGGTCGTGGTCTCGCCGTGCGCCGTGCGCAGGGGCACCGCCGGTGCGAGGAGGTGGCCGGCGTCGGCGGCGTCGCGGCGCAGGGCTTCGAAGGTCCAGCGCGTGAAGCCGTCGGTCAGCTGGGCGCTCAGCGCGACCAGCGCCAGCGACAGCAGGGCCGTCGCCAGCAGGGTCGTTGCCAGCGGGCGACGGTTCATGAGGTGGCGACCACCACCCGGCCGTCGTCGCTGGCGATGAACTCGGCCGAGCGGTTGAAGAAGCCGAGGAACAGGCTGCGGCCGATGGTCTGCGCCGCCTGGCGCAGACGCTGGCGGTCGCCCGGCGCGAAGTGGCGGGTGTGATGGTGCCAGTGCGTCATCCAGCGCTCGAAATGCGCCGGCTCGACGCCCTCGAGCGCCATGTGCTTGCCGAACACGTTGCCACTGAAGCCGCGGGTGTCGAGCATGACATGACACCAGAAGTCGACCATGCGCTCGAGGTGGTGTGCCCAGTGCTCACCGATGGCGGCGTCGAAGACCGGGCCGAGCGCGGTGTCGGCGCGCACGTCGGCATAGAAGGCGTGCACCAGCTCGTGCAGCTGGGCGCGGGTCAGGGTGGGGGGCGTCTCGGACATGGCGGTCTCAGGGCAGTTGGGCCAACTCGTCGCCGCCGTTGAAAGGCGTGCTGCGATCGGCATGCAGGGTTCGGGTGTCGGCCACCAGCGCGGTGGGGATCGGCCCAGCGCTGTTGCCCCACTGGCTGCGCACATGGCTCAGCACGGCGGCGATCTCGGCGTCGCCGAGCGAGGCGCCAAAGGCCGGCATGGTGCCGTTGAAGGTCTGGCCCTTGACCTGGATCGGCCCCGAAATGCCGTGCAGCAGGATGGCCGCCACGGTGCCGGGCTTGCCGGCCACCCATTCGGAACCGGCCAGCGGCGGGAAGACGCCGGGCAGGCCCTGGCCCGTGGCCTGGTGGCAGCCGCTGCACATGGCGGCATAAATGGCGGCGCCATCGACGCCCTTGCCGGCGGCCGGGCGGTCGCCGATCAGTTCGGCGCGGCTGCGGGCGTCGCCCCAGCCGGAGGGGCTGTTCACCTCGGCATGCGAGATGTAGTCGATGCCGAAGGCGACCAGCACCAGTGCCAGCAGCAGCACCAGGCGCGGTACGGGCGTGCGGTTTTCCTGCGGATCGGGGTTTTCGCGCCGCTGTTGCGGCAGGACATTGGGGGAGTTCATGGCCGGGAGCGTTCCGTCATTGGTCGGCGGCGAGCGCCGGGTAGCTGCGATCGAGCGATTTGAGGTAGGCGACGAGGTCGAGCGCGGCCGGCCGCGCCACCACCACCTTGCCCTCGGGCACGGTGCCGGGCGGCAGGGCGACCACCGTCTCGCCGGGCTCGGCGCTGTCGCGCATGTCGAACAGGAAGGGGTAGGCCGGCATGATGCTGCCCGGCACATAGGCGCGCGGCTGGAACAGATGGCCGAGGTGCCACTGGTCGCTGGGCTGGCGCACGCCGATGTTCATCAGGTCGGGGCCGGTGCGCATGGTGCCCAGCAGCGGTGGGTTGTCGTAGGCATAGTCGCCGGCCACCGTGGCCCGGCCCCAGCCGCGCTTGGCGTCGGGCGCGAAGGCGCGGGCGCGCGGCTGCTGCGAGTGGCAATACACGCAGCCGTGCTGGATGTACTGCTCGCGGCCGCGTAGCTGGGTCGGGGTGTAGGGCTTGAGACCAGGCGCGGGTGCCGAGTCGGCGATGGTGATGTAGGGCAGCACGACCAGCGCGGCGGTGGCGACGGCCAGCGTGGTCAGGCCACCGAGGATGAGACGGGTTTCGCTGTGCATCAGATGCCCTCCGCGGCGGTGGCGAACGGACGGGCTGCCGTACGGCGCTCCCCCCGGGCGATCAGCAGGCGGACGAAGTGCGCGGCGAAGATCACATGGCCGAGCGCCATCATCGCGCCGCCCACGCTGCGCGCCTTCAGGTAGGGCAGGGTGAGCAGCACCGATTCCATGAAGCCGCGGCTCTCGTCGAGCATGGCGCTGCCCTGCAGCCAGCCGCCAATGGTCAGCGACACGAAGTAGATGGCGATGCCGATCGAGGCGAGCCAGAAGTGGACCGAGATCATGCGCGGCCAGGGCCAGTCGCGGCCGGTGATGCGCGGGATCACGAAATACATGGCGCCGAAGAACACCAGGCTGACGAACCCGTACAGGCCGAGGTGCGCGTGCGCCACGGTGTAGTGGGTGAAGTGAGTGACGGCGTTCATGCTGCGCAGCGCCTCGAAGGAGCCCTGCACCGAGCTGGCGGTGTACATCAGCCCGCCCAGGCACATGAAGCGCAGCGTCGGCGAGTGGCGCAGCGCCGTCAGGTTGCCTTTGAGCGTGAGGTGCTGGTTGGCGGTGAAGGCGGCCACCGGCAGGATCATCATCATGCTCTGGACGATCGACAGGGTGACCATCCAGCCGGGCACCGGGCCACCGATCAGGTGGTGGCCGCCGACCTGGCCGTAGAAGAAGGCCAGCCCCCAGAAACCGAGCAGCGACAGGTTGTAGGACTGGATCGGCCGGCCGATCACCTTGGGCAGGAAGTAGTAGATCGAGGCCAGCGCCAGCGGCGTATAGAACAGCCCCAGCACGTTGTGGCCGAACCACCAGTTCATGGTCGCCTGCTCGACGCCGTGATGAAGGCCGGGGAAGTTGGCCACCAGGAACAGCACCGGAAACCAGAACAGCGCGCAGCCCATGTACCACACCGACACATACAGGTGGGCCACCTGGCGCCGGCGCAGGGTGAGGATCAGCGGCAGGCCGATCAGCGCGCCGCCGGCGACGAACAGCAGGTCGATCTGCCAGGGGATCTCCAGCCATTCGAGCCCGTCGCTGACACCATAGGCCAGGCTGCCGAGGCCGGCGATCAGTGCAGCGTTCCACAGCGCAGCGCCGAGCAGGGCGTAACGGCCGCCGACCAGCTCGGTCTTGAGCAGGCGCGGGATAACGAACAGTGCGGTGCCCAACCCGGCCATCGGCGCCCAGCCGTAGGCCACGGCGTTCAGATGCACGGTGCGGATGCGGCCGAAGCTCAGCCAGGCCTCCGCCGTCAGCCAGTCGGGCGCGTGCAGCTTGATCGACGCCGTCAGGCCGGCGGCCGAGGCCACCAGCAGCCAGACGAAGGCGCAGCAGTAGAAGAAGAACACCAGCGGGGCGGTCGAGGCATCGGCGCGGGCGCGGGCGGCCAGCTCGGCATCGTCCGCGCCGGGGGCGGGGCGGGTGGCAAGCGGCGCGGCGGGTTCTTCCGGGGTGCCGATTTCACCGGCAGCGAAGATCACCTCGCTGCCTTCGGTGCTGGCGTCGGTCAGATGGGCGCGTTGCGACCAGATGAAGAAGCCGAGGCCGACGATGGACAGGATGAACGCCGACATCAGGATGGACAGGGGGCTCATGGACAGGCGGGCTCTTGGTGGGTGCGGAATCCAGCATGCCACTGCGCCATGACCGGACACGGCGCCTGACCGGTCGTGACGGCAGGGGCGTGCCGGTGCGACAGAAAGGTGGCGTGATGGTCAGAATGCATGTTTTAAGCGACGATGAAACGCTGGTGGCGCGGATGGCGCCGAGCTTCAGCAGGGGGTTGAAGAGAGATTTCTCAAAAAAGATGCGTAAACAATACATCTTTGATCTGGGTCAAGCAAGTGGCTGCGTGGTGCGCTGTCGAGACGGGCGCTTGTGTTCGGCGGCAGCCTGTGTGGTCCTGGCGGTCGGTAGGGAAATGTCCGCCGCTGCGTCGCGCGGGGCGATGGTGACGGTCGGGTTGTTGCGCATCAGCCACCTCGCGCGTGCCACGGCTGTTTTTGCAGGCGGCTGGCGGGTGTCATGGCCTGGGCAGGCCGCGCCGGTAGGGGCGTCGGTGGGTGACGAGGCGAGCGGTTGTCGGCCGGAAGGGGGTGGACGAGGCGAGCGTTGCCATCGTCGCGGGGCTGGCGCCGATGACGCGGCGATGGCGGCGCGCACGAAAGGAAACAAAGGGGGGGGGGCGGAAAAACGGAAAGGGCCCAGTCTTGCGACTGGGCCCTTGGTGTCCTGGTAGGCCGTGCGTGGCTCGAACACGCGACCAACGGATTAAAAGTCCGCTGCTCTACCAACTGAGCTAACGACCCGAAAGGAAGCGCGAATTATAGGAACCGATCGCAGTGCTGTCAAGACGATGTTCAAGAAATTTCGGGGGGCTTGCCATTGACGTAGCGGGTCGGGTCGTCGACGCCGGCTTCGAGGAAGCCCGCGCGGCGCAGACGGCAGGCTTCGCAGCGGCCGCAGGCGCGCCCGGTGTCGTCGGCGAGGTAGCAGGTGACGGTCTGGGCGTAGTCGACACCGAGCGCCGTGCCCTGGCGGATGATCTCGGCCTTGCTGAGCGAGATGAGCGGCGCGTGAATGGTCAGGCGCTCGCCCTCGACGCCGGCCTTGGTGGCGAGGTTGGCCATGGTTTCGAAGGCCTGGATGTATTCCGGGCGGCAGTCGGGGTAGCCGGAGTAGTCGACGGCGTTGACGCCGACGAAGATGTCGCGCGCGCCGAGGACTTCGGCCCAGGCCAGGGCGATGGAGAGCATGACGGTGTTGCGTGCCGGCACATAGGTGACGGGGATGGGCGAGGTGTCTGCGCCGCGGGCCTCGATCGGAACGTCGATGGTCGGGTCGGTCAGCGCCGAACCGCCGAACTGGCCGAGACCGACGCGGGCGAGGCGGTGTTCGGCAGCGCCGAGGCTGTCGGCGACGCGCTTGGAGGCGGTCAGCTCGGCGGCGTGGCGCTGGCCGTAGGCGACGGACAGGGCATAGCACTCGAAGCCCTGGTCACGCGCGATGGCCAGGCAGGTGGCGGAGTCGAGTCCGCCGGAGAGCAGGACGACGGCGCGGCGCGGCGGGGGCAGGTCGGTGTGATCATTCATGGGGCTTATTTGCCGCGGGCGTCCGCCCACAGCACTTTGTGCAGTTGCATTTGAAAGCGTACCGGCAGGCGGTCACGCACGATCCATTCGGCGAGCTCGGCCGGGGCCAGCTCGCCGGCGACGGGCGAGAACAGGACCGGGCAGCGCTCGGCGAGGGCGTGCGCGCGCAGCTGCGCGCAGGCCCAGGCGTAGTCGTCGGCGTTGGCGATGACGATCTTGAGTTCGTCGCCGGGGCGCAGGTGGGCGAGGTTGTCCCAGCGGTTCTTGTCCGCTTCGCCGGAGCCGGGCGCCTTGAGATCCATGATGCGGCTGACGCGCGGGTCGACGGCGGCGATGTCGAGCGCGCCGCTGGTCTCCAGCGAGACGTCGTAGCCCGCGTCACACAGGGTGGTGAGCAGGGCGAGGCAGCCTTTTTGCGCGAGGGGCTCGCCGCCGGTGACGCAGATGTGGTGCAGGCCGTGGCCGGCGATCTCGTCGAGGATGGCGGGCAGGTCACGTGTCTGGCCGCCATTGAAGGCGTATTCGGTGTCACACCACACACAGCGCAGCGGACAGCCGGTGAGACGGACGAAGACGGTGGGTAGGCCGGCGCGGGAGGCTTCGCCCTGTACGGATGCGAAGATCTCCGTCACCCGCAGCCGGGTGACGGTCGCGTGCGTGCTCATGCGCGGGTCAGCTACCCAGGCGCTGCTTGGCCGATTTGGCGGCAGCGCTGTCGGGGTACTGGCTGATCACGGCCTTGAGCGTGTTCTGCTCGAGCCGGCGCTCGCCCATGGCGCGCTGGCAGTTGGCCACGCCGAGCAGGGCGTCAGGCGCGCGGGCGTCCTGCGGCCACTGGTTGACCACGGTGTTGAAGTGCTGCGTGGCGCGGGCGATGTCCTTGGCCTGCAGGGCGGCGCTGCCGGCCCAGAAGTGGGCGCTGGGCAGGAAACTGCTGCCGGCGTAGGTGGTGATGAAGGCGTCGAAGGCGGTGGCCGCTTCGGCGTATTTGCCGCCCTTGAGCAGATTCAGCGCGTTTTCATAGTCGCGCGACTCGGCGGCAGGGTCGATCTGGGCAGTTGGGCCGGCGCCCCCGGTTTCCAGCGTACGCAGGCGAGCGTCGAGGTCGACATAGAAGTCCTGCTGGCGCTTCTTCACCGACTCCATGTCGTGCATCATCAGCTCGACATCACCGCGCAGCTTGGCCACCTCGGCTTTCATGGCCTCGATCTGGTTGGCCAGTTGCAGCGATGCACGTGAGCTTGCTTCGAGGGCCTCGATGCGCGCGGTGTGCTCATCGCGAATGCGGATGATCTCCTTGCGCGCCTCGGCGTCGTCAAACAGGCCAGCGTGCGCCGGCCACGTGAGCACCGCTGCAAGCAGTGCAATCCAGGGGGCCGGCCGCATCATCAGAACTCTCCGGCGTAGAGCATTTCGCCGCGACGGTTTTCGGCGTAGCAGGCTTCGGTGCGCTCGGTGCACTGCGGCTTCTCTTCACCCAGGCTGACCGATTCGATCTGGCCTTCCTTGGCGCCGAGCAGCATCAGGGCCTTCTTGACGGCGTCCGAACGCTTCTGGCCCAGGGCGAGGTTGTACTCGCGGCTGCCGCGCTCGTCGGCGCTACCCTGGATGAGCATCTTCATCTGCGGGTTGGCAGCCAGGAAACGGCCGTGGGCTTCGATCAGCGGCATGTACTGGCCGCGGATGGTGAAGCTGTCGTAGTCGAACATGATGGCGCGTTTGGACAGGATGTTGTTCGGGTCGCGCAGGGCGGCCAGACCAGCACCTTGGGGCTGATCGGGGCGCACGGTCGGGATCGTGCCGGCACCGGCCGTGCGATCTTCGACGCTGGCGCCCTGGTCAGAGCTCATCGGGGTGCTCGAGCAGCCTGCCAGCAAGGCAAGAGCGAGCATGGAGGCGGCGAGGGGGTAACGCATGGAACAGACTCCTTGAGTCATAAGGTACTAGCGATCCGCTAGCGGGGTAGAGGTCCCCAGGCGGGTTCACGCACGTCGGCGGCCTGGACCGAGAGACGTTGCTTGATTCGCCCGTCGGACGAAACAGCGGCAAGCACCCCGCGGCCACCGATCTCCGTTGCGTAGAGGATCATGCGGCTGTTGGGCGCAAAACTGGGTGATTCGTCCCGACCGGTATCGGTCAGGACGGCAAACTGGCGGGTGGCCACGTCCATGATCGCGACCTGGAAACCGTTGCCGGTCCTGGAGATGAAGGTCATGGTCTGGCCATCAGGCGAGGGGCGCGGGGTGACGTTGTAGCTGCCCTCGAAGGTGACGCGCTCGGCACGGCCGCCGGTGGCGGCGATGCGGTAGATCTGGGGGCTGCCGCCGCGGTCGGAGGTGAAGTAGATCCACTGGCCGTCGTGGCTGAAGGCCGGCTCGGTGTCGATGCTCGACGAGGTGGCCAGGCGGGTCACGCCGGAGCCGTCAGGATTGACGGTGTACAGCTGCGACAGGCCGTCCTTGGTCAGCACCACGGCCAGACGGCTGCCGTCGGGCGACCAGGCCGGCGCGGAGTTGGAGCCCTTGAAGTTGGCGGCCACCGAGCGCAGGCCGCTGGCCAGGGTGTGGACGTAGACCACCGGCTTCTTGGCTTCGAAGGACACATAGGCCAGGCGGCCGCCATCGGGCGACCACGACGGCGAGATGATCGGCTCGTTGGAGGCCAGGGCGGTCTGCGGGTTGGCGCCGTCGGAGTCGGCGATCTGCAGCTTGTACTGGCTGCCGCTCTTGACCACATAGGCGATCTGGGTCGAGAACACGCCCTTCAGGCCGGTGATGCGCTCGTAGATGACGTCGGCGATCTTGTGGCCGGTGGCGCGGTACTGGGCCGGCGTCATGGTCAGGGTGAGGGCGTCGAGTTGCGCTTCCTGGCGGGTGTCATAGAGGCGCACTCGCACTTCGTACTTGCCGCTCTGGGCCGGTACCACGGTGCCGACGGCGATGGCGTCGGCGCCGCGGGTGCGCAGATAGGCGAAGTCGGGCGGCACGGCGTCGCTCATCGGCCGGGGCCCCATCTCGACCAGCGAGAACAGGCCGCTGCGTTCGAGGTCGCCGCGGACGACCTCGGTGACGCTGCGCGGTAGCTGCGATTCGCCCTCCATCACCGCGACGGCAACCGGGAAGCGGTTGGCGCCGGCGCCGGTGATTTCGATCGACAGCTGCGCCCGTGCCGACAGGGCGGCGGTGGCGAGCAGGGCGATCAGCAAAAATCGAAGCAAATCAGTCAGTTTCATCATCTGTGGTTCCCGGGCGGATTATACCGAACCCCATCGACTATTCGAGCGGGCGAAATTTGAGCTCTAGTGTACGGGCAAAGAGCGCTTTGTCGGTAGGCAATGGCAAGGGGCTCGACTTGCGGATGGCCCGCTCGATGGCCTCGTCCAGTGCGGCGTTGCCGGTGCTCTTCTTCAGGCGCAATTCCATGACCGTGCCGTCGGGCAGCTGGTCGACGACAAAGGTGGCCTCCGGGTTGCCGCTGACGCTCGGCGGCAACACGATGTTCTGCCGGACGCGCTGGCGGATGGCGTTCTGGTAGGCATCGAGTGCGCCGGCCCGTGCGGCCGACTGCATCTCCTGCTTGAGCAGCTCGGACTCGCGGGCGCGCTGGGCGTCCATCGCCAGCAGCTCCTGCATGCGATTGTCTTCGATCTGCTTCGAGCGGTCGACCTTGGGCTCCGGTTTCGGCACCGGTTTGGGCTCGGGCTTCGGTTCCGGCTTTTTCGGCTCGGGTTTCTTCGGCTCCGGCTTGGGCTCCGGTTTCTTGGGCTCCGGTTTCTTGGGCTCAGGCTTCTTCGGTTCGGGCTTGGGTTCCGGCTTCTTGGGCTCGGGCTTTTTCGGCTCGGGCTTCTTTTCCGGAATCTTGATCTCGGGCGGCTTCGGCTTGGGCTCGGGCTTGGGTTCCGGCTTTGGCTCGGGTTTGGGCTCGGGCTTCGGTTCCGGCTTCGGTTCGGGTTTGGGCGCCGGCTCGGGTTTGGGGGGCGGCGGCGCGACACGCACCGGCGCCGGCGGCGCGGCGACCAGCGCCACCTGCACGGCGGCTGGCGGCTCGCTCTGCCAGCGCACGCCCAGAAACAGAAACGCCGCCAGCGCCAGGTGCACCAGCGCGGCGAGGATGAACGAAATGCGTTTGCCCGGCTCCGGGCGGTCCTGCAGCGGGTTCATCGTCTGGTGGTCGGTTCGCGTTCGCCGCGTTGCACGAGCAGGCCGATCTTGTCGATGCCGGCGCGTTGCAGGGCGTCCATGACCTTGAGCACGGCGTCGTAGCGGGCGTCGCGATCGCCGGCGATGAGCACGGCGCGGGCGGGGTTGTCCTGCTGCATCTGCAGTAGTTGCGCCACCACGGTCTCGAGGGGCATCGGCACCGGGTCCTGCGCCGCATCGCGCAGTGCCACGCTGCCGTCGGCCTTGACGACGACGTTGAGCGGTTCGGCCGGTGTCTGCGATGCCTTGCCGACGCTGGGCAGCTCGACGCTGCCGGTCTGGATCATCGGGGCGGTGACCATGAAGATGACGAGCAGCACCAGCATCACGTCGATGTAGGGCACGACGTTGATCTGGTTCATCAGGCGGCGCTCACGCATGGCGGCTCCTTCGTCCGGTTCAGCGCAACTGGCGCTGCAGGATGTTGGAAAACTCTTCCATGAAGCTCTCGAGGCGGATGGACAAGCGGTCGATGTCGTGGGCGAAGCGGTTGTAGGCGACCACCGCCGGAATCGCCGCGAACAGGCCGATAGCCGTGGCGACCAGCGCTTCGGCAATGCCGGGGGCGACATGGGCGAGGGTGGCCGAGGTGACGTTGGACAGGCCGCGGAAGGCGTTCATGATGCCCCACACCGTGCCGAACAGGCCCACGTAGGGCGACACCGAGCCGACCGAGGCGAGGAAGGCCAGGTGGGCTTCGAGTTCATCGACTTCGCGTTGGTAGGTCGCCCGCATGGCGCGGCGTGCACCGTCGACCACGGTGGCATGGTCGGCGTTCTTGGCGTGCAGTTTGGAGAACTCGCGATAGCCGGACTCGAAGATGCGCTCCATCGGGCCGGTATTGTGGCGATCGTTGCCGGCACTCTGGTAGAGCGCGTTGAGGTCGCCGCCGCTCCAGAAGCTGCGCTCGAAATCCATGGACTTGCGTCGCGCGCTGCCAATGGAGAACCATTTGCGGAAGATCCAGTACCAGGACATGAAGGAGAGGCCCGCGAGCAGGGCCATCACCAGTTTGACCAGCAGGCTGGCCTCGGCAATGAGGGAGAGGATCGACAGGTCTTGAGTGATTGGCATGGTCAGCCCGGTTGGCCCGGGTTCAGTGTGTGTCGGATGGATTCAGGGATGGCGACAGCCCGGTTGCGACGCGTGTCCAGACAGGCCACAGAGACAGAGGCCTCAAACAGGAGTTCCGTATCGCGAAAAATATTCTGCGTAAAACTCAGGCTCGCGCGCTTGAGCGTGGCGACCGCCGTGGTGATGGTGAGCGTGTCGTCCAGTCGGGCGGGGCGCAGATAGTTGCCTTCGACCCGACGTACGACAAAGGCGATACCGGTGTCGGCCATCAAGGCCTGCTGGTCGAAGCCGCGCCGGCGCAGCCACTCGGTGCGGCCGCGTTCGCAAAAGCGCCAGTAGTTGGCGTAGTAGACGACACCCGCGGCATCGGTGTCTTCATAGTAGACGCGGGCGATCAGGGTGTCGGGTTCGATAGTGGCGGCCGGCGGGGGAGTGAGCATCGCGCCATTTTAGCTGAGAGCGAGGCGCTTGTTGCGACGCAGCTTGCTGCAATCCTTTACAAAACTTTTCGCGTGCCGGGCGCACAATACCTCACAGTGCAGTGCTGTCATGCGCATGCTGCAATGCTATTCTGAATGCCCGGCGTGAGAATCGCCGGGGCGAAACCTCCCGGAGGCCGGGCCGACGTCCGCAGAGGCGTCAGATGGCGACGTGAACAGTCGGGATGGTGTTTCGCCGAGACGGAGGACGGGATCTTGGTTGGGTCATCACACAAGAACAAGGCTGCCGGCACCGGCAAGGGGCCGCGCTCGGAATTGTCGACGCTGGACTTCGGTGCAGCCGGCGGTGACGTGGTGCGGGCGCTGGCCGAATGCGCCGACAAGATCGAGGTGCAAGAAGGCGGCGATGCCTTTGCCGGCGTGGCGGAAGACGCGGCGGTGCTCTATGCCAATGGTCAGAACGATCTGGCTGCGCAGGTGCTGGCCGAGTTCGTCGACGGACTCACCCCGGGACAGGGCGAACCGCTGTGGCTGATGCTGATCGATCTGTACAAACTCACCGGCAAGCGTGCCGAGTTCGATGAGCAGGTGATCGCCTACGCCCGCAGTTTCGAAAAATCGCCCCCCCCATGGGATGTGGCGGATGCGCCGGTTGCCGGCAGCGCCGCGCCGGCCGCGCCGGCGGTAGCGTTGGGCACGGCGCTGACCGAGCAGGTGGCCAAGCAGTTCGAGCGGGTACGTGAAGCGGCCCGCAAGAGCGGCGCGGTGCGCATCGATCTGTCGCGTCTGCGCTCGGCGGATGAGGCCGGCTGTGCCTTGCTGCGCACCCTCATCGCGGACTTGAAGGCGGCCTCGGTCAATATCCGGCTCGCCGGCGCCGGCACGGTGGCCAACATGCTGCGCGGCCAGGTCCTGGCCGGCCGGCGGGAAAACCAGCAGATGTGGTTGTTGCTGCTCGACATGCTGCAGCAGACCGACGACATCGAGCGCTTCGAGGAAGTGGCGCTCGACTACGCGATCACCTTCGAAGAGTCGCCGCCGTCCTGGGAGCCCGCGGCGGTGGCCGAACTGGCCTCGACCACGGCCGAACTGGCCAGCGCAGTGCAGATGGATGATGGATTTGCGCTCGAGGGCGAGATTCTCGGCGCCAATGCCGAGCCGGTGCGCAAGCTGGCCGCGTTCGCGGCGGAGCGCTCGCGCGTCGATGTCGACTGCGCCCGGTTGCGACGCATCGACTTCGTCTGCGCCGGCGCGCTGTTCAACGTGCTGGCCCAGCTGCAGGGCCAGGGCAAGCTGATCGTCCTCAAGGACGTCAATGCGATGGTGGCCGCACTGTTGCGGGTGATGGGGGTCGACCAGGTCGCCCGCTTGCAATTGCGCACTTAGCCCCCAGCTACACCGGATGGTCGGCGTGCGGCGGGTTCGCGCGCCGGTGGCGCTCTCAACACGCCCCGGGCGGGCGAATCGGATCAGGCATGGAACAGTATCACGGCACCACCATCCTCTCGGTGCGGCGCGGCAGGCGTGTCGCGCTCGGCGGCGACGGGCAGGTCACGCTGGGCAACATCGTCATCAAGGGCAGCGCACGCAAGGTGCGCCGCATCCACCACGACCGCATCCTCGCCGGTTTTGCCGGCGGCACGGCCGACGCCTTCACGCTCTTCGAGCGCTTCGAGGCCAAGCTGGAAAAGCACCAGGGCAACCTGCTGCGCAGTGCCGTCGAACTGGCCAAGGACTGGCGCACCGACCGCATGCTGCGGCGGCTCGAAGCCATGCTGGCCGTGGCGGACGAGGAGAATTCCCTGGTGATCACCGGCAACGGCGATGTGCTCGAGCCCGAGCAGGGCATTGTCGCCATCGGCAGCGGCGGCGCCTATGCGCAGTCGGCCGCGCGAGCGCTGCTGGAGAACACCGACCTGGCACCCGAAGAGATCGTCAGCAAGTCGCTGGCCATCGCCGGCGACCTGTGCATCTACACCAACCAACACCACACCATCGAGGTGCTGGGCTGAGCCCGGCACCTGAGGCAAGCAGATCATGACGCAAATGACCCCGCCGGAGATCGTCTCCGAACTGGACAAGCACATCGTCGGCCAGGCCCGCGCCAAGCGCGCCGTGGCCATCGCCTTGCGCAACCGCTGGCGTCGCGCCCAGGTCGCCGAGCCGCTGCGCAGCGAGATCACCCCCAAGAACATCCTGATGATCGGACCCACCGGTGTCGGCAAGACCGAGATCGCGCGGCGCCTGGCGCGCCTGGCGAACGCGCCCTTCATCAAGATCGAAGCGACCAAGTTCACCGAGGTGGGCTATGTCGGCCGCGATGTGGACACCATCATCCGCGATCTGGTCGAAATCGCCGTCAAGGACGGGCGCGAGCGCGCCATGGTCGCCGTACGCGACCGCGCCTCCGATGCGGCCGAAGACCGCATCCTCGACATCCTGCTGCCGCCGGCCCGCGGTGTCGGTTTCAGCAACGAAGAGGCGCCCGCCGCCGATTCGGGCACGCGCCAGAAATTCCGCAAGAAGCTGCGCGAGGGCGAACTCGACGAGAAGGAAATCGAGGTTGAAGTCGCGGCGCCCGGCATGAGCGCGGAGATCTTCGCCCCGCCGGGCATGGAAGAGATGACCCAGCAACTGCAGGGCATGTTCCAGAACCTCGGCGGCGGCCGCAAGAAAACCCGCAAGCTGCCCATCAAGGAGGCGCTGCGTCTGCTCGCCGATGAAGAAGCCGCGCGGCTGATCAACGACGAGGAGGTCAAGGCCGAGGCGGTGCGTGCGGTCGAGCAGAATGGCATCGTCTTCCTCGACGAGCTCGACAAGGTCGCCTCGCGCAGCGAGGCGCAGGGGGCGGACGTGTCGCGCCAGGGCGTGCAGCGCGACCTGCTGCCGCTGGTCGAAGGCACGACGGTGAGCACCAAGTACGGCATGATCAAGACCGATCACGTCCTGTTCATTGCCAGCGGCGCTTTCCACCTGGCCAAGCCCAGCGACCTGATTCCCGAGCTGCAGGGCCGCCTCCCGATCCGTGTCGAACTCGACTCGCTCGGCGTGGATGACTTCGAGCGCATCCTCACCAGCACCGACGCCTGCCTGACCCGCCAGTACGAAGCGCTGCTCGAGACCGAAGGGGTGAAGATCGACTTCCAGCCCGAAGGCATCCGCCGCCTGGCGGAGATCGCCTTTCAGGTGAACGAGAAGACCGAGAACATCGGCGCGCGCCGACTGTATACGGTGATGGAAAAGCTGCTCGAGGAAATCTCCTTCAACGCCGGCAAGGCCGGTGTGGGCGATCTGGTGGTCAATGCCACGTATGTGGACGAATGCCTCGAAGCAGTGGCCGAGCGCGAGGATCTGGCGCGCTACGTGCTGTAAGCGTCGGCCATCCTCATGAAAAAGCCCCGCGGTTGCGGGGCTTTTTCGTTTCCGGACGGATGCGCTTAGCGCGACTTGCGGCGCGCAATCTGTGCCATCAGTCCGAGGCCGGCGAGCATCATCGCCCAGGTTTCGGGCTCGGGTACCGGTGCTGCGAGATCCAAGAAGTAGCGCGAGGTGCTCAGCGTGTTGCCGCCACTCATGCCGAGCTGCGGATCGCGGAAGTCCATCAGGCGGACTTCGATCGTATAGTCGGCGGCGCTCTTGCCGTTGGCGAAGAGGGTGGGCGACAGCTGGTAGCTGGTCATCGGGGGCAGATAGGGGCTGATGCCCGCAATGTCCGGCTGGCTCGGATCGTTCAGCAGGCCGAGGGTTCGATCCCAGACATAGACGCGCACGCCTTCGATCGCGTCACTCGTCGGCAGCTCCCAGGTGAGCAGCTTGGAGGTGGCGTCGAACTGAACGTTCTGGGCGAAATCGAGCACTTGCGCACCGGCGCTCCCCTGCGACCATGCCATGCTGATGTCGCCATCATGCTCTGCGACGATGGCCCACGGGTCGGAGGTCCCGACATTGGCAGGGACGTAGCTGTAGTACTCATTCGGCGAGACATGGGAGCTCCACCATGTCATCGGCAGCGCCGTGCCGTTCTGCTCGATACTCACTTGGGTCCCGAAGCCGCTGTTGGGCGTGACGCCGGCACCGATATAGTGGACAACGCCCTCGGCGAAACCAAGCGTGTTGCTGCCGTAGTTGTCGAGCCGATCGACCACGAACTGGAAGCTCGGGGTGATGGCGAAAGCCGGGGCGCTGAGGCCTGCGAGTAGCGCGCCCATGATCAGCGGGCGAACCAGTGGGTGGCTGGCGTGCATGTCGGGATCCTGTCGGAAAGAAAACGAGCGGGATGATGTCATGAAAAAGGGGTATGAGATATGGAAATTTTCTCAGAGTCTAACGAATAGGCTTGCTCCGTCGAGCAACGATCGGGTAGCCGGCACGGTCAGTCGCCATGGCGGTTAGAATCGACCTCTTTCATACGCTGTCCCAGCCTCATGCTCCTGCGTATCGTCGCCATCCTGTTCCCCCTCTTTGCCATCGTTGCCGTGGGCTTCGTGGTTGGGCGCCGCAAGCGGCCCGATCTGACGCAGGCCAACCAGCTGAACATGGATGTGTTCGTGCCGGCGCTGGTGTTTGCGGCGCTGGCCAGCAAGCCTTTCCGGCCGGAGAACGACATCCCGTTGTTGCTGGCGACGCTGGTGCTGGTGGTGGGCTCGGGGCTGGCGGGCTGGGCGCTGGCGCGGGTGCTGGGGATTGCGCCGAAGACGCTGGTGCCGCCAGTGATGTTCAACAACTGCGGCAATCTCGGCCTGCCGCTGGCGGTGCTGGCGTTTGGCGAACAGGCGCTGGCGCCGGCGGTGGTGATGTTCATGGTGTCCAACCTCATGCACTTTTCTTTCGGCGCCTGGCTGCTTGACCACAACGTGCGGCTGGTGACGCTCTGGAAAGTGCCGTCGGTGCTGGCGACTTTTGCCGGACTGGCCGTGGGGATGAGCGGGCTGGCGCTGTGGGCGCCGCTGCTGACGGCGATTCGCATGCTTGGTGAGATCTCGATTCCGTTGATGCTGTTCGCGCTCGGCGTTCGCCTGAGCGACTCGCGCATCACCGCGATCGGCCTCGGTGTGCTGGGCGCGGTGGCGCGACCCGTGATCGGCATGGCGATTGCCGCAGCCTTGCTGGTGGTGATGGACTTCCCGCCGCAACAGCAGGCCCTGGTGCTGACTTTCGGTGCGCTGCCGCCGGCGGTGCTGAACTACATTTTTGCCGAGCGCTACCATCAGGAGCCCGATACGGTGGCCTCGATGGTGCTCATCGGCAACCTCGCCGCGGTGGTGTTTCTGCCGATCGCCCTGGCCTTTGTCCTCCCCTGAACCATGGAGCAGCTACACATGACCGAACTGGTTTTTCGTGATGACGCGTACGCCAAGGCGTGCGAAGCGGTGGTGGTCGCCGCCGCGCCGGGCCGCATCGTGCTCGACCGCAGCGTGTTCTACCCCACCGGCGGCGGACAGCCGGGTGACACCGGCAGCCTGCTGCAGGCCGGCGGCACGCAGATTGCCGTGCTGGGCACGGTCAAGGGCGAGGGCGAGACGATTGTCCACCTGGTCGATGAGGCGGCCGCACTGCCGGCGGTGGGAACGCATGTCACGGCCCGCATCGACTGGGATCGGCGCTATCGGTTGATGCGCTTCCACACCGCCTTGCACTTACTGTGCGCGGTGGTCGCCGCGCCGGTGACCGGCGGCAAGATGAGCGAGGACAAGGCGCACCTGGACTTCGATGTCGAGATGGACAAGCTGGTGGCAGAGGAGATCGAGGCGCGCCTCAACACCCTGATCGCCGCTGACACCGAGGTCAGCTGCGGCGCCATCACCGATGCCGAGCTCGACGCCAATCCGGGGCTGATCAAG
>JAWKYX010000045.1:0-31337 GCA_041396265.1 Rhodocyclaceae bacterium
AGCCGCGCGATCCCGTCCCGCTGGCCGGCGATTACGTCCGCCGCGACCGCGCCGACGACGAGGAGCCGTCGCCATGACGCCCTCTGCCGATCAGGTCGCCGCCTTCCAGGCCAACGGCGGCTTTGCGCCTTCGGCCGTCTCTGCCGTGGTGCTCGCTTTCGTGTTCGCCGTGTTGCTGCTGTGGGGCGTGTGGGCCATGCGCACCGCCTACGTCGGCTGGGCCGAGCACCGCATCACTGAACGTCAGTTCCTCGCCGTCGTCGTGCGCTTCGTGGCGATGTACCTGGTGCTGACCTTCTTCCTCCTCTCCTGACCGTCACGAAAGGCCATACGCCATGAACACGCCACCGACATCCCATCGCATTCCGTCCCGCATCGCCGCACCGCTGCTGCCGCTGGCGCTCGCGGGCCTGCCGCTGTCGGCCTTCGCGCAGGGCCTGCCGACCATGGAAGACCCATCGCGCGGCCAGGGCAGCGGCATCCTGCAGACCTTGCAGAACTACGGCTACGACATCGTGCTGCTGATCGCGCTGCTCGTGGTCGCCTCGATGTTCGTCGGTGTCTGCTATCACGCCTACACCCGCTACTCGGAGATCCACACCGGCCGCGCCACCTGGGGCCAGTTCGGCCTGACGGTCGCCGTGGGCGCGATCCTGCTGGTGGTCGGCATCTGGCTGCTCACCAAGGCCACCGGCGTGCTGTGAGGGCGGCAAGCGATGGCCGTCCCTTCGGAGACCCCGCGCGACACGCTGGTGACCTTCCTGCCGCACCGGCTGAACCGCCAGCCGGTGGTCGTGCGCGGGCTGACCGCCGACGAGTTGTGGATCTGCGCCGGCCTGTCGGCCGCAGCCGGGTTCGCGCTCGGCCTGCCGCTGGCCTGGCTCACGCACAGCATCGCCATGGTGCCCACGCTGATCGTCGCCGGCATCGCGCTGGGCGTCTTCGTCGGCGGTGGTTTCCTGCGCGCGCAGAAGCGCGGCCGGCCCGACACCTGGCTGTACCGGCAGCTCCAGTGGCGGCTGGCCCTGCGGCACCCGGCGCTGGCGGCACTCCTGGGCGGGCAGCGCCTCATCACCCGCTCGGGCTACTGGACTACCCGGCGCAACGCCGATCGAGGTGCGCCATGAGCCGTTTCAAGAACGAGGTTGCGCACCTGCAGGCGCACGTGAAGACGCTGCGTCTGGGGGCCGGCGCGTTGTTCGTGGTGGCGCTGCTGCTCGGCTTCGGTTGGTGGAGTGCGCCGAAGAGTCTCACCATCCATGTGCCGCCGGACCTGCGCTCGGGCAGCACGCGCAAGTGGTGGGACGTGCCGCCCGAGAGCGTGTATGCCTTCTCGTTCTACATCTGGCAGCAGGTGCAGCGCTGGCCCACGAACGGCGAAGAAGACTACCCGCGCAACCTGCGCGCGCTGTCGGCCTACCTGACGCCGAGCTGCCGGGCCTTCCTGCAACAGGACTACGAGTACCGGCGCGCCAGTGGCGAGCTGCGTCAGCGCGTGCGCGGCATCTACGAGATTCCCGGCCGCGGCTACGGCGATGATCCGGCCACGCGCGTCAAGGTGTCCGACCGCGATTGGATCGTCACGCTCGACGTGAGCGCGGACGAATACTACGGCTCCGAGCAGGTCAAGCGCGCCCTGGTGCGCTACCCCATCAAGGTCGTCCGGCTGGACATCGACCCCGAGCGCAACCCCTTCGGCCTGGCGCTGGACTGCTACGCCAGCGCACCCCAGCGCATCGAGACCCGCCGCCTGCGGCGCCAGCGCTGGGCCGCAAGCGCCGGCTCCAACTTGCAGGGAGACACCCCATGAAGTCCCTCGTGAAGCGTTCATCTGCGGCGGCCTGGCTGGCCTGCTGCTGTGCCTGGCCGCTTCGTGCCTGCGGCCCATGCCGTCGAAATCCTGCGCTGGGAGCGCCTGCCGCTGGCGGTGCCGCTGGTGGTCGGCCGGGAGCGCGTGAGGTGTTCATCGAGCGCAACGTGCGCATCGGTGCCGCCCACGGTTGGCAGCAGTTGCGCGTGCAGAGCGCTGGTGGCGCGATCTACCTGCGCGAGCGCGCCGATCCGCCCACACGGCTGCAGCTGCGGGACGTGGAGTCAGGCGCCTGATCCTGCTGGACATCGCGGCCGAGCCGGCGAAACCGGGCCAGCCTGCACTCGAACCCGTGCGCATCGTCGAAGGCGACGTGCCGGCGACGCGCTACGGCGAGCCATGCGGCGGCGGACGACGATGCAGGCGCACGGTACCCGCAGCGAAGCGCGCCACGCCGGTGGCGGTTGTGCTCCACGCTATGCGGCGCAGGGCAACTCTACGCGCCGCTGCGTACACCGTGGAGCCGTTCCCGGCCTCGGCCGCGTCAATCTGCGCCGTGGGCTGGAGCTTTCCACCTTGCTGCCCACACCTGCCGGTGCGTGCGCAGGCGCTGGCCGCTTGGCGGCTCGAAGACCAGTGGGTGACGGCGGTGAAGCTCACCAACGCCTCCGGGCGCTGGCTCGACCTCGATCCCCGCGCGCTGCAGGGCGACTTTCTCGCCGCGACCTTCCAGCACCCGAATCTGGCGCCGGCCGACGCGCCGCCGACACCACGGTGGTCTACCTCGTGACCGTGGCCACGGCCTGGCCGAGTCGCTGCTGCCCAAACTCTCACCGATCGACGCGACGGTGAACCTGCCGCCGGCCGCGGCGGCCAGCCAGGCCGAAGGAGGTGCCCGCCATGAAAAGTAACCCCCTCCTGAAGTGGCTGCTGATCCCGATGGCGCTGGTGCTGCTGTTCGTCGGCATCAAGATGTTCTCCGGGGATCGCGGCGCCAAGCCCGTTCCGGCCAGCAGCGCCAACTCGCTCACGCCCGGGGAGAGATGAAGGCGCTGGGCATCGAGGGCGACACTGCCGCGCGATGCCGTTGCCACGGCACTGGTGGCCCAGAGTCAAGCAGTTGCGCAACGAGCTGCAGACGGCGCTCAACGACAACAAGAACCAGAAGAGCGAGAACGAGCGTATGCGCGCGCGCCAGGAAAGCGCGATCGACCAGCGCATCCAGTCGCGCTGGATGGTGAACGCGGCCGCCTGCAGCAGGACCGCGAGCAGTTGGCCGGCGACCGCCAGCAGACCCAGGGCCTGCTGCAAGACCTGCAGCGGCGCCTGGATGGGCTTTCCGGCAAGGGCGGCCAGGCCGATCTGCCGGTCGGGCTCGGCCTGGAGGACGGCGACGGCAAGGGCTTCAGCGGCAGCCAAGGGGCGGCACCGCGCGCAGCACCAGCGGCACGCGCGCTGGGTGGAACGGACGATGCGAAGCCTTCGGCGAAGAACGGCAGCGGCGGCCTGAACTTTCCGACCAGCTTCAGGCCGGCGCAGAAGACGCTTTCCGACACGGCCGACAACGTGGCCAGCACCGTCGCGGATGCAGGCAGCGCGCCGTGGGCGGTCGTCCAAGCCGGTCTACACGGTGCCGTCGAACTCGACGCTGATGGGCTCCATCGCGATGACCGCGCTGATCGGCCGCGTGCCGATCGACGGCACAGTCAACGGCCCGTACCCCTTCAAGGTGCTGATCGACCCGGACAACCTCACCGCCAACGGCATCGACATTCCCGACGTGGCGGGCGCGGTGGTCAGCGGCACGGCCTCGGGCGACTGGACGCTTTCCTGCGTGCGCGGGCAAATCCGCTCGGTGACGTTCGTCTTCAACGACGGCACGGTGCGCACCATGCCGGAGGACGGCAACCGCAACCAGAACGGCGGCCAGGCGGCAACGCGAACAGCACCACGCACGGCAGCCTGGGCTAGATCAGCGACCCCACCACGGCGTCCCCTGCGTCAGCGGGGAACGGCGCAGCAACACGCAACAGTACCTCGGTTCGCAGGCCCTCGCCACCGCGGCCGGTGCCGGTGCGGCCTCCTTCATCAAAGTCGGACAACGGCAGCGTGGCCGTGGTCGCCAACAGCAACGGCTCGCTCGGCACGGTGGGCATTACCGGCAGCGGCGAGGCCATGCCAGGCCGCATCCTGGCCGGCGGTGTGCGCGACATGGCCGATTGGGTCAGCAAGCTTTACGGGCGGGCTTCGCCGCCGTCTACGTGCGCCCCGGCGCCAAGGTCGCCGTTTGCACCTGGAGCAGCCGCTCCAGCATCGACTACGACGCCAAGGGCGCCGGGTCAATCACCGCATCGGAGACGGCATGCGTCGGATTTGGATTGAATCGGCCGTGGTGCTGGGCGCGGTCGTGGTGCTGGGCGGCATGCGGCGCTCGCTAAGAACCAGATATGCCCCGCACGGCGACTACACCATGCTCGACGTGTGGAACCGGGAGACGGGCGGCAGTGCCGGCGGCGGGCAAGCGGCGCGGCAACTGCTCGATGCACGCCAGGGCCTGCGCCGGCCGCTGACGGAGGCCGACGTGCATGCGGCGCCCGCCGCCGCTACCGCCTACACGCGCACCGCGGCCAGCGAGATCTACCGCCAGTTCCACCGGCTCCACAACTGATCAGTCGTGCCTGTTCCCACGCACCTGGCTGGCAGCGATCCGGTGCCAGTGCCTGGCCTACACCACCGATCACCACCTGTATCAGAGGGGTCCAGTACGCCATGCCCGGCAGACGCCTGGAGGACTACTGATGGCCTGGACCTTGCCCTGGCCGCGCAAGGCCCTCATCGGCTGGCCCTGAGCTGCACGACGAGGATGCCTGGTCGCGGCATGTACGACACTGGCACACGGCATCCCGGAGCCGGGCACCGTCGCGGATGACCGGCTGCACCGTCCTGCTACCGAGGCGGACCAGCAGGCGCTCTACGGTGTGGCGCCGTCCTTCGCCGACCTGCTGCCAGCCAGGTGGAGTACCTGCCGGGTTCCAGAGCATGCTGCTGGAGACGGCCAGTCGGTGGCGGGCTTCTTCGAGCTGGCGCCGGTGGGCACCGAGGGCCGCGGATAAGCCTGGCTGTGGCAGGCGCGCGATGCGCTGGAGAACGCACTGCAGGACTCCTTCGACGAACTCGACGAGAACCCTGGGTGGTGCAGCTCTATACCCAGGACGAATCGAGCTGGGACAACCTACCTGCGCAGGCTGGCCGACTACGTTCGGCCGCGCCCAGGACAGCGCCTTCACCGACTTCTACCTGCGCTTCTTCGGCCATCCTGCGCGCCATCGCCAAGCCCGGCGGCCTGTTCGAGGACACGACGGTGACGCGCCTGCCGTTGGCGCGGCCAGGTGCGGCGCGTGCGCATCGTGGTCTACCGGCGTGCGGCGCGCTACGACCGCATCGCGGCGCGGTCGATCGCCCGAGCAGGCGCTGACGACGATCTGCGACCGGCTCGCAGGTGGCCTCGCCAACACGGGCGTGAAGGCCCGGCGCATGGAGGCGAGCGACATCCACGACTGGCTGCTGCGCTGGTTCAACCCGCACCCCACGATGCTTGGCCCCGCCGCCGCCGACCGCGAACGGTTCTACGCGCTGACCCGCTACCCCGAGGAAGCCGAGCAAGGCGGGATTGAGCTGGCCAGCGGCGACTTCGCGCAGCGCCTGTTCTTCGGCCAGCCGCGCTCGGACGTGGCGAACGGCACCTGGGTCTTCGACGGCATGCCGCACCGGGTCATCGTGATGGACCGCCTGCGCATGCCGCCCGCCACGGGCCACGTCACCGGCGAGACGCGCAAGGGCGGCGACGCGGTCAACGCGCTGTTCGACCAGATGCCCGAGGACACGGTGATGTGCCTGACGGTCGTCGCGACGCCGCAGGACGTGCTCGAAGCGCACCTGAACCACCTGAGCAAGAAGTCGGTCGGCGAGACGCTGGCCTCGGAGCAGACGCGCCGCGACGTGCAGGAAGCGCGCGGGCTGATCGGCAGCGCGCACAAGCTGTACCGCGGCGCGCTGGCCTTCTACCTGCGCGGGCGCGACCTGGCGCAGCTCGACGCCCGCGGCCTGCAACTGGTCAACGTCATGCTCAACGCCGGCCTGCAGCCGGTGCGCGAGGAAGACGAAGTGGCGCCGCTCAACAGCTACCTGCGCTGGCTGCCGTGCGTGTTCGACCCGGCCGCCGACAAGCGCCAGTGGTACACGCAACTGATGTTCGCGCAGCACGCGGCGAACCTCGCGCCGGTGTGGGGCCGCAGCCAGGGCACCGGCAATCCGGGCATCACGTTCTTCAACCGCGGCGGCGGGCCGATCACCTTCGACCCGCTGAACCGGCTCGACCGGCAGATGAACGCTCACCTGTTCCTGTTCGGTCCCACCGGCTCGGGCAAGAGCGCCACGCTCAACAACATCCTGAACCAGGTGACGGCGATCTACCGGCCGCGGCTGTTCATCGTCGAGGCGGGCAACAGCTTCGGCCTGTTCGGCGACTTCGCGGCGCGGCTGGGCATGAAGGTGCATCGCGTCAAGCTGGCCCCCGGTGCCGGGGTGAGCCTCGCGCCGTTCGCCGACGCCCACCGGCTGGTCGAAACGCCCAGCCAGGTGCAGACGCTGGATGCCGACGCCCTGGACGAGGACCGCGACGAGGCGGCACAGGCAGCGGATGCCGACGAGCAGCGTGACGTGCTGGGGGAACTGGAAATCACCGCGCGGCTGATGATCACCGGCGGCGAGGACAAGGAAGAGGCGCGCATGACGCGCGCCGACCGCAGCCTGATCCGCCAGTGCATCCTCGATGCGGCCCAGCGTTGCGTGGCCGACCAGCGTACCGTCCTCACGCGCGACGTGCGCGATGCGCTGCGCGAGCGCGCCCGCGATACGGCACTGCCCGAGGTGCGGCGCGCGCGGCTGCTGGAAATGGCCGACGCGATGGATATGTTCTGCCAGGGCGTGGACGGCGAGATGTTCGACCGGCCCGGCACGCCCTGGCCCGAGGCCGACATCACCATCGTCGATCTGGCGACCTTCGCACGCGAGGGCTACAACGCGCAGCTTTCCATCGCCTACATCAGCCTCATCAACACGGTCAACAACATCGCCGAGCGCGACCAGTTCCTCGGCCGGCCGATCATCAACGTGACGGACGAGGGGCACATCATCACCAAGAACCCGCTGCTTGCGCCCTACGTCGTCAAGATCACGAAGATGTGGCGCAAGCTCGGCGCCTGGTACTGGCTGGCGACGCAGAACATCGACGACCTGCCCAAGGCCGCCGAGCCCATGCTCAACATGATCGAGTGGTGGATCTGCCTCTCGATGCCGCCCGACGAGGTGGAGAAGATCGCGCGCTTCCGCGAGCTGAACGCGGCGCAGAAGGCGCTGATGCTGTCGGCCCGCAAGGAGGCCGGCAAGTTCAGCGAGGGCGTGATCCTTTCCAAGAGCATGGAAGTGCTGTTCCGTGCGGTGCCGCCCAGCCTGTACCTGGCGCTGGCTCAGACCGAGCCGGAGGAGAAGGCCGAGCGTTTCCAGTTGATGCAGCAGTACGGCATCGGCGAACTGGATGCCGCTTTCAAGATCGCCGAGAAGATCGACCGCGCCCGCAGCATCGAGCCGCTGGCGCTCGATGCGCTGGCGTGACGGGGAGTCCACGATGCGCATCCCTCGATTTGCGCCGTCCCGCACCGTCCTTGCCGTCGCGCTGCTGGTGGCCGCGGCCCTGACCACGGCCGTGTGGCTCGGCCTGCGGCCGCCGTCGCCGCCCGCCGAGCCCGCTTTTCCTTTGGCAGAAGCAACGCCTGCGCCGGCAACGGCACCAGCCGGCCCGCCCTGGCGCTATGGCCGCGCCGATGCGCGCTTCACGGTGGTCGAGTACGCCGACCTCGAATGCCCGTTCTGCCGCGCGTACTTCGCGGTGCTCAAGCGCTGGATCGACGCGCACCCTGATGTGAGCTGGCAATGGCACCACCTTCCGTTGCCGTTGCACGAGCCGGCAGCGTCCGCCGGTGCGCACCTGGTGGAGTGCGTCGGCGAGGCCGGCGGCCAGGCCGCGTTCTGGCAGGCCGCCGAGTGGGTCTACGCGCACACCCGGGGCGACGGCCAAGGCCTGCCCGAGGGCCTGCGCTATCCCGACCTCACGCCGGCCGCGCAGCAATGCCTCGACAGCGACCGCCCCGATGCGCTGATCCGCGCACAGTCGGCGAGCGCGGCGCAGGAGGGCATCAAGGTCACGCCCACGCTGCGCCTGCAGGATCGCCAGTCCGGCAAGACGCTGCTGCTGCACGGCCCGGTCGAAGGAGATGCCTTGCTGTCCGCGATCGACCTGCTGGCGGCCAGTGCAGCGGCCGAGCCCGCATCGAAGGAAATGCCTACCGAGTCTCTCGGCGACATGCCCAGGTAGCCACGATCTTCGAGACTACGACGCGGCCTGGCCGCGCTGATCGACCCCGTTCGCTTCGCATCCCTGGACGCGAACAGCCACCGCGCACGCGGTGGCGGATGCCCGCTCTTCTGCCGCTCGTTCTTCATCGTCCCCCGGAGGGTTTGTCCCTCCCGGGACAGGCGTCCTCCGACTTCATTCCGTGGAGGTTCGCCATGTCCTATGTCGTCGCCGACTCGCGTCCCGAGTCGCTCAGCCTGATCGCCGCCCAGCACGAAGACTGGATCATCCGCCAGGCCATCACCTTGCTGGAACAACGCATCTTCAAGGCCGGCCCGATGCTGAACAGTCCCGCCGCCGTGCGCGACTACCTGCATCTGAAGCTGGTCGCGGAGCCCAACGAGGTCTTCGCCGTCGTGTTCCTCAACTGTCAGCACCAAGTCCTCGCCTACGAGCCGATGTTCAAGGGCACGGTCGATCAAACCTCGGTTTACCCGCGGGTGCTGGTGCAGCGCGCCCTGGCCCTCAACGCCTCGGCGGTCATCCTGGCCCACCAGCATCCATCCGGCATGACCGTGCCTTCGGCCGCCGATCAGGCGCTGACCGACCGGCTCAAAGCCGCCCTGGCGATGGTCGATGTCCGGGTGGTGGATCACTTCATCGTCGGCAAGGGCACGCCGTACTCCTTCGCCGAATCCGGCCTGCTGTAGCGCCGCTGACCGCCTGGTCCCCGCGGGAGCCTCGGCTCCCGCTTTTCTTTCGCCTGTCTGCCCAAAGCGGAGCGCGCGCGGTGCGCATTCCTTGTCGCGGGCGGACTGCCTTCGGCGTTCGACTAGAGCCTTGCTCTCATTCCCAGGATGCCCACCATGACGGCTCCCTTCTTGAAACCCATCCCGCGGCGGCAGGCCACGCGCGTCGCCTGCGCGGGAGGGCTGCTGCTGTGCCTGCTCGGCCAGGACGCATCCGCAGCCGACGTGCTGGTCGTGACCGACAGCCGCCATCCCGTGCAGTCCGCATCCGACGCGCGCGTGATCGAGCTGGACCTGCCCGAGCGCATCGAGGCGGAACTGGCCGCGGGCCTGCCAAACGACCCCAGCCGAGCAGCCGCGCTCGTGCAGCAGCGCTTGCGCGATGGCGGCCAGGCACTGCAGCGCCGCATCGGCAGCGCCTATCAGGGCGTCGCCGATGCCTGGGGCCTGGGTATCGCCAAGGTGCCTGCCGTGGTGGTCGATCGCCGCTACGTGGTCTACGGCGAGCCCGATGTCGCGCGCGCCGTGGCCCGCATCGAATCCCACCGGAGGGCACAGCCATGAACCGCCTGCTGTCGGCGTCGTCGCGCCGGGCCCGCCTTGCCATCGCTTCGGTGCTGCTCGGCGGCGCCGCTTCGACGTTCGCGCTGAACACGGCCACCATCGTGTCCTCGGCCCTGTCGCCCGACTGCCTGGAATACCGCGTCGTCGGCATCTGCTACTGGCTGTTCTGCACCTGGACGGGTTGCACGGTGCGCACCTCGGTGAAGGTGCGCCACTACGTGCCCGACGCGGTGGTATCGAGCTACAGCAACACCGGCGAGAACCCGTGGATCGAGGTGCGCGCCATGAGCATGCCCAACCCCACGGCGCAGGCCGGCGGCGACGGGACGACGAACCACGACAACGAGAACAACCTGGCGAAGTTCAAGAACGCCGACGTGATCGGGCATCCCGGTGGTTCGGTGTTCAGCCAGTTCGCCAGCGCGTCCGGCTACGCCTGCCAGGGCGCGGGCACGGCCTTCATGCCGTACCTGCTGAGCACGCTCGACACGCTGGCCTGGCGCTACAACGTGCCGGAGATGGTGTACCCCGAGGCGCTGATCCCCGGCATGCGCGAGATCGGCGGCCGCACGACGCTCAACCTGTGGGGCAACGTCTATCCGCGCGGCGGCTTCTTGCACCAGACCGACGACTACAAGAGCGGCGCCGTCGTCGCGCAACGCGCGGGCGATGTCGTCACGCGGCGCATGCAGCCGCACGTCTACCAGCCGCTGCTCGCGAGTTCGAGCGACGGCTACTGGCCGGCCGGCGCCCTGGTGGAGAGCGATGCCTCCACCGGCAAGTGGCAGGAGCTGACGCCGACCCTCTCCAACTCCTGCGCGGTGTTCCCGCACTCCAACACGCGCGTGCAGGCCCAGCAAGGCGACTACGCCTGGGCGCTGTGGCGGCCCTATGCCTGCTGCCAGCGCCGCGGGCAGGTCTTCCTCGGCAGCGTCGATTTCCTCTGAGGTGTTCCCATGAAAGCGTCTCTCTCCCGTTTCGCACAGCGCGCCAGGCCCTACGCGCTCAGCATCGCGCTCGCCTGCGCCGTCACGGCAGCAGCAGGCGTCGCCTGGGCGCAGACCCGCATCACCCCCACCGGCGTCGGCGTGAGCGGCAGCGTCATCGGCGACGACGTGCTCTACAGCATCGGCGGCGGCCGCGCCGTGTCCATGGGCGGCGCCGGGAACATGCAGAGCATCGGCGTGGGCATCGGCTGGAACAGCAACCTGATCTGCGGCGACATGAGCATCACGACGACGCTGCAGAACCAGTTGAACGGCATCACCAATGGCTTTCAACAGATCATGAGCAACGTGATCCAGAGCGCGACCAGCGCCGTGGCGTCGCTGCCGGCGCTGATCATCCAGCGCGCCGATCCGGGCCTCTACAACCTGCTGACCAACGGCGTGCTGCAGGCGCGGCTCGATTTCGACCGCAGCAAGTTGACGTGCAAGGCGATGGCCAACCGGATGGCGGACATGGCCGGCGGCCAGGCCGGGTGGGATCAGCTCGCCGAAGGCTTCGCGCTGCGCGATGCGGTGAGCAGCACCGATGCGGTGTCCGCCGTCGAGCAGGCCGAATCGAACAAGGGCAACAACGGCGTGCCCTGGGTGGGCGGCGGCAACGCGGGCGGCTCGGGCCAGGGTTCCATCAAGGTGGTCGGCGACGTGACCCGTGCCGGCTACAACCTGCTCAACAGCCGCGGCGTTATGGACACGTCGTCCATCCCGCGCGCCTCCTGCGGCAACCGGCTGACCTGCCAAACCTGGTCCTCGCCGCAGGCCGCCGCCGACTTCGCAACCCGCGTGCTCGGCGAGCGCGAGCAACGCACCTGCGAGACCTGCACCAAGACGCAGACGACGCCCGGCGTCGGCCTCACGCCGGTAATCCAGGAAGAGTACGAGACCAAGCTGCAGGCACTGCAGGAGCTGGTGACGGGCGCGAAGCCGACGACGGTGGCGAACCTCGAAGCGGCCGGCAGCAACTCGCTGCCGATCACGCGCGGCGTGATCGAGGCGCTGCGCGACGAGCCCGATCAAGACCTGCTGGGCAAGCGCCTGGCGTCCGAGGCCGCGCTGTCGAGCGTGCTGGAGAAGGCCCTGCTGTTGCAGCGCACGCTGCTGACCGGCAAGAAGGAGCCGAACGTCGCCGCCAACGAGCTGGCTGTGAAGGCGGTCGATCAGGAGAACACGGCGCTGGAGCAGGAGATCAACAACCTCAAGACCGAGCTGGAGCTGCGGCGCACGCTGGCCGCCAATTCGGCGATGGCGATCGTGCAGCGCCACGGCACTCGCGCTGCGGGCTCGCGCGGCATCTTCGAGGGCGACACGACGCGCGACCGGCTCAAGGAAGTGCAGAAGCCGCGGAGCGGGCCATGACCAGCCGGGCCTGGCTGCGGCCGGCATGGCTGCTCGGCCGCCGCGTCGGCATCGTGCTGCTGTGGGTGCTGCTGGTGGCGGGCATCGCGGTCGGTGTGAACGTCGTCGGCCTCCATGTCGTCGGCAGCATCGACGGCTGGGAGCAATGGCTGCGCGAGCACTCGGGCCACTTCCTCGTCTGGCGGCTACTGCTCTACGCAGCGACGGCCTACGGCTGGTGGTGGATGCGTCGGCGCCTGCGCGAACGTGAGCCGTCGGCCGAGACCCATCAGCGCCTGCTGCGCGTCGAGATCGCGGCCGTCGCCACCCTCGTGCTGCTCGAAGGCAGCCAGCTACTGCGCAATGGCTGAGCCCCGGAGAACGCCATGACGCTCAACACAACGGACTACCTGGAGTATTACCTGACCCTGGTCGGGTGGATCGTCAGCAACGGCATCTGGAACATCCTCGTGGCCAGCGGCGTGTTCGCGCTGCCGTTCGTGGTCATGGTGGTGCAGGAATGGCTGCGCGCGCGGGCCGAAGGCGCGGACGAGGGCAACAAGGGGGTGCTGTCCTCGATGCGCATCGAGAACCGCGTGTGGGTGGCGATCGTCGTCATCCTGTTCGCCGGCATCCCCTTCATTCCGGTCGACCTCAGCACCATCAAGTTCGACACGACGCGCTCCGCGCAATGTCAGGTCAGCGTCCCGCAGCCCACCGACACGGGCTGGTCGAACGCCTACACCACGCTCAACAACCAGAGTGCGCTGGTGCCGGTGTGGTGGTTCTTCATGCACGCTATCTCGAAGGCGGTGACGGGCGGCGCTGTGGCGGCGATCCCCTGCGGGACGGATCTGCGTCAGATGCGCATGGACGTGGATGCCACGCGCATCAATGACCCGGTGCTGGCCCAGGAGGTTGGCGACTTCGTGCATGACTGCTACGGCCCCTCGCGTGCCAAGCTGTTCATGTCTCGGCCCACGCTCTCCGACGAGCAGATGAACGACGTGACCTGGATCGGTTCGAGCTACTTCCTGAACAACGCGGGCTTCTACGACACCTACCACTCCAACACGCCGCGCACGGCCTGGCCCTACGACGCGACGCGCGATGCGGGGCTGGCCCAGGTGGATAGCGGCGGGGGCTACCCCACGTGCCGGCAGTGGTGGTCAGATGGCGGCAGCGGCCTGCGCGCGCGCCTGCTGGCCCAGGTCGATCCCGACCTGCTGACGCGCATCGGCCGCTGGGCGGGCTTCCTGTCGCAGGGCGAGGTGAACGACTCGGTGATCCGCGCCGTGGTCTCTCCGCGGCAGCAGAAGATGAACCAGGGCTCGGTCTATACGGACTACGGCGGCCAGATCGAGAAGACGCTGCCCAACGTCGTGACGCGCGGCGCCGGCGACCTGGGGCTGACCATGGGCTCGCTGGGCTTCTTCCCGGCGATGGACGTGGTGCGCCAAGCGCTGCCGATGGTGCTGTCGCTGCTCAAGATGGCGCTGGTGATCTGCATCCCGCTGGTGCTGGTCTTCGGCACCTACGAGCTGAAGGCGCTGGTCGCCGTGAGCTGCGTGCAGTTCGCGCTGTTCTTCGTGGACTTCTGGTTCCAGCTCGCGCGCTGGCTCGACAGCACGATCCTCGACGCGCTCTACGGCTGGGGGTTCGGCGCGAACCGGCCGCACAGCAACTTCGATCCGCTGATCGGCCTGAACAACGCCTTCGGCGACATGCTGCTGAACTTCGTCATGGCGACGATGTTCATCGTGCTGCCTACCTTCTGGGTGGCTGCGCTGGGCTGGGTGGGCGTGCGCGCGGGAACGGCAATTCAAGGGCTGGCGGCAGGAACCAGGGACGCCCAAGCTGCTGGCGGCAGGGGTGCGGGTGTCGCTATGAAAGCAGCGAAGTGACGCCTCTAGGCTTGCTCGTCTTCTGGATCGTGGGGGTCGATCCGGTAGTCGTCATGGGTGTAGAGGCCGTACCCGGCAGGGCCGTATCGCCATTCCGGCTTGTGTTCCTCGTCGTAGCTCCCATCGTCGTTGCGGACTACCCAGGCGCCGACCAGCGCGAACGCAAGCAACAGCGCCAGCCAGAACGCGGTGTAGAGCAGGACACCGATCGCAGCGAGCTTGACGGCCAGCAGCGCGGCCTTGGCAATGCCAGGCGCCCATCCCCGCGCGAGCAGCCAGCCCTGCGCCCGCCGATCCAGACGCGCGCAGCTTCGCCACGCCCGGCCCAGTGTCCGGCCGAGGCGTTCTGCGAAGGTGGTCTGTGCGGCGGTCTTCATGGTGGCTACCTCATGTTCATCCTGTCGTGTGGCTGTGATCCCTGTCCATATCGCGATTGAATCCTGTGCAGTTCTTCAACCGCGGCCTAGCCTTTGTCCGTTGCTCGCCAGTCGGCCTTGCTTGCGGCCACCAGCGCCGCCCAATCGTCCGGCGGGTTGCCGCGGCCCAACATCTTCTCGAACACCGCATAGGGGTCGGACTTGCTGCCCGCCGACCGCAAGGTCTGCTCGTCGTTGACCCAGGCGAACACGATCGCCTTGGCCTTGGAGTCGTAGCGGAAGAACAGTCGGAACCGCCGACCGATCTTCGCGCGCCGCCAGTGCCGGTAGGCCGGCCCCAAGGTGTTGCCCTGGCGGAATTCGTCGCGCGCGGGATCGCTCGGCACGGCATCCATGATCAACTGGCTCAACGCCCGGAACAGCTTGACGTTGGCGTTGCTCTCGAACCCCTGCGGGTCGTTCTGTTCGGCCCGTTCCGCGGCCGCGTGCAGCTTGCGCAACTGCTCGATCACGCCCTCGTGGAACAGGAGCGTCCAGCCGTGCCGCTGCATCAGAGCGCCACTTCGCCTTCGATGTCTTCATCGAGGTTCACCGGGTGGTGCGCGTTGGCCAGCATGGCCCGCGCCAGATCGTCCGGCAGGGACTGGACGTGTCGCCCGGCCCGGATGTCCGCTTCCAGCAGCCCCAGGAAAGCGCCGATGGCCGGGTCTTCATGGTCGGCGTCGGCGCGGGTTACGACGACTTCGCCGCCGCGCAGGTCGAACGCCACTTTGCCGCCGGTGTCCACGCCCAGCGCCTGCCGGATGGACTTGGGCAGCGTGATCTGACCCTTGGAGGTCAGCGTCGCGACTTCGTGGATTTCGGGCATGGCGGCACTCCTGATGGCAACGCCTGAATGGTAAGGAAATTTCCTTACCTTGTCAATCTGGGTGTGCATGGTGCTCCGTCCGGTCGATGAAACGGCTCCATCGTAGGGGCGGCACAGCCAGCCTTCCCGTATCAATCCGACTTGGGCCAAACCCGCATTGGTTGTGGTCTGGCAGGCGTCGTTGCCCTATATCCAAAGGTTTCCGTAAAGGCCAAAGGGCTGGGGAAGGGGCAAGGGAATGGGGCCAAGGGGAAAGGCCCTACCCGAAAAGGCCAAAAGGCTCTCCCGACCGGCCCGCCGTCCGGGGTTCGCCATGCTCTCGCTGTTCCAACGCAAACGGGTGCCGCCCGCCGCCAGTGCGCCGACGCCCAAACCTTCCGCCGAGCCCGGCAAAGGGCTGATGCGGCCGGAGCCGGCCGCATCGCTGCTGGCGACACCCCGCCGGCAGAAGCTGCTGGAGCACATCTGGCAGCGCACCTCGCTCTCGCGCCGGCAGTTCGCCACGCTATACCTCGCCCCGCTGGAACGCTACGCCGAGCTGGTCCAGCAATTTCCCGCGTCGGAGGCCCATCACCACGCCTATCCGGGCGGCATGCTGGACCACGGCCTGGAGATCGTCGCCTACGCGCTCAAGCTGCGGCAGTCGCATCTGCTGCCCGCCGGCGCCACGCCGGAGGCGCAAGCCGCCCAGGCCGAGGCCTGGACGGCCGGCACCGCCTACGCGGCGCTGTTGCACGACATCGGCAAGATCGCGGTCGACCTGCACGTCGAGTACGCGGACGGCACGGTCTGGCACCCCTGGCACGGCCCGCTGCGGCGGCCGTACCGCTTCCGCTACCGCAGGGAGCGCGAATATCGGCTGCACAGCGCCGCCACCGGGCTGCTCTACGCCCGGCTGCTCGATCCCGGCATCTTCGACTGGCTCGCCGGCTATCCCGACCTCTGGGCCGCGCTGCTGTACGTGCTGGCCGGCCAGTACGAGCACGCCGGCATGCTCGGCGAACTGGTCGTGCAAGCGGACCAGGCATCGGTCGCCCAGGAACTCGGCGGCGATCCCAGCAAGGCCCTGGCAGCACCCCGGCACGCATTGCAGCGCAAGCTGCTCGATGGCCTGCGCTACCTCCTGAAGGAAGAGTTCAAGCTGAACCAGCCCCAGGCCTCGGATGGCTGGCTGACCCAGGACGCGCTCTGGCTGGTGAGCAAGACCGTCTCGGACAAACTGCGCGCGCATCTGCTGTCTCAGGGCATCGACGGCATCCCGGCCAACAACACGGCGGTGTTCAACGTGCTGCAGGATCACGGTATCGCCTTGGCCACGCCAGACGGCAAGGCGATCTGGAAGGCCACCGTCACCAGCGATGCCGGCTGGTCGCACAGCTTCACCTTTTTGAAGCTGTCTCCGGCCATGGTCTGGGATGCGGCAGACCGGCCGGCACCGTTCGCGGGTCGCGTACAGGCCGACGCGGAACAAGGGGTGCCGACGCCACAGGCACCGGCAGCCGAAGCGCCGGGCCTGGAAAGCGCCGATACCGTGCCACCGAGCACCGCGCCGACCGCGCCCGTGCCCGCCGACAACGGCGTGGCTGCGTTGCTCGATCTGCTGAGTGACACGGCCCCACCCGTAGCGCCGGAGCCCCCGAGCGACCCCGAGCCGGCCTCGCCACCGTCGCCTACGGTGCTGCCGCAGGTGAGCCCCGCGCCATCTCGGGATCGGCCGGAGCCTTCCGGCGAGCATTTCATGGCCTGGCTGCGTCAGGGCATCCAGACGCACAAGCTCATCATCAACGACGCCAAAGCCCTGGTGCATAGCGTCGCGGGAACGGCCTACCTGGTGAGCCCCGGCGTCTTCCAGCGGTATGCGCAAGAACATCTGCAAATTGCCGCACTGGCGAAACCGGAGAACCTGGAGGGATGGCAGTGGGTGCAGAAGCGTTTTGAGAAACTGAGCCTGCACCGCAAGCAAGCCAGCGGGTTGAATATCTGGACCTGCGAAGTCACGGGGCCGCGCAAATCCAGGCGACTGCACGGCTACCTGTTGAGCGCTCCCGAAGCGCTGTTCCAGGAAATGCCTCCGGACAATCCATACCTGCGCCTCCTCACCGAGGCCGTAAAGCGCGAAAATTCAGCCGCCGGTAATAAGAACGACAACGAACAGGGGTAGACAAGGGGCCACGGCGCGGGCCGGCTTCAGTCCGCGGACTTGGGCGTAGCCGTCTCTGCCAGCTTGGCTTCAGTCAGCGCCATCAAGTGGGCAGAACTGCATTTCAGCGCACGGGCGATTTTGAGAATGAGGGGGAGCGTGGGGACATGCTCTCCACGCTCGATCTTTCCCATGTGCGAACGCTCGATTCCTGACAGATGGGCCAGCGTTTCCTGGGCGATGCCTTGACTGGTTCTTTCTTCGCGCACGGAGGCCCCAAACGCGATGGCTGGTTCCGCTTCGTAGGTTGTTGTGCCGGTGGGCCGGCCTCTCTGAATCGAACGCTTTTGCATTGCCAAAAGCGTCGAGGATTGACACGATATAAACCACGTTAAACTTAACTCACGAGAAGCGACTTCATCGGTCGTCGCGAGTTCACTGCCTGGGGGAACTGGACGTGAAATCGAGCGATGCCTCCACTGAAATCCGGGTGGCTGTGCTCGGCGAGTGGGTGCCTTCACCGCTTGCCGACTTGCTGGCGTTACAGCGCGCCGAAGAGCCAGAAACCGCCACTGCTTTGATCGGATGCAGTGCCACGGCGCAGGCGCAGGAACTGCCGCACGATAACTTTGACCTAGCCCTGTCCACAGCCGCCTGGGAGTGGCCGGGCTGGGTGTGCGAACCGTTGTGGCATGACACGCTGGCGGTCGCCGTCGCCAAGCGCTCGCACCTGCTGTCCTACCGTGAAGTGCCTCGCCAAGAACTGCTCAAGCAGCCGTTGATCTGCGCGCAGTCAACGGCCGACGAGCCGTGGCGCGCGGTGGCGCAGCGCCTGTTCGAGGACGAGCTGCAGGGCCGCGAGCAGGTGGTCAGCACCTTCGACATGGCCATGACGCTCGTTGCAGCGGGCTACGGCATTGCCTTTGCGCCTGCCGCAAGGCTGGCCAGCTACCTGTGCCGAGGCATCGCCGCGCGGCCGCTGGCCGGCTCACCGGCCATCGTGATGGCCTATCTGCTGCGTCCCTGCACGTCCTTGACCGAGCCCCAGGAGCGATTCGCGCGCCGCGCCCGTTCCGTGTCCTGATGAGGGGCGCAGCGCAAGGCTGCTATGCGAACCCCACCACCTTCTCCTGATCCCACTCGCTTGCCTTCACGCTCGTGACCACGGCCATGATGATCTTGTCGAGATTGTTGGCGGTGGCGCCCTCCAGGGCCGAGCGGCCGCGCAGCATCGCACGCGGCTGCAGCAGCGCGTGGTAAATCTGCCAAGGGTCCGCGCCCCGGCTCAGCTTCATGACGGACTGGACCAGCTCGTGTTTGAGCGGGTCGAGGTGCCAGTCCAGAACCCGCTGGCCGCGGTTGCCCAGGTTCAGTGCCAGCAGGTTGCCCGCCTTGATCTCAGAAGGATCCACCGGCGCGACTTGCCCGCCATCTTGGCGAACTCGACGACTGAAGGTTGGTGCGGCGACTCGAAAACATCGACGAGTTCCATCCGCTTGCGTTGAACGTCGGACAGTGGCTGCCCATCACCGAGCGCGGCGCCGTGACCGCCGGCAGCCGCTGCGCCGCGGCTGACACCAGCGGCATCGCATCGCCAGGCTTGGGTCACGAGCAGGATCGGCGTCGTCGCCGCCCTGGGCGGTGCGCTGTCAGCGGGATCGCCCCGATGGCGGGCACGCCTTCCAGGTGAATGGTGAGCGGCATGCTCGCCGCTTCGACCATGTTCTGCTCAAAGAGGTCGAGGCGGTCGGCCCAATCCTGCATCATGCGGCGGCGCTGCTCCACGTACTCGGCGCGGTTGTACGTGCTGCTGACCTTGTTGGGATCGACGTGGGAGAGTTGCGCTGTCCCACCCAGGCTTTCGGATAGCCGAACTCGTTGAGCGCGGTGGACATCGTGGGCCCGGATCAAGCGTGACCGGTCAGCAGGTCACGGTAGCCCATGCGCTTGAGCGCGCCGTTGAGGGTGTTCTCGCTCATGCGCTTCTTCAGGTCGTTGTCGTGCCGGAGCAGATAGCGCTTGGGCCGGCTTGAACTCCTCCAGCATGTGCCGGACGATCTCGATGGCCTGCACCGACAGCGGCACGATGTACGGTGGAATGTCCTGCAGCCGCTGGCGCTTCCTGCGCATGTCCACCTGCAACTGTTTCACGACGTCGGGCGGGATGATCCACAACCCCTTGTCGAGGTCGAACTGATCGGGCGTCGCCAGCCGCAACTCGCCCGTGCGCACGCCGGTCAGGCACAGCAGCCGCAATCCAAGCTGGGTGCGCAGCCTGCCGCGGTACTGGTGCAGCCGCTGCAACAGTTTCGGCAGATCCTCCATGCGCAGGAACGGCTGTGGTCCACCGGCGGCAACGGCACGGCGACCACATCGAGGTCGCCGGTTTTGCTCCAGCCCCGGCACGATCACCAGCGCGTAGCGAAACAAGCGGTTCAACCACGTCCTGACCTTCTCGCGACGGAGAGCGCCTTGCGCTTCTCGATCTTGGCGATCACGTCCAAGAGGTCGGAGCGCTTGATCTCGTAGATCGAGCGCTTGCCCAGGTAGGGCAGTACATCCTTGTCGAAGACGTGCAAGTGGAGGATGGAGTGCGTGGTCTGCCGGCCCTTCTTGAGGCTGAGCGCACGATGGGCAAACCACTTCCTGTAGATGACCTCGAAGGTGTGCTCGCCGGCGAGCTTGACCGCGGCGCGCTTCTGCTTGCGGTGAACACGGGGTTGATGCTCTTGGCCACCAAGGCGCGCGCGCCTCGCGCAGCGCGCGGGCTTCGAGCAGCGATACCTCGATAGGTGCCGAACGACATCCGCTTGGCTCCTTGAGCCAGTAGTAGCGGAAGTGCCAGGGTCTTGCCTCCCGTCGCTGCAACAGCGAGGGAGATGTGCCCCGCCGGGACGCTGGTGCATGTGCCCGCCGGAGTGGTGCACGGCTTCAACTATGGCGTTGGCGGCGGCGAAATGCTGGAGGTGACCGGCCCGCGCAGCCAGGCCGTGGCCATGTTCGCCGCGCTCGACAGGCTCGCCGCTGCCGGCGAACCCGAACCCGCGCAACTGATCGCGACAACCGCCGCGCATGGCGTCACGCTGACGCCGTGACCCGCCCGAAAGATGCGTCTGGCCGCTCGGAATGCAGGCCGGTTGTTGAAACGAACGACGACTGACTGACGGGTTTATGGCAAAACAAGGGGCGTGGAGCGGGTGAAGGGAATCGAACCCTCGTATGCAGCTTGGGAAGCTGCCGTTCTACCATTGAACTACACCCGCACGCATGGGATGGCCGCGAACGCGACAGCGCGGATTGTAGCCTTGCCGCTGGCGCTTTGGCAATTTGCCTGCGCCGGGTGCGGTGGGGCCGCGTGCTACAATTTCGCCTTGTTTTCGCCTCGCCCAACGCCGTGAACACCATGATTTCCGTGCATATCAACGGTCAGCCCGAAACGCTGGTCGCTCCCCTGTCGGTCGCCGAGTTGTTGCAGCACAAGGGCCTGGCCGGCAAGCGGCTGGCGGTCGAGCGCAATGGCCAGATCGTGCCGCGCGGCGCGCATGCCGACACCGCCCTGGCCGATGGCGATACGCTGGAGATCGTCGTCGCCGTTGGCGGCGGTTGATGGCCCGGCGCCTTCCCTGACACTCATTCGGTAGCCTTTCCATGAACGACTCTCTCGTCATCGCTGGCAAGACCTATGGTTCCCGCCTGCTGGTGGGTACCGGCAAGTACAAGGATTTCGACGAAACCCGCACGGCGATCGACGCCAGCGGCGCCGAGATCGTCACCGTGGCCATCCGCCGCACCAACATCGGCCAGAATGCCGACGAGCCGAATCTGCTCGACTTCCTGCCGCCGGACCGCTTCACCCTGCTGCCCAACACCGCCGGTTGCTATACGGCCGACGATGCGGTGCGCACGCTGCGCCTGGCGCGCGAGCTGCTCGACGGGCACACGCTGGTCAAGCTCGAGGTGCTGGGCGACCCGGACACCCTGTTCCCCAACATGCCCGAAACGCTCAAGGCCGCCGAGACGCTGGTCAAGGACGGTTTCGACGTGATGGTGTACTGCTCGGACGACCCGATCCAGGCCAAGATGCTCGAAGAGATCGGCTGCGTGGCGGTGATGCCGTTGGCCAGCCTGATCGGCTCGGGCATGGGCATCCTCAACCCATGGAACCTGCAATTGATCATCGATCAGAGCGCGGTGCCGGTGCTGGTCGACGCTGGTGTCGGCACCGCCTCGGATGCCGCCATTGCCATGGAGCTGGGTTGCGACGGGGTGCTGATGAACACCGCCATCGCCAAGGCGCAGGATCCGATCCTGATGGCCCGCGCCATGCGCAAGGGCGTCGAGGCCGGCCGCGAGGCCTTCCTCGCCGGGCGCATGCCGCGCAAGACCTACGCCGCCAGCCCCAGCTCGCCCACCACCGGCCTGATCGGCCGCTGACCCCGTCTTACCCCGCCCGGCGCCGAGTCGCCGGGCCAGCCGACCTTGCCATGACCGACACCCACGACACACCGGACACCCCCGAGGCCGATGGCCGCCTGTCGCACCGCGCGATCCGCAGCTTCGTGCTGCGCCAGGGCCGCATGTCCGACGCCCAGACCCGCTTCCTCGCCGCCAAGATGCCGGAGGTGGGCATTGCCTACACCAACGCCCGGGTCGATCTGGACGCCGTGTTTGGCCGGCCCGGCCCCAAGGTAGTCGAGATCGGCTTCGGCATGGGCGATGCCACGGCCAAGATCGCGCAGGCGCTGCCCGACACCGATTTCGTCGGTATCGAGGTGCATGGCCCCGGCGTGGGCAACCTGTGCAAGCTCATCGACACCGACGCCATCGCCAACCTGCGCATCATCCAGCATGATGCGGTGGAGGTGCTGCAGGCCATGATCGCGCCCGACAGCCTCGACGGCGTGCATGTGTTCTTTCCCGATCCGTGGCCGAAAAAGCGCCACCACAAGCGGCGCCTGATCCAGCCCGGCTTCGTTGCGCTGCTGGCCAGCCGGCTCAAGCCTGGTGGTTACATTCACTGCGCCACCGACTGGGAAGAGTATGCTATCCAGATGCTCGAGGTGCTGTCGGCCGAGCCCACGCTGGCCAACACCGCGCCCGACTACGCACCGCGGCCCGATTACCGGCCGCTGACCAAGTTCGAACAACGTGGCCTGCGGCTGGGTCATGGTGTGTGGGATCTCGTCTTCCGGCGTCGCTGACGCCGACTGACCCCGAGGATACGACCGCATGTGGCGTTTTCTGACTGCTCCGTTTCGCGGCATCTGGCGCCTGATCGACATCCTGCGCCAACTGCTTGCCAACCTGTTGCTGCTCGTGCTGGTCACCGCCATCGCGCTGGCCTGGTGGTTCAGCCGGGCGCCGGACATTGCCGACGGCAGCGTGCTCTTCCTGGCGCCTGAAGGCCGCCTGGTCGAGGCCGCCACGCCGCCTGCGCCGACCGACCTGCTGCAGGGCGGGCGCGGCGTGAGCGAGGTGGTGCTCGACGACCTGCTCGTCGCCATCCGCCGCGCGGCCACCGACAAACGCATCCGCGCCCTGGTGATCGAAACCGACCGCCTCGGCCCGGCGCCGATCACCAAGCTGGCGGCGCTGCGCGAAGGCATCGCCGCCTTCAAGGCCAGCGGCAAGCCGGTCGTCGCCCGTGCGCGCCGCTACAACCAGGCGCAGTACTACCTGGCCACCGCGGCCGACGAGATCCTCCTCGCCCCCGACGGCTATGTGCTGCTGCAAGGCCTGGCCCGCTACGGCACCTATTACAAGCGCGCGCTCGACCACCTCGGCGTCAAGGTGCAGGTCTTCCGCGCCGGTAAATACAAGTCCTTCGTCGAGCCCTATACCCGCACCGACATGTCGCCCGAAGACCGTGCCGTGACCCGCGAGCTGCTCGACGCGGTGTGGGGGCAGCTGCGGGCAGATGTGGCCGGTGCCCGCAAGATCACCCCCGCTGCGGTGGACGACTATGTGATCGGCTATCGCAATCTGCTCGCCGCGGCCGGGGGCGACACCGCCGCCATGGCCAGGACGCAGGGTCTGGTCGACGAGCTGGTGGACGACAACGCCTGGGCTGCCTACCAGAAGACCCGCTTCGCGCTCGACCCGGCGGCCGGCACGCCCTCGCGGGTGGAGGTCGACGCCTACCTGGCCGCCACCGCCGACTGGGCCCGCCAGGACGGCGGCGCGATTGCCGTGCTCAACGCCCAGGGCGCCATCGTCGATGGCGAGGGCCCGCCGGGCACGGTCGGCGGTGACAGCACCGTGGCCATGCTGCAGGCGCTGCGCGACGACCCGCGGGTGCGTGCCGTGGTGGTGCGCATCGACAGCCCGGGCGGCAGCGCCTTCGCCTCCGAGCAGATCCGCCTCGCCCTGCAGGCGCTGCGCGAGGCCGGCAAGCCGGTGGTCGCCTCGATGAGCTCGGTGGCCGCCTCAGGGGGTTACTGGATCGCCACTGGCGCCGACGAGATCTGGGCCGCGCCGCTGACGCTCACCGGCTCCATCGGCGTGTTCGGCCTGTTCCCGGATGTCTCCGAGCCCATGCAGCGCCTCGGGCTGGATGTCGACGGCGTGGCCACGGCCCCGCTGGCCGGCGCGCTCGACCCGCGCCGGCCGCTGTCGGACGACGCCAGCGCGGCCCTGCAACTGGGCGTCGAGCACACCTACAACCGCTTCCTGGCGCGCGTGGCCGACGCCCGCAACATCAGCCTGGACGCCGCCGACGCCGTCGCCCAGGGGCGGGTGTGGACCGGCACCGACGCCAAGGCGCGCGGGCTGGTCGACCAGCTTGGCGGTCTGGAGCACGCGGTGGCCGCCGCCGCGCGCCTGGCCGGCTTGAGCGAATACCACCGGATCGATGCGGACACCCCCTTGCCCTTGCGCCTGCAGCTGCTGCAGCAACTGATGCCGGACCTGGCCCAGCCCTCGGGCAGCGTCGGGGGGCAGTGGCTGGCGCAGCTGCGCCGCGATGCGCTCGAGCTGGTGTCGTGGAACGACCCCGACCACCTCTACGCGCACTGCCAGTGCGCGCCGCTGGCGCCCTGAAGCGTTTTGTTGCAGTTTGCCGGCGCCTGAGGCGTTACCCTGTGCCCACATGACAAAAGCGAGGAGTGCGTGATGCTGGGACGATGGATGGCGGTGTTGAGTGTGCCCCTGTGGCTGGCGGCGTGCAGTTCGGCGCCGACCGTGTCGGTGGTGGAGGCGCCGCCCGCCGATCCGGTGACCGGCGAGCCCGGCCAGATGAATTTCACCCTCAGCAGCGGTCGCTATCATTGCGACATGGGGCAGACGGTCGATGTGTTCCGCAGCAGCGAAGACCGCAATCGCATCAATGTCGGCTGGCATGGCGAGCTGGTGGAGCTGGCGCGCAACCCCTCGGCGTCGGGCCTGCCGCGCTACGAGAGCGCAGCGAGCGGCCTGGTGTGGATCGACCTGCCCTGGAAGAGTGTGCTGCTCGACGACCGCCAGGGCAAGCCGCTGGCCAGCGACTGCAAGCCGGCCTGAGCGATGGCGGCATGGCAAAACGGCCCGCGTGTGCGGGCCGTTTTGCGTTGACGGACGGGGGCGTCAGTCGAGGAACATCTCCAGCAGGTCGTTGAGGAAGCGCTGGCCCTTGAGTGTCGGGCGCAGGGTGTCGCCGGTGGTCTCGAGCAGGCCGCGATCGCGCGCGGCGATCAGCCTGGCTTCGATCACATCGAGCGCGATGCCGGTGCGCGCTTCCATCAGGTCGGCGGGGATACCGTCGATCAGGCGCAGGCCGTTCATCATGAATTCGAAGGGCAGGTCGGCCACGCCGATGCCTTGTTCGGTCTGCACGAAGTCGCCCTTGCCGTGGGCGGCGAGGTAGGCGCCGGGGTGTTTGTGGCGCATCTGGCGGACGATGCCGGTGTGGCTGGAGAGTTTGCTGTGGGCGCCGGCGCCGATGCCGAGGTAGTCGCCGAAGGTCCAGTAGTTGAGGTTGTGGCGGCAGCGCTTGCCCGGCTGGGCAAACGCCGAGGTTTCATAGTGCTGGTAGCCGGCCTCGGCGAGCGTGGTCTCCACCAGTTGCTGCATGTCGGCGGCGAGGTCGCCGTCGGGCAGTTTGGGCGGCGGGTTGTGGTGGAAGGGGGTGTTGGGTTCGAGCGTGAGGTGGTAGCAGGACAGGTGCTGCGGGCCGAGGGCGACGGCGGTGCGCAGGTCGGCGGCGAGGTGGTCCATGCTCTGGCCGGGCAGGGCGTACATCAGGTCGAAGTTGACCGACTCGAAGTGGGTCAGCGCCAGTTCGGCGGCCTTGTGCGCTTCGGCGCCGGCATGAATGCGGCCGAGCGCGCGCAGGTAGCGGTCCTCGAAGCTCTGGATGCCGAGCGACAGGCGGTTGACGCCGGCGGCGCGGTAGCCGGCGAAGCGCTCGGCCTCGACGGTGCCGGGGTTGGCCTCCAGCGTGATCTCGGCCAGCGGGTCGAGCGGCAGCAGCATGCGCACCGCGGTGAGCAGGCGGTCGAGCCCCTCGGCGCTGATCAGGCTGGGGGTGCCGCCACCGATGAAGATGCTCAGCACGCGCCGGCCCCACACCTCCGGCAGGGCGGCTTCGAGGTCGGCGATGAGGGCGTCGATGTAGGCCGCCTCGGGGATGCCGCCTTGCTGCACCGCGTGCGAGTTGAAGTCGCAGTAGGGGCACTTCTTGACGCACCACGGATAGTGGATGTACAGCGACAGCGGCGGCGGGGCGCTCAGCTGCGGTGTGGCCGGTGGCGTGGGGCGTTGCGGGCGCAGCGGGATGACGCGGCGTTCGCTCACGATTGCGCCTGCAGCACCTGGATGCGCTCGAGCAGGTGACGGCAGGCGTTGCCGCGGTGGCTGAGCATGTTCTTCAGCGCCGGGTCGAGCTCGGCGGCGCTCTGCTGCAGGTCGTCGAGCCAGAACAGCGGGTCGTAGCCGAAGCCTTGCTGGCCGCGCGGGGCGTCGAGCACGCGGCCATGCCATTCGCCTTCGGCGATGATCGGCTGCGGGTCGTCGGCGCTGCGTACCAGGGCCAGCACGCAGACGAAGCGGGCGCGGCGGTCGTCCTGGCCGGCCAGATCGGCGACCAGGCGCTCGTTGTTGCGGGCGTCGGATTTCGGCTCGCCGGCATAGCGGGCCGAGTGGATGCCGGGGGCGCCGCCGAGGGCCTCGACGCACAGGCCGGAATCATCGGCCAGCGCCGGCAGGCCGGTGTGCCGCGCGGCGTGACGGGCCTTGCCGAGGGCGTTTTCCACAAAGGTGGCATAGGGTTCGTCGGCCTCGGGCACGTCGAAGTCCGATTGCGGCCGCACGGTGATCCCCAGTGGCGCCAGCAGCGCGGCGAATTCGCGCAGCTTGCCGGCGTTGCCGCTGGCCATGACGATGGTGTCGAACATGTTCAATCCTGTGCCAGCGCATCGCGCTGGAGCGCGTTGAGTTCGGCAATGCCGGTGGCGGCCAGGTCGAGCAGGGCGTCGAGTTCGGCGCGGGTGAAGGCGTGGCCTTCGGCGGTGCCCTGCACTTCGACGAAATGGCCGCTGGCGGTCATCACCACGTTCATGTCGGTGTCGCAGGCCGAGTCTTCGGGGTAGTCGAGGTCGAGCACCGGGACGCCGTCGACGATACCGACCGATACCGCGGCGACGAGTTCGCGCATCGGGTTGGCGGCGAGCAGGCCGCGGCGCACCAGGCCGTCGAGCGCCTCATGCACCGCCACACAGGCGCCGGTGATGGCGGCCGTGCGGGTGCCGCCGTCGGCTTGCAGCACATCGCAGTCGATGATCACCTGGCGCTCGCCGAGGGCGTCCATGTCCACCACGGCGCGCAGGCTGCGGCCGATCAGGCGCTGGATTTCCTGGGTGCGGCCGCTTTGCTTGCCCTTGGCCGCCTCGCGAGCGCCGCGGGTGTGGGTGGCGCGCGGCAGCATGCCGTATTCGGCGGTCAGCCAGCCGGTGCCCTTGCCGCGCAGGAAGCCGGGCACGGATTCTTCGACGCTGGCGGTGCACAGCACGCGGGTGTCGCCGAACTCGATCAGCACCGAGCCTTCGGCGTGTTTGGTGAAGCCGCGGGTGATGCGGATGGGGCGGAGTTGATGGGGCTGGCGCTGGCTGGGACGCATGGGGTAAATCCTGTGTGAGGTGAGTGAGGCGGCCGACGGCGGCAGCGGCGGGTGGGCCGGCTGCCGATGGTGTGCGCCGGCCTCAGTCTTTGGAAAATTTCTTGATGGCGACGTTGATTTCGGAGATCGCCTGTTCGATCTCGTCGTCGGTCAGATCCTGGGCGCCGCTGCCGGCAGTGCGCTCGAAGCTTTCCATCTGGGTGGTGAAGCTGCTGATCGCCATGGTCTGGGTCGAGACGGTGTCGGGCAGCGTTTCAGAATAATCCTGCTGCCACAGCAGGCCGATCATCGACAGGTTGTCGGCATGCGGGCCGCCCAGCGACTCGGCCTCGTCGAGCAGCTTGGGGATGGACTTCATGACGCTCTTGCCACCGGCCAGGCGCGCCGCCAGGGCATCGTTGCCGACCGGCCCCCAGGCGCCGTCGGTGCACAGCGCAATGATGTCGCCCGAGTACAGCGGTGTGGGCCGCGAAAACTCGACCTGCGGCGAGTGGTTGCCACCGAGGCAGCTGTAGATGCGGTTGCGCCCTGGGTGAACGGCGGCGCCGTCGGCGTCGATCAGGCCCTGATCGAGCATCAGCTGCACCCGCGAGTGGTCGCGCGTCTGCATTTCGATCTGGCCATTACGGATCAGGTACAGGCGTGAGTCGCCAGCGTGCGCCCAGTGGGCCAGACCGTTCTGGATCAGACAGGCCACCACCGTGGTGCGTGGCGCCTCGGGCAGGTATTTGTCGAAGGCGTAGTCGAGGATGGCATGGTGGGCGTTGGTCATCACCTGCGACAGGAACAGCACCGGATCGCCGACCAGCGGCTGCGCCTCGCGCTGGAAGGCCTGGGTGATGTACTGCACCGCAATCTGTGCAGCCACCTCGCCATGCAGATGCCCGCCCATGCCGTCGGCGATGACCATCAGCAAGGCGTCGCGCGAGTAACAGTAGGCGATGCGGTCCTGGTTGGACGCGCGCTTGCCGATCCGGCTTTCCTGGTAAATGGTGAATTTCATGTGCGACCAATGAAGGTTTTGAGCCGGCTCCCCACATCGGAGAACCAGGAGGCCGGCATGGCCTCGTCGGGCCCACGCTGGACCAGTGCCTTCTGTAAAGCGTAGACGCTCTGGGGCCGGGCGAGGGGGTCGAGATTGAGGCACCAGTCGATGGTCTCGAGCAGCTGCTCGCTATGGCGACCGGCAAAGGCCTTGGCGGCCGGGGTGTAGGTGTCCTTGGTGGCGCGTTCGTCGGAGCGTGGCGGCGCGCTGCCGGCCAGGCAGGCATACATGCTCGCCCCGACGCTGTAGATGTCGCTCCAGGGGCCCAGCGCTTCGCGGCTGGCGAATTGCTCGGGCGAGGCGAAGCCGGGCGTGTACATGGGCTTGAGCATGGGCTGCCCGGTCATCAGCGTCTGGCGCGCGGCGCCGAAGTCGAGCAGCACCGGCGTACCGTCCAGACGTAAATAGATGTTCGACGGCTTGATATCCAGGTGCAGCAATTTGTGGGCGTGCACCTCGCGCAGGCCGTTGAGCATGCGGGTGAACACCCCGCGCAGGAACCGCTCGCGCAGCACGTTGCGGTGTTTGTTGACGTATTCGTGCAGGGTCCGGCCGCGTTCGAACTGCATCACCATGTACACCGTGCCGTTGGCGCGGAAAAAGTTGAGCACCCGCACCACGTTCGGGTGCATCAGCTTGGCCAGCGCTCGTCCTTCCTCGAAGAAGCACTTCATGCCGTAGCGGAAGGCCGGCTCATGGTCGGGCGACACCTTCGGCTCGACCTCGCCCTCGCCGCGCAGGGCCAGCGAATTGGGCAGGTATTCCTTGATCGCCACCGGCGTCCCCTCGGCGTCGTAGGCCAGGTAGACGATGGAAAACCCCCCCAGCGACAGTTGCCGCTCGATGCGGTACTGGTCCAGCTGGAAACCGGAAGGCAGTGCCTGATTGACTTGAGGGGGCATGAAGGGGCGGCTAGTATTCCGTTTTTACGGCATTTTCTGGCGTGTCGCGGGCGGTGTAAAGCGCACCGGCCCCGGCACCGGAGACTCGAATGATACTCAGTATGACCGGCTTTGCGGTCCAGCATCGCGAACTGGGCAGCGTCAGCCTGCACATCGAACTGCGCAGCGTCAATTCCCGCTTCCTCGACCTGAGCTTTCGCCTCGGCGATGACGTGCGGCTGGCCGAGCCGGCGCTGCGCGAGATGCTCACCGCACGGCTGAACCGCGGCAAGGTCGAGTGCCGCCTGTACCTGCAGAAGAACGATGCCGCCAGCGTGGCCGAGATGTCACTTAACGGCGCCTTGCTGCAGCAACTGAAGGTCGCCCAGACCCAGGCGCAGGCGATGTTCCCGCAAGCCAAGGCCTTGTCGGTGGGCGAGCTGCTGCGCTGGCCGGGCATGCTCGCCGACGACAGCCTGGCCTTCGACGAGCTGATGCCGGTGATCCGCGAGATGGCCGAGTCGGCGATCGACGAGTTCCTCGCCAGCCGCCAGCGCGAAGGTGCCAAACTGGCCGCCATCATCGGCGACCGGGTCGAGGGCATGCGCGCGTTGGTCGAGCGCGCCAAGCCCCAGATGCCGCAGTTGGTCGCGGCCTACCAGAGCAAGCTCACCGAGCGCCTGCGCGAAGCCGTCGCCACGCTCGACGAAGACCGCATCCGCCAGGAGGTAGCGCTGTTCGCCCAGCGCATCGACGTGGACGAAGAGCTCGACCGCCTGCGCACCCACCTCGACGAAGTCGGCCGCATCCTCAAGAAAGGCGGCATCTCGGGCAAGCGGCTCGACTTCCTGATGCAGGAGCTCAACCGCGAAGCCAACACCCTCGCCTCCAAGAGTGCCGCCACCGACGTAACCGCGGTCGCCATGGAAATGAAGGTGCTGATCGAGCAGATGCGCGAGCAGGTGCAGAACATCGAATGATCGTCTCGATGCCCAGCGACCACAAAAAAACCCGCCTCTGGCGGGTTTATTGTTTCAGCAAACGGGGTCTACTGGCCGGATGTACGCAGCTTGGCGAGCAGTTTTTCGGAGCGCTTGGGCGGGCCATAGACCAGATCGAGCAACAGGGCGATCGGGATCGGCAAGGGGCGTCCGCTTTCGTAACGACTGCCGGCCGATTGGGTCACGCCGATCGGCGCCCAGAACTCTGACTGGCTCATCTTGCGTTTTTTGCGCCAGTCCAGCAGTTGCTCGGCGCTCGGGGATTGGGCTTTGTGTCGCTGGGGCATGGCTAGTCCAAAAGTATTAGTTTTCGATGCGTAGCCGCACTTTAACCTTTTAGGTTGCAGGGATCAATTCCCAATCACATCGCCGGATGCCCTTGAAAAACCTCGTAACAATTATGACGGCGCCGTCGATGGCGCCGGCGCGTGGTATGCACCGGCATAGTGCCATCGAATTATGTTCTTCCGGGTAGGCTGCGTGTACGGATCGGGGCGACGGTCGGCGGCTCAGACGCCCCACACCACCGGCTGGCCTTCTTTGTGGGCCAGTTCGAGCAAATCGAGCAGGGGCCAGGCGCGCTGCGCGAAGCTCACCGGGGCGGCCATGCCGCGGGGCGTGTCTTCGTTCTCGGCCGCGTCATCCACGTCCCCGGCGCGGGCGGCCTTGTCGGCAGCGATGGCCTGCTTGAGGCGTTCGATGGCCTCCGGCAGTTGTTCGACGGTGACGATGCCGGTGGGGCTGTCGGGGTCCTTTCCCAGGGCAGCGAACATGGCGCGGGCTGCGTCGCCGAGCATGATGACGTCGGCGCCGGCGGCGGATTTGAAGGTGGTCAGCATGGGGGTGTCCTGTGGCGGAAATGTCTCCGATTGTAGTCTGACCTTGGCGGCATTGCCCGTCGCGCGCAGGCGCTCCACAATGGGACGCACAGTCCCGACACGGAGGAGAACGGCATGACGGAGCAACAGTCCGAGACGCGCCTGGGCGGCCACATCGTGGCCGAAGCGCTGCGCATCAATGGCGTGAGCACGGTGTTCTGCGTGCCCGGCGAGAGCTACCTGCCCCTGCTCGACGGCCTGTACGAGCGCCGCGACCAGATCCGTCTGATCACCTGCCGCCACGAGAGCGGCGCCGGTTTCATGGCCGATGCCTGGGGC
>JAWKYX010000046.1:0-28677 GCA_041396265.1 Rhodocyclaceae bacterium
CCTGGCCACGCATCGACGGCTCGACATACAGCCGCTTCATTTCGCACACGCCGTCGGAGAACTTGCGGATCCCCACGCAGCCCGCCGGCTGGCCGTCCACCTCGGCCAGGAACAAGCGCCCATCGGGCGCCGAATAGGCCCCCGGCAGCGAGGCCATTTCGGCGTCGAAATTCTGGAAGCACAGGTCCACGCCCAGCCAGGCCGCGTAGTTGCGGAAGAACTGGCGCACATGCTCCAGTTCGGCGGTGTGGGTGGTATCGAGAACGCGAAGTGTGGTTGCCATGAAGATGCTCATACAGGATTAAAGACAATCCGGAACGATACCGGAGGGCGGGTGTGCGCGCGCGAACGTTCGGTCACCCGCCCGCCGGCGCTTACATCGATTCGGCGAACAGTTCGCGGCCGATCAGCATGCGGCGGATCTCGCTGGTGCCGGCACCGATCTCGTACAGCTTGGCGTCGCGCCACAGGCGACCGACCGGGTACTCATTGGTATAGCCCACGCCACCGAGGGCCTGAATCGCCTCGCCGGCCATCCAGGTGGCCTTCTCGGCCGAATACAGAATCGCGCCGGCGGCATCCTTGCGCAATGCACGGGCGTGGTCGGCCCGGTCGCAGGCGCGGCCGACGGCATACACATAGGCGCGGGTGGCCATCCAGGTCGAGTACATGTCGGCGATCTTGCCCTGCATCAGCTGGAATTCGCCGATGGCCTGGCCGAACTGCTTGCGCTCGTGCACAAACGGCACGACCGCATCCATGCACGCCGCCATGATGCCCAGCGGGCCGCCGCACAGCACGGCACGCTCGTAATCGAGGCCGCTCATCAGCACCTTGACGCCACCACCGACCGTGCCCAGCACGTTCTCTTCGGGCACTTCGACATCATCGAAGAACAGCGGATAGGTGTTCGAGCCGCGCATGCCCAGCTTGTCGAGGTGGGTGCCGCAGGAGAAGCCCTTCATGCCCTTCTCGATGATGAAGGCGGTCATGCCTTTCGGGCCGGCATTGAGGTCGGTCTTGGCATAGACCACCAGGGTGTCGGCATCGCCGCCGTTGGTGATCCACATCTTCGAGCCGTTGAGCACATAGCGGTCGCCCTTTTTGTCGGCGCGCAGGCGCATCGAGACCACGTCGGAGCCGGCATTCGGTTCGCTCATCGCCAACGCGCCCACATGGTCACCGGAGATCAGCTTGGGCAAATACTTCTGCTTCTGCGCGGCGGTGCCGTTACGACGGATCTGGTTGATGCACAGGTTGGAGTGGGCACCGTAGGACAGGCCGACCGAGGCCGAGGCGCGCGAGACTTCTTCCAGCGCCACGATGTGCGCCAGATAGCCCATCTGCGTGCCGCCGTATTCTTCCTCAGCGGTCATGCCGTGCAGACCGAGGTCGCCCAGCTTCTTCCACAGGTCGGCGGGAAACTCGTTCTTCTGGTCGATTTCGGCGGCGCGCGGGGCGATCTCGTTGCTGGCGAAATCCCACACGGCGTCGCGCAGCATGTCGATGGTCTCGCCCAGGTCGAAGTTCAGGCTCGGAATGGTCATCAATCAGTCTCCTCGTTCAGTCTCGTCCGGCCTCAGGCGACGCCTTTGCCGTGCATGGTCATCAGTGTCTGTTGCATTGTGGCACAGTGGGTTTTTCCTGCCGGGCCAAGCACATAGACCTCGGCGCGCGACACCACCAGCGAGCGCCCGGCGCGCAGCACCTGCCCCTCGGCGATCAGCCGTTCGCCCTGCGCCGGGGCCATCAGGTTGAGCTTGTATTCCACGGTCAGCACGCCCGCGTCGGCCGCCATCAGGGTGTAGCCGGCAAAGCCGCCGGCGTTGTCGGCCAGGGTGCCGACGATGCCGCCGTGGAAGAAGCCGTTCTGCTGCGCCAGTTCAGCGCGGAACGGCAGTTCGATCACGCAACGCCCGGCCTCGACCGAGGTCAACGTCGCGCCAATGAAGGCCATCATCGGCTGGGCATCGAAGCCGGCCCGCACGCGCGCGGCGAAATCGGGGTCTCGCGGGGTGAACTGCTGGCCGGCGCTCATGGCTTCCTCACAGGGCTTGTATTTACGTTTACGTAAACGTAAAGTAAATTGCAAAAAAAACCAAGGCCTATGTGCCCCGGTTTTCGGGTTGATCCGACGTTCGGTGGTCGAGCAGGTCGCGGCACTGGCGCTCGAGCATGTCGATCTCGCCCAGCACCACCTCGATGTCTTCGAGCTGCTGGGCCAGGGCGGCGCGGCGCTCGCCGAGCACCTTGAGGAAGCGGTCGAGCTGCGGCGCGGTGTTGCTCGCGCCGCCGTACATGTCGAGGATCTCCTTGATCTCGGCCAGCGTCAGGCCGAGGCGCTTGCCGCGCAACGACAGCTTCAGGCGGGTGCGGTCGGCCCGCGAATAGACCCGGGCGCGGCCAGCGCGGTCGGGGGTCAACAGCCCCTGATCTTCATAAAAACGGATGGCGCGTGGCGTGATGCCGAATTCGCGCGCCAGCTCGGTAATGGTGTAGGTACGTTCAGCGGTCATCAGTGTTGCGCCGCAAGAAATCCTGCGGCAGCCCGTTTAATCAATTGTTTTTTATGAAACAATCGCCTTTTTGCGATTTATTCAGTTAATCAGAATTCAAACAACGAAGCAATCACCCCGGCAAGGAGAATCGCTCATGGCTGCCCCAACGCCATTGCACTTCCCGATCGACGACACCCCCAACGACGGCCAGTGGCTGAGCGTCGCGCCCGGCGTTCGCTGGCTGCGCATGCCCCTGCCCTTCGCGCTGGACCACATCAACCTGTGGTTGCTTGACGATGGCGACGCGGTGACGATTGTCGACACCGGTTTTGGCCTGCCAAACATCCAGGCGCTGTGGACCGCCGCCCTTGCCCGCCTCGACAAACCGATCTCGCGCATCGTCGTCACCCACTATCATCCCGACCACCTCGGCCTGGCCGACTGGCTCGCCGAGCGCGCCGGCGCGCCGATCTGGATGACTCAGGGTGAATTCCTGATGGGCCACGCACTGTGGCACCAACTGCCGGGCTTCACCACCGACGACATGCTCGCCCAGTTCCGCCACCACGGCCTGGACGACGCCCGTCTCGACGCCCTGGCCCAGCGCGGCAACCGCTACCGCAGCGGCGTGCCCAGCCTGCCGCGACACTACAACCGCCTGATCGATGGTGACCGGATCGCCATCGGCGGTCATGAGTGGCAGGTGATCGTCGGCTACGGCCACGCCCCGGAGCATGCCGCCCTGTGGTGCCCGGCGCTGGATCTGCTGATCTCTGGCGACATGCTGCTGCCGCGCATCTCGACCAATGTGAGCGTCTTTGCTGCAACGCCTCATGACGATCCGCTACGTCGCTTTCTTGATTCAATACGTGACTTCAACGACTTGCCGGAGCATACGCTCGTGCTACCATCCCATGGCAGGCCTTTCCAAGGGATTCGGGCGAGAGTCGAGCAGTTGGTCGCACATCACGGTGAGCGCTGTGGTGAATTGCTGGCCGCCTGCCAGACACCTCGCAGCGCAGCAGAATTGCTCGAAACCCTGTTCCCCCGTCCGCTGGACACTCACCAGGTGATGTTCGCGATGGGAGAGGCCATTGCCCACCTGAATTACCTTGTGCACGGGAGGGAGTTGCGCAAGGTCGACGACGGCGGCGATGTGGCCCGCTTTATATCAACCGCTCTACCCAAGCATTGAGGACCGAACGCATGGCACCGCCGAAAACAGAAGACAGAACGGTCGAACTGCCCGACCCGAGTGAGCTGGCCCAGACGTACTCCGAAGTCGCCCAGCGCGCCTCGCACCTCATCAGCGAGCATGTTCAACGCCAGCTCAAGAAGGGCGTCTCCGCACCAGCCGACGAGCTGGGCATCGCCCAGGCCTTCATGGACATGATGGCCAAGCTGCTGGCCAACCCGTACAAACTCGCCCAGACCCAGATGAATCTGGTGTGGGACTACTTCTCGCTGTGGCAGCACTCCATGCTGCGCTTCGCCGGCATGCAGGCGCCCCCGGTGGCCGCCCCCGCCAAGGACGACAAGCGCTTCAAGGACGAGCAGTGGCAGGAGCACTTCCTGTTCGACTTCATCAAGCAGTCCTACCTGATCACCGCCCGCCACATCCATGACACCGTCTGTGGCGTCGAGGGCCTGGAAGAGCAGACCCAGAAAAAGGTCAACTTCTACACCCGCCAGTATGTCGACGCGCTGAGCCCGTCCAACTTCGCCCTGACCAACCCGGAAGTGTTCCGCGAGACGGTCAAGAACCACGGCCAGAACCTGGTCAAGGGCCTGAACAACCTGCTGCGCGACATCGAAGACGGCGGCGGTAACCTGCGCGTCAAGATGACCGACACCACCGCCTTCGAGCTTGGCAAGAACGTCGCCACCACGCCGGGCAAGGTCGTCTTCCAGACCGAGATGATGCAGCTCATCCAGTACACGCCCTCGACCGACAAGGTGCTCAAGCGCCCGCTGCTGATCGTGCCGCCCTGGATCAACAAGTTCTACATCCTCGACCTGCGCGAGAAGAACTCCTACATCAAGTGGGCCGTCGATCAGGGCCACACGGTGTTCGTGATCTCCTGGGTGAACCCGGACGAAAAACTCGCCGAGCGCAGCTTCGACGCCTATGTGACCGACGGCATCCTGGCCGCCCTCGACGCCATCGAAGCGCAAACCGGCGAGAAGGAAGTCAACGCCGCTGGCTACTGCCTGGGCGGCACGCTGCTGGCCACCACGCTGGCCTACCTTGCCGCCAAGCGCAAGAAGCGCATCGCCAGCGCGACCTTCTTCACCACCATGACCGATTTCTCCGAGCCGGGCGAACTGGGCGTCTTCATCGATGAAGTCCAAGTCTCCAGCCTAGAGAAGAAAATGGCCGAGCGCGGCTTCCTCGAAGGCTCGGAAATGGCCGGCACCTTCAACATGCTGCGCGCCAACGACCTGATCTGGTCCTTCGTGGTGAACAACTACCTGCTGGGCAAGGATCCGTTCCCGTTCGACCTGCTGTACTGGAACTCCGACTCCACCCGCATGCCGGCCAAGATGCACAGCTTCTACCTGCGCAACCTGTACATGGAAAACCGTCTGGTACAACCCGGCGGCATCGAGATCGACGGCACGCCGATCGACCTCACCAAGATCAAGGTGCCGTGCTACTTCATCTCCACCATCGAAGACCACATCGCCCCGTGGAAGAGCACCTACATGGGCGCGCGCAACTTCGGCGGCCCGGTGCGCTTCGTGCTCGGCGGCTCCGGCCACATTGCCGGCATCGTCAACCCGCCGGTCGCCAACAAGTATGGCTACTTCCTGTGCGACGACCCGGCCCTGCCGGAAACGGCCCAGGAATGGTTCGACGCCTCGGTGCAGCACGAAGGCTCGTGGTGGACCGACTGGCAAGCCTGGGTGACCGGCCACAACAAGGTGCAGGTTGAGGCACGCGACCCCGCCAAGGGCAAGCTGCCGGTCCTCGAAGAGGCCCCGGGCAGCTACGTCAAGACCCGCCTCGACGCACAGAAGGCGGCGTAAGGCGCCTCGCCTGAGGTACGAAAAAGGGGCCAGCCGGCCCCTTTTTCACGCCCCGCCCGGCATGACCGCAACCGTTCTCGACACCAACACCATCATGGCGCTGTGGTTCTTCAATGACCCGGCCCTCGCCCTGCTGCGCGACTGGATCGCCGGCGCTCACACTCGCCTGCTCACCCGCGACGATGCGCTCGAAGAGCTGCGTCGCGTGCTGGCCTATCGTCAGTTCGCCTGCCCGCCCGAGCGTCAGGCCGAGATCTTCGCGGCCTATCGCGCGCAGGCCATCTGCGTGCCGGCCACCGAGCCACCGGCCGCGCTGCCCCGCTGCCGCGACGCCGACGACCAGAAATTCCTCGAGATCGCCCACGACGGCGGCGCGCGCTGGCTGCTCACCCGTGACAAGGCACTGCTGCGATCAGGGCGGCACCGGTTGATGCGCGATCGCTGCAGCGTGATCACCCCCGAAGCCTGGCAAAAGGCGTTCGCCAGCAGCGTCTAAGCGCGCGCGTTCGCCAGCGCCTGGCGCAGCGCTGCCAGTTCGTGCAAGCCGCTCACCGCCCGGCTGCCGTACCACGACGTCCATTCCCCATCGATAAGCTGCACCGGGCGGCCGCTGAGCGCCGCCACCTCGGCCAGATGCCGGTCCTGAAAGCGGTAGGGCTCGGTCGACAGCAACACCCGCTGTGCCTGGCCGACCCACGGCGCCTGCCAGTCGAAGCTCGGGTAACGATCCCCCGCCTCCGCCGGCACCGTCTGCCAGCCCACCGTCGCCAGCGTGGCGGCGATGTAGGTGTCGCGCGAGACGGTCATCCACGGCTCGCGCCAGATCAAGTACAGCACCGACTCCGGTGGCAGGGCCGCGCCGACGGCACGCGCCGCCGCCAGCGCCGCATCGAGCTCGGCGGTCAAGCGCGCAGCCGCGCGCTGGCAGTCGAACAAATGCCCCATCAGGGCGTACAGCGCCCGGTTGTCTTCCGGCGCACCGGGATGGGTCACCACCACGTTCGGCACAAAGACCGACAAGGCCTCGGCCACCGGACGCGGATTTTCATCCACGTTCACGATCACATGGGTCGGCGCCAGTTCCCGGATCCGCTCGAGCTTCACATCCTTGGTGCCACCGACTTTCGGCACCTGGCGCAAGGCCTCGCGCGGATGGATGCAAAAGCCGGTGCGCCCCACCAACTGCCCGGTCAGGCCAAGATCACACAGCAGTTCGGTGATCGACGGCACCAGCGACACGATGCGGGCATCGCCGCCGAGGGCGGCATGGGACTGGCCGAAGGCGTCGGCCGGCGGGGCGGAGGAAGCAATCATGCGCCTATTCTAGCCCGGCACCACCCAGGCGCAGCCGGGTCGCGCCAGACCACGCGCCGGCTTGGGCCTGGATCGCTCCACGCAGGCCATCGACCAAGCGGCTGACCAGTACCGACGAGGTGGTCCCCGCCGCGCGCATCAGCTGCAACTGGCAGGTGATCGCCGGCGCCAGCGGCTGGCGCAGCACCTGCGCCAAGTCCAGCCCGGCCGCGGTGAAGCTATCAACAAAGGCAAACCCCAGCCCCTGGCTGACCAGCGTCGCCGCCAGCGCGTAAGTCTGCACCCGCATCGCCGGCTGCGGCTCCCAGCCAGCCGCGCTCATCGCCTGCGCCAGGCGCAGGCCCAGCGGCGTCTCTTCGGCCAGCGCGATGTAGGGCCGGGCATCGAGCCAGTCGCGCTCGCCGAGGCGCAGCACCCCCGACGCCCAGGCGCGCGGCGCCACCAGCACGATCTCGCCCTCGGCCACCGGCGACAGGCTCATCGTCACCTGCGCCACAGGGTCGATGGCCAGCCCGGCGTCGACCTCGTAGGCCACCAGCGCATCCTCGATCTGCCGGGTATGCAATGCCCACAGGTCGTACACCACCGCCGGGTGTTCGGCCCGCAGCCGCGCCAGCGCGGCGGGCAGCAAATGGGTGGCCAGCGACGGCGTGGCGGCAACCCGCAGCAGCCCCGAAGCGCCCCGCCGCAGGTTGTCGGCCAGCGCCTCGATGCGCTCGATCTCGCCCCAGGCGCGCTTGACCTGGGCAAACAATGCGCCGGCCTCCGGCGTCGGCGACAACCGCCCGCCGACCCGCTCGAACAGCGCAAATCCAAGTTGCGCCTCGGTGTGCTGGATGACCCGCGAGACCACCGGTTGCGACACGTTGAGCCAGCGGGCCGCGGCACTGGCCGAGCCGGTGAGCATCACCGCACGAAACACTTCAATTTGCCGCAGCCGCATCGCATCTATGCTTTTAGAACATGGTCTAGGCCAAATTTAGCATGCCAGGCAAGCATTGATAAGCCGACACTAGCCCGACAACTTCAGGAGCGGAGCATGGACATCACCGTCATCGGTGCCGGCATCGTCGGTCTGGCCACCGCCTGGTTTCTGCGCCAGGACGGCCACAGCGTGACCGTCATCGATCGCCGCGACGCGGTCGGCCAGGGCACCAGCCAGGCCAACGGCGGCCAGCTGAGCTATCGCTACATCGCGCCGCTGGCCGACCCCGACGTGCTGCCCAAGGTACCCGGCTGGATGCTCCAGGCCGATTCGCCGATCCGTTTTCAGCCACAGTTCGATAGCACCCAGTGGCGCTGGATTGCCAACTTCATGAAGGCCTGCAACGCCAACGACAAGCAGCGCACCGTGGCCGCCCTGCTGCCCCTGTCGCTGCTCAGCCAGCGTCTGGTCAACGACTGGGTTACCAAGGAAGGATTGGCGTTCGACTTCAGGCGCAACGGCAAGCTGGTGGTCTATCGCAGCGCGGCCGGCTTTCACGGCGCGCCGGGTGCTTGATCGAATCGCGCCGGAGCTGGCCAGCCAGCAACATGCCCTCGACCGCGCCGCCTGCCTGGCCCTGAGCCGGCCATCGCCGGCATGGGGGCGGACGTGGTCGGCGGCATCCACACCCCCTCGGAAGAAGCCGGCGATTGCCTGAAGCTGTGCCAGGCGCTGGCCAAGCGCATGGGCGAAGGCGACAACCCGGTCCGCTTCCGGCTCGGTGTATCGGTCGAATCGTTGGTGGTCGGCAACGGCCGCGTGCTTGCCCGCACCGCCGAGGGCGACTGGCCAACCGAGGCCTGCGTGGTCGCCGGCGGGGTCGAGGCCGCGGCCAGCCCGCCGCCCCTGAGCATCGACATCCCGGTCTATCCGCTCAAGGGCTACAGCCTCAGCCTGCCTGCGTCCACCGTGCCGCGCGGGTCCCCGAGATCAGCGTCACCGACTTCCAGCGCAAGATCGTCGCCCCGCCGCGGTGAGCACCTGCGCGTGGCCGGCATGGCCGACATCGTCGGTCACGACGACAGCCTCCAACCCGACCGCCTCGCCACGCTGCGACGCGAGACGCAACAGAACTTTGGCGCCGGGGTGGTTCTCGACACTCTCGCCCCCTGGGCCGGCCTGCGCCCCGCCACCCCCACCGGCCGACCGCTGATCGACTTCCGCGCTGCCCAACCTGTGGCTCAACCTCGGCCATGGTGCGCTGGGCTTCACCCTCGCCGCCGGCGGCGGCCAGCTCATCGCCGACCGCATCGCGATGCGCCCCGGGCCATTCCGGACGAGGACTTCACCCTCGCCCGCAGTACCCCGTCGGGGTGGCGCACACGCGCTGACAGGGCGCCACGTTGAACCACAAATTCACAATCGATGAGTCGCCAAGCCGCACTGCGCAAGGCGCTCCAGGGTTTGGCTTCGGCATCCGGGCATTGTGTAAAGTTGGCTGACATCGCGACCGCCAACTGGGTGTCGCCGACCTGTCGAGATCCCAAACGGATACCGAATTCGTTCTTCGCAGTCAGGACCAGACCCACAAGGGGAGTCCAAACAGATGAAGAAGCTCACCGTACTCGCCGCCGCGCTCGTTCGGCGCCGGCTACAACGCCAGCAGCGAAACCCAGGATCGTCACCATCGGCACCGGCGGTGTCACCGGCGTGTACTACGCAGCCGGCGGCGCCATCTGCCGCCTCATGAACAAGGACCGCGCCAAGCACGGCATCCGCTGCTCGGTCGAGAGCACCGGCGGTTCGGTGTACAACATCAACACCATCCGCGCCGGCGAGCTGGACTTCGGCGTCGCCCAGTCCGACTGGCAGTACCACGCCGTCAAGGGCACCAGCAAGTTCGCCGATGCCGGCCCCAACACCGAGCTTCGCGCGGTGTTCTCCGTTCACCCCGAGCCCTTCACCGTCGTCGCCCGCGCCGACGCCAACATCAAGCAGTTCTCGGACTTCAAGGGCAAGCGCTTCAACATCGGCAACCCCGGCTCGGGCACCCGCGCCTCGATGGAAGAGCTGCTCAAGGGCCTGGGCATGACCAAGGACGACTTCTCGCTGGCCTCGGAGCTGAAGGCCGACGAGCACGGCGCCGCGCTGTGCGACAACAAGATCGATGGCTTCTTCTACGGCGTGGGTCATCCCTCGGCCAACATCCAGGACCCGACCACCACCTGCGGCGCCAAGCTGGTACCGCTGACCGGCCCGGCGATCGACAAGCTGGTGGCCGACGCACCGTTCTATGCCAAGGTCGAGATCCCCGGCGGCTTGTACGCCGGCAACCCCAACCCGACCCCGACCTACGGCGTGGTGGCCAGCTTCGTGAGCTCGACCAAGACCTCGCCCGAGGTGGTCTACGAGCTGGTCAAGTCGGTGTTCGAGAACTTCGACGACTTCAAGAAGCTGCACCCGGCCTTTGCCAACCTCAAGCAGGAGGAGATGATCAAGAATGGTCTGTCCGCCCCGCTGCATGAGGGCGCGGTGAAGTACTACAAGGAAAAGGGCTGGATGTAATCCATCCCGTGTCGGCCGGTGCAATGCCGGCCGACATCTCCGCCGAGTGCTGGCGACACCGCAGCTCGGCTGACCAAGACACACCACGACATACTAATAAATACGCTTGTGCGACAAGGGTTGCCCTTTTCGCAACGGGTCACCACAAGCGCACGGAGACGAGGTCATGGCTGGCGTTAAAAAGACACAGGCACATCACCAGCTCAGCGACGAAGAGCTCAAGCAGATTGTTGCAGAAGCCGATACCGGCGGACGTAAGCCCACCGGCGCCGTCGCGCAGGCCATGTTGCTGATCGCGCTGGCGTGGTCGCTCTTTCAGATATGGATCGCCTCTCCGCTTCCGTTCACGTTTGGCATCCTGGTGTTCAACGACACCGAGTCCCGCGCGATCCACCTGGCCTTTTCGGTGTTTCTCGCCTTCATGGCCTACCCGGCGTTCAAGCGCTCGCCGCGGGAGTACATCCCGGCGGTGGACTGGCTGCTGGCGTTCGTGGGCGCATTCTGCGCGGCCTACCTCTTCCTGTTCTACTCGCAACTGGCCGAGCGCCCGGGCAGCCCGACCGATGTCGACCTGGTCGTTGCCGTGGCCGGCATGGTGCTGCTGCTCGAAGCGGCACGCCGCGCGCTGGGTCTGCCGATGGTGATCCTGGCCATCGTCTTCATCATCTACATCTTTGCCGGGCCACACATGCCCGACATGATCGCCCACAAGGGCGCCTCACTGGCCAAGGGCATGAGCCACCTGTGGCTGACCACCGAAGGTGTGTTTGGTGTGGCGCTGGGGGTTTCCTCGGGCTTCATCTTCCTGTTCGTGTTGTTCGGCGCCTTGCTCGAGACGGCCGGGGCCGGCAACTACTTCATCAAGAGCGCGGTCGGCCTGCTCGGCCACCTGCGCGGCGGCCCGGCCAAGGCGGCCGTGGTGGCCTCGGCGGCCACCGGCGTCATCTCCGGCTCCTCGATCGCCAACGTGGTGACCACCGGCACCTTCACCATTCCGCTGATGAAGCGCATCGGCTACCGCGCCGACAAGGCGGCTGCAGTCGAAGTCGCCGGCTCGGTCAATGGCCAGATCATGCCGCCGGTGATGGGCGCGGCCGCCTTCCTGATGGTCGAGTATGTCGGCATCCCCTACGTGCAGGTGCTCAAGCATGCGATCGTGCCGGCGCTGATCTCCTACATCGCGCTGTTCTACATCGTGCACCTGGAGGCCATGAAGGCCAATCTGCAAGGCATCCCGCGTGCGAACCCGAAGCCGTGGCAGCAGAACCTGGTCAGCTTCACCATGACGATGTCTGGCCTGGTCATCCTGGCGGCGATCGTGTACTGGGGCCTGGGCTGGATCAAGACGGTGGCGCCCGATGGGTCGATCGTCATCATCGCGATCCTCATGGGGATTGCGTATATCGCGCTGCTCAAGCTGGCCACGAAGTATCCCGAACTGCACATGGACGACCCGAACGATCCGATCGAGAGCCTGCCCGACGTGGGGCCGACGCTGAAATCCGGTCTGCACTATCTGTTGCCGGTGGCCGCGCTGATCTGGAACCTGATGGTCGAGCAGCTCTCGCCGGCGCTGTCGGCCTTCTGGGCGACGATGTTCCTGTGCTTCATCCTGGTCACCCAGCGCCCGATCACCGCCTTCTTCCGCGGCGTCAGCAGCCCGGGCGTGGAGGTGCGCCGGGGCTTCCAGGATCTGCTCGACGGGCTGGTGACCGGCGCACGCAACATGATCAGCATCGGCATTGCCACGGCAGCGGCGGGGGTGATCGTCGGTACGGTCACGCTCACCGGCGTGGGGCTGGTGATGACCGAGCTGGTCGAGACGATCTCGGGTGGCAACATCATCATCATGCTGTTCATGGTGGCCTTCATCTGCCTGATCCTCGGCATGGGCCTGCCGACCACCGCCAACTACATCATCGTGTCCACGCTGATGGCACCGGTGATCGTCGAGGTCGGTGCGCAGAACGGCCTGCTGGTGCCGCTGATCGCGGTGCATCTGTTCGTCTTCTATTTCGGCCTGATGGCCGACGTCACCCCGCCGGTGGGGCTGGCATCGTATGCCGCCGCCGGCATCGCGCTGACCGATCCGATCAAGACCGGCATCACCGCCTTTACCTATTCGATCCGCACCGCGGTGCTGCCCTTCATGTTCATCTTCAACACCCAGTTGTTGCTGATCGACATCGAAGGACCGTTCCATCTCATCCTCACCCTGTTCAGCGCCACCGTGGCCAGCCTGATCTTCGCCGCGGCCACGCAGGGCTGGTTCATGACGCGCAGCCGGCGCTGGGAGTCGGCGGTGCTGATCGTGCTCACCTTCGTGCTGTTCCGCCCGGGCTTCTTCATGGACGAAGTGTTCCCGCCGTACGAGCGGCTCCATGGCGCCGACGCTGTCGAAGCGGTCAATGCCGTGCCCGACAACGACCGCCTGCGGCTGTTCATCGAGGGGATCAACATCGACGGTGACGAAGTCGCCAAGGGTGTGCTGCTGCCACTGGGGCCGAAGGCGGACAATGCCAAGGCGCGCCTGGCGGCGGCCGGCGTCAAGGTGGTGCCCTTTGGCGAGGATATTCAGGTCGTCGGGGTGGACTTCGGCTCGCAGGCCGAGAAGCTGGGCATCGAGCAAGGTTTCAAGATCACCGCCGTCGAACTCCCGAACGATCGTCCGGCCAAGGAATGGATGTTCCTGCCGGCCTTCATCGTGCTGGGCCTGATCGTGATGATCCAACGCCGCCGCGCCAAGCATACCGACCCGCACGCGACGCCCGCCGCGGCGTAATTCGCGCACCTCGACGACGGCAAGGCCCGGGGCCCGGTCCACAGCTGGCGCGCGACACACCGACCAGGCGTGCGTAGCCCACCGTCCGGCTGGCGGCGCCACAAAAGATGGCCGCCGCCCGGTCGCCTCTATAAAGCCGGAGAGCTCAGACCAGCGAGGGCCCGTTGACGATGTCGCGGGCCTCCTGCTCGGTCAGCGGCACGCCGGCCACCGCGGCCACATGCGCCGACAGCCACTGCGCCAGACGCGCCTTGCCGTCGCCGTCAAAGGCGGTGACATGGCAGCCGGCAACGCCCGACTCGGCCGTGGCGCCACGGACAAAGTTGACCGCCTGCGCGCGACCGCTGACCACCCCGTCGGCGCCGGCACGCGTCAACGCGAAACGGAACTCCGCCTCGCTGTCCGGCGCGGTCGACACATGCATCGAAAAGCCTTCCAGCGACACATCACGCACCGCAATCGCCTTGCCGTCGCACTCGAGCCCGAAGGCCGGCGCCGGCACATGCGTCGACTCGACCACGATCCGCTGACGCTGGCGGCGTTCATTCACATCGCTCATCACCTGACTCCACGGGAGAAATGCCTGTCCTCCGTTTACGGCCCACAGGCGCTCGACTTGACCCCTCAGCCGCGCCTCGGTGGCAGCACGGCGCCCGGCCGGTTGGCCAGGATGACGCCGGCGATCACCATCGCCCCGCCGACCAGGCTGGCGAGCACCAGCCGCTCGCCGAGCAGCAGCACCGACAGCACCACCGCAAACACCGGCACCAGATTGGTGAACAGGGTCGCCCGGGCCGGCCCGATCGCAGCCACCGCCTGGTTGTACCAGAAGAAGGCCACCGCCGTCCCAAACACGCCAAGATAGGCCATGGCCACCCACGACCAGCCGTCCGGCCAGGCCAGCGCGGGCGACATCAGATCGGCGCTGGCCGGCACCAGCAGCATCAGCGTGCCCCACAGCGTGGACCAGGTGGTGGCCGCGGCGGCGCTCATGCCGGCCAGGGTATAGCGGCCGATCACCGTGTAGGCCACCCAGGCCGCCACGGCGATGAAGATGTACAGCTCGCCCCGCCCGATCGCGCCGCTGAAGGCGCTGGCGTAGTCGCCGCGGGTGATGACCATCGACACACCGGTCAGCGACAGCAGCACCCCGACCACCCGCAGCCAGGTCCAGCGTTCCTGCGCGATGACGCGCATCACCAGCATGGTCATGATCGGCGACAGGGCCACGATGAGCGCCGCCCGCGAGGCCGGAATATGCGCCAGTCCGCCGAGGAAAAAGGTGTTGTAGGTGAACACGCCGGTCGCGCCGAGCAGCACGGTACCGAGCCACTGCCGCTTGTTGAGCCGGGTCAGCCCGCCGCCGATCGTCAGCGTGAACAGGAACAGTGGAATCAGCGCGATCAGGAAGCGCCCGCTGGCGGCCAGGAAGTGCGGCATCTGCTGCGCCACATAGCGCCCGGCAATGAAGGTGCCGCCCCAAAAGGCGGTCGTCAGCACCAGCTTGAGATAGGTCGAGGTCAGGGAAGGCGCGGGCATGGACGGCAGGCCAGGGACAAGGCGGCCAGATTAACCGTACGGCGGCGTATCGGCCAGAGACGCATCGTGCGCCGCCGACCGTGACACCGGGCTACAGCGGCAGGCCGCGCGGCTTGCGGCCGGCGCGGGCAAAGACGCGGTCGTACACCGGGTCGGGCAACCAGCCCAGCAGCCGGGCCACCCAGCCCATCTGCCAGGGAATCACCACATGGCGCCGGCCGGCCTCGATGGCGCGCGCCATGCGCTCGGCCGCCGCCGCGGCGGGCATCAGAAAGGGCATCGGGTATGGGTTGATTGCCGTCATTGGCGTGTCGATGTAACCCGGCGAGATCGTCACCACGCGCACGCCGCTGCCATGCAGCTCGACCCGCAGGCTTTCCAGATAACGCCGCACCGCGGCCTTGGAGGCGCTGTAGGCCCCCGCACCGGGCAGGCCGCGCACCCCGGCGACCGAGGCGATGCCCACCAGCGTGCCGGCGCCGGCCGCACGCATCGGCGCCACAAAGGGCTGAAAGGTGTGCACCATGCCGAGCACATTGGTGTGCATGACACGGGCGAAGGCGTCGGCGTCTTCGGCATGCTCGGTCAGAGTGCCGACCGATACGCCGGCACTGGCGATCACCACATCAGGCAAACCACCCGCGGCAACGAACTGCGCGGCGGCCGTCTGCATGGCCGCGGCGTCGGCCACATCGGCCACGAACACCTGCGCCTTGACGCCGCACTCGGCGGCCAACGCGTCGAGTGCCTCGCGCCGCCGCCCGACCAGGCCGAGCTGCACGTCGCCGCGCGCATAGTGGCGCACCAGCGCGGCGCCGATGCCACTGGAGGCCCCGGTAATGAAAATGCGCCGTGGCCGGCGGTCGGCTTCACGGCGCATGAGCGGCTCCGGGGACGACGGCTTAGCCGCGGCCCTTGGCCTTGCGGGCCTTGGCGATCAGCTCGTCGGCCACCTGCAGCGCCGCTTCATGGCTGCCAGCCATGGAGGCCGAGGTGGTCCACTGGCCATCGATGGCCAGCGTCGGCACGCCGTTGATCTTGTAGGCCCGCGCCACCTGGTCGGCGCGCTGGATCTTGCCCTGCACACCGAAGGACTTGTAGGCATCCATGAAACGCTTGGCGTCGACGCCCTTGCTGGCGACCCAGGCGGCCACGCCTTCCTCGGTGGTCAGCGGCGCTTTTTCGTCCTGCACGGCCACGAAGGCGGCTTCGTGCAGCTTGCCGATGTCGCCGGAGGCTTCGGCGGCATAGTAGAACTGGGCCAGGGCCTTGAGCTGCGGATTGCCCCAGATCGCCGGCACTCGGATGAAATTCACGTCGGCGGGCAGGCTCTTCAGCCAGTGCTCGAGCAGCGGATCGAAGTCGCGGCAGTGCGGGCAGCCGTAGTGGAAGAACTCGATCACCTCCACCTTGGTCTTGTCGTCGGTCGGCTGGACAGGGCTGACCGGGGCGAACCGGGCGCCCTGCGCAAATGCCGGCGTGCCAATGGCAGTGGTTCCGGCCAGGGCGGCCATCTGGAGCAACAGCTGACGTCGATTCATTGTGTCTTCCTGATCAATTAAGTGCCGGGTTCAGACGCCGGCCGGCCGGTGGAGTTCCCTCAGGGCTTGACCCGGACCAGCGAGCTTTCCATGCCGGCGCGCGCCAGTTCGGCCCGCACCGCGTTCAAGTCTTCGATCTGATTGTAGGGCCCGACGCGCACCCGGTGCACCGTGCCCTTGTTGGCCGATTCGCCGCGCTGCACCGAGGCCTCGACGCCCATCAAGGCCAACCGAGCCTTGAGGTTGTCGGCTTCGGTCGGGTCCTCGAAGGCGCCGACCTGCAGGTAAAAGCGCTCGGTCGCCGGCCGCGACGCCTCGGCGGGCACGGGTGCGGTCGGCACATCGGCGGCGGCGCCGTCGCCCTTGGGCAAGATCTTGTAAAAATCGAACTGCGGCTTTTCGACCGGCCGGTCGCCCGGCTTGCCCGGCAACACGCGCGGCGCCACCGGGCTGCCGGTGTCGGTGGGCGCGCGGGTATCCTGCCCGGCAAAGGGGTTGGCCCGGGTGAGGTACCAGGCCACGCCGGCGGCGAACACGGCGCCGAGCATCAGGCCAATGATGATACCGACGAACACGCCGCCGCCACTGCGCCGCGCGGGCGCCTTCTTGGTGGTTCTGCGATTACCGCTCACGCCATCGACTCCTCGGGCGGGTTACATGGAAGTCGGCGCGGACACGCCGAGCAAGGCCAGACCGGAGGCCAGCACCTGACGCACCGCGGCGGCCAGCGCCAGGCGCGCCAGCATCAGCGCCTGATCGTCGACCAGCATGCGTTCGGCGTTGTACCAGCTGTGGAACTCGCCGGCCAGGTCCTTGAGATAGAACGCGATCTGGTGCGGCGCGTAATCGGCCGCGGCCGACTGCACCACCTCGGCAAAGGCGGCCAGGCGGGCACACAGCGCCAGTTCGCGCTCGCCGTCGAGGCGGTCGAGCTCGACCTCGAGCAGGTCGCGCTCGACACCGTTCCACTGCGCCAGCACCGAGCAGATGCGGGCGTGGGCGTACTGGATGTAGTACACCGGGTTCTCGTTGCTCTGGCTCTTGGCCAGATCGAGGTCGAAATCCAGGTGCTGGTCGCTCTTGCGCAGCACGTAGAAGAAGCGGCAGGCATCGTTGCCGACATCCTTGCGCAGCTCGCGCAGGGTGACGAACTCACCCGAGCGGGTGGACATCGCCGCCTTCTGGCCGTTGCGGTAGAGCACGGCGAACTGCACCAGCGCCACTTCCAGCTTCTCGGGCGGCAGGCCCAGGGCCTGCACCGCGCCGCGCACCCGCGGGATGTAGCCGTGGTGGTCGGCGCCCCAGATGTCGATGATGCGGTCGAAGCCGCGCTCGTACTTGTTGAGGTGGTAGGCGATGTCGGAGGCGAAGTAGGTGTACAGCCCGTTCTCGCGCTGCACCACGCGGTCCTTCTCGTCGCCGAAGGTGCTGGAGCGGAACCACTTGGCGCCGTCCTGCACATAGATGTGGCCGCGCTTTTCCAGCTCGGCCACGGCGCGCTCGACCAGGCCGGTATCGAACAGGCTCTTCTCGGAGAACCACTTGTCGAAGCACACGCCGAAGCCTTCGAGGTCTTCGCGGCAATCACCGAGCTGCTCGGTCAGCGCAAAATCGTGGATCCAGGCGTAGTCTTCGCCGAGCAGGCGCTTGGCGTTGGCGATCAGGCCGTCGAGGTGGTCTTCCTTGTCGGCCTCGACCGAGCACACCCCGGCGAGCACCTGTTCGGCGGTGACCTTGGCGAAGCGGTCGGCGTGGGCGTCGCGGATCTCGCGCCCCATGTCGACCACATAACTGCCCTGATAGGCGTTGGGCGGGAACGGCACGTTGATATCGAAACCGGCCAGGTAGCGCAGCCAGGTCGACAGCGCCAGGATGTCCATCTGGCGGCCGGCGTCATTGACGTAGTACTCACGCGAGACGGTGTGGCCGGCGAAGGCCAGCACCGAGGCCAACGAGGCGCCGTAGGCCGCACCGCGTCCGTGGCCGACATGCAGCGGGCCGGTCGGGTTGGCCGAGACGAACTCGACCTGCACCTTGGTGCCGGTCGCCGCGCCGCGACCGAAGTTCGCCCCCTGGCTGAGCACCGTGTTGACCACCGAGGTCTTGGCATCGGCGGCCAGCGTGAAGTTGATGAAGCCGGCGCCGGCCACCTCGACCCGGGCCACCTGCTTCGAGGCCGGCAACTCGGCCATCAGCAAGGCCGCCAGATCGCGCGGGCTGCGACGCATGGGCTTGGCCAGCTGCAGCGCGAGGTTGGAGGAGAAGTCGCCATGGCTGGCCTGCTTCGGACGCTCCAGCACGATGGGCGCCTCGGCATGGTCCGGCGCGACGCTCTTCAGGGCGTGGCGCAGCAGGTCGGCAATCAGGAGTTTCGGGTCGGCGCTCATGGGCACGAATCAGGCTGGAAAACCGCGCATTATACAAGAAGCCTCGTCATCTTCCGGCGCGGCGACGGCCGGGCTCAGCGCCGGGGCGCATTTCGGACGACGCCGGGCCGCGGCCCGATCGGCGCGCCATGCACTGCCACGACGCGGTCAGCGACGGGCCTCAAGGCAAGACGCTCAGCCCACGCTTGCGCGCAGGCCCGGCACATAGATCATCCGCCCCGAGCCGGGGTCGCGGATGTAGCTCAGCTCCACCCGCCGGTTTGCCCCCACCCCGGGCGGCTTGAGCGAGATGTGCACCCAGCCCGAGTTCGGCCCCTTGCGCGGGTCGTAGCACTCGCAGATGACCTGGTCGAAATCGCCCAGATGCTTGACCACCCAGCGCGCCAGCTCCAGCGTCGCCACGCCGGGGATCTCGATATCGCAGGCCCCACCCAGGGTGTGCTGGCTGGTGCTGATCCAGCTCGCCGGCCGGTCCTTGAGCACCCGCTCCAGGGCCTGCGAGCGGAACACGCTGTTGGGCGTGAAGGCGCCGAACGCGTCGCGCACCGGCTGCAACACCTCGCGCGCCAGATGCACCGCAGCCTGCAGCTGGGCATCGGTTTCAAAACTGTTGTCGATGCTGCGGCGCTCGGCCAGCTCGGAGCGGGTCAGCTCGTAGGCACGAAAATTGGCCGACACCGCGTCCCGCGGGGCGAGCATGTCGCGGCGGAAGTCGGCGATGGGGGTCTGGGTGTGGTCGGTCATGTCGTGGCCCTCCGCCTCACAGCCCGGCGCGGATCGCGGCAACCGCGTCGCGCACCGGCTTGCGGGCGCCCTCGCACAGCGCCACCAGGAAGTCGAGATGCTCATGCAGCGTCGCCCGCTGCCGTGGGCTGGCGCCGCGCGCCAGCGCCCGTCGGTAGAGCGCGGTGATGTCCTCCGCGCCACGGCGGGCGGCGCGGGTGCGCGGATCGCTGGCAATCAGCCGCACCAGCGCGCAGTCGGCCTCGCTGGCGGCGTCCCAGAAGTTGGGGTTGGCGGCGTTCTTGGCCCGCGCCACCTCGATCATCGCCTCGCATTCTTCGAGCAGGATCGCCGCACTGGTACCGGCGGTGCCGCCCAGCGTGATGGCCAGCACCTCGGCCAGCGCCCAGTTGGTGAAGCCGTAGATCGAGCGCCCCTTGCCGGCCGCTTCCATGGCCAGCCGGTAGTAGTTGCCCATGTTGATCAGCGCCTCGAGCCGCGGCCCCTCGGCCGCATGCAGCCAGGCCAGGCGTTTGCAGGCGCTGCCGAGCAGGGTGTAGCGCTCTTCGGTCGGGGCGCGGCGGCAGATCAGGTCGAGCTCGGTGATCGCCTCCTCGATGCGTGTCACCAGCTCGGCCCGGCGGCCTTCGTCGGCGCTTGACGCGGCGCGCAGGGCCGTCCATGCCTGCCCGGCCAGGCGCACCTTGAAGTTGGCGCATTGCTCGACGGCGCGCACCGGGCAGTCGCCCTCGTCATAGCCCAGCGCACGGTTCAGCCAGTCGACCGCCTCGGCGAAGGCGCCGGTCTCGCCCCAGGCGAAACCGATGGCCGCCGCCACATCGGCCCGCGCCAGCCAGCGCTCGGACAGGCTCTGCGGCACCCGGCCGAGAATCGCGGTGATGCCATCGCGCAGGCCGGCCAGCTCCTCGGCATCGCCGCCATGACGCTGCACCTGCATCTGCACCCACTGGACATGGTTTTCCAGCGCCACCACCAGTTCGGAGGGCGCGTAGAACGGCCGCTGGGCACGCGGCGTGCTCACGCCGGCCTGGCCGCGCAGGCGGTAGCTCGGGTCGCCATAGCATTGGTAGGCGCCCCAGGTGTTGATGCCGGGGAAGCTGGTCCACGCTTCTTCGCGTGCGGCACGCACGGCCTCGCCAAAGGGCTGGCCGGCCAGCAGGTGCTTGTAGAAACTGGCGGCAAAGGCGTTGGCGGCGGCGTCGTCCACCGCCCAACCGGCGGCCACCACGGCCTTGACGCCCATGCGCACGAACTGCACGGCCAGATTGGCCGCCAGGATGTTGAAGCGCGCCGGCCCCGTGCGCGCCGTCTTGCCCAGGTGGCAGCAATTGATGAACACCAGCTCGGGCACCCAGCGCATCTGCTCGACATCGCCCGGGGTAAGCACCGCGTCGCGTCCGATCACCATGCCCGACACCGTCCGGCCGCGGTCGGAGGTCATCTCGTGCACGCCGTGGCCGGCCAGGTGCAGGATGCGCCAGGCGTCTCGATGCAGGCCGGCGAGGATCGAATCGGCCCGCTCGTCGATGCTCTCGCGCACCTCGAAGCCGCCGCTGCGCAGCATGGCGACCACGGTGTCGGCCTCCTGGCGGGCGCCGGGCAGGTCGGCAAAGGCCGGCCAGCCGTCGAGGTCCGGGTTGCCCACCACCAGCGCCTTGGCATGCGGCGCATGGGCCGGCTGCTGGCGGAACTGGCTGGCCTTGAGCTGGCGCACCAGCCCGGCCGCCACGGCCGGCGGCCGGTCGCCGGCGCTCCAGCGGTTCTCGAGCAGCTCCCACGGATAGCGCGCCGAGCGGTCATCGACCATCACCACCATGTTGGTCTGGCGCGGCGCCATCTTTGAGACTGTTGGGCAGCAGCATCTCGAACAGGGTCTTGGCGATCTCGCTGTTGGCCGCCGGCGAGGCCGACGGCAATGAAGGCGTCGCGCCAGCTCCAGTTGCCCGGCCATGAGCGTTTTTCCGCGCGCGCACGATCGGTGGCGAAGATGAAGCGCAACCGCCTCGCGGCCGGGCTCTTCGATGATTTCCAGCCGGTGCTACCAGTCGGGCTGCTCGTCGCAGCGCAATTCCGGCGGCGGCGGCCTCGCCGGTCTGGATGTCGCGGCTCGTCCAGCGCACCTTGCCGCCAGGTCGCCATCGTGCAGGCAGGCCTCCGAACCCTCGGCGGCCGAGATGGCCACGTCCTCGAAGATCTCGATGAACTCCACCGCATCGATCACCACGCGGTTCTCCAGCCCCTGCTCGACCAGCGCGGCGCTGGCCGACACCGCCCCGCGCAGGATCGCATCGACCGAGGCACTCACCGGCATGCCGCCGGCCCCGGAGCCCACCAGCAGGCAGCTGACCGCGGCCGAGTTGCGGCGCCGAGGCCGGGCCGAAGCGCACATCACGGGCCACCGCGCCACCTGCAGGCGGTCGAGCAGCGCGCCGCGCACGCCGGCTTCGAGCAGCCCCGGCGACAGCTCACCCACCAGCCTCGAGCCTGACCACGATGGCGCCCGAGGGCTTCAGCCGGGCACTTCGTTGAAGAACAGCGCACAGTGCGCATTGGCGGCCGGGTGGCACATGCCGAGATTGAGCCGCTGCGCCAGCGCGCCGCCAAGGCGCGCTGGTTGACTGCCGCCTCGGCGCTGACGATGGTGTCGCCGGCGAAGGCCATCTCCAGCACCGGGTAGCGCGCATAGGCCAGGTCGCCATGACGGATGCTGACCGCCAGCGGGCGCTGCGGCCGAGGGTGTGCCCTCGGACAGCGGCCGGCCGGGGCCGAAGCCGAGCGCACGCACGGCGGCCTCGTCGGGGAAATCATCGGTGAAGGCGCCGCCGGCATCGGGAAGCGGGTCGGCTCGACCGCCCCGCGTCGGCGCGCTGCGGCGGCGTGGCCGGCAGGCGGGTGGTGGTGCCGGTCATGAGCAGGTCGAGCAGGCCGGGGAAGGCGCGCTTCTGGGTGCACAAGGCGTCGTGGGCGGTGTCCTCGACATACCACACCGGCACGCCGGGCAGCCGGCCCGAGGCCCAGGTGACGGTGCCGTCGCCTTCGGCGGTGGCATCGAACACCAGCCGGCGGTCGCCGGCGGGGTCCCAGTCGCGTGAAGCCTCGACGCGGTAGTCGACCACCGTCGCCGGCTGGCAGCCCGCCAGGTAGATCATATGGCGCGGGTCGGGCGCGGCGTTGAGCAGGCGCTGCCAGGTCTTGCGCGCCTCGCGCAGCGCCCCGGCGTCGGCCAGCGGCCACACCGCCGACAGCTCGGCCCTGAGCGCCTTCCAGCGCGCGGCGTCGGCAAAATTGGCACCAGCGGGGTCGAAGGGCAGCAGTTCGAGCAGGCCGGCGTAGTCGCGCACGATCTCGGTCACGCCGGTGGTGGTCTGGGTCAGGTCGAGCAGGGCCAGCTTCTGCTGCGTGGGGTTGCAACCGGTGAGCCAGCGCACCGCCTCGTGCGAGCCGAGGTTGGGGGTGCCGAGCATCACGAAGCGGCTGTTGGGCAAGGCGGTGATGCGCTGCCACACGGCCGTGCCGGCGCCGCCGTCGGCGATCATCGCACGCACCACCAGACCGCCCATCGAGTGCGCCACCAGGTGCACCGGCTGGCCGCTGGCCTCCATCTCGGGCAGCCACTGGGCCAGCGACTCGGCCAGCCGCGCGGCCGCGACGGTGACTGACTGCCGCCAGTCATAGGGGAAGATCTCGACCCGGTGGCTGCGGGCGAGGAACTCGACCATCGGGCCGTAGAAATCGCCGATCAGATCCACCGGCTCGACATCGGGCTGGCCCATGCGCAGGCGCTTGAGCTGGCCGCGCAGCAGGCGCCAGTAGTCGAGCCAGACGGTTTCACCGCGCTGCTGCAGCACGCTGCCCATGGTGCCGGGCAGCACCACCGCCAGCGGCCGGGGCGTGCCGCCGGCGCGGCTGCGGCGCACGGCCTCGCGCCAGCGCGGGGCTTCGTGCGGGGCGGTGGCAATGGGCAGGAAGCCGCCGTCGTTGCCCTCCGGCCGGGTCAGGCCGTGGCCGAGCCATTTGACGGTCTTCTCGTTGGTGAAGTAGCGGAAGTGGTTGACCTCGCCGCCGGCGTCGCGCAGGTAGCGGGCACCGCCCTCGGGGCGGCGCAGGCCGCCGAGCATGGAGCCGGTATTGACCACCAGGTCGTGATCGGCGCCGTAGAACCAGTCGGTGGCCAGTAGCTTGATCTGCTGCCACAGCGAGTCGCCCTCGATGTCGCCGGCGATCACCGACAGGTCGGCGCTGACGGTGAGGTCGGGCGACTGCAGCAAGCGGGTGAGCGCGGAGCCGGGCATCATCGCCTCGACGCCGGGCAGGGTGCGCGGGTCGGTGCGCGCCTTGACCACGGCGAGCAGGAAGTCGAGCGCCTCACCAAACAGCCCGCCGCCGGCGAGGAAGTCGAGCACCGACAGCCAGCGGTCGAGCCGGCCGGCGGCCAGCGTGGTGCCGCGCGCCGGACAGGCCACGCGCACGAAGCGGGTCACCCGCAGTTGCTTGGCGTCGAGCTCGGCGATCAGCGCCTTGAGCGCCTGGCGGTCGGCGTCGTAGGCGGCGTCGCGCGCCTTGGCGGCGGCAGCGTCGAGCGGCGACAGGCCGATCTGCTCGGCGACGGTGCGGTCGGCGGCAAACAGGGTGTCGATCAGCTTGCCGTCGAGCGGGTCGGTGTTGGCGTCGCGCATACCCAGGCACAGCAGTTCGCCGACCAGGCCGCCGCGCGAATGGCTGACCAGGTGCACCTCGGCGCCTTCGGGCAGGGCACGCGCCAGGGCCAGCGCGTTGTCGATCGGGCTTTCGGTCAGCGTACGGTGCTCGAGCGCATAGGCGTGCTCGCCGTAACGCTCGGCCAGCCGCATCCGTAGCGCCGAACCGGCGGCGTTGTCTTTTTCCCACAGCGCACCAAAGCTGCCGGTGGTGCTCGAGGCGGTGCCATGCAGGAACACCAGCAGCGGTGTCGGCGCGGCGGGCAGCGCGGCGCCGGCGGGCTGGAGGTCGGGCGAGGTGCCATCGAGCGCCACGCGGTAGAGCCCCGGGGGGCCCTTGAGCGAACGCATTTCGAGCGCTTGCCCGAGCTTGGCGGCCGCCAGCCCCTTGAGGTCGACGCCGAACACGTCGAGCAAGCGCACGCCCAGGCCCAGCCAGCCGCGTGACGTCCCCGCCGCGGCCTGCCCGGACCGCGGGCCGAAGTCGAGTTGCCATTCGGCTTCGCCATCGCGCCCGACGCTGCGCTGACCGCGCTCGCGCAGCAGGTCGTCGGCGCGCGACCACAGCACGAAGCCGTTTTCGAGCTCGACCCGCAACACGGCATCGGCATCGATCTCGCTCGCCGACTCGCCGCCGCGAGCCGTGCCCGGCACGATCCGCCGAGCCGAGGTCACACTCACTGCATCGGTGCGGGGCGGGCGGGCGGCGGCAGCGGCGCCGCTGAGGCGCAAACGGGGGGCGGTGGGCATGGGCAGGATCCTTGGCGGGCGGGGTCAGGAGAAGAGTTCGAAGTGACGAGCGGTGCGCGAGCCGAAAATTTGCGGCGTTTGCGGCAGGCGGGTCGAGGGCAGGTAGTGGCTGATGGCGCGGAACCATTGCTGGTAGCTGGCGCCGGGCAGCAGGGTGTGCAGGGTTTTGATGGCGTAGTAGGTGAAGGCGCCGTTGGGGCGGCCACGGAACTGGGTGTCCCAGCTGAACTCGGTGTCGCGGCAGCCGGCCAGCAGCAGGTCACCGCCGGCGCGGGTCATGCCGCCCATCAGGGCCGATGGCCGGCTGCGGGTGGCGGCCAGTGCGCTGAGGCTCATCCAGCTGGCGGGCGGCAGAAAACGGGCGCGCGGCAGGCCGGGGTCGAGGTCGACCTCGTCGCCGCGGGTCACCGAGCCGGAGTGGCAGCTGTCGGAAATGAGCACCACGCGCACGCCGGCCGGGCGCTGGTCGAGCAGCGCGCGCAGGTCGTCGTCGAGCAGGATCTGGCCGTCGCCGATGTCGTGCGGGCACAAGGCCTCATCGCGGCCGTCGGCCTCGTCGCCGGAGCGGTCGGGCACCCAGGTGCCGTGGCCGGAGTAGGTGATGATCAGCGAGTCGCCCTTGACCGAGCCGGCGATCAGGTCGCCGATTCTGTCGACCATGGCCTCACGCGTGGCCGCCTCGTCGAGCAGGGTGGTGACGGCATAGCCCTTGCCACCGAGCACGGCGGCCCAGTCCTGGGCATCGTTGATGCAACCGGACAGATCCCCGTCGGTGCCGGGGTAGTCGTTGATCCCGATGGTCAAGGCTCGTTTGCTCATGATGGCACCTCGCATCCTGCGTCATCGGGCGGACACGCGCCTGCCGCGGTCATGACGATGGCTTCTTCTGATTAAAGCATGTGGGCTCCCGAGAGCAAGGCGAGCTGAGGACACGACGCGCCTCTGAGCGGAGCTTTGGGGCACAATTGCGCTTTTGCTTTTGTTGGCCCCGCCCGTGCGTCTGTTGCGTCTTGCCAAAATCGTCGTCGTCAGCCTGCGTTTCGGGCTCGATCGCATGGTGCTCACCGCCGACCGCAGCGGCCAGCTGGTGCGGCTGTGGCGCATCGTCTTCTTCTGGCGGCGCTTCTCGGAGCCGCGCGCGGTGCGCCTGCGCCTGGCGCTCGAGTCGCTCGGCCCGATCTTCGTCAAGTTCGGCCAGATGCTGTCGACCCGCCGCGACCTGCTGCCGCTGGACATCGCCGAGGAACTGGCGCTGCTGCAGGACCGTGTCCCCCCTTTCCCCAGCGACGAGGCCATCGCGGTCATCGAAAAGCTTTACGGCCGGCCGGTCGACACGGTGTTTGCCGAGTTCGACCGCACACCGGTGGCCTCGGCCTCGGTGGCACAGGTGCACTTTGCCCGCCTGCAGGACGGTACCGAGGTGGCGATCAAGGTGCTGCGCCCCGGCATCGAGCGCGTCATCGCCCACGACATGGCCTTGCTCGACGCCGGCGCCACCCTGCTCGACCGCCTGTGGCCCGAGGGCCGGCGCCTGAAGCCGCGCGAGGTGGTGGCGGAGTTCGCCAAGCACCTGCGCGATGAGCTCGACCTGATGCGCGAGGCGGCCAACTGCTCGCAGCTGCGGCGCAACTTCACCGACTCCAAGTTGCTGGTGGTGCCCGAGGTGTATTGGGACTACTGCGGCAAATCGGTGATGGTGATGGAGCGCATGCATGGCGTGCCCATCTCGCGCACCCAGGCGCTGCAGGCGCAGGGCACGGACCTGTCGGCGCTGTCGCGCGCAGGGGTCGAGATCTTCTTCACCCAGGTCTTCCGCGACGGTTTCTTTCATGCCGACATGCATCCGGGCAACATCTTCGTGCATGCCGACGGGCGCTACATCGCGCTCGACTTCGGCATCATGGGCACGCTCACCGATGTCGACAAGAACTATCTGGCGCAGAACTTCCTGGCCTTCTTCCAGCGCGACTACAAGCGCGTCGCCCAGGCGCACATCGAAGCCGGCTGGGTGCCGGCCCACACCCGGGTGGACGAGTTCGAGAGCGCTATCCGGGCGGTCTGTGAGCCGATCTTCGACAAGCCGCTCAAGGACATCTCGTTCGGCCGTACCCTGCTGCGCCTGTTCCAGACAGCGCGCCGCTTCGAGATGGAGGTCCAGCCGCAGCTTGTGCTGCTGCAGAAAACCCTGCTCAACATCGAGGGTCTGGGCCGCCAGCTCGACCCGGAGCTGGACCTGTGGACCACCGCCAAGCCCTTCCTGGAGCGCTGGATGGGCAACCAGGTCGGTTTCAGCGCCCTGGTGCGCCACCTCAAGGAAGAGGCGCCCTACTGGGCCACCACGCTGCCGCAGCTGCCGCGCCTGGTGCACCACGCGCTGAGCACGCCCGACCGCATCGAGGCCGCCCGGCTCGACATGGCCCGGCTGGCTCGCGCCCAGCGCCGGCAAACGCTGGCGCTGACGGTGATCGGCATGCTGCTCGCCGCCGTGCTGGCGCTGGAGCTGTGGCGCCTGGCAGGCGGCGGATGATGATCGCGGCATGATCCACCACGATCCCGGCATGATGCGGTAAAAAAACCGCCCCCCGCGCCGGGCATCGTTGCTAAAATCGCGCCGAAAAAACGCCCGGGCCGACCACCGGTGGCCCCGTCCCTGTCATCCGCATCTGCTCTGGAGCCCACCGCCATGCTGCTCTGGCTTGTCGCTGCCTACCTCGTCCTGTCCATCGGCATCGGCCTGGTGGCCGCCATGCGGGTCCACAGCGCGAAGGACTACATCGTCGCCGGCCGCAACCTGCCGCTGTACATCGTCGTCGCCATGGTCTTTGCTACCTGGTTCGGCGCCGAAACGGTGCTCGGCATCTCCGCCACCTTCCTCGAAGAAGGCTTCCACGGGCTGATCTCCGACCCCCTCGGCGCCTCGCTGTGCCTGATCCTGTTCGGCCTGTTCTTCGCCCGTCGCCTGTACCGCCAGAACCTGCTCACCCTGGGCGACTTCTTCCGCCGCCGCTACAACCGCACCACCGAGCTGATCCTGTCGATGTGCATCGTGGTGTCCTATCTGGGCTGGGTATCGGCACAGATCACCGCCCTCGGGCTGGTGTTCAACGTGCTCACCGAAGGCAGCATCAGCATGAACCAGGGCATGATGATCGGCGCCACCGTGGTGCTGCTCTACACCCTGTTCGGCGGCATGTGGTCGGTGGCCATCACCACCTTCGTGCAGATGATCGTCATCGTCCTTGGCCTGTTCTACATCGCCTGGGAAGTGTCGGACCTGGCCGGCGGCGCCGGCAAGGTGATCAGCCACGCGGCCGCGGCCGGCAAGTTCGAATGGCTGCCAGAAGCCAACATCGGCGCCATCATCGCCTGGATCGCCACGCTGCTGACCATGGCCTTCGGCTCGATCCCGCAGCAGGACGTCTTCCAGCGCGCCAACTCCTCGCGCAACGAACGTATCGCCGTCAATGGCACGGTACTCGGCGGCATCGCCTACTTCCTGTTTGCGGCCATCCCGCTGTTCCTGGCCTACTCGGCCACCCAGATCGACCCGTCGCTGGTCGCCCGCTACATGGAAGAGGACTCGCAGCTGATCCTGCCCAACCTGATCCTCAACCACCTGCCCTTTGGCGCCCAGGTGATCTTCTTTGGCGCCCTGCTGTCGGTGATCATGAGTACCGCCTCCGGCACCCTGCTGGCCCCCTCGGTGACCTTCTCGGAAAACGTCCTGCGCGGCTTCATGCCCGGCCTCAGCGATCGCGCCTTCCTGCAGCTGACCCGCGTCACCGTGGTGGTCTTCGCCATCATCGTCACCGGCTATGCGATGCAGACCGAGAGCTCAATCCACGAGATGGTCGAAAACGCCTACAAGGTCACCCTCGCCGCCGCCTTCGTCCCGCTCGCCGCCG
>JAWKYX010000047.1:0-27757 GCA_041396265.1 Rhodocyclaceae bacterium
AACGACATGGGCATCGGCTGGAACGTGTTCTATTCGCTGCAGCGGGTCGGCATCGGCTTCGGCCTGGCGGCGCTGGTCGGCATCCCCGCCGGCTTCCTGGTCGGGCGCTTCAACTTCATGCGCTCGGCCAGCGAGCCGGTGATCAGCCTGCTGCGCCCGGTCTCGCCGCTGGCCTGGCTGCCGATCGGCCTGCTGGTGTTTCGCGATGCCAACCTGGCGGCGATCTGGGTGATCTTCATCTGCTCGATCTGGCCGATGATCATCAACACCGCCGCCGGCGTGCGTGCCGTGCCGCAGGACTACCTCAACGTGGCGCGGGTGCTGGCGCTGTCAGAGTGGAAGATCGTCACCCGCATTCTCTTCCCCGCGGTGCTGCCGCACATCCTCACCGGCGTGCGCCTGGCGGTCGGCACGGCGTGGCTGGTGATCGTCGCCGCCGAGATGCTCACCGGCGGCATCGGCATCGGCTTCTGGGTGTGGGACGAGTGGAACAACCTGTCGGTCGAACACATCCTGGTCGCCATCCTGGTGATCGGCGTGGTCGGTCTAGCGCTGGAATACGCCCTGTTGTGGCTGGCCAAGCGGTTCAGCTACGGCGGCGCGGTCTGAGGAGTCAATCATGAACGCACCCATCGTCAAGGTCGAACGTGTCGGCATGCGCTTCGACACCAACAACGGCCCCTTCGTCGCGCTGCGCGACATCGACCTGCAGATCAGCCGCGGCGAGTTCGTCTCGCTGATCGGTCACTCCGGCTGCGGCAAATCGACCCTGCTCAACTTGATCGCCGGGCTGACCCGGCCCACCGAGGGCATGTGCCTGTGCAACGGGCGTGAGATCGGCGGGCCGGGGCCGGAGCGCGCGGTGGTCTTCCAGAACCACTCGCTGCTGCCGTGGATGACCTGCTTCGAGAATGTGTACCTCGCCGTCGAGCGCGTCTTCGGCGCCACCGAAAGCAAGGCCCAGCTACAGGCGCGCACCCGTGCCGCGTTGGAGATGGTGCACATGGACCACGCGCTGCAGAAGTATCCGAACGAGATCTCCGGCGGCATGAAGCAGCGCGTGGGCATCGCCCGCGCCTTCGCCATGGCGCCGCAGATCCTGCTCATGGACGAGCCCTTCGGCGCGCTCGACGCGCTCACCCGCGCCAGCCTGCAGGACGAACTGATGGGGGTGATGGCCCAGACCGGCGCCACGGTGGTGATGGTGACCCACGATGTGGACGAGGCGGTGCTGCTGTCGGACCGTGTGGTGATGATGACCAATGGCCCGGCAGCGACCATCGGCGAGATCCTCGAGGTCAAGCTCGACAAACCGCGTGAGCGGCTCAAGCTGGCACATGACCCGGCCTGTGCCGAATACCGCGCGGCGGTGATGGCGTTCCTCTACCAGAAGCAGATGAAGAAGGCGGCGTAATAGAGCGTCGGCCTGCGTGTGCAGGCCGACGAACGGCGGCAGGGGGCCTCAAGCTTTGGGGCAGGTCGGTCGTTAGACGCCGGACCCACACCGAAAAAAGAGCGCCCCCATGAAGAGCCTCCAGACCAAACTCATTGTCCTGTTCATCGCCCTGGTGCTGGCGATGTCCGCGGCCCTGTCCATCGCCGCCTATCTCGAGCTGCGCAAGGGCCTGCTGGCCGGCGTGGCCGACGAGGCCCGCGCCGTCGCGCTGGGCAACAGCGCCCGTATCGCCGAATGGGTGGTCACCCGCGGCGACATCGTCTCTGCCATGGCCCCGGTTGCACTCGCCGACGATCCGCTGCCATTTTTTCAGCGCGCGGCCGAGGGTGGTGGCTTCGACATCGTGTATGCCGGCTATGCCGACAAGCACACCGTGTTCTCCACGCCGCAGAACCTGCCGGCCAGTTACGACCCGACCGCGCGCCCCTGGTACAGCGGCGCCGTGGCGGCGGGCAAGCGGATCCTCACTGCACCCTATGCCGACGCTTCGTCCGGCCAGCTGGTGGTGACCTTTGCCACGCCGGTCAAGGGTAGCGGCGGCGTCGATGCGGTGGTGGCCGGCGACATCTCGATCGCGGCGCTGGTCAAGGCCGTGCTGTCGATCGAGCTCAATGGCGGCTACGCCATGCTGGTCGACCGCCAGGGCACCATCATTGCCCACAAGGACAAGGCGCTGACGCTCAAGCCGCTGGCCGATTTCTCGCCCGAACTGGCGGCCCTGGCGGGCCGGCTCGGGCAGGCCAGCGATACGCAGATTGACGCCACGGTCGGCGGCACCGCCTCGCTGGTGAGCTGGCAACCGGTGACCGGCACCGACTGGACCCTGCTGATGGTGCAAGACCGCGCCGCGGTGCTGTCGCCGCTCAATGCCTTGCTGATGACGCTGGCCGGTATTGTCGTCGTCTGTGCCGGTGGTTTCGTGGCGTTGGCGGTGGTGGTGTTGCGCCGCCTGCTGCGCGGGTTGGGCGCAATCCACAGCGCCATGGAAGAGATCGCCGGTGGCGGAGGCGACCTGACGCGCCAGATTCCGGTGCAGGGCGATGACGAGGTGGCGCGCACCGCAGGTGCCTTCAACCAGTTCCAGGCCGGCCTGCGCACCATGTTCCAGTCGCTGCGGCAGGACGCCGCCGTGCTCGCCGAGGGGGTGCAGCAGCTCGAAGCCAACGTGCAGCGCATGGCGACCCGCTCCGAAGCGCTGGCCGACACCACCACCGCCAATGCCGCCAGCATCGAGGAGATCACCGTCAGCGTGTCGCACATCGCCGACAACAGCGCCGATGCCGAATCACTGGCGCGCAGCACCGGCCAGCTCACCGACAGCGCCGCCGAAGAGGTGGCGCACATCGCCACCCAGGCCGGTACCTCGGCCAAGCGGGTGCGCGAGCTGGCCGACGTGCTGTCCGGGCTGGAGCGGCGCTCGGAAGACATCAACGGCATCGTCAGCGTGATCCGCGAGATCGCCGACCAGACCAACCTGCTGGCACTCAACGCCGCCATCGAGGCGGCGCGGGCTGGCGAGCAGGGCCGCGGTTTCGCGGTGGTGGCCGACGAGGTGCGCAAGCTGGCCGAGCGCACCGGCAAGGCGACGGTCGAGATATCCGACATGCTCGGCGGCATGCGCCAGGAGACCGGTCAGGCGGTCGGCTTCATGACCGAAACCGTGGGCACCGTCGAGAGCAGCGTGTCGCTCACCGAGGATGCGCGCGTCAAGATCCGCGAGATCGGCGAAAAGTCGCGCAACGTCGCCGAGCGCATGGCCGAGATCGCGCTGTCCATCAACGAGCAGCGCAGCGCCACCTCGGTGATGGCGCAAAGCACCGAAGACATCACCACCCGCGTGCAGGAAACCGACGCCGCCCTGCAAGAGGCGCGCGGCACGGTGCGCTCGCTGGCCGAGGTGGCGCGGCGTACGCAGGACCAGTTCGCCCGCTTCAGGCTGTAGGGCGGCGTCAGGCGGTATCGGCTGTTGCGGGAGTACGCCCCGCGACCGCCGGACGGTCTATCGGCTCAGGCGCCCACGTTGTCGGGCCGGAGACGTGTCCATGCTCACCCCGCGGGCAGGATGCCGACCCCCTGGTCAGCCGGTTCGACGTGTTCATCGCCCGGCACTCGATGGCGCTGATGGCCCAGGCTGGCGCCAGGCCACACCGCTTGGTGTGGATTGTCTGCGCCATTCCGGGCAGGCTGTCGAGTGTGCGTTTGCGGCGGCGCATCGGGATGGCCAATGCGACGGCAACACCGACGGAGGGGCTGGATGACGAATGAGGGCGACTGGCTGATGGCGGCACGCTGCCTGGACCCGACGGAGGCGCATGTGCTGTGCGCCTGCCTGAGGGCAGCGGGGCTGGACGCGATGGTGGCCGACGCCAACCTGGTGCAGACCCATTCTCTGATTGCGGTCGCGGTGGGCGGTGCGCGGGTGATGGTGCCCGAGGCACAGCTCGAACGGGCCAGGGCCGTGCTCGAAGCCTACGACCGAGGAGACTTCGCCCTCGACGACGACACCGACGTGGGCGAGCCGAGCGACGATTAGGCGGCAGCGATCGATGCGGCAGCGTCGCGCCGCTCGATCGCCTTGAGCATCACCAGCAAGACGGTGCCGACCACCATCACCCCGGCGGCCAGATACAAGCCGCCGGCATAGCTGCCCAGGCGGGTGGCGATGAAACCGGTGATGGCCGGCGCGATGATCTGCGCCACGCCGTACGAGAGCGTCATCTTGCCCATCATCTTGGCCGGGCGGGTCGGGTAGTAGCGACCGGCCATGGTCAGCACCAGACTCACCATGCCGATGAAGGTGCCGCCGAACAGGATGGCGCCGGCCATGGCGGGCACCAGGCCGTCGGCCAGCACCGGCAGCACGATGCCGACGATCTGCAGCGCCGAGGCGAGAATCAGCGCGTTGAGATCGCCAGTGCGGCGCGCGATCAGGTCCCACACCATGCACGACGGCGCACCCGCCACGCCGATGGTGAGGAACACCAGCCAGCCGCGCCCGGCCAGGCCGGGGAGCTGGTCGATGATGGCGACGATGAAGGTCGCGCTGACCACATAGCCCACGCCAGCGCAAAAGTAGCTGGCCATGAACAGGCGCATGAAGGCCGGGCTGGGCGGCGCGTCAACCAGCTTCTGGCCAGTCTTGGTGACCGCGCTGCTGTCGGGCGGCGGCAACCAGCGCAGCGCCGGCACCAGCAGTACGCAGCCAATGGCGGTGAAGGCAAACCACTGTTCGCGCCAGTCAAAAAAGTGACTCATCAGCGCCACCGCCGCCGAACAGCCGGCGATGCCCAGGCCGATGCCGGCGAAGTGGATGCCCAGCTCGCTGCGGTGGTTGTGGCGGATCAGCCAGTTGAGGATCAGCCCCGTGCCCAGCAGCATGCCGGCGGCGCTGGAGAGCCCGGCGATGAAGCGCGAGATGGCCCACACGGTGACATCGGTAGTCAGCCCCATCATGACGGTGCTGAGGATGGCCACCACCAGACCGATGCGGTAGAGCCGGTCCTTGAGGACCAGATCGCTGATCAGCGAGGCGATCAGCGCCCCCGACAGATAGCCGGCGTAATTGATTGCGGCCAGCCAACCGGCTTCGGCCACGCCCAGCCCGGCCTGCGCCTGCATGATCGGCAGCAGTGGCGTGTAGGCAAAGCGGGCAACGCCCAGCGCCAGCAGCAGACTGAAAATGCCGGCACTGAGGACCTGGAGACGTTCGCGTTGTTCGGTCATTGGGGGCGGATTTTTTGTGTTTGGTGGACGCACGATAAACAAGCTAATGTATCAATACAAATGATTTGTTGAGAACGGTTTGTTCTCTAGTGGAGATATCGGCATGGAACTGGTGGCGCTGCGCACGTTTCAGACGGTGGTCGAGGAGGGCGGCGTGCTGGCCGCCTCGCGCAAGCTCAACACGGTGCAGTCCAATGTGACCGGCCGCATCCGCCGGCTGGAGGAAGAGCTCGGGGTAGAACTGTTTTTCCGCAAGGGGCGCGGGCTGGAGCTGGCGCCCTCTGGCCGGGTGCTGCTGGCCTATGCGCGCCGCCTGCTGCAGCTCGAACGCCAGACCGCCGCCGCGGTGCGTCAGATTGGCGAGGGCAGCGGCGAGCTACGTATCGGCACGATGGAGACCTTCGCCGCGCTGCACCTGCCGCGCGCGCTCAAGGCGGTGCGCGCCCGGCACCCGATGCTGGAGTTGCGTGTGCGCACCAATACCAGCGCGGCGCTGGCCGAGGCGGTGCTCGACCACAAGCTCGACTGCGCCTTCGTTGCCGGGCCGGTGACGCATCCGTCGCTGCACTTCGAAGAACTGGTGGTCGAGGAACTGGTGCAGGTGTCGGCGCCGGGCATCAGCCCGGTCACCCACCCGCTGATCTTCTTCCGCGAGGGCTGTGCCTACCGCACCCGGGCGCTGACCTGGCAGCGGGCGATCGGCCATGCGGTGTCGGATGCGATGGAGTTCGGCACGCTGGAGGGCATTCTCGGTTGCGTGTCGGTCGGACTGGGCTGGACGCTGATGCCGCGCGCCGTGGTCGAGCAGTCCGGCCATGCCGATGAGCTGGTGCTCGAGGCGCTGCCCGACGATGTCGGTCGCGTGCCCACGGGCATGATCACCCTGCGCGATGCGCCGCCGATGGTGGCGTTCAAGACGCTGGCGGCGGCGATCCGGCGCCCCGATCAGGGCGTGCCGCTCAAGGCCTGAACCACCACCGCGATGGCCTCGAAGCCCTGTTCGTAGAAGTGCATCATCACCGGGCCGAAGGCGTCGAGCGAGAGCAGGAGCACGACGAAGCCGGCCGACATGGTGATCGGGAAGCCCACCGCGAAGAGGTTGATCTGCGGCGCCGCGCGGGTGAGCACACCCATGGCGATGTTGGTGATGAGCAGGGCCGCGACCAGCGGCAGGGCCAGCAACAGGCCGGCCGCGAAGAGCAGGGCGCCGGTGCTGGCCGCCTCACGCCAGCCGATGGCGGCGAAGGGCTCGGGCCGGATGGGCAGCCATTCGAAGCTGCGCACCACCACCTCGATCATCATCAGGTGGCCATTGAAGGCGAGGAACAGCAAGGAGGCGAGCAGGCCCATGAACTCGGCCAGCACGCCGGTCTGGCCGCCCGATTGCGGGTCGAAGAAGGTGGCGAACGACAAACCCATCTGCAGCCCGATCAGCTCGCCGGCCACGTCGACCGCGGCGAACACCAGGCGCATCACGAAGCCGATCACCACGCCGATCAGGATCTGCTGCACGAACACCGCCAGGCCAATGCCGGAGCCGGGGTCGATGGCCGGCAGCGACGGCAGCGCGGGCACGATGGCCATGGCCGCGGCCAGGCCCACGGCCAGGCGGATGCGCACCGGCACCGCGCCGTTGCTGAACAGCGGCGCGGACGAGATCATGCCGAGAATGCGCGCGAGCGGCAGCATCAGCCCGGCAACCCAGGCATTGAGCTCGGCGCTGGTGACTTCGAGCATCGACGACGCTAGCCGATGACGGAGGGGATCGACTCGAACATGCGGATCATGAAGTCGGTCAGCAGGGTGATCATCCACGGGCCGGCCAGGATCAGCGTGACGAAGATGGCGATCACCTTGGGCACGAAGGAGAGGGTCATCTCGTTGATCTGGGTGGCGGCCTGGAAAATGCTCACCAGCAGGCCGGTGACCAGCGCGGCAATGAACAGCGGCGCGGCGACGAGCAGGGTGACTTCGACCGCCTGACGGCCGATGTCGATGACGGTTGCCGGGGTCATGGACGGGCTCCGGAAAAAGGGGTGGGGCTCATGGCACGAAGCTCTGCACGAGTGAGCCGATCAGCAGCGTCCAGCCGTCGACCAGCACGAACAGCATGATCTTGAACGGCAGCGAGACGATCACCGGCGACATCATCATCATGCCCATCGACATCAGCACCGAGGCGACCACCATGTCGATGATGAGGAAGGGGATGAACACGATGAAGCCGATCTGGAACGCGGTCTTCAGCTCCGAGGTGACGAAGGCCGGCACCAGCACTTTCATCGGCAGCTCGGCGGCCGAATCCACCTTGGGCGTGTCGGCCAGCTGCGAGAACAGGTTCAGGTCGGGCTCGCGCACCTGGCGCAGCATGAAGTCCTTGACCGGTGCGGCGGCACGGTTGGCCGCTTCGTCCAGCTCGATGGTGCCGGCAGTCAGCGGCAGGTAGGCGTCGGTATAGACCTTCTCGATCACCGGCGACATGATGAAAAAGCTGAGGAACAGCGCCAGGCCGACCAGGATCTGGTTGGGCGGCGAGGTCTGCGTGCCCAGCGCATGGCGCAGCAGCGAGAAGACGATGATGATGCGGGTGAAGCTGGTCATCATCAGCACCACCGCCGGCAGGAAGGTCAGCGAGGTGAGCAGCACCAGCGTCTGTACGCTGAGGCTGTAGGTGGTGCCGCCGCCGGCGGTGGGAGTGCCGGTGATGGCCGGTACCGCCTGAGCCAGCGCCAGGCCGGGCAGCAGGGTCAGCGCGAGTGTGGCGAGGAGGCGAAGGCGGCGCGGGATCATGACTTGCGCGTCTCCATCAGCGTCTTGAGCCGGGCGGCGAAGCCGGTGGCGTCCGGGGTGTCGGCGGCGCCGGCGGGCGGGAGAGCGAGCGCGGCCGGATCGACGGTGTGCAGCATGTTGACCCGGCCCGGGGCCACGCCGAGCACCAGCACCTGGTCGGCCACTTCCACCAGCACCACGCGCTCGCGCGGGCCGACCGGTGCCGCGCCGAGCACCTTCAGCCCGCGGGCGCTGCCGCGCGGTGCGCCGAGGCGCTTGAGCAGCCACAGGCAGACCAGCAGCACGCCGACCACCACCACCAGGCCAAAGGCCATCTGCCCCAGGCTGCCAGCCAGCGAGCCGCTGGCGGCTGGCGCGGGCGACGGCGCATCGGCCGCATGGCCGGCCAGCGGCAGGCACATCAGGATCCACAACACACTTCGCAACATCGCACGCCTCGGGGCGGTTCAGGGACACGCTGGCAGAGTAGCCCGGGGCGAGGCAAGGTCAGGGCGCGATAAGGCGGCAAAAATTGCCGCTATTCCGCTCCGGCAGGGCGGACGCTATTTGGCGGGTGCGTCGAAGCAGGCCTTGAGCAAGGCCTGCATGTGGTCGGCGCCGAGTTCCTCGACGAGGGCGATATTGCGCTCGGGAATCTGCTCGGGGTCGGGGTAGTTGGCCACGGCGCGCGCCAGGCTGTCTTCGCGGATCAGGTGCAGCAGCGGATAGGGCGAGCGGTTGGTGGTGTTCTCGACATCGTCCGGCTCGGTGCCGCCGAACTGGTAGTCCGGGTGGAAGCTGGCGACCTGGAAGGTGCCGCGATAACCGAGCTGCTTGAGGAGGCCGGGGAGGTGGTTGATGAACTGGTTGTAGTCGAAGAAGTCCTGCAGCACCTGGGGATGGATCAGCAGCGTGGTTTCGATGGCCGGGGTGTCGGCCATCAGCGCCAGCTCCGCTTCCAGGTCCATCCGCAGCTGCTCGTCCGTCGTTGCCTCGGAGACGAAGAAGCGTACCCGGTCCTTGACCAGTTCGCGCTTGGCGAAGGGGCACAGGTTGAGCCCGATGACCAGGGTCTCGAGCCAGCGGCGGACAGGGGCGATGTAATGGTCGTGATTCACGTGAGAGTCTCTGCAGGGCAACGTCGGTACGCGCGGCGGTGGTGGCGCAGGCTCGTCATCACGGTGCAATGTGATGCCGGACAATGCCTGGGTCAGCACTCGTGCGCTATCGCCGTCAGGGTATCGAAAACCGGCGCCCGGTGTGCACACGGTCGGCGCAGGCCCGTGAACAGGGAGAGGTCTCGCAATATTGTGCGGTGCACAAAAATAGTTGACAATCCCCATGAACGCCCTATAATTCAATGCATGCTGCACCGCAACATGAAAGGGCGCCAGAAACGCCGAACAGCGGTCTTTGATTTTTAGAAAATCTCACCAAGGAAATTCACCATGAACAAGTTCACCACCCCCGAGCAGTTCGCCGACGCCAGCAAAGCCGGTCTGGAAGCCCTGTTGTCGCAAGCGACCACCGCTTTCGGCCGTGCCGAGCGCCTCGCTGCCCTGAACCTCAACACCAGCCGCGCCATGCTCGAAGACGGCGCGTTGAACACCAAGGCCATTCTGGCTGTGAAGGACCCGCAAGAGCTGGTCAAGCTGCAGTCGTCGCTGGCCAAGCCGATGGTCGACAAGGCCGTGGCCTATGCTCGTAGCGTGTATGAAATCGCCAGCGAAGGCCAGAGCGAACTGACCCAGGCTTTCGAGTCGCAGATCGCAGAAATGAACAAAGCCTTCGGCGCCGCCCTGGCCCAGGCCGAGAAGTCGGCACCGGCCGGTTCCGAGGCCCTCTTCGCCGCCGCCAAGCAGTCGATGGCCGTGGCGAGCAACGCCTACGACACCATGAGCAAGGCGGCCAAGCAGGCAGCCGAGATGGCCGAAGCCAACGTGGCTGCAGCCACTCAGGCCACGGTCAAGGCCGTCAGCGGCAAGTAATTCCGGCGCCTGGCTCGACTGCGGTCGAGCCGGCCCGGCGCTTCGGCGCAGATGCCGCCCGGTGCAAACCGGGCGGCATTTTTGCGTCCTTGGTGGGCTTGCCGGCTGGCATCTGGCTGTAACCTGGCGCCGCTAGACTTGTGCAACCGTCATACCCGGGAGACCGCCATGATTGCGCAACACCTGATCCGCCAACACCACGCCGAATCACTCGAGCACCTCCACGCAGCCGGGCAACTGGCCGTCGACACGCTGTCGCGCCTGACCGACTTGTCATTGCGCCATCTGCGAGGCAGCGTCAGCACCCACAGCCACCGTGCCCATGCCGTGACCGCCGGCGAGCGGCCGATGCCGGTCGATGTCGACGCGGCCATGTCGACCCTCAAGGCGTCCATGCATGTGCTGACCGAAAGCTATGGCCAGTGGGTCAAGCTGCTCGAGGCGCAGCTCCAGCTCGTGCAGCGCACCACCCATGCCACGCTGGATGACTTGCAGCGCTGGACGCCGGCGGGAACCGAGTTGACGCTGGAGGCGGCAGAGCTGATCACCGACGCGGCCGAGTCCGCCGCCGAACTGGCCGCCGACGCCAGCGTGGCGGTGGCGCAGTCGGTCGATGCACAGGCCGCACCCGCGCCGCGCCGCAGTCGCCGCTCGGCGACCCCGAAGGCCGACTGACCGATCGCAGGTTGAACGACATGGGGCGCCGCGCGGCGCCCCATGTCGTTGGTGCGTCAAAGCGTCAGTTGCCGGCACCGGCAGGTGGACTGTGGGTGACCACCGCGGGCAGCGTTTTGACATGCAGGTCGCGCTGCGGATAGGGGATGGTGATGCCGGCCGCCTTGAACAGGCGCCAGATTGCCAGGTTCACGTCGGTACGCACATTGCCGATGCCGTTCTCCGGGTCGCTGATCCAGATGCGTAGTTCGAGCTGGATGCCATTGTCGGCAAAGGCCAGCATGCGCGCGGCCGGTTCGGGGCTGGCGAGGATGCGCGGCGACACCTTGGCCGCTTCGAGCAACAATGCCATGGCCTGCTCGGGGTCGTCCTCATAGCTGATCTGGACCGGGAGACGCACCCGCGTGTTGGTGTCGGTATAGCTCCAGTTCACCACCTCCGAGGTGATGAGGTTCTCGTTCGGAATCAAGCGTTCGACACCATCGCGATCGCGCACCACCACATAGCGCGCGCGCAGCTCCTGCACCCAGCCGTACTTGGCATCGTTGCCGCCCACCGAGATGACGTCACCGGGTTTGATCGAGCGGTCGAGCACCAGGATGAAGCCGCTGATGAAATTGCTGGTGATGCGTTGCAGACCGAAGCCGATGCCGACGCCCAGCGCGCCGCCGAAGACGGTGAGCGTGGTCAGGTCGATGCCGACCGCGTCGATGGCCAGGAAGATGGCCAGCGCGATGAGGAAGAACTTGCTGAACTTGCCGAAGGCCACCTGCAACGAGGGGGTCATGTGCGCCGAGGCGCGCATGCGCCGCTCGATCACCCCCGAGATCCAGAAGGCCAGCGTCAGCAGCAGCGCGATCAAGGTCACCAGCTTGATCGCCGAGAGCACCGACACGCGTGAGCTGCCGATGTGGATGGCCAGATCGTCGAGCCCTTGTTGTACGGCCGGCAGCCAGCCCACCAGATGCAGGGCCACCATTGTCCAGATGCTGGTGACGATGATGTTTTCCCATGCCTTGAGGGCCGGCGTGGCGCGAAAGCCCTTGCGCAGCAGATAGACCAGCAGCCGGATGGTGGCCAGCGACAGCAGCAGGGGCACGGCGACGTCGAGCAGCGCGGTGGGCGCGGCCGCGGCCCGGAACACTCCACGACCGATCAGCACCGCCACCAGGGCCATCACCGGCCATATCACGCGCTGCACCGCACGCAGTGCGAGCCGGCGCAGGTCGTCGGGCGGGTAGCGGTCACAGCGTGCGCGCAGGCCGGTCTTGAAGAACCGGTGCAGCAGCCAGGTGCCAATGCCCGCGAAGAGCAAGAAACCCAGTTCGTACAACACGGTGGGGCGGGTCATCGCGTCGAGCCATTGCGGCCATTGCGCCAACAGCGATTGAAGGTCGGTCTCCATGCACGCACTCGGATGGGGTGATGTCCGCAGTGTATCGCGGCGCCGTGGCAACGGCCCGAAACATGGCGTGGCGGCGTGTTCCATATCGCAACAGCTGCATCGTGACGATTCACTTGCATGACGGCAGCCAGCGCCAATCGTGGGGATCGCGCTGCGCACGATCCTTGCGGTTGTCATGGTTTGCGAGGCATCAACAGCGATGGAGGCCGGATGATGAAGTACGAAGACCTGCTCTGCGAAGCCCTGGAGATCGACCCGCCCTGGCAGATCGTCCGGTTGCGGAACGATCTAGGCAAACAGCAACTCGACGTCTGGGTGGCGCGCGAGGCGCCGCGGCGCGGCTGGATTTTTGGTGCGCGCCATGAGGTGCCGAGCGGCCCCGAGCGGATCTGGCGGCATGTCAATGTCGGCCAGGCGCGCTGCCTGGTGCACGCCGCCCCCGCGGACGATCTGGCGCAGGCCGCGTTGCCGTGGGCGGGGGGCGACGATCAGATCTTTTCCCGTGCGCTGACCCGGCAGATTGCCCTGCATTTCATGGAAGGGGTGAAATTCCAGACCATCTGCAAGCTGCTCGACATCCCGGTGGCCGACCTGTGGAAGTTCAAGCACAGCCTCGACAACGGCAAGATCACCCTGTCGGGCCGCGACACGCTCATCGCCGACGGCGCGCGTACCCAGGCCGACATCCCCGACACCGACGACCCGGTCTGGCACGCGCTGCTCGAGGGCGCGCGGGACCTCGACATCCGGGTGCTCAGTCTCAAACTCCTGCTGACCAAGCTGCGCGGGCAAATGCAGCTGATCAGCGACCCGGAAGTGCGCCAGATGAAAGCGCACGAGTTGCACCACTACTTCGCTCGCCATGCGCCGCAACTGGCGCACGAGCTCGCCCAGATCCGCCCGGAGACCCAGCATGATGCCCACTGAAGGACTGATGCCCGTGCCCGTGGTGGCAGGCCTGATTCGCGACGGCCACTTCCTGTGCCTGGCCGGTGACGAGGCCGCGCTGCGCCAGCTGCCGCCGGGCAACTGGATCGGCGGCACGATCCCGTACTTCATGTCCGCGGCCGGCGCTGTGGTGAGCCGGGAACTGGTGTATGTGCAGCAGATTGCCGATTTCCTGTCGCCGCCGCGCCTGCGTTTTTACGACGCGGCAAGCCTGCCGCAGCTGTGCCGCAATGCGCCCGAGCATGGCTACAGCCTGCTCATCGTGCCGGCATTCAGCGCTTGCCACAGCGACTTCGCGCGCCATGCGCCGAACTACGAAGACATGTACCTCAAGCCGCTGGCCGGCTGGGTGGCCGGCACGCATCTGGATGACCTGGGCCGCGCCGCGCCGCGCGTGGTGTACGGGCCGACCGGTCAGTTCTCCTCTGAACTCGCGGTGGTCATGGACGTCGCGCTGCCGCCGTCCCGGTTTGCCCACATCGACATCGTCAACCGCTTCAAACCGGGCGATGGCGACGCGATCCGTTTTGCCGACACCGGATTCTCAGCCCAGGCATGCCACATCAACGGCGAGCCCGCCAACCTGGCCGACTACCTGAGCGCACGGCAGGTCGATACCCGTCTGCCGCTGGTGGCCGACTACTGCGGCGCGTCGGTCAATGTCAGCTTCAAGCAAGTGGACACCGTGGCCAAGCGGGTTGAGTTCTACGCTCCGGTGTTTCCCGGCCTGAGCTACCGCCTCGCCACGCCGGCCGCGGTGCCCGCCAGTCTTGCCGTCGGTGGGCAGGCACCTGCGACCTTCGCCTGCAACTGCATCCTCGACTTTCTCTACCGCGGACAGGACGGGCGCCCGGCCGAGGGGCTGGCCGGTCCGGCCACCTTTGGCGAGATCGGCTACCAGCTGCTCAACCAGACCGAGGTCTACCTTACGATTCGCTGAGCCTGCGGTGGGCGCGTTGCCGTGCGTCCGATGACGTTGCGATACTTCGTCGGTCCGATACACTGCTTGCCATCGCCGTTTCATGAGCGCAAAAGGAGGTCACGATGACAGCACACAATCATGCCCGCGGCACCTGCCTGTGCGGCGCGGTGACCCTCAGCGTGGCCCAACCGGCCACCTCGGTGGGGGCGTGCCACTGTCGCATGTGCCGCAAGTGGGGCGGTGGCCCCTTGCTGGCGGTCGAGTGCGGGACTGCGGTCACCATCGCCGGCGAGGACAGCGTGACGGTGTTCGACTCTTCACCCTGGGCGCAGCGCGGGTTCTGCAAGCACTGCGGCACGCACCTGTTCTATCGGCTCAAGGAGGCGCAGCAGTACCACCTGCCGGTCGGTCTGTTCGACGAAGCGCCCGGCTTCAGCTTCGACCAGCAGATCTTCGTCGACGAGCAGCCCGCCTACTACCGCTTCGCCAACGACACCCGGAACCTGACCGGGGCAGAGGTGTTTGCGCTATATGCGCCGCCGGCCGACTGAGCTGACACCGCGGGCCGTGCCGCTGCGCACGGCCCGTCCTACTCGCCCATTACTACCCCTTCGCGGCGCGGATCGGCGCCACCGAGCAGGGTCGTGGCACCGCCCTCGCGCTTGACCTGAATCGCCTGCAGGCCGCTGGTCATGTCGATCTCCTTGAGTGCATGGCCGCGTGCCTTGAGGCCGTCCATCGTGGCCGCATCGAAGCGCCCGCTCTCGAGCAGCACCGGCACCTTGCCGCCGATCGAGGCGAAGTTGGGCAGGTCGATCGCCTGCTGCGGCGTCAGCCCACGATCAAGCACGCCATACAGCGTCTTGGCGGTGTAGTGGATGATCAGCGCGCCGCCCGGGCTGCCCGCGCTCATCACCAGCTGGCCCGTGGCCTTGTCGAAGACCAGCGTGGGCGCCATCGACGAGCGCGGCCGCTTGCCCGGCTCGACCCGGTTGGCGATCGGCGTGCCGTCGGCGGCGCGCGGCGCGAAGCTGAAGTCGGTCAGCTCGTTGTTGAGCAGAAAGCCCTTGACCATCTGCCGCGCGCCGAAGGCGTCCTCGATGGTGGTGGTCATGGCCACGGCGCGGCCCTCGGCGTCGACGATGCTGATGTGGCTGGTGCCGTATTCAATCTGCTCGGGCATCGGCGCAAGGCTGATGCTGATCGCGCCGGGCCGGCCGGCGGGGGCGTCGGCCATGGCTGTGTCGCCGATCAGGCGGGCGCGCTCGGCCAGGTAGGCCGGCGCCAGCAGAGACGACCAGCTGCCGCCCGGGGCCGGGACGAAGTCCGGGTCGGCCACATACTGCGCGCGGTCGGCAAAGCTCAGCCGCGAGGCTTCGACGTAGCGGTGCAGCCAGTCGGCCGAGGGGACCGGTGCCTGGGCGCCCGGCGTGGCAGCGGGCGGGGGCAGACGGGCGGCATCGGTGTGCGCCAGGATGCCGAGGATCTGCCCGACCGTGGTGGCGCCGGAGCTGGGCGGCGGGAAGCCGCAAATGCGGTAGTCCTTGCCGCGTGCGCGGTGGTCGTGACACAGCGGTGCGCGGCGCTTGGCGCGATAGTTCGCCAGGTCGGCTTCAGCCAGCAGGCCGGGGTTGGTCGGGTGGGTGCGCACCTTGTGCACGATGGCCTGTGCCACCTCGCCTTCGAGCAGACCCCGGGCGCCGTCGCGGGCAATGCCGCGCAATACGGCGGCCAGCTCGGGGTTTTTCAGCACATGGCCGACCGGCCACGGGGCGCCGCTGGCGTCGAAGAAATAGGCCCTGGCCACCGGGTCGGCGCCGATGAAGGCGTCCTTGGCGAGCATGGTGTGCAGCCGCGCGCTGACCTTGAAGCCTTGCTCGGCCAGCGTGATGGCGGGCGCGAAGAGCATGGCCCAGGGCAGGCGGCCATGGGTGCGGTGCGCCATCTCGAGCATGGCGACGGTACCCGGCGTGCCGACCGCGCGGCCACCGACCTTGGCCGCATCGAAAGCCATCGGCTTGCCGTCGGCATCGAGGAAGAGGGCCTCGGTGGCTGCCGCCGGGGCGGTTTCGCGGCCGTCGTAGGCCTCGACCTTGCGGCCGTCGTAGTGCATCAGAAAGGCGCCGCCGCCAATGCCGCTCGATTGCGGCTCGACCAGCGTCAGCACCATCTGCACCGCGATGGCGGCGTCGAGGGCCGAGCCGCCGGCCTTGAGGATCTGGTAGCCGGCATCCGTGGCCAGCGGGTTGGCGGCGGCGACGGCGAAGCGCTGGTGCGTCCAGCCCGGTTTGACGGTGTAGCCGGAGGCCGCTTCGGGCTGCTCGGGGCGGTGGTAGGTGAATGATGGTGCGCTGGCGCAGCCGGCGAGCAGGGCGGCGCCGAGCAGGGCGCCGAGCCCGGAAATCACAGCCGTTCGCATCTCGATCTCTCCGCGGGGATGAACGCTCACTATAGATGACAACGGCGTGTGCGGCAGCGGTGTTCAGCCCAGCTTGAGCTTGCGCAGCAGGCGGTGGAAGTTGCCGCGGTCGATGCCCAGCGAGCGGGCCGCGGCGGCCTTGTTGCCGTCGTGGTGCTGGAGGCGGCCCAGGATGATCTTGCGCCGGCAGTGGTCGATGATCTCGTCCAGCGGCCGGGGGGCCTGGTCCGTCGGTTCGGTGGCGGCGGCGACTTCTTCCGGCATCGGCAGCACCTCGGTGCCCAGGTGCTGGATGCCCAGCTCGATCACCCGCTCGCGCGAGGGCGTCGCGCTGAGTGCGCGGATCATGGCGCGCGACAGGGTGTGCTCGAGCTCGCGCACGTTGCCGGGCCAGTCGTAGTGGGTCAGCCACTGTCGTGCGCGGCGGCTCAGGCGCACGCCGTTCAGGCCGAGGCGGCGCTGGTTGCGTTCGATGAAGTAGCCGGCCAGCAGCAGCACGTCGTCGCCGCGTTCGCGCAGCGGCGGCACCAGCAGCGGATAGACGCTGAGGCGGTGGTAGAGGTCGGCGCGGAAACGTCCGGCGGCCACCTCGGCTTTCAAGTCGCGGTTGGTGGCGGCGATCACGCGCACGTCGACCCGATGATGCCGGTCGCTGCCGATGCGCTGGATCTCGCCGTTTTGCAGCGCCCGCAGCAGCTTGGCCTGCACCGTCAGCGGCAGCTCGCCGACCTCGTCGAGAAACAGCGTGCCTTCGTGCGCCAGTTCGAACTTGCCGATGCGGTCGTCGGTGGCGCCCGAAAAGGCGCCGCGCTGATGGCCGAACAGCTCGCTCTCGGCGATCGATTCGGGCAGGGCGGCACAGTTGAGATAGACCATCGGCTCCTGCCCGCGGGTGGAGTGGCGGTGAATCATCCGCGCCACCAGCTCCTTGCCGACGCCGGTCTCACCCAAGATCAGCGTCGGCAGGTCGGAGGGGGCCACGGTCTGCGCTTCGCGCTTGAGCTGGGTGATGGCGGGGCTCTGGCCGATCAGTTCGTCGGCTGTGCTGTCGTGTGGACTGGCGCGCTGGATGCGGTGATGGCGCTCGAGCTGTTCCTCGAGGCGCACGATCCAGTCGGCAGCCCGCACCGTCGCGGCCGCCACGGCTACGAAGGCGCGAAACACGTCCGGATCGATGGCATCGAAGCTGCCCGGTGTCATCGCGTCGAGGGTGACCACACCCCACGGCTGGCCGTCGATGTACAGCGACGCGCCCATACAGTCATGCACGTAGAGATGCTCGCCGGCCTTGTCGACCAGGCCGTCGTAGGGGTCGGGCAGGGCGGAGTCGGCCGGAAAGCGCACCGGCTCGGCGCTGTGCACGATCTGCGCCAGCCGGGGCTGATCGCGGATGACGAAACGCCGGCCCAGGGTGTCGGGGCTGAGCCCGCGCACGGCGCGCGGCACCAGCTGGTCGCCGTCGCGTTCGAGCAGGGCGATGGCATCGCACGGAAAGCTGTTGAAAAAGGCTTCGAGCAGGCGCGCATAGCGCTGCTGCCGGGGCATCGCCTTGGACAGGTCGGCCACGGCGCCGGCCAGGTTGAGGAAGGTGGCGTGTGTTGTCATTGATACATCGATGATGTCATTTGTACATCGTTCGTTGTGTTGTCATTGCGACAGCGATTAAAAATAACTCTATGAAATAAAAGGATAAATAATACTGGCCTGAATATTGATATAGGTCAAGCGGCACTTGCGCCACAACCCCTGGAGAGACCGATATGAAATACCGTCCCTTGACCGCCATGCTGCTGCTGAGCGCTGCCCTGGCCAGCGCCAACGTGCTGGCGGCCACCCACAAGATCGAGATTCCGGTGCGCGAACTCGATCTGCCCATCGACAACGCCGGCACGACCGCGCCGATGTGGACCTTCGGCGGCACCATTCCCGGCCCGCTGGTGCGGGTCAAGGAAGGCGACGTGGTCGATTTCACCCTGATCAACGAGGCGGGCAACAAGAACAGCCATTCGATGGACTTCCATGCCGGGCGTCTCGACGTGCTGACCGACTTTGAGGCGATCAAGCCGGGTCAGAAGAAGCCGTTCTCGTTCAAGGCCGAGTACCCCGGTGTGTGGATCTACCACTGCGGTGCCGATTCGATGGCCGAGCACATCTCGCGCGGCATGTACGGCGTGGTGATCGTCGATCCGAAAGAGGGCTACAGCGACAAGTACCCCAAACCGGATCGCGAATACGTGTTGGTGCACGGCGATCTGTACGAGGCCGGCGCCTCGGCCGAGGAGCGCACGGCGGGCGAGAAATGGAAGGGCGTGCTGGTCAACGGCAAGGTCTTTCACTACGACCCGGTGCATGACGCCAACGCCAGCATCGCACTCGAATCCAAGCCCGGCGAGCGGGTTCGCATCTACTTCGTGAACGCCATGATCAACGAGTGGGCGGCCTTCCATCCGATCGCCGGCATCTGGGACCGGGTGTGGGACAACGGCAATCCGCAGAACGTGCTGCACGGCATGCAGACCATGTCGGTGCCGCCGGCGCATGCGGTGGTGGTGGACCTGATCAGCCCGGCCGACCGGCCGACCAACAATGCGCTGGTCGATCACAGCATGAAGCATGCGCTCAAGGGCGGCATCACCGTGCTGATGAACAGCAAGGACGCCGACCCCAAGAAGGGCCGCGGCGATCAACTGATCCTGCGCTGAGGCGCGGATCGACCGGACCATGACGAAAGGAATTCCCGTGAAACTACGACTGACTCTCGGTGCCGCCGCCGTGCTGGCAGCCGGCGTGCCGCTAGCCGCGCACGCCGATGTGGCAGGCGACGTGAAGCAGCAGTGCGGTAGCTGCCATGCGCTCGACCACGACTATGCCAAGGCCCCCACGCATGAACGGGCCGACCGCAAGGGCCCGCCGCTCGACTATGCCGGCAACAAGTTCCGGCGCGAATGGCTGTACAGCTGGCTGCAGAATCCGGTGCGCCTGCGCCCGGCCGGGGTTTTCCCGCCGGCACATGTCAAACCCTCGGCCGACGGCGATGTGGTGGATACCGCCACGCTGGCCGAGCACCCGGCGCTCGATGCCGCGCAGGCGGGCAAGGTGGCCGACTACCTGATGACGCTGACGCCCTTCGATACCTTGATCAAGGCCGAAACCTACCAACCCGGCACCATCGCCCAGCGCATGGGGCAGATGAACTTCGGCAAGTTCAAGGGCTGCGACGGCTGCCACCAGGACGCCCCCGGAAAGGGCGGCGTGTCGGGGCCGGAGCTGTACACCGCCTGGCAGCGCCTGCAGCCGGCCTTCATCAGCGCCTACATCGCCCAGCCCGCGGCATGGGACCCGCACACCATGATGCCGGTGGGTGATGCCAACACGGCCGCGGTGCACAAGCTGGCCAACTATCTCAAGCTCATCGGGGAGAAACAGCCATGAAGACCCTGCTACTCGCAGCGACCCTGTCGCTCGCCAGTGTCACCGCACCGGCCGCGTCCGACTCGGGCAAGCAGCTGTATTCGGTGTACTGCACCCAGTGCCACGGTGTGGCGGGCAACGGCAAGGGCATCAACGCGGCCCAGATGGCCGTCCAGCCGCGCGACCACACCGACACCAAGGAGATGTCCGCGCGCACCGACGAGGAGCTGTTCAAGGTGATCGAGCACGGTGGCAAGTCGATCAACAAGTCGGTGCTGATGCCACCCTGGGGCGGCAACCTGAAGGACGACGAGATCCACGCGCTGGTCGGCTACCTGCGCGCGCTGTGCTGTCAGAAAGACTGAGCCGTCGGGGGGACACCCCCGCCGATGCCGGACGGGCGGATGCCATGTTCGACCGCCCGTCCGGCCGTTTCCCAATGCAACGGAGTTCCACCATGACGACAAAACACGCCTTGCTGGCCCTGTGCCTGGCGCTCGGCCTGAGCGCCAGCGCGCAGGCCGAGCTGCGCAAATTCGAGATGACCATCGAGGAGGTCGACCTTCAGGTCGCACCCAACCTGGCGGTCAAGGTCTGGGCCTACAACGGTCAGGTCCCCGGCCCGCTGATCCACGTGAAGGAGGGCGACCAGGTTGAGGTGCTGCTGCACAACAACACCACGCTCAGCCACACCATCCACTGGCACGGGGTCTACCAGACCAACAGCTGGCAGTCCGACGGCGTGCCCAACGTGACGCAGGAGGCCATCGAACCGGGCGACAGCTACACCTACCGCTTCATTGCCGACAAGCCGGGCAGCCTGTGGTACCACTGCCATGTGAACGTGGCCGAGCATGTCGCCCTGCGCGGCATGTGGGGGCCGCTGATCGTCGATCCGAAAGAGCCCACCGCGCTCGAGAAGACCGTGACCAAGGATGCGGTGCTGATGTTCTCCGGCTGGAACTCCGAGGTGGCGCAGGAGTATGGCAAGGGCGGCCATCCGCGGGAAGTGAGCGACTACTTCTCGATCAACGGCAAGTCCTTCCCCGACACCCAGCCGATCCGTGTCAAGAAGGGCGACGTGCTGCGGCTGCGCCTGTTTGCGCCGACCTCGCCGACGGCCTTCCACCTGCATGGCCATGACGCGCTGGTGACCCACAAGGACGGTCTGCCGCTCGACAAACCGTATGCGGTGGATGTGCTGCCGATGATGCCGGGTGAGCGCTACGACCTGATCGTCGAAATGAACAACCCCGGCATCTGGATGACCCACGACCACATCGAGCACCACACCGCCAACGCCGGCAAGGACCACACCGGGTCGATGCTGGTGGTCGAGTATGAAGACATCGAGAAGCCGGACTACTACATGTGGAAGGACAAGCAGTTCGACCCGGACTTCTACTGGATCGAATCGATGAAGAAGCCTTATGGCCTGCATGAAAATCCGGCCTTCAAGGGCTTCGATCCCAGCCAGCCGCCGCCCGCCACCGCGGGCAAGGCGATGCACCACGGCAAGTGATGCCGCGACCGGCCGACGGGGGAGACCCCGCCGGCCGGCGTGCTATTTGGGCGGGGCGATGCGGTCGAGGCGCAGGCGCTCGTGCTCGTCGAACAGGCGGCGGCTGGCGGTGAGCACGGCGGCCAGCGTGCCGAAGCCGGTGCCGACGGTGATGGTGAACATGATCAGGATCTGGTATTTCACCGCCAGCGTGGGCGGCGCGCCGGCCAGGATCTGGCCGGTCATCATGCCGGGCAGGCTGACGATGCCGGCGGCGGCCATGCCGTTGATGATGGGGATCATGCCGCTGCGCATGGCGTCGCGGCGCGCCTCGCCAATGGCCGCCTGCCAGCGGTGGCCGAGCATCAGCCGGTTCTCGATCAGCGCGCGCTGACGCCACACCGCGTCGGTGAGGCGGTCGAGGCCGATGGCGATGCCGGTCATGGTGTTGCCCAGCATCATGCCGAGCAGGGGGATGGCGTACTGCGGGGTGTACCAGGGCTCGGGGCCGATGATGGCAACCAGGGTCAGCACGGTGACGCTGAAGGCCGAGATGAACATCGACAGCGTGCCGATGCCGAAGGCCCAGCCGCCGGTGAGCCGGCGCTTTTGCCGCGCGGTGACTTCGCGTCCGGCCATCAGCAGCATGACCAGCGCCATCAGTGCGATCCACGGTAGCGCGGCGACCGAGAACAGGGCTTCGAGCACCAGCCCGATCAGGCTCAGCTGCACCACCGTGCGCAGCGCAGCGATGAGCATGGTCTTGCCGACATCGAGCCGGGCCAGCAGGGTACAGCCGGCCAGTGCCAGCACCAGGGCCGCGCCGAGCGCCAGTTGCCACCAGGCCAGGTCGATCAGCTGCATGGGGCGGTCTCCAGCCGGTGGCCGGCGATGCGCAGGTGGGTGTCGGCCACCCGCTTGATCTGCGCCGGGTCGTGTGCGACCCAGATCACCGGCCAGCCATGGTGTTTGATGCGCTCGGTCAGCCAGGCTTCGACCCGCGCGGTGGTGTCGGGGTCGAGGTTGGCGGTGGGCTCGTCGAGGAGCAGGGCGCGCGGGCGGTGGGCGATAGTGCGCAGCAGGGCGAGGCGTTGCTTCTCGCCGGACGACAGCCGGCCCACCTGCCAGTCCAGCGTCTCTGGCCCGAAGCCGAGTGCCGCGAGGTCGTCCGCGGCGCCGTCGGGGAAATGCGCGCCGACGGTGTCGGCCCACCACTGGCTGTCGGCCGGCACCATCATCACGGCGCGTCGCCAGATGTGTCCGCGCACGCGGTCCTGCGTGATGTCGCCGAGGCTCACGCGCCCCGCGTGCGGATCGAGATTGGCCAGCGCACGCAGCAGGCGGCTCTTGCCCGAGCCGGACGGGCCCGACAGCGCCAGGATGTGGCCGGGCGGGATGTCGAGCGACACATCGGTCAGCGCGCCCGCACAGAGGTCGCGGGCGGTGAGGGCGGCAGCGTCGGGGGGCGGCATGGGGGCGGGGAGAGTCGGTGGAGAGGCCATCATACCTGTCGGCATGCAGGGGTGTGCCGCGCCGCGTGGATGGCGGTCTTTTGTTGGCGGAAAGGCGGCGCTCTGGGCGGAGATGATTTAAATGCCGTGATTTAAGTTGTTCGTAAGCCTGGCTATTTTCTCCGATGGTTCGTCAAACTTATTTGATGGATCTTGTTGTGAATAAAAATTCATACAAATCAATCGGATGAGAAGTTATTTTGGCCGGCTAAAACACGACTTCAGCATGCCTCGTTTTAGCCAGATCCATACGTGTTTCCCGCAATCTCGTTTGCCCTAGCTTGTGGATTTCTACGGCCGGACGAGAATCTCCTCCGCTGTTGTTTTACCCCCTTTTCGATGACCGGTTTGCAAGCCCCCGCCGCTCGCCCTTGGGCGGCGGCAAGCGCACACATGCAATCCGTCTGGAGGACATGCCTATATGAAACACCTGTTGTTGCTGGCGCGTTGCATTGATGGACTGAATGCGCGCGTGGGCCGGCTGGCCATCTGGCTGGTGCTGGTCATGACCGTGATCAGCGCCGGTAACGCGCTGAGTCGTTACGGTTTCAACCTGAGCTCCAACGCGATGCTCGAAGTGCAGTGGTATCTCTTTTCGGCAGTGTTCCTGCTCTGTGCCGGTGCCACCTTGCTCAACAATGCGCATGTGCGCATCGACCTCATTTCCAGCAAGGTGTCCGCGCGCACCCGCAACTGGGTCGATGTGGTCGGCATCATCTTCTTCCTCATTCCGGTGGCCGTGATGATCGCGGTGATGTCGTGGCCGGAATTCCTTGCCTCCTTCATGCAGAACGAACAGTCGTCCAACGCCGGTGGCCTGGTGCGCTGGCCGGTGCGCCTGCTGATTCCGGTCGGCTTCGGGCTGCTGGCGCTGCAGGCCCTGTCGGAGCTGATCAAGCGGATCGCCTTTCTGACCGGCCACGGGCCTGACCCGCTGGAAAAATCCCCGTCTGACCAAGGAGCGACGGCATGATCGCGTTTCTGACGGCCAACCTGGCCCCCCTGATGTTCGTCTCGCTGATCATCTTCCTGCTCAGCGGTTTTCCGGTCGCCTTCGCGCTGGCGGCCAACGGCCTGTTCTTCGGCTTCGTCGGCATCGAGCTGGGGTTGCTCACGCCCGCGCTGCTGCAGGCCCTGCCCGAGCGGGTACTCGGCATCATGGCCAACGACACACTGCTGGCCATTCCGTTCTTCACCTTCATGGGCATCATTCTCGAGCGTTCGGGTATGGCGGAGGATCTGCTCGAATCGGCCGGCCAACTGTTCGGCCCGATCCGTGGCGGCATTGCCTATGCGGTGATCTTTGTCGGCGCGATGCTGGCAGCGACCACTGGCGTGGTGGCGGCCTCGGTCATCGCCATGGGCCTGATCTCGCTGCCGGTGATGATGCGCTATGGCTACTCGCGCGAAGTGTCGGCGGGCGTCATCTGCGCCTCCGGCACGCTGGCGCAGATCGTACCGCCGTCGCTGGTGCTGATCGTGCTGGCCGACGTGCTGGGCGTATCGGTGGGCGATGCCTACAAGGGCGCGCTGATCCCGTCGATGATGCTGGTCGGGCTGCTGGCGCTGTATATCTTCGCACTGTCGATCTTCCGGCCGCAGGCGGTGCCGGCCTTGCCGCCCGAGGCGCGCACCTTGCGCGGGGCGGCGCTGTTCCGCCAGGTGATGGTGGCCATGGTGCCGCCGGTGGTGCTGATCTTCCTGGTGCTGGGGACGATCTTCATCGGCCTGGCCACGCCGACCGAAGGCGGCGCCATGGGGGCAGTCGGCGCCCTGGTGCTGGCGGGCATCCGCCGCCGACTGGGCTTCGAGGTGATGCGCAGCGCGCTGGACACCACGGCCTCGCTGTCCACCTTCGTGCTCTTCATCCTGATCGGTTCGACGGTGTTCGGCCTGACCTTCCGGGCCGTCAACGGCGACCTGTGGGTCGAGCACCTGTTCAGCCTGGTGCCGGGCGGGCAGGTGGGCTTCCTGATCGTGGTGAACCTGCTGGTGTTCGTGCTCGGCTGCTTCATCGACTTCTTCGAGATCGCCTTCATCCTGCTGCCGCTGTTCGCGCCGGTGGCCGAGAAGCTGGGCATCGACATGGTGTGGTTCCTGGTGCTGATCGGCATGAACATGCAGACCTCCTTCCTGTCGCCGCCGTTCGGCTTCGCGCTGTTCTACCTGCGCAGCGTGGCACCGGTGGGCTCCTATCTCGACAAGACGCTCGGGCGGCGTCTGGAGGGGGTGACAACGACGCAGATCTACCGCGGGGTGGTGCCGTTCATTGTCATTCAGCTGATTGCGCTGATACTGGTGGCAAGCTTCCCGTCGCTGGTGACGGGGGCGCTGGATCGACATGGCAAGGTGGATACCAGCACTGTCGAGATCGTGTTGCCACCGGAAGAATCCGGCGCCGACACGGCCGACGACCCGGGTGAGAACAGCGATGCGCTGATGGATGCGCTGGGCCGGGGTGGTGCCCCCAAAGGCGACTGACCGACGACAACGGGCACGAGGCGATCGTGCCCGTTGTTTTTTCAGCCGGCGTGATGCGCCCGGGAATCGGCCGGCGCCTGCGCGCGGTCGGTCAGACCATAGTCGCGCACCACGGTGGCCACGCGCAGCCGGTAGTCGGCAAATACCCGCTGCCGGCCCGCGGCCTGCGCCGCGCGATGGGCTTCGAGCGTGCGCCACCGCGCGATGGCTGCCTCGTCGCGCCAGAACGATAGCGACAGCAGTTTGCCGGGCTGGCTCAGGCTCTCGAAGCGCTCGATCGAGATGAAACCGTCGATGGTCTCGAGGGCCGGGCGCAGCGCGGTGGCGATGTCCAGGTAGGTGCCGCGCGCGTCGGGCGCGGGAATGACTTCGAAGATGACGGCCAGCATGCTCAGGCCGCCCGCTCGGGTGGCAGGCAGAAGGTGGCCGCCACCGTATTGAGAAACGTGCGCTCCTCGCGCAGGATCAAGCGCTTCTCCTGCGCAAAGGCAAAGTTGGCACGCCCCTCGGCGTCGTCGCGCAAGCGTGTGCGGTAGCGCTCGTAGGCAGCCAGGCTGTCGAAGCCGATCAGGCACCAGGCGATGTCGTTGGTTCCCTCGTGCGGCAGAAAGTAGCCGAGCAGGTGGCCGCCGCAGCGCGGGATGATGCGGCCCCAGTTTTCGGCGTAGGTGTGGAAGGCGTCGTACTGGAAGGGATCGAGCTGGTAGCGGATGAAGCAGGTCAGCATGGTTGTGGCTCCGGCGTGAATGACGGACCCACGATAACGAATTGAAACGTCAAGATGGTTCGTCTACGATCGAACCATGAAAGACGGCCCCAACATCGCCCGCGTCGCCGCGCTGATCGGCGACCCCGCCCGCGCCGACATCCTCACTGCGTTGATGGCGGACCGCGCGCTGACCGCCACCGAACTGGCCGGCATCGCCGGGGTGACCAAGCAGACCGTCAGCGCGCATCTGGCCAAGCTGGTCAATGCCCGGCTGATCGAGGTGGCGGCGCAGGGGCGGCACCGATACTTTCGCCTTGCCGGGCGTGATGTGGCGCACCTGCTCGAATCCTTGATGGGTGTGGCCTTTCGCACCGGCGCCGTGCGCCTGCGTTCCAGCCCGCGCGAGCCGGCGCTGCGCAAGGCGCGTGTATGTTACGACCACCTCGCCGGCGAGCTGGCCGTGACGGCCTTCGAGGCCATGTTGATGCGCGGCTGGTTTATTGCCCGCACCGGCGAGTTGGACCTGACCGACACCGGGCGGGCCGAACTGGCGCGGCTGGGCATCGATGCGTCGTCATCGGCATCGGGCCGCCGCCCGGCCTGCCGCATGTGCCTGGACTGGGGCGAACGCCGCCACCACCTCGCCGGTGCCGTCGGCGCCGCCGTGTTGCAGCATGTACTTGATGCCGGCTGGGCCCGGCGCCTGCCCGACAGCCGGGTGGTGGCCTTCAACCCGTGGGGCGAAAAGGCGTTTCGCGAGGTGTTTTTGCTGGCCTGATCAGCGCCGGCGCAAGAGCAGCTCGACCACCCACCACAGCACACCGATGGCGGCACCGAGCGCGCCCGCGATGGTGCCGAACATGGCTGTCAGCGCCAGCCCGGTGGGTGTGACGTCGTCCGGCCCGAACTGATTGAAGAACCACAAGGGCGCGGCGGTGAGCGTGCCGAGGATCAGGCTGGTCAGCACAATCTTGATGCCGGTGCGGACATCGCTGCGGTAGAAATTGGAGATCGGGTTCACGGCGCGTTTCCGGGGAGGTCGTGGGGGCGACGATACCGGAGCGGTCGCGGTGGCGGTTTGATCAAAGTCGAGAATCGGTGCACGGCGCGTGCGCGATCCGGTGTGTTCGCACGGCCGGTCGGTGGTGCGTGGCGCAATTCTGGGGGCGGGGGGCGATTCTCCGACTTCCCCGCCGGCCTCTGCCGGGCTAGCCCCGCGTTCCCTTCACGAAGGCGATCGACGCCTGGAATACCTCGATATCCTGCGCATAGTCCGCTGCATCGGCGCGGTCGATCTGCACCCACTCCCGCGAACTCGGCATGCCGCGTGGCTGGAACGGCACCACGTCGCCCCGCGAGAACTGCAACTCCACCGCCGTCGCCGCCGGCACACGAATACCGACGCCGTCGCCGCTGATGCAGGCGAACATCTTGTCGGACACAAGATAGGCGTCAAGCCCGCCAATTTTTTTGGCCTTGACGCCCGGCAGCTTGAGAAGAACGTCGTCGATTTGTTGCTTTCGGGTAGCGGGGATGCTGGTAGCCAAGGAAACTCCGTCGGATGTCGCTGAAAAGGGTGGGAACACGTGCTTTGATACGCGAGAGACGTCGGGACTGCAAGGAAATCGTACCGAGATCGGGTGATGTTGTGAGGCTCGGGGCAGGTCAGTGCCGGTATGGGCTCCCGGTTTCAACCCGTTGTTGCCGTTCGGTCTTTGAACTGCTGGAAGGCAGGTAAGAAAGTAGTGCTGACGTTCCAGACGATTGCCCGCTGGCAAGTGCTCGGCCACTGCTGCCGTTGGGGTAGGTGACCGTCAACGGCAGTAACCCGACGGTCAA
>JAWKYX010000048.1:0-27301 GCA_041396265.1 Rhodocyclaceae bacterium
CGCGAGGCGCAGTGCGCAAACAGCGTGTCGCCATTGGAGAGCAGGAAGTTGAACTCGCCGTGGGCGCCGATCTCGGCGGCGAGCTGGCGCAGCGTCTCGTGCAGTTCGGCCACCGGCGGCGGCCCGTTGGGGGTGCGTTCGGCGAGGGTGTTGAGGATCTGGCAGAAGGCGCGTTCGGAGTCGGTGCTGCCAACCGGGCGGAAACGTCCGTCGCTGGGCGGGTCGTAGGCCTTCAGGTCGCCGTTGTGGGCGAACAGCCAGTACTGTCCCCACAGCTCGCGCATGAAGGGGTGGGTGTTCTCGAGGTTGATGTCGCCGTGCGTGGCCTTGCGGATGTGGGCGATGACGTTCAGGGATCGGATGGCGTAGCTGCGCACCAGCTCGGCGACCGGTGATTCGATGCTCGGGCGCGGATCGAGAAATACCCGGCAGCCGCGGCCCTCGAAGAAGGCAATGCCCCAGCCGTCCTGATGAATGTCGGTCAGACCGCCGCGCGCCTGGAAGCCGGTAAACGAAAAACAGATATCGGTCGGTACGTTGCAGTTCATGCCCAGCAGTTGGCACATTGTTGCGTCCTCGTTCCGGGGGCTGTCTCTATTCTAGGCGGTTCGGGCCGGAAACCCGTGTGAAGATGCGTTCCAGTCGCGCGCGATTGACGCCAAAGTCGAAGTAGCCGCTGCATGCGCCGCTGCGCGCGGCGAGCTGACCGTCGGGGCGCAGGATGAAGTGCGCCTCGTCAATGAAGCCGAAAACCTGCGAGCGAAAGTGGGCGATGAACCACTGCGGGCCTTCGGCGACGACCTGGCTGCGCGGCTCGGCCAGGGCGGCCTGGCGCAGGGCGCCGATGGTGATGCCGGTCGGGGGCGTGATGCGCCGTTCGACGGCCGGGTGCTCGGTGGACACACAGTTGGGCCGGTCACCGCAGGGGAGCAGTTCGTGCGCGGCATCGGCCACAGGCGGGCCGCTGCAGCTGTGCCAGGCGGTGGCGGCCGCCGCCGCGTGGGTCAGGGTCATCAGTATCAGCGCCGCGAGGCTCGGGGCGGTCATCGGGCCGGCAGCTTGGGCAGGTTCTGCATCATCTTGTTCAGATCGATGCCGCCCATGCCCTGGGGCAGGTCGGGCAGGATCACATCGCCGACCTTCTGGCCGGGGCGGCAGGGACCGAGCCACTTGGCCTCCAAGCGCATGCGGGTGCTGGCCATGCCGTTGAGCGGCGGGACAAAGGTGCTGGTGAGCTGGCCGGCGTAGCGGCTGGCGAAGTCGCCGCTGAAGCTGCCTTTGGTGGTGACCTTGCTGCCTTCGGCCTGGCACACGGATTCGATCAGCACGCGGTCGTCCATGCGCACGATATGGGTCTTGTCGCAGCGGCCGGCGGCTTCGTGGCGGGCGAGATCGTCCAGGTTTTCGCCGACGCAGACCTGCGCACGGTGGGTATAGCCGGGCAGCTGGTCCATCTGCATGGCGTGTTCCCACAGACCGGGCTTGCGCTTGGGGATGTCGGTGTCGGCTGCCGCGGCGGCGGTGGCGAGGGCAAGCAGTGCGGCGGTGCAACAGATGAAGCGCATGGGGGTCTCGGAACGGGGAGGTCAGGCCGCCAGCATAGCAAAAGCCGCGACGCCGCGAGGGGCGTCGCGTGGGGCGTGTCAGGCGCCGAGTTTGCTGCGCAGCACCTCGTTGACCTGGGTCGGGTTGGCCTTGCCGCGCGAGGCTTTCATGACCTGTCCGACCAATGCGTTGAGCGCCTTTTCCTTGCCGGCGCGGAATTCCTCGACCGACTTCGGATTGGCGGCGAGCACCTCGTCCACGATGGCTTCGAGTGCGCCGGTGTCGTTCATCTGCTTGAGGCCTTGCGCTTCGATGATGGCGTCGACCGTGCTGCCCGCCTCGTTCCACAGCGCATCGAAGACCTTCTTGCCGGCGTTGTTGGAGATGGTGCCGTCGGCGATGCGGCCGACCAGCGCGGCCAGCTGGGCCGGGCTGACGGGCGAGTCGGCGATGTCGCGCTCGGCCTTGTTCAGGCGTGCCGCCAGCTCGCCCATGATCCAGTTGGCGCAGGGCTTGGCCAGGGCGTCGCCGGCGGCGGCCACGGCGGCTTCGAAGTAGGTGGCGGCGTCGCGGCTGGCGGTGAGCGTGAGCGCATCGTAGGCGGACAGGCCCCAGTCGCGCTCATAACGTGCGCGCATGGCATCGGGCAGTTCGGGCATGGCCGCGCGGGTGCGCTCGATCCAGTCTTCGCTGATCACCAGCGGCAGCAGGTCGGGGTCGGGGAAGTAGCGGTAGTCGTGCGCGTCTTCCTTGGAGCGCATCATGCGCGTCTCGCCGGTGTCCGGGTCGAACAGCACGGTGGCCTGCTGGATCTTGCCGCCATCCTCGATGGTGTCGATCTGCCACTGGATCTCGTAGTCGATGGCCTGCTGCAGGAAGCGGAAGGAGTTGAGGTTCTTGATCTCGCGCCGCGTGCCCAGCGGCTCGCCGGGGCGGCGCACCGAGACGTTGGCGTCGCAGCGGAAGGAGCCCTCCTGCATGTTGCCGTCGCAGATGTCGATCCAGCGCACCAGGGTGTGCAGGGCGCGGGCATAGGCCACGGCCTCGGCGGAGGAGCGCATGTCGGGTTCGGAGACGATCTCGAGAGCAGCGGCGTGCCGGCACGGTTGAGGTCGATGCCGCTCATGCCGTGGAAGTCTTCATGCAGACTCTTGCCGGCGTCTTCTTCGAGATGGGCGCGGGTCAGGCGGATGGTCTTGTCGTAGGCGCGATTTTCGCCACTGAGGCCCTCGCCGACGCGCACCGTGACCTGGCCGCCGACCACCACCGGCAGCTCGAACTGGCTGATCTGGTAGCCCTTGGGCAGGTCGGGGTAGAAGTAGTTCTTGCGCGCGAAGACGCTCTTGCGGGCCACCTCGGCGTCAATTGCCAGGCCGAAGCGGATGGCCCGCTCGACTGCCCCCTTGTTGAGCACCGGCAGCACGCCGGGCAGGGCGATGTCCACGGCGCTGGCCTGGGCATTGGCCTCGGCCCCGAAGGCGGTGCTGGCGCCCGAGAAAATCTTGGACGCGGTGTTGAGCTGGGCGTGAATCTCCAGCCCGATGACGACTTCCCATTGCTGTCGGCTCATGGCGGTGTGCTCTTTGTATCTATCGGGCGCCGTAGATCGGCGCCGCGTCAGTCAAGTCAGTCGCAGCGGCCGACCCGGCGGTCAAACAGGATCGGCAGTGCATCGTTAAAAACGGTCTGCGGCGCACAGTAGGCGGCGCAGTTGTCGCAGCCCAGCACCACTTGCGGGCCCTGCTCCCAGAGCATCAGTGTGCAGCCGCTATTGTCGCGGGCGCGCAGTTCGATGCTCGGCGAGTGCGGGTCTGTTTGAAATCCGGCAGGGCGAATTCGCAGGCGCCCTTGGGTTGTGCGACGCGGGCACGCAGGTAGCGCACCCGACCAGCGGCGACGTCGACATCCGCCTGCACGGTGTGCTGGCGTTCGTCGCGCGCGGCACAGCGCATGGCCAGATCGATCGGCCGGGCGGCCATGGCGCGACGCGGTCGGCCGGTGCGCGGCGCGGGTGGCGCCGGCGGCGTGGCGGTCAAGGGTTCGGCAGGCAGGTCGCGCAGGACCGCACCCGGCGGCGTCTCAGGCATGCCCGGGACAATCACCGGGGCTTCCGGCGCTCGCTCACTGGGCGGTGGAAACGGCGTGCCGCAGGCGGCCAGCAGTACGCCAGCGCCGAGCGCGGCCAGCCGGCCGGCCGGGCGTGACGCAATCACGGCAAAAACGCGTGCCTGCACGGCGCCGCCAGGCCTCAGCCCACCGCCGGCGTGCGCCGGTGCCAGTCGGTGGCCTGCTGGAAGCCGTGCGCCACGTTGAGCAGGCGGGCTTCGTCGAAATAGTTGCCGATCAGCTGCAGGCCGACGGGCAGGTCGCCCGCGCCGGTGCCGCAGGGCAGCGACAGGCCGGGCAGGCCGGCGAGGTTGACGGCAATCGTGTAGATGTCCTGCAGATACATCTGCACCGGATCGTCGCTCTTCTCGCCGATCGGCCAGGCCACGGTGGGGCTGGTCGGGCCGGCGATGACGTCGCATTGGGTGAAGGCGGCGGCGAAGTCTTCGGCGATCAGGCGGCGCAGCTTCTGTGCCTGCAGGTAGTAGGCGTCGTAGTAGCCGTGCGAGAGCACATAGGTGCCGACCAGGATGCGCCGCTTGACCTCGGCGCCGAAGCCCTGGGCGCGGCTCTTGCCGTACATGTCGGCCAGATCGCCGTACTCGGCGGCGCGATGGCCGTAGCGTACGCCGTCGAAGCGCGACAGGTTGGAGCTGGCCTCGGCCGGGGCGATCACGTAATAGGCGGGGATCGCCAGCTTGGCGTTGGGCAGGCTGACTTCGACGGTGGTGGCGCCGAGTTGGCGGTACTGGTCGAGCGCGGCGTCGATGGCGGCGCGCACATCGTCGTCCATGCCCTCGGCGAAGAACTCTTTGGGCAGGCCAATGCGCAGGCCGGCCAGTGGCTGGCCGAGCGCGCGGCTGTAGTCTTCGGCCTCGCGCTCAACGCTGGTCGAGTCGCGCGGATCGAAGCCGGCCATGACCGAGAGCAGCAGCGCGCAGTCTTCGGCCGAGCGGCCAAAGGCACCGCCCTGGTCGAGCGACGAGGCGTAGGCGATCATGCCGTAGCGGCTGACCACGCCGTAGGTCGGCTTGATGCCGGTCACGCCGGTGAGCGCGGCCGGCTGGCGCACCGAGCCGCCGGTGTCGGTGCCGGTGGCCATCGGCGCCATGCGCGCGGCCACGGCGACGGCCGAGCCGCCCGAGGAGCCGCCGGGCACGCGGGTCGCGTCCCAGGGGTTTTTGGCAGCGCCAAAATGCGAGTTCTCGTTGGACGAGCCCATCGCGTATTCGTCCATATTGGTCTTGCCCAGCATCACCGCGCCGGCCGCCTTGAGCTGGCTGACCACATGGGCGTCGTAGGGGCTGACGAAGTCGGCGAGCATTTTGGAGGCGCAGGTGGTGCGCACGCCCTCGGTGCAGAACACGTCCTTGTGCGCCAGCGGAATGCCGGTGAGCGCGCCGGCGGTGCCGGCGGCGATGCGGGCATCGGCGGCGCGGGCCGCGGCCAGCGCGCCCTCGCGGTCAACCGTGATGAAGGCGTTGAGCGACGGATTGAGTGCGTCGATGCGGTCGAGAAAGAGCGTGGTGAGTTCGACGCTGGACAGCGTCCCGGCGCGCAGGGCGGCCGCGAGGTCTTTGAGACTGGCTTCGATCATGGCTTCGGTGGGGGCCGCGCGGGCGGATTACTCGATGACTTTGGGGACCAGGTACAGCCCGGCTTCGACCTGCGGGGCCACGCGCTGGTAGGCGTCGCGGCGGTCGGATTCGGTGACAACGTCGTCGCGCAGGCGCTGGGCAACGTCCTGCGGATGCGACATGGGTTCGACCTGGGAAGTGTCGACGGCCTGCATCTGCTCGATCAGGCCGAAGATGTTGTTCAGTTTGTCGAGGGTGTCCTGCGCCTCGCCTTCGCCCAGCTCGATGCGGGCCAGCCGCGCAATGTGACGAACCTCGTCGATGGACAGAGACATGGGGAAACAAACCTGCTTAAATCACAAGGGTTTGTAGGTTATCATAATCGTTTATCTTCCCACCGCCCTACAGCACTTCCCGGGATCTTCATGTTCGGTTTTCTGCGCTCTTACTTTTCCAACGATCTGGCCATCGACCTGGGTACCGCCAATACCCTGATCTACGTGCGGGCCAAAGGCATCGTGCTCGACGAACCCTCGGTGGTGGCGATCCGCACCGAAGGCGGGCCCAACGCCAAGAAGACGATCCAGGCGGTCGGCCACGCGGCCAAGCAAATGCTCGGCAAGACGCCAGGCAACATCACCGCCATCCGGCCGATGAAAGACGGCGTGATCGCCGACTTCGTCGTCACCGAGCAGATGATCAAGCAGTTCATCAAGCGGGTGCACGACACGCGCCTGTTCTCGCCGAGCCCGCGCATCATCGTCTGCGTGCCCTGCGGTTCGACCCAGGTCGAGCGCCGCGCCATCCGTGACGCGGCGCTGGCGGCCGGCGCCAGCCAGGTGTACCTCATCGAGGAGCCGATGGCCGCGGCCATCGGCGCCGGCCTGCCGGTGGCCGATGCGACCGGTTCGATGGTGGTCGATATCGGCGGCGGTACGACCGAGGTCGGGGTGATCTCGCTCGGCGGCATGGTCTATGCCGGCTCGGTGCGGGTCGGTGGCGACAAGTTCGACGAAGCCATCGTCAATTACATCCGCCGCAACTACGGCATGCTCATCGGCGATACCACCGCCGAAAACATCAAGAAACAGATCGGTTCCGCCTTCCCGGGTTCGGAAGTGCGCGAGGTCGAGGTCAAGGGCCGCAACCTCGCCGAAGGCATCCCGCGCAGCTTCACCATCTCGTCCAACGAGATCCTCGAAGCGCTCAACGAGCCGCTCAACCAGATCGTCTCGGCGGTCAAGATCGCCCTCGAGCAGACCCCGCCCGAACTCGGTGCCGACATTGCCGAGCGCGGCATGGTGCTGACCGGTGGCGGCGCGCTGCTGCGGGACCTCGACCGTCTGCTCATGGAAGAGACCGGCCTGCCGGTGATCGTCGCCGAAGACCCGCTCACCTGCGTGGCGCGCGGTTCCGGCATGGCGCTCGAAAAGATGGACAAGCTGGGCTCCATCTTTACCTCTGAATGATCGATGCGAACGGGCGCGAGCTGTCCTGCGCCCGTGGCACCGGTTGCAACCGCAACCCTGAAGTGATGCCGTGGTAGGTCACGCTCCACCACCGATTTTCCGCCGTGGACCGGCCCCCCGGGTACGCCTGTGGGTGTTCGTCATCGCCTGCGTGGCGATGCTGGTGGCCGACCTGCATTTCCGCTATCTCGAAGTGGTGCGCCAGACCTTGTCGGTGGTGCTTTACCCGGTCGAGATGGCGGCCGCCACGCCGGCCGAGTTCGTCCGCAATGCCTCCAAGTACTTCGCCACCCTGATCAAGGTGCAGCGCGAAAATCGCGACATGCGCCGCAAGGCGCTGGCGGACGCCGAGCGCCTGCTGCGCCAGACCGACCTGGAGCAGGAGAACGCCCGTCTGCGCGGTCTGCTGGCCATGTCGGAGCGGATCAGCGTGACGTCGGTGGCGGCCGATGTGCTGTACGAGGCGCGCGATGTGTTCTCGCGCAAGGTGATCGTCGACCACGGCTCGCAGCACGATGTCACCGCCGGCCAGGTGGTGGTCGATGAACTGGGCGTGATTGGTCAGGTCACACGGGTCTATCCCATCCAGTCCGAGGTGACGCTGTTGACCGACAAGGCCCAGGCTGTGCCCGTGCGGATCGAGCGGACCGGTCAGCGCGGCGTGGTCTATGGCGCCGGCGAAGGCATGCTCGAGCTGCGCTACCTGCTGGCCAACGCCGATGTGCAGCCGGGCGACCGTCTGGTCACCTCCGGGCTCGACGGACTGTTTCTGCCCGGCCTGCCGGTGGCGCGGGTGGTCAGCGTCAATCGTGAGTTGCAGGCCTTTGCGCAGATCGTCTGCGAGCCGGTGGCGCGGGTAGGCCATGCCGCGCAGGTGCTGATTCTCGGCCGCGCCCAGCCGGCGCCCGAGCGTCAGGTGCCGCCGGCCGACAAGGCAAAGGACTGACGGCATGCAACCGACCCACCGCTCCCGCCGCATCCTCCGTCCGGTCCGTATCTGGTTTGTGTACCTGTCGCTGTGCGTCGCGCTGCTGCTGTCCTACATCCCGACCGGCCAGCTGCCGGGCGTGCCGGACTGGGTGGCCTTGCTGCTGGCCTTCTGGTGCGTGCGCGAGCGCCAGGTGGTCGGCATGGGCGCCGCCTTTGTCTTCGGCGTGCTCGTCGATATCGGCCATGGGGCGGCAATGGGGCAGCATGCGCTGGCCTACGTGCTGCTGGCCTATGCGGCCAATTCGGTGTCGCGCCGGGTGTTGTGGTTCGCCCCGATCCAGCAGTCGGTGCAGATCCTGCCGCTGTTGCTGGGGGCCCAGGTGGTGATGGTCCTGGTGCGGATGATTGCCGGCGCGGAGTTTCCCGGCTGGAGCTATTTCCTGAGCAGCGTCACCGGTGCGTTGCTGTGGCTGCCGCTGCATTTCGTGTTGTTGCTGCCCCAGTACCAGCCCGAAGATCGCGATGACAATCGCCCGATCTGATGTTGAACGCCCCCCACGCTCACTTCGTTCGCTGCCCCCGCGGGGGTAGCACAGTGCCCCGGGATGGCTCGGTGGCGCTGAGATGACCGAGTTTCGCTCTCCCGACCAGGAACTCGGCCGGCTGCGGCTGCGGCTGGTGGTGGCCGGCGTGTTCATGCTGGTCTGCCTGGGGCTGCTCGCGGCGCGGTTTTTCTACCTGCAGGTGGTTCGGTTCGACTACTACCACACCCGCGCCGAAGACAACCGTATCGCCCTGGTCCCGGTGCCGCCCAACCGTGGCGCCATTGTCGATCGCAACGGCAAGGTGCTGGCGCGCAACTTTGCTGCCTACACGCTGGATATTACGCCCTCGCAGGTCGAGGATCTTGATGAGACGATCGACCGGCTCTCCGAAATTGTCGATATTTCCGACTATGATCGGCGCCGTTTCAAGAAATTTCGCGAAGAAAGCAAGTTCTTCGAGAGTGTGCCCATCCGCACCAAGCTCACCGACGAAGAAGTGGCCCGCTTCATTGCGCGGCGCTATCTCTTTCCCGGGGTGGACGTGCAGGCGCGCCTGTTCCGCGAGTACCCACAGGGCGACCTGTTCGGCCATGTGGTCGGCTATATGGGGCGGATCAACAACCGTGACGTCGACCACATCGAGGCCCGCGGCGAGACCGCCAACTATCGCGGCACCGAGCATATCGGCAAGCGCGGCCTGGAAGAGAGCTACGAGGCCGAACTGCATGGCAAGACCGGCTCCGAGCAGGTCGAGGTGGATGCCGGCGGGCGCAAGGTGCGCCTGCTCAGCCGCCGTACTGCGGTGCCGGGTAACAGCCTGATCCTGACCGTCGATGCCGGCCTGCAGGCGGTGGCCCATCAGGCGTTCGGCGACCGTCGCGGCGCGCTGGTGGCGATCGAGCCATCCAGCGGCGGGGTACTGGCGCTGGTGTCTTCCCCCAGCTTCGACCCCAACCTGTTTGTCGATGGCATTTCGGTGGCCGACTGGAAGGGGCTGAACGAGTCGCCCGACCGCCCCCTGCTCAACCGCGCCATCTACTCGGCCTATCCGCCGGGCTCGACCTTCAAGCCTTTCATGGGCCTGGCGGGCCTGGCCACCGGCAAGCGCACGCCGCAGCAGGCCATCGCCGACCCGGGCTACTACATGTTCGGCGGCCATCGCTTCATGGACGACAAGGTCGGCGGTCACGGCATGGTCGATCTGCATGCCTCCATCGTGCAGTCGTGCAACACTTATTACTACATGCTGGCCAATGACTTGGGTATCGAGGGGATTGCGGATTTCATGCGTCCCTTCGGCTTCGGTCAGCTCACCGGTATCGATCTGCCTGGCGAGAGCGAGGGTGTGCTGCCCTCACCCGACTGGAAGCGCAAGCGCTTCAAGAAGCCGGGGCAGCAGAAGTGGTATGGCGGCGAGACCATCTCGGTCGGCATCGGTCAGGGCTACAACGCCTACACGCCGCTGCAACTGGCCACCGCGCTGTCGGCGCTGGTCAATGATGGGGTGATGTTCAAGCCGCATGTGGTCAAGTACGTGGTCGATCCGCAAACCGGCGCGCGACGTGAGGTCGAACCCGAGCCGATCCGACGTATCCCGCTCAAGCCGGCGCACCTGGCGGCGGTGCGCGCCGCGATGGTGGATGTGAACCGCACCGGCACCGGTGCGCGCGCCTTCGCCGGGGCGGAGTATTCCGTCGGTGGCAAGACCGGCACCGCGCAGGTCTATTCGCTCAAGGGCACCAAGTACAAGGAAGGCAATGTCGCCGAGCGCCTGCGCGACCACTCGTGGTTCATCGCCTTCGCGCCGGCCGACAAGCCGAAGATCGCCATGGCGGTGCTGGTCGAGAACGGCGGCTTCGGCTCGCGCTCGGCCGCGCCGATCGCCCGCCAGGTGATCGACTACTATCTGCTGGGCAAGCGCCCGGCCGGCCAGGCGTCGGAAGACGAAGACGCCCCGGCGGACGAATGAGGACCCCTGGCTGATGGAATTTCGCCTGCACCCCGTGGCCCTGATCCGCGCCATTCTCCGGCCGATCGATCCGCCGCTGTTCCTGCTGCTCACCGTGCTGCTGGCCGCGGCGCTGGTCGTCATGCAGAGCGCCTCGCCAGCGCGCATGGAGGCGCAACTGGCCAACACCGGCGTGGCGCTGGCGCTGATGTGGGTGACCGCGCGCATTCCCGCGCCGCGCCTGCTCTCGCTGGCCATGCCGCTGTACGTGGTGGGCGTGGTCTTGCTGGTCGGCGTGGCCTTGTTCGGCGAAATCTCGAAGGGCGCCCAGCGCTGGCTCGATCTGGGCGTGGCGCGCATCCAGCCCTCGGAGCTGATGAAAATCGCCATGCCGTTGATGCTGGCCTGGTTCTTCCAGCAGCGTGAGGGGGCCATCGGCTTCGTCGAGTTCCTGCTCGCCGGCGTGCTGCTGGCGGTGCCGGTGGCGCTGATCGTCACCCAGCCCGACCTGGGCACCAGCCTGCTGGTGGCCGCGGCCGGCCTGTATGTGATCTTCTTCGCCGGCCTGAGCTGGAAGCTGATCGTTCCGTTGGTGTTGGTGGCGGTGCTGGGTCTCGGCTCGATCGTCGCCTTCGGGGACACCTTGTGCCAGCCGGAGGTCGACTGGCATGTGCTGCGCGAATACCAGAAGCACCGGGTGTGCACTCTGCTCGACCCCACCTCCGACCCGCTGGGCAAGGGCTTTCACATCATCCAGTCCACCATCGCCATCGGCTCCGGCGGGCTGTTCGGCAAGGGCTGGATGCTCGGCACGCAGACCCACCTGTCCTTCATCCCCGAGCGCCATACCGATTTCATCTTCGCCGTCATGGCCGAAGAGTTCGGCCTGATCGGTGCGCTGGCGCTGCTGGTGGTGCTGTTCCTGCTGCTGCTGCGCGGGCTGATGATCGCCGCGGCCGCGCCAACCCTCGGCACGCGCCTGCTGGCCGGCGCCATCACCATGATTTTCTTCACTTATGCCTTCGTGAACATGGGGATGGTCAGTGGTATCCTGCCCGTCGTCGGGGTGCCGCTGCCCTTCATCAGCTACGGCGGTACCGCCCTGGTGACCTTGTGCATCGGTATCGGCATCCTGATGAGCATCCAGCGCGAACGTGCGCTCAGCCAGCCCTGATGTGATCGTGCCATGAGTCCAAGCCTTGTCCGATTGCTGCTCGTTGCCCTGGCGGCCTCGCTGGCCGCCTGCTCGAGTGCGCCGCCGAGCGGGGGCGGCAGCACGGCCTCGGTGCCCAAGCTGCCGCGCACCGGCGGCGGCTATTACAAGGACGACGGCCCCGGCGACAACGTACCGGCCGACCTGCACGCCATCCCCGACGCGGTGCCGCGCGACGAGCCCATCCACCGCGCCAGCACGCGGCCGTATGTGGTGTTCGGCAAGGGCTACACGCCCATGGCCCAGCGCGGCGCCTATCGTGAGCGCGGCCGGGCCAGCTGGTATGGCCGCAAGTTTCACGGCCAGCGCACCTCCAACGGTGAAACCTACGACATGTACGCCATGACCGGCGCCCACAAGACGCTGCCGCTGCCCAGCTACGCGAAGGTCACCAACCTGGCCAATGGCAAATCGGTGGTGGTGCGCATCAACGATCGCGGCCCCTTCCACGCCGGGCGCATCATCGACCTGTCTTACGCGGCGGCCTACAAGCTCGGCTATCTCGGCCAGGGCAGCGCCGAGGTCGAGGTCGAGGCGGTCGGGCCGGACGACATTCCGATGCTGCAGGCGGCCGCACCGGCCGCACCGGCCGCACCGGCGGTGCAGGTGGCGGCGGTGGTCGCGCCGGCGGAGGATGCCGTGGTCGAATCGCGCGGCGACCCGGCGGCCATCCTCAATGGCGAGCTGGGCACGCCATCGGACGCCACCCCGATGCAGCGCGGCGGCGAAGGGGTCTACCTGCAACTTGGCGCTTTCCAGACCCGCGACAACGCCGAAGGCTTTCGCGGCCATGTGATGGCCGAGCTCGACTGGCTGCGCGACCGCCTGGCTGTCTTTGACGAGGGCGGCCGCTACCGGCTCCAGGCCGGCCCCTATGCCAGCGCCGAGGCCGCGCGCGCGGTGGCGGCGCGCATTGCTGATGCGCTCGATCTGCAGCCTTTTTTGGTGTCGCGTTGAACCGACAGCGGTGATTTTGGTCAGCGCACAGGGCCGGCCTATAATCGGACGGCCGACGCCGGCCCCACGCCTCCCACCCGTTTACCTTCAGGATCGTTCCTTGCTCATGCGTTTCTTTGCTGCACTGCTGTTTTCGCTGATTTCCCTCTCCTCGCTGGCCCAGACGCCCCAGCCGCCGGCGCTGGCGGCCAAGGCCTGGCTGTTGCTCGACTACGGCGCCAACCAGGTGTTGACCGCCCATAACGCCGAGGAACGTGTCGAACCCGCCTCGCTGACCAAGCTGATGACGGCCTACCTCACCTTCTCGGCCTTCAAGGCCAACACGCTGAGCCGCGACCAGATCATTCCGGTGTCCGAGCGGGCCTGGAAAATGGGCGGCTCGCGCATGTTCATCGAGCCGCGCCACGAGGTGACCGCCGATGCGCTGGTGCACGGCATGATCATCCAGTCCGGCAACGACGCCAGCGTGGCGCTGGCCGAGGCCATTGCCGGCTCGGAAGAGGCTTTCGCCGACTTGATGAACCGCGAGGCCAAGCGCCTGGGCATGACCGGTACCCATTTCATGAACTCGACCGGCATGCCGGACGACCAGCACTACACCACCGCCCGCGACCTGGCCATCCTGGCCGCGGCCGTGGTGCGCGATTTTCCGGAAGACTATCGCCTGTACTCCGAGAAGGAATACACCTATAACGGCATCCGCCAGCCCAACCGCAACCGCCTGCTGTGGATGGATGCGGCGGTCGACGGCATCAAGACCGGCCATACCGAAGCGGCCGGCTATTGCCTGGTGTCCTCGGCGGTGCGTGGTCCGCGGCGCTTGATCTCGGTGGTGCTCGGCTCCGATTCCGATGGCGTGCGCACCCAGGAATCGCTCAAGCTGCTCAACTACGGCTTCCAGTTCTTCGACACCGTGCGGCTCTACGAAAACGCCGCCGCCGTCTCGCGCTTCCGTGTCTGGAAGGGTACGGCCGAAGAGGTGCCGGTGGGCTTCCTGAGCGACTTCGTGCTGTCGGTGCCCAAGGGCCAGGCCGACAAGCTGCAGGTCAAGCTCGACAGTGTCCAGCCGCTCGAAGCACCGGTGCGCAAGGGGCAGGAAGTGGGCACGCTGACGCTCACGCTCGACGGCAACACGATCGGCAGCTACCCGGTGGTCGCCCTCGAAGAAGTCACCCTGGCCGGCTGGTTCGGCCGCATGTGGGACGCGATCCGCTGGTGGATCAAGAATCTCTGAAGCGGAGCCTGATATGAGCGTGTGCTATCTCAACGGCGAATGGATGGATTTGTCCGAAGCGCGGGTGTCGCCGATGGACCGCGGCTTCCTCTTTGGCGACGGCGCCTATGAGGTGCTGCCGGCCTATTCGGGCAAGCTGTTCCGGCTGGATGAACACCTGCGCCGGCTGGAGCAAACGCTGTCGAACATGGGGCTGCCCAATCCGATGAGCCGCGATGCGTGGCGGCAGACCCTGCGCGGCATTGTCGAACGCAACCCCTGGCCGGACCAGTCGATCTACCTGCAGGTCACGCGCGGGGTGGCTGAGGTGCGCACCCATGCCTACCCGGCCGAGGTCACGCCCACCGTGTTCCTGATGAGCGAGGCGCTGGTCACCCCCACCGACGAACTGCGGGCGGCGGGGGTGTCGGCGGTCAGCTCGGCCGACTTCCGCTGGTTGCGCTGCGACCTGAAGACCGTCTCGCTGCTGGCCAACTGCATGCTCAAGCAATTGGCGGCCGAAAAGGGCTGCATGGAGACCGTGCTGTTCCGCGACGGTTTCCTCACCGAAGGGGCGGCGTCGAGCATCTTCGTGGTCCACGATGGCGTGCTGCTCGTGCCGCCGAAGAGCCACCTGATGCTCCCCGGCATCACCTATGACGTGGTGCTCGAGCTGGCCCGTGACCGCGGCATGCCCTTCCAGGTGCGTGAAGTGCTCGAAGAAGAGGTGCGCGGCGCAGACGAGTTGTGGATGACCTCCTCGACCAAGGAGGTGCTGCCCATCACCCGCCTCGACGAACGACCGGTTGGCAAGGGCCGGCCCGGCCCGCTGGCCGAGCAGATGTATGAGTGGTATCAGGATTTCAAGCAGGGGGTGATGCGCCGTGGCGGATGAACCGAAAGCCTCGCTGATCGACTTTCCCTGCGCCTTCCCGCTCAAGATCATGGGCGTGAAGGTCGACGCCTTTGCCCAGACCGTGGCCGAGGTGGTGCTCAGGCACGACGCCAGCTTCGACCCGGCGACCATCGAGATGCGCCCGTCCAGCAAAGGCACCTACCTGTCGCTGACCTGCACCGTGTGGGCGGTGTCGCAGCCGCAGCTCGACGACCTCTACCGAGAGCTGAGCAGCCACCCGATGGTCAAGGTGGTCCTCTAGGTGAGTGCGGCAAGCTGTGTTCGGCGCGACCTCGGCCGTGTCCCCTACGAGCCCACCTGGCGGCAGATGCAGGCGCTCAACGAAACCCGTGACGCCAGCACGCCCGACGAGCTGTGGGTGCTCGAACACCCGCCGGTGTACACCCTCGGCATGGCCGGCAAGCCCGAGCACCTGCTGCGCGACACCGACATCCCCATGGTGCGCATCGACCGTGGCGGGCAGATCACCTATCACGGTCCCGGCCAGATCGTGGTCTATCTGCTCATCGACCTGCGCCGGCGCGGCCTCAAGGTGCGCGAGCTGGTGCACCTCATGGAGCAGGCGCTGATCGACACCCTGGCTGACGACGGCCTCGCCGCCGAGCGCCAGGCCGGTGCCCCCGGCGTGTATATCGGCGGCGCCAAGATTGCCGCGCTCGGCCTGCGGGTGAAAAACGGCAGCAGCTACCACGGCTTGAGTCTCAATGTCGATATGGACTTGACACCATTTACGTGGATCAACCCCTGCGGCTATAGTGGCCTGCAGACCACCCAACTGCGCGACCTCGGCGTCGGCACCGAACAAGCCGTCGTCGCCGATCGCCTGATTGCCCATCTGGAGCGCCTGTTGCCGCCACTGCGGCCGGGTGCGCCGGAATCAACGCCCGATTGAAGGCGTGATGACCCGATGAAGGAAACCCCCATGGAAACCCCGTCCCGCAAGCAGCGCGGCGCCGAAAAAACGGCCCGCATCCCGATCAAGATCGTGCCCGCCGAGCGCCTGCGCAAACCCGAGTGGATCCGCATCAAGCTCGGCAGCGGCGAAGAGGTCGAGCGCTTCAACGAGATCAAGGCCACGCTGCGCGACCAGAAGCTGCACACCGTGTGCGAAGAAGCCTCCTGCCCGAACATCCATGAATGCTTCGGCAAGGGCACGGCCACCTTCATGATCATGGGCGACATCTGTACCCGGCGCTGCCCGTTCTGCGACGTCGGCCACGGCCGTCCCGACCCGCTCAACGCCGACGAACCCAAAGACCTCGCCAGCACCGTGGCCGCGATGCGCCTCAACTATGTGGTGATCACCTCGGTCGACCGCGACGACCTGCGTGACGGCGGCGCCCAGCACTTTGTCGAGTGCATCCGCGCCGTGCGCGAGGCCTCGCCGAAAACCAGCATCGAGGTGCTGGTGCCCGACTTCCGCGGCCGCATGGACATCGCCCTCGAGATCTTCGACCAGGCGCCGCCCGACGTCATGAACCACAACCTCGAGACCGTGCCCCGCCTCTACAAGCAGGCCCGCCCCGGCTCCGATTACGCCTACTCGCTCGAGCTGCTCAAGGCCTTCAAGGCGCGCCACCCCGAGGTGCCGACCAAGTCCGGCCTGATGGTCGGCCTGGGCGAGACCGACGACGAGATCCTCGAAGTGATGCGCGACCTGCGCGCCCACGACGTCGAGATGCTCACCATCGGCCAGTACCTGCAGCCCTCCGGCGGCCACCTGCCGGTGCTGCGCTATGTGCATCCCGACACCTTCAAGATGTTCGAGACCGAAGCGCTCAAGATGGGCTTCAAGAACGCCGCCTGCGGGCCGATGGTCCGCTCCTCCTACTGGGCCGACCAGCAAGCCCACGGCGCCGGGGTGGTGTGATGGGGCGCTTCGGCGCCGCGCTGCTGGCCATCGCCATTGCGGCGGCCGGCTTCTTCATCGGCGGCGGCCTCCAACAGTTCCGCATGGCCGACCGGTCGGTCACCATCAAGGGTCTGGCCGAGCAGCCGACCAAGAGCGATTTTGCCGTCTGGACACTGAGTTTTCGCCGTGGCGGCAATGCCTTCGGGTCGGTGCACAGCGAGCTGACCGACGATCGCGCGCGGGTGGTCGCCTTCCTGCGCGAGCAGGGGTTCGGCGACGACGAGATGGAAGTCCATCCGGTGCAGGTGCAGGATCTGTTCGCCCGCGAGTATGCGCAGGCCAATCTGCCGCTGCGCTACAACGGGCAGGGCCGGGTCAGTGTAAAGTCGCCGCGGGTCGATGCCGTGGCGGCGGCGGCCAACCGGCTCGATTCGCTCATCGCCGCCGGCGTCCCGCTCACTGGCGAGGGCGAAGGCTTGGGCGTGCCGCAATACCAGCTGCGGGGCGTCAATGCGCTCAAACCCGCCCTGCTGGCCGCCGCCACACGGAATGCCCGCGAGCAGGCCGAGAAATTTGCCGCCGATGCTGGCGCGCGCCTGGGTACGCTGAAGCGTGCCGATCAGGGGGTGATCCGCGTGCTCGATGACGATGGCGGCGAGTTCGAGAGCGGGCGCACCATCGGAAAGCGCCTGCGCGTGGTGTCCACCTTCGTGTTCATGCTCGACTGAGCGCCGCGCCGGGTTTGAAAACAAGCGTGAGCCGCGGCAGCCGGGGCTGTGCCCCGGTGCTAGAGTGGGCCTTCACCGACGTCACTGCTGGAGTTTTCCCGTGCGAACACTGATCCGAACCCTGGCCGTGCTGGCCATCGCCCTGCCGGCCTGGGCCGGCGGTCTCGACAGCCTCACTGGCAGCCAGACCACCGCCGGCCTGCGCGAAGCACTCGACCAGGGCGCGCGTGCCGCCGTCAGCCAGCTGGGCCAGCGCGGCGGCTTCCTCAACAACCCCAAGGTGCGCATCCCCTTGCCCGGGGTGCTGGAAAAAGCCAAACCGATCCTCTCCATGCTCGGTCGCGGCAAGGACATGGACAAGCTCGAAACCGCCATGAACCAGGCCGCCGAGGCGGCCGTGCCCGAGGCCAAAACCCTGCTCGTCGATGCGGTCAAGCAGATGAGCGTGGACGACGCCAAGAACATCCTCACCGGCGGTGACGACTCGGTGACCCGCTACTTCGAGTCGAAAACCCGCGAGGCGCTCACTGGCCGCTTCCTGCCGGTGGTGACGGCGCAGACCAACCGCCTGTCGCTGGCCAAGCAGTACAACAAGCTGGCCGACAAGGCGAGCGCCACCGGCCTGCTCGAAGGCGACGAGGCCTCGGTCGAGCAGTATGTGACCGCCAAGGCGCTCGACGGGCTCTACCTCACCATCGCCGAGCAGGAGCGTGCCATTCGCCAGAACCCGTTGCAGGCGGCCGGTTCGCTCGCCAAGCAGGTGTTCGGCGCCTTGAAGTAAGCCGGGCCGTGCGTCAGCGCCAGCCGAGGATGGCGCTGACGATCAGAGCCATCATCATCATCAGGCCAATCCACGCGGCCATGCCGACCAGCGTGATGCGGTTGGCCACGCGGTGCGCCTGGTCGTGGTCGGCCACATGCAGCAATGGCGCCACGCCGTGGCGGATCAACGCCACCGTGCCCACCCAGGCCAGCGCGCCAACTGCCAGGTTGAACCACAGGCTCGGCACCAGCAGCGCCAGCGAGGCAAGCCACAGCGGCACCGGCGCAATCGCCGCCAGCGAAAAGCTCTGCGCAAAGCCGGGGCGGGTCGCCATCGACTGGGTGATCTGGCGGATCAGGTCGGCCATCATGAACACCATGGCCACCTCGACCACAAAGAAGACGCCGCCGACAACCCAGGCTTCGGTGAGGCCCAGGGGCGGTTCGAGCAGCGGAAAGACCTGGCCGGGGTGCGCCATATTGGCGTAGGCGTACATCAGCGGCGGCAGCAGCGACAGCGGCATCACCACGGCCAGCAGCATCTTGCTGACGCCCGGGTGCAGGCGTTCGACATCGCGCCAGCCGTCGGCTTCCGAGACCAGCATGCGGGGGAGATCGGTGAGTGTCATGGTCGTCCTCCTTGAACAGGTGGCGCCGACCCGTGGCCGGCGCCGGGTGCATGACAGTTGTCAGACCGCGGCCGCGCGCCGAGGTTCGCCGCCGTCCCCCGGTCGCCTGGCCGGGCGCCGGGAGCGGGCTCGGCGTAAAATGCGCACTGTGTTTTTGCGCGCCGCCCACGCCGGGCGGCGCCGTCTTTTCTGTTCAGGCCCCATGTCCGCACTTCTCAACGCCCCGCAGCGCGAAGCGATCCGCTATCTCGACGGCCCCTGCCTGGTGCTCGCCGGCGCCGGCAGCGGCAAGACACGGGTGATCACGCAGAAGATCGCCCACCTGGTCGAAACCTGCGACTTCAGCCCCACCAACATCGCCGCCATCACCTTCACCAACAAGGCTGCCAAGGAAATGCAGGAGCGCGTCGGCGGCCTGCTCGGCGGCGGCAAGGCCAAGGGGCTGACGGTGTGCACCTTCCACGCCCTCGGCGTGCGCATGGTGCGCCAGGAGGCCAGGCACTGCGGGCTCAAGCCGCAGTTCTCGATCCTCGACGCCTCGGACGCCAACCAGATCATTGCCGATCTCGTCGCCGACGCCGACCGCGCCTACGCGCGCTCGCTGCAATGGGTCATCTCCGGCTGGAAGAACGCCATGGTCCCGCCCGAAGAGGCGGTCAAGCTGGCCAATGACGATGTCTCCGCCGCCGCGGCCAAGGTGTTTGGCGACTATGAGCGCACGCTGCGCGCCTACCAGGCCGTCGATTTCGACGACCTCATCGGCCTGCCGGTGCGCCTGCTCGAAGAGAACGACGAGGTGCGCGAACGCTGGCAGAGCCGCCTGCGCTACCTGTTGATCGACGAATACCAGGACACCAACCGCGCCCAGTACCGCCTGCTGCGCCAGCTCTCCGGCGTGCGCGGCGCCTTCACCGCGGTGGGCGACGACGACCAGGCCATCTACGCCTGGCGCGGCGCCGACGTCGAAAATCTCAACCTGCTGCAGACCGACTACCCGCGCCTCAAGGTCATCAAGCTGGAGCAGAACTACCGCTCCAGCGCGCGCATCCTCGGTGCCGCCAACACGCTCATCGCCAACAACGAAAAGCTGTTCGAGAAAAAGCTGTGGTCCGAGCACGGCCCCGGCGAGCCGATCCGCGTGGTCGCCGCGCGCGACCCCGAAGCCGAGGCACAGCTGGTGGCCATGCGCATCCAGGCCCACCGCTTCGAGTTCAAGACCAAGTTCTCCGACTACGCCATCCTCTACCGCGGCAACCACCAGGCGCGCCTGTTCGAGAAGCAGCTGCGCAACAACAAGATTCCGTATGTGATTTCCGGTGGCCAGTCCTTCTTCGACAAGGCCGAGATCCGCGACCTCATCAGCTACCTGCGCGTGATGGTCAACGGCGACGACGACCTCGCCTTCATCCGCGCCATCACCACGCCGCGACGGGGTGTCGGCCCCGGCACCATCGAGGCGCTCGGCCGCTACGCCGGCGAGCGCCATGTGAGCCTGTTCGAGGCGGCCTTCGAGGAGGGCGCTGCGCAGCACCTCAACGCCCGCCAGCTCGAGTCGGTGCGCGAGTTCGGCCAGTTCATCAACCGCCTGGCCGACCGCGCCGCGTGCGAGCGTGCGGCCGATGTGCTGGAAGTGCTGCTGCACGAAATCCACTACGAAAACTGGCTGCTCGCCAGCTGCGACACCCGCGAGGCCGAGGGCAAGTGGTCCAACGTGCGCGACTTTGTCGAATGGCTCGGCCGCAAGGGCGACCAGGACGGCAAGACCCTGCTCGAACTGACCCAGACCATCGCGCTGATCTCCATGCTCGACAAGGAAGCCGAGGACTTCGACGGCGTGCAACTGGCCACGCTGCATGCCTCGAAAGGGCTGGAGTTCAAGCATGTGTTCCTGGTCGGCGTCGAGGAAGGCCTGCTGCCCCACCAGTCGGCGCTCGACGAGGGCAACCTCGCCGAAGAGCGGCGCCTCATGTATGTCGGCATCACCCGCGCCCAGCGCTCGCTTACCGTGACCTGGAGCGAGCGGCGCAAGTCAGGCCCCGATGTGCGCGTCTGCGAGCCCTCGCGCTTCATCGCCGAAATGGGCGAAGGCCTCGCCCTGGCCAAGAAAAACGACGCCCCGGTGAGCCAGGACGAAGGCCGCGAGCGCCTCGCCAACCTCCGCGCCCTGCTCGGGAGCAAGCGTTAGGCGGCCTGCCGCAGAAGCAAAGCGCGACCGGCGCAGTCCGCGCCATCTCAGTTGCCGCGGCCCGGATCTCAAGGGGGCTCCGTGTGACAAGCGAGATGCTCTGAATACGTGCGTCACGTCCGTCGAGCCACGGCGGTCGCGAGCCGACGGCTGTTTGTTGGCTGCCGGTAATCGGCTAGAAGCAGTCGGCTAGCCCGTCATTCAAGCCGCCCCTTGATAGGCGGCTTAACTCTAGAACCAGACGGGCAGCCTACGGAAGCGACTCGGCCGGAGCTGTCGGTCGAGATGCTGAGGATCAAGGACGGCAGCCGGCCAGGAGCCGTCGTTCGGATGTAGGGCGCAATAGCCGAAGGGCATTGCGCCGAACGTTGCACCAAGGCACCATGGGAGCGTTTTCCCAAGCTGTTTGAGATGTGCGAGGCGCGATGATGAGTTCACCTCACGGGCGCGTCGAGACCGTCATCCGGCGCAATGCCCTTCGGTTATTGCGCCCTACGCGGGCTGCGCGATGAAGCCGCGCAGCGCCGGTTACCTGCACGTTGGCGCTCTTGAACAATGACCACTCCAATGACAATTGCATTGCTTGCTGAGCATTCACATCTCGTGCCCCAACTGGCCGCTTGGTACAAAACCGAGTGGCCGCATTGGTATGGCCCTGGTGGCCAAGGAAATGCGGAAGACGATCTGCTTTCTTATGCCAACAAAGGCAGCCTGCCCGTGGGAGTAGTTGCTCTTCGTTGCGGCATTCCGTGTGGCGTCGCCGCATTGAAAGCCGAATCGTTGCCAAGCCATGCACATCTTTCACCTTGGGCGGCAGGCGGTTATGTCGCCCCTTCGCTTCGAGGCCAAGGCATCGGTGCTGCGCTACTCAATGCCTTGGAGCGAGAAGCCAGGCTGCTGGGTTTCACAAAGATTTTCTGCGGCACTAGTACAGCCGCCTCATTGCTTCTGCGGTCTGGGTGGTCATTCTTGGAGGCAGCTGACCGCGAGGGAGCGGAAGTGGCAATCTATGCCAAAGCGCTCTAACAGGGTGATGCAAAACCCAGCAAGCGTAGCCCGGACAAGGCCTGCAGGGCCGCCTCCGGGATTCGTCGGTTGATCGCTCGCGGTTTGCCGAGCACCGCGGCTTACTGCATCATTGCCAGAAAGCTGCTGCGCATCGCCTTTGCTATCAATAAAATACGTCAGGCATACAGCGTCGAGACGCTCAGCGGCGATTGCCACGCAACATAGAATCTACGAATCCAACGCCCACTCCGCCATCGCACCAAAGGCGGCACTGGGTCGGCAACGGCCGCTGCCCTTGACCAAAGCGAAATATACGCAGGCACGTACTGCGCCTTGTCTCTTCATCGGCGTCTCAAGCCGCTTGCTGTTCGACACGGCACCCAGCCAGGGCGCGCGCATCGGAAGCGCTCGGTGACGCGGCAAAACAGCTCGGGCGGGAATTCGCTGCCCGTTTGTCTGTCAGAATGCGCATCGCCTCGGTGCGCACGTGTGTGCGCACGGCATTGGAGTTTGCCCCATGGTTGCCCGCCTGTTTACCGTCCTGGTGTGTCTGCTCTCGCTCAACGGCTGTGCCAGTTCGGCGTTCCAGCAATCGTGGAGCGCGCCGGATGCGCAGGCTCATGCGCTGGGCAAGTCGGTGGTGTTCGCCCAACTGGCGTCGGAGGCCGACCGGCGGCGTTCCGAAGATCTGTTTGCGCAGGTGCTGGCGCCGGCGATGGATGTCGCCGCCGGCTATGCGGTGGTCGATGCGTCGGTTGCCGATGCGTCGGCGCTGGCCAGGGCCAAGGCGCAGGCGCTGAAGCTCGGTTACGGCTCGGCGCTGGTGGTGAAGGTGGTGTCGACCCGCGACGAGCGGGTGTACCGGCCGGGCAGCCCCTTCATGTTTCCGCCGGGCTTCGGTTACTACGGTCGGCACGGCTATATCGGCCATCCGTTCATGATGGATCCGGGCTACTACGAGACGCTGCGCGTGGCGGTGGTGGAGTTGAGCCTGTATGCCTTGCAGGGCGAGCATCTGGTGTGGAGCGCCAATGCCGAGGTGATCGACTCGGCCAATCTGGAGGGCGTGGTGCGCCGGTTGGCCGATGCGATGCTCAAGGACCTGCTGGCCAAGGGCGTGCTGCCCTGAGCGGCGGCTTGTACCGGCTGTCGATGTGAAAAAGGGGCGCCTGCCGGGCGCCCCTCTTCGATCTGAACGGGGCGCGCTTACTCGCCCAGATACGCCGCCCGCACCTTCGGGTCGGCCAGCAGTTCTTTCCCGCTGCCAGTGATCGTCAGCTTGCCGCTTTCCATCACGTAGCCGCGCTGGGCGAACTCGAGCGCCAGGTTGGCGTTCTGCTCGACCAGCAGGATGGTGACGCCTTCGTCCTTGACCGTCTGCACCACCTCGAAGATTTTCTCGACCACCAGCGGGGCGAGGCCCATGGAGGGCTCGTCGAGCAGCAGCAGCTTGGGGCGGGAGAGCAGTGCGCGGCCGATGGCCACCATCTGCTGCTCGCCGCCGGAGAGCGTGCCGGCGACCTGCGCCAGGCGCTCCTTGACGCGCGGCAGCATGGTGTAGACCCGCTCGAGGTCGGCCTCGATGCCGGCGGTGTCGTTGCGGGTGTAGGCACCCATGCGCAGGTTCTCTTCGACCGTCAGGCGGGTGAAGATGCCGCGCCCTTCGGGGACCAGGGCAATGCCCTTGCGCAGGCGCTTGTGGGTCGGCATGGCGCCGATGTCGTCGCCGTCATAGGTGATGCTGCCGCCGGCCAGGCCGAGCGTGCCGGAGATGGCGTTGAGGGTGGTGGTCTTGCCGGCGCCGTTGGCACCGATGAGGCAGACCATCTCGCCCTTGTAGAGCTCGAGGCTGACGCCCTTGACGGCCTGGATGCCGCCGTAGGCGATTTGGATGTTGTCGAGCTGGAGCAGGGGGGAGGCGGGGTTAGTGTGCATGCTTGGGTCCTCCCAGGTAGGCGCTGATCACCGCCTCGTTTTTCTGAACCACGGCGGGGACGTCTTCGGCGATCTTCTTGCCGAAGTCGAGCACCGCGACACGGTCGCACAAGCCCATCACGAGCTTCACGTCGTGCTCGATGAGCAGCACGGTGACGCCGTCGTGGCGGATCTGCTCGATCAGCACCTTGAGCTGGCTGGTTTCGGTGGCGTTCATGCCGGCGGCCGGCTCGTCGAGGGCCAGCAGCTGCGGTTCGGAGGCCAGTGCACGGGCGATCTCCAGGCGGCGCTGGTCGCCGTAGGAGAGGCTCTTGCAGATGGTGTGGGCGAAGCGCTCGATGCCGACGTACTTGAGCAGCTCGAAGGCACGTTCGGTGGTCAGGCGCTCCTCCTCGATGGCGTGCTTGCTCTGGGTGAGGATGCCCCACAGGCCGGCCTTGGTGCGGATGTGATGACCGGCCATGACGTTTTCGAGCGCGGTCAGTTGTCCGAACAGGCGGATGTTCTGGAAGGTGCGGGCAATGCCCTGCTCGACGATCAGGTGCGGTTTGCCGCTGGGCAGCTCGGTGCCGTTGAAGACGAACTCGCCGTCATCGGGTGTGTAGGCGCCGGTGAGTACGTTGAAGAAGGTGGTCTTGCCGGCGCCATTGGGGCCGATCAGGCCATACACCTCGCCTTTGTTGATGGTCAGCGAGACATCGGACAGGGCGGTCAGGCCGCCGAAGCGTTTGCCCACACCGCGGGCTTCAAGCAACTTGATCATCAAGCGCCTCCCTTGAGCAGCTCGGGACGGGAGTAGCGTGCGTGGGCGGGCACCAGGCCGGCCGGACGCAGCAACATCATCAGAATCATGGCCAGCGACAGCAGCAACATGCGCAGCACCTCGGGGTCGAGAATCACCGTGCCGAACACTGCCTCCTGCACCGGCAGGGCGATGTGGCGGAGGATTTCGGGCAGCGCGGTGAGGATCAGCGCGCCGACCACCGCCCCGGCGATGTTGCCCATGCCACCGAACACCACCATGGTGAGCACGGCGATGGATTCCATCAGCGAGAAGGACTCGGGCGACACGAAGCCCTGGAAGGAGCCGAACAGGCCGCCGGCCACGCCGCCGAAGGTGGCGCCGAGCGAGAAGGCCAGCAGCTTCATGTTGCGCACGTTGATGCCGATCGCCTTGGCCGCCAGCTCGTCGTCACGCATGGCGGCCCAGGCGCGGCCGACGCGGGAGATCTGCAGGCGTTTGATGAAGATGATCGACCCGACCACGCACAGCAGGAAGAAGTAGTAGTACAGGTACAGGTAGTGGATCTTGAAGTCGCCAATGGTCAGGCTCTGCGACAGGTTCCAGCCGAACAGGTTGAGCGAGTCGAGGGCGTTGATGCCTTGCGGGCCGTTGGTGATGTTGACCGGATGGTTCAGGTTGTTCATGAAGATCCGGACGATTTCGCCAAAGCCCAAGGTGACGATGGCGAGGTAGTCGCCTCGCAATCGCAGCACCGGAAAGCCCAATATGATGCCCGCCAGCGCCGCAAACGCGGCACCCAGCGGCAGCACGATCCAGAACGGCATGTGCACGCCGAAGTGCGGCGAGGCGAGGAAGGCCCAGGTGTAGGCGCCCACCGCGTAGAAGGCGATGTAGCCCAGGTCAAGCAGGCCGGCAAAGCCGACCACCAGGTTCAGGCCCAGCGCCAGCATCATGTACAGCAGCGCAAAGTCGAGGATGCGCATCCAGCTGCGACCGAAGTAGGCGGCAATCAGCGGCGCGACCAGCGCGACGATGATGATCAGCCACTTGGTGAGCCGGGGGTGGCGCTTGCCCAGGAAGGGGATGGCTTCGATGAGTTCGTTCATGGTGTGATCGCTCCTCAGGCCCGGTCGGAAACCCGCTCACCGAGCAGGCCGGTGGGCCGGAAGATGAGCACGATGCCGAGAATGACGAAGGCGAAGATGTCCTGGTAGCTGGAGTTGAGGAAGCCGAAGGTCATCGTTTCGATGTAGCCGGCGCCGACCGCTTCGACCAGCCCCAGCACGATGCCGCCGAGCATGGCGCCGCCGAGGTTGCCGATGCCGCCGAGCACGGCCGCGGTAAAGGCCTTCAGGCCGGGCATGAAGCCCATGGCGTAGTGGGCGATGCCGTAGTTGCTGGCGAACATCACGCCGGCCACGGCGGCCAGCGCGGCGCCGATGACGAAGGTCAGGGCGATGATGGCGTTGGTGTCCACGCCCATCAGTGCGGCGACGCGGTGGTTTTCCGCCGTGGCGCGCATGGCGCGGCCGAGGCGGGTCTTGGTGACCAGCAGGATCAGGCCGGCCATCACCAGGGCCGAGACGATCACGATGGTGACCTGCACCGGGGTGATGAACACGCCCGGAATCGGTTGCATCGGATCGGTCGAGATCAGTTGCGGGAAGGTGTGATAGTTACGGCCCCAGATGATCATGGCCAGCGTCTGCAGCAGGAAGGACATGCCGATCGCGGTGATCAGCGGGGCCAGGCGCGGTGCGCCGCGCAGCCGCCGGTAGGCCAGTCGTTCCATCAGGAAGCCGAGGATCATGCACACCGGCATGGCGACGAGCACGGCAATCGCCAGCTTGAGCAGCGGCGCCATGTCGGGCGCGACACCCATCAGGATGAGCAGGGTCTGCAGCGCGGTGAGTGCGCCGACCATGACCACTTCGCCGTGGGCGAAGTTGATCAGGCCCAAGATCCCGTAGACCATCGTGTAGCCCAGCGCCACCAGCGCATACACGCTGCCGACGACCAGACCATTCACGATCTGTTGTAACAAGGTTTCCATATCACACCTTTTGCGTGGTGGGTCACGGCGCTTTCGGCTCCGGTGCCGGGCTGAGCCCGGTCGATTGTGCCCTTGTGGGGCGCGGAGCATGGTGCCGTGGTGCTGTTCTCAAGCCCGCGGAGCGGGTTGGTTACTCGGGGTTCTGCCCGCCGCGACGCCCGTGTGCCGGGGCGCGGGGGTGGAAAAAACGGGGGCCGCGACCACTGCGGATCGCGGCCCCCGGGGTGTGGGCAAGCCCACGTTCTGCATGCGGCTCAGCTTAGTCGACCGGGTTCCAGCCACCGTCCTTGTACTGATAGACGGTGATCGCGCCTTCCTTGATGTCGCCCTTGTCGTCGAAGGCCACATTGCCGGTCACGCCCTGGAAGTTGATCTTCTTCAGCGCCGGCAGGTACTTGGCCGGCACCGTCGAATCGGCGGCCTTCATGGCTTCGATCATGGCAGCGGCGGCGTCATAGGCATACGGTGCGTAGATCTGCACATCGAGGTTGAAGCGCTTCTTGTAGCGATCCTTGAAGTCCTTGCCGCCCGGCATCTTGTCCAGCGGCAGGCCGGCCTGGGTGCAATAGGCGTTGGCGCTGAGCGCGTCGCCGGCGAGCTTGAGCATTTCGCCCGAGCAGGCGCCGTCACCGGTGATGAACTTGGCGTTGATCCCCAGCTGCTTGAGCTGGCGCAGCATCGGGCCGCCCTGGGCGTCCATGCCGCCGAAGAAGATCACGTCCGGGTTCTGGGCCTTGATCTTGGTGAGGATGGCCATGAAGTCGGTGGCCTTGTCGTTGGTGAATTCACGCGCGACGATCTTGCCGCCGGAGGCCTTCGCGGACTTCTCCACCTCGTCGGCCAGGCCCTGGCCATAGGCAGTGCGGTCGTCGATGATGGCGATGTTCTTGGCGCCGAGGGCACCGGTGGCGAACTTGCCGATGGCGCCGCCTTGCTGAACGTCGTTGGCGATGGTGCGGAACACGCCGGCGTAGTTCTGCTGGGT
>JAWKYX010000049.1:0-26358 GCA_041396265.1 Rhodocyclaceae bacterium
GTGCGCATCCAGGCCGACCGCGCCGAGACCGACCCCAAGGTGTTTACCCGCCTCCACTACCACTATGTGGTCAGCGGCGACGGATTGAAGCCGGCGGCCGTCGAGCGCGCGATCCACATGTCGGCGGAAAAATACTGTTCGGCATCGATCATGCTGGGCCAGACTGCCGAAGTCAGCCACACTTGGGAGATCGTGGATACCGGAGCGGCTCAGACCCAATAAGCGGTTGTCGTCATGACTCGCGAGGCGCTGCGCATGACATGACACGCGACCGCTGGCAGCGGCACGCCACCGAGCGCCAGCGCCGTGTCGGCGTGCTCCGCCTCGTCGGCCATCATCTGCGCGACGATGGCGCGCGAACGCGCGTCGCCTTCGGGCAGTTGCGCGAGGTGGGACTGAAGATGCGCGCCCACCTGACGCTCGGTCTCAGCCAGGAAGCCGAGATTCCAGGCCTCGCCGAATCTCCCCGCCAGCATGCCGATGGCGAGCGCACCGCCGTACCACAGCGGATTGAGCAGGCTTTTGCGGCCGCCGAGCTCACGAATCCGCTGCTCGGTCCAGGCCAGATGCTCGGTTTCCTCGTCGGCAGCATGGCGTAGCGCGGCGGTCACGTCAGGCTGGCGAGACATCAGCGACTGGCCCTGATACAGCGCCTGCGCGCAAATCTCTCCAACATGGTTGACCCGCATCAGCGCGGCGGCGTGCTTGCGCTCCGCATCGGATAACGCCGGTTCCGGCAACCCCCCCCCCGGCACCGGTCGCTGGCTCGCGGCAGGCGCAAAAACGGTACGAAGTGCCCGGTCGAACTGCAAAATCGCGGCATCGATCATGACAACTCACTCATCGCCAATCGGCGGTTGGGTAGCGCAGCCGCTGGACGACCTGAGCCGGCGTGCGCGGCGTCGTGCCATCGCACAGAAACTCCTGCATCAAGACACCTTTGGGGTCGAAGCTGCTGTTGGGCACGTCGCGCCAGGCGCTGGTGCGCGGCGCCGACCATTCCGTTTCACCCGCGATGGCATACAGCCGACTTTGCCAGGTCGCACAACGGAAGCCCTCATAGGTAGCCGAACTGGCGCCCGCATCCGACCGAGCAACCAGCGCAAGTCGAGTGATGCCATCCGGCCCGACGGTGAGATTGGCACTATCGACAAAAAAACTGCCGCGATCGCGCCGGCGCACCTCGAACTCGATGAGGTCCGACGCACGGGGCAGCGCAGTCGGCAATAGCGTCTCCGCCTCCTCCCACTTCTCCTTCACCGGTTCGCGCCACGTCTCGACACGCTCGTTGCTGGTGTTGCATGCGGTCAGCACGGCCACCATGACCGCGCTGACGGCCCACGAAAAATCCCTTGCCTGCATGCATTCTCCCTGTGATCGGCCCGCCGCCAGGTGGCGGCGCCGGCTAGGCCCCGATGGCGGCCTCGATTTCTGCAAAAGTCCGGGCAACTTCGCCCACGAATGGCGGGATACCGAGTTGCCGCGCAATCTGGGACGCGGAAAAAACACCACGAATCTGCGCCTGCGCCCCCCCTTCGGCGGGCTCGACCACCAGCGCGTGCTGACGGCCGAGCGCCCGCAGGGCACGCACCACGTCGCCCACGTGGGCATTGAGCACGTCCCGCAGTGCAAACGCCTCGATGGCGCCCACCGCGGTCATGATGTCGGCCACCGTCAGGTCGGCGACCGCTACCGAACGGTGCTGCGCAGTCATCACCGGCTGTTCGCCGAGCAGGTCGCTGGCGGTCACCAGGCCGAGGACGGCGCGGCGTTCGTCGGTCACGAGCAGCATGCGCACGCCCCGCACGATCATGGCCTGCCGGGCATCGTCGAGGGTCATCGCCGCCGGAATGGTCGCCGCCGGCACCCGGTGCAGGTCGGTCATGACTTCGACCGCCGCCGAACGGGCGGTGACATGGCGCGGCATGCCGGGCTCGGGGACCTGGTAGCGGGCTTCACCCAGGCGAATGGCGGGCAGCGGATTGGTCTTGTTCTGGGTCTGATCCATCGTCTCCTCCTTCGGTCGTGCGCCGCGAACCGGCGGCCTCGGGAGCATGGCAGCTCCCGGGGTCAGACCATCGGATCGGGCGAACGGTTCTGCGGCACATGCCGCGGGCGCGACAGCAGGTCGGCCAATTCCTTGAGCGCCTGCTGATAAACCCCTCGCTTGAACTCAATCACCGTGTCGAGCGGAACCCAATATTCACTCCAGCGCCAGGCATCAAACTCGGGATGCGTGCACGCCCGCAGGCAAACGTCCGTATCGCGCCCGACCAGCCGAAGCAGGAACCAGATCTGCTTCTGTCCGCGATAGGTGTCTCTCCACTGGCGCTTGATCCAGTGCTTGGGCACGTCATACCTGAGCCAGCCACGGGTTCGACCGAGGATCTTGACATGCTCGGGAAGCAGTCCAACCTCCTCATGGAGTTCCCGGTACATGGCCTGCTCCGGCGATTCGCCGTGCTTGATGCCACCTTGCGGAAACTGCCAGGAATGCTCCCGAATACGCTTACCCCAAAAAACCTCGTCCCGATGGTTGACCAGAATGATGCCGACGTTCGGGCGATAGCCTTCACGATCGAGCATGATGGAACCTTGAATTTGTCTGAGTTGACAGCGATTTTTCCATACTTCCTGCGCCATTGAAAGCTGGCGCATAGCACGAATCGCGCCGGCCCTGCCGATCCGCGAATCGGCTACGGTAGAATCACAGCCTTTGACACCATCCCATTCCCGGAATTCGACCATGCGCGCCTCGCACTATTTCATCGCCACCCTCAAGGAAGCACCGGCCGACGCCGAAGTCACCAGTCAGAAGCTGATGCTGCGCGCCGGCCTGATCAAGAAGACCGCTGCAGGCATTTACAGCTGGATGCCACTGGGACTGAAAGCATTGCGCAAGGTCGAGAACATCGTGCGAGAGGAAATGAACCGCGCCGGCGCCCTGGAGGTGCTGATGCCTGCGGTGCAACCGGCCGAGCTGTGGGAGGAGTCGGGCCGCGCCATCCATTACGGGCCTGAGCTGCTGCGCTTCAAGGACCGCCACGGCCGCGATTTCGTGATCGGCCCGACGCATGAAGAGGTGATCACCGACATCGCCCGCCGCGACATCCGCAGCTACAAGCAACTGCCCAAGCACTTCTACCAGGTGCAGACCAAGTTCCGCGACGAGATCCGGCCGCGCTTCGGTGTCATGCGCGGGCGCGAATTCCTGATGAAGGACGGCTATTCCTTCCATGCCAGCTTTGACGACCTGGTGCGCGAGTACAACAACATGTACGCCACCTACACCCGCATCTTCACGCGCATCGGCCTGGCGTTCCGCGCCGTGGCCGCCGACACCGGCTCGATCGGCGGCACCGGGTCGCATGAATTCCATGTCATCGCCGAGACCGGCGAAGACGACATCGCCTACTGCCCCGAATCGGACTACGCCGCCAACGTCGAGCTGGCCGAAGCCCTGCCCGGCAGCGCCGTACACGGCGTCGCCAAGGAAGCGCTCACCAAGGTCCACACCCCGGGGGTGAAAACCATCGCTGACCTGGCGGCCTTCCTCAACATCCCGACCACCCAGACGGTCAAGGCCATTGTGGTGGAATCCGACGACGAGGTGCCCAAAGCGGTGCTGATGCTGCTACGGGGCGACCACGAGCTCAACGAAATCAAGGCGCAGAAGCTCGAGGGCATCAAGTCGCCGCTCACCTTCGCCACCCCGGAAGCCATCGCTGCCGCCTTTGGCGCCAACCCCGGCTCGCTCGGGCCGGTGGGTTTTGCCGGCCGGGTGATCATGGACCGCAGCGTGGCCACCATGAGCGACTTCGTCATCGGCGCCAACGAGGACGACTACCACTACACCGGCGCCAATCTCGGCCGCGATTTTGCCGGACCGGAGATCGCCGACCTGCGCAACGTCGTCGCCGGCGACCCGTCTCCCGACGGCAAGGGCGCACTCGCGCTGTGCCGCGGCATCGAAGTCGGCCACATCTTCCAGTTGCGCACCAAGTATGCCGAAGCGCTCGGTGCGCGCTTCCTCGACGAGAACGGCCGCGAGCAACCCATGGAGATGGGCTGCTACGGCATTGGCGTATCCCGCATTCTGGGCGCCGCCATCGAGCAGAACAACGACGAGCGCGGCATCATCTGGCCGACCGCCATCGCCCCGTTCGCGCTGGTCATCTGCCCGGTGGGCTGGAGCAAGTCGGACGCGGTGCGCGAGGCTGCGCAAGCGCTGTACGCTGAGTTGAGCGATGCCGGCATCGACGTCATCCTCGACGACCGCAACGAGCGCCCCGGCGTGATGTTTGCCGACTGGGAGCTGATCGGCGTGCCGCATCGCGTGGTCATCGGCGACCGCGGCCTGAAGGACGGCACCGCCGAGTACCAGGGCCGGCGCGATACCGAAGCGACCGCCGTGCCGGTCGCCGGGCTCGCCGCCTTCATTCGCGAGAAGCTCGCCGCATGAGCCCCCTCATCCGCCTGCCCCGCCGCCTGCTCGGCGCCACCGCGATCGCCTCGCTGGTGGCGCTGGCGGGCGTCTCCGGCGCGCAGGCGGGGCAGCAGCAATACGAGCCCCTGTCGGCCAGCGTGCAGGCCGCGTTGCAGGGCGCCGTCAGCGATCGCGCGCCCGGCCACCCGGTCTTCGCCAACCATGCGCTGCGCGATCACTGGCTGTCCGAGATGAGCCGCCAGCTGGCCAAGCGCATCCCCGATGCGCGCTACCGCCACGACCTGCTGCTGTCGGTGCACTACGAAGCCACCCGCGCCGGCCTCGATCCGCAGCTGGTGCTCGGCCTGATCCAGGTCGAAAGCAATTTCCGTAAATACGCCGTGTCCTCGGCCGGCGCCCGCGGCTACATGCAGGTCATGCCCTTCTGGTCGAAGCTGCTCGCGCAGAGCGAGGACAATCTCTTTCACCTGCGTACCAACCTGCGCTACGGCTGCACCATCCTGCGCCACTACCTGGACATCGAGAAAGGCGACCTCTTTCGCGCCCTCGGCCGCTACAACGGCAGTCTCGGCAAGGCCGATTACCCGAACAAGGTGTACGCCGCCTGGCAACGCTGGGCCTACCAGCCGCCGGCCGAGCTGATCACCGCGGCCAACCAGACCGCCGCGCGGCCCTGACCCCGTGTGGCGAGCGCTGCGCACCACCGTGCTGCTGGTCGTGCTGGCCACCGTCGCACTCGGGGCCTGGCGCGCGCAACACCGCGCCACGTCGTGGATCAATACGCTGCATGTCACCATCTACCCGATCAACGCCGACGGGCGCGAGGCGACGGCGCGCTACATCGCCCAGCTTGACGCGCAGGACTTCGCCCCGATTGCCGACTGGCTGGACGGCGAAGCGCGGCGCTACGGCATCAACACCCTCAAGCCCCTCGCCATCACGCTCGCCCCGCCGCGCACCAGCCTGCCGCCGCAACCCCTGCGCCATCCCAGCGCCCTTGAGGCGGTCGTGTGGAGCCTGCAGATGCGTTACTGGGCGTGGCGCAACGACGATGGCCCTGGCCCACGGCCGGATGTGCGCCTCTTCGTGCAGTACCACGATCCGGCGGTGACCACGGCAGTGCAACACTCGGTCGGACTGGAGAAAGGCTTGATCGGGCTCGCCAACGTGTTTGCCAGCCGGGTCGATCATGGCGGCAACCTGATGGTGATCGCCCACGAGATGCTGCACACCGTGGGCGCCACCGACAAATACGATCCGGTCACCTTGATGCCGCGTTTTCCCGACGGCTACGCCGATCCGCAGCAGCGCCCCGCCACCCCGCAGACCCAGGCGGAAATCATGGCCGGCCGGATTCCGCTCACCCCGGAGCGTGCCGACATTCCGCTCAGCCTGCGCCATGTGCGGGTCGGCCCGGCCACCGCCGCCGAGATCGGCTGGCGACGCGCGCCGTAGCATCTCAGGCGATCAGGCCAGCGCGGCCAGGAGCTTTTCGTGGATACCACCAAAGCCGCCGTTACTCATCACCAGCACGTGGTCACCCGGTTCGGCCGCAGCAACGGCCGCAGCGACCAGATCCGACAAGTCATCAAAGCATTGCACGGCGGCGCCCAACGGCGACAGCGCGCCGGGCACATCCCAGTCGACGCCGCCGTGGTAGCACAGCACCGCGTCGGCGCCGGCCAGACTCTCGGGCAGTTGCGCCTTCATCACGCCCAGCTTCATGGTGTTCGAGCGCGGCTCCAGGATGGCCAGGATCCGCCCATGCTTGACGCGCTTACGCAAGCCGGCGATGGTCAGCGCGATGGCTGTCGGGTGATGGGCAAAATCGTCATACACCGTCACGCCGTTGACGACGCCCCGCACTTCCAGTCGTCGGCGCACGCCCTCAAAACGGCCCAGCGCGGCGATCGCGGCGGCCGGCGGCACGCCCACATGGCGCGCTGCGGCGACGGCGGCCAGGGCATTGCTCAGATTGTGCGTGCCAGCCATCGGCGTCGCCACCGATCCGAGCGGCTGCCCGGCCAGGGCGAACCGCGCCACCCCCGTCTCGTCCAGCGTGGCCTGCCAGCCGTCCGGGCGGTTGAACCATTCGATCTGTGACCAGCAGCCGCGATCGATCACCCGCGCCAGCGCATCGGCCTCGGCGTTGGCGATGATCCGGCCGCTGGCCGGCATGATCCGCACCAGATGATGGAACTGCGTCTCGATGGCCGCCAGATCCGCAAAGATGTCGGCGTGGTCGAACTCAAGATTGTTGAGGATCGCGGTGCGTGACCGGTAGTGCACGAACTTCGAGCGCTTGTCGCAAAAGGCGGTGTCGTACTCGTCCGCCTCGATCACGAAAAACGGGGAGTCGGTCAGGCGCGCCGACACACCAAAGTTCTTCGGCACACCGCCAATCAGAAAGCCCGGGTTAAGCCCGCCGTCTTCCAGCATCCAGGCCAGCAGCGACGCGGTCGTCGTCTTGCCGTGGGTGCCGGCCACGCCGAGCACCCATTTGTCGCGCAGCACCTGGTCAGCCAGCCATTGCGGGCCCGAAACATACGGCGCGCCGGCGTCGAGAATCGCCTCGAGCAACGGATTGCCCCGCGAAATGGCGTTGCCTACGACATAGACATCTGGCGCCAGCGCCATCTGCGCCGCGTCGTAGCCGGCCGTCAGCGCGATGCCCTCGGCCTCCAGTTGCGTGCTCATTGGCGGATAGACATTGGCATCGCAGCCGGTCACGGTGTGGCCGGCCGAGCGCGCCAACAGGGCGACGCCGCCCATGAACGTACCGCAAATGCCGAGAATATGGATGTGCATGAATGCTCCCGTGCCGAAGATCCGCGAAAAGCGGGCTGTCATCCGGACGTGTAGAATGTGCTGGTCTGTTCCGTCTGGCCACGCCGTCAGGAGTCACAAGGCCAGAGATTCTAACCGATGGCGATCAGGGAGCCGCGCATGTCTAGCCGACACTCAGGGTCACGGACCAGCCACCTCCGCCAGGAGATCTCCGCCCTCGCGGCCCGCATGATGGCCGAGGATGGCGTACAGGACTTCGGCTTTGCCAAGCGCAAGGCCGCGCGCCAGCTCGGCGCCACCGATGCCGACACGCTGCCCACCAACGCCGAGATCGAAGCCGCACTGCGTGAATACCAGGCCATCTACCAGGACGATGAACACGCCGAACGGCTCTACGCCATGCGCTGTGTGGCCGTCGAGGTGCTCGAGCTGCTCGCGCCCTTCCGCGCCTACCTCACCGGCGCGGTACTCGACGGCACCGCCGGCCGCTATTCCGAAATCGACATCGAAGCCTTCGCCGACAGTGCCAAGGACATCGAAATCTTCTTCCTCAACCAGGACATCCGCTACGAACACCGCGAGCCGCGCCGCCTGACCCACGAGCCGCCCGAAGCCATCCTGGTGTTCGACTGGAACGACGTGCCGGTGCGCCTGTCTGTGTATGACGCGCGCGCCGAGCGCCGCAGCCACGCCGACCGCGCCCGTCTCGACACGGTCGAACGCCTGCTCGCCGAGTCCCTGCCCCAACCATGACCCGTCTGCCCCAATCGATCCTCATCGTGCTGGTGGCCATCGCCGCTGGCGCCTTTGGCTACTGGACCAGCCGCAGCACCAACCCGTCCATTATCCGCCCCCTCGCCACGTCGCCCGGCGAGGCCGGCAGCGACGCCGTCGCCCCGGAAGCCGGCGCCCGGCTGCTGGCCACCTCGCTGCCGGATGTTGACGGCAAGCTGCATGCATTGAGCGACTTGCAGGGCCAGATCGTGGTCGCCAACTTCTGGGCCACCTGGTGCCCGCCGTGCCGCAAGGAAATCCCCGATTTCATCGACGTCTCACGCCGCTATCACGACCAGGGGGTCCGCTTTGTCGGTCTGAGCCTCGATACGGCGGAGCGGGTCGCGGTTTTTCGTGACGACATGCAGGTCCCCTACCCGCTGCTGCTGGGCGACGCAGGCACGGTCGATCTGGCGGCCGCGCTGGGCAATCCGGCCGGCGCGCTGCCATTTACCGTCATCCTCGACCGCAAGGGCCACATCCGCCACCTGTCGGTCGGGGGCTTGAGCAAATCCGACCTGGAAGGCAAAATCTCGGCGCTACTTCCTTGACCGGGCCCTTCGCGCACTGGACAAAATGTTGCGAAATGCGGCAAACTTGCTGACATGACGCCGAGAAATCGCCAAAAAAAGGCGCAACAGCCGCCATCTGACCAGGCACTCGTGCTCGTCCTGCACGGGCCGAATCTCAACCTTCTGGGCACCCGCGAACCTGAAGTCTACGGTCGCACGACCCTGGCCGACATCCATGCCAGCATGAGCGACCGGGCCGGCGCGGCCGGCGTTCGCCTGGAGTCGTTCCAGAGCAACCATGAAGGCGAGCTGATCGACCGTGTCCAGGCCGCAGCCACCGAAGGCGTCGATTTCATCATCATCAATCCGGCCGGCTACACCCATACCAGCGTCGCCCTGCGCGACGCGTTGGCAGCCGTGGCCATCCCCTATGTGGAAGTGCATCTGTCGAACATCCACAGCCGGGAAGCCTTTCGCCATCACTCGTATTTTTCCGATCAGGCCGTCGGCGTGATCTGTGGGCTGGGGGCCGATGGCTACCTGGCCGCACTCGATTTCGCCCTCACCCGGCTGACACAACACTGAGAGGCCGGCGCTCGGCCGGCATCTACTGGAGAACCTCATGGATCTGCGCAAGCTGAAGAAACTGATCGACCTCGTCCAGGAATCGGGCATTTCCGAACTGGAAGTCACCGAAGGCGAGGAAAAGGTGAGAATCGCCAAGCACAGCGTCGTCTCGCACGCCGCCCCGCAACCGGTGCACCACACCGTCCATGCCGCACCCGCCGTCGCTGCACCGGCCGCAACCGCCGACACGACGCCCGCGGAGAGCGCCTTGCCGGCCGGCCATGTACTCACCTCGCCGATGGTCGGCACCTTCTACCGCGCCGCCTCGCCGGGCGGTGAGCCGTTCGCCAGCGTGGGCGACTCGGTGGCCGTCGGCGACGCGCTGTGCATCATCGAAGCCATGAAGCTGATGAACGAGATCGACGCGGACGCCGCCGGTGTCGTCAAGGCCATCCTGGTCGAGAACGGCCAGCCGGTCGAGTTCGGCCAGCCGCTGATGATCATCGGCTAAGCCCGGATGACGCACACCCCCGCCCTTCACAACCGGACCCGCTGGCATGTTCGATAAGATCCTGATCGCCAACCGTGGCGAAATTGCCCTGCGTGTACTGCGCGCCTGCCGCGAACTGGGCATCCGCACCGTCGCGGTACACTCGACCGCCGACACCGAAGCCAAGTACGTCAAGCTGGCCGACGAATCGGTCTGCATCGGCCCGGCGCCCTCCTCGCAAAGCTATCTCAACGTCCCCGCCATCATCTCGGCGGCCGAAGTGACCGACGCCGAAGCCATCCACCCCGGCTACGGCTTCCTCTCCGAAAACGCCGATTTCGGCGAACGCGTCGAGCAGTCCGGCTTCGTCTTCATCGGCCCCCGACCCGAGACCATCCGCCTGATGGGCGACAAGGTCTCCGCCAAGGACGCCATGAAAGCCGCCGGCGTGCCCTGCGTGCCCGGCTCCGACGGCGCCCTGCCCGACGACCCGAAAGAGATCGTCAAGATCGCGCGCAACATCGGCTATCCGGTCATCATCAAGGCGGCCGGCGGCGGCGGCGGGCGCGGCATGCGCGTGGTGCACACCGAGGCCGCCCTGATCAACGCCGTCACCACCACCAAGACCGAGGCGCAATCCGCCTTCGGCAACCCGGTGGTGTACATGGAGAAATACCTGGAACGCCCGCGCCATGTCGAAATCCAGGTCATGGCCGACGCCCACGGCAATGCCGTTCATCTGGGCGAGCGTGACTGCTCCATGCAGCGCCGTCACCAGAAGGTCATCGAAGAAGCGCCCGCCCCCGGCATCGACCGCAAGCTGATCGCCAAGATCGGCGAGCGCTGCGCCGAAGCCTGCCGCAAGATCGGCTACCGCGGCGCCGGCACCTTCGAGTTCCTGTACGAAGACGGCGAGTTCTACTTCATCGAGATGAACACCCGCGTTCAGGTCGAGCACCCGGTCACCGAACTGATCACCAGCGTGGACATCGTGCAGGCGCAGATCCGCGTGGCGGCCGGCGAAAAGCTGTGGCTCAACCAGAAGGACATCCGCTTTTCCGGCCACGCCATCGAGTGCCGCGTCAACGCCGAAGACCCCTTCAAGTTCACCCCCAGCCCCGGCCGTATCTCCAACTGGCACATGCCCGGCGGCCCCGGCGTGCGGGTCGACTCCCACGCCTACAACGGCTACACCGTGCCGCCGCACTACGACTCGATGATCGGCAAGCTGATCACCTACGGCGACACCCGCGAACAGGCCATCCGCCGCATGCAGATCGCCCTGTCCGAGACCGTGATTGCCGGCATCAAGTCCAACGTGCCGCTGCACCAGGAGCTGATGCGCGACCCGCGCTTCATCGAGGGCGGCACCAGCATTCACTACCTCGAAAAGCGTCTGGCCGAACGGGACAAGCCCTGAACCATGTGGATCTCCGTCACCCTGCTGGCCGATGCCGACCGCGCCGAGCGCCTCTCCGACGCCTTGATGGACGAAGGGGCGCTGTCGGTCAGCATTGAAGATGCCGACGCCGGCACCGACGCCGAAAAGCCCCAGTTCGGCGAACCCGGCATGGCGCCGGCCAGCCTGTGGGACCACAGCCGCGTGCTGGCGTTGTTTGACAAGGACGCCGACATCACCAGCGCCCTGGCGCGTGCCTCGGGCGCCGTCGGCTTCGCCGAGGTCCCGCCGTTCACGCTCGAGGAGATCGCCGAGCAGAACTGGGTGCAGCTGACCCAGTCCCAGTTCGACCCGATCCGCATCACCGACCGGCTGTGGATCGTGCCCTCGTGGCACGACGCCCCGAACCCCGACGCGATCAACATCGCCCTCGACCCCGGCATGGCCTTCGGCACCGGCTCGCACCCGACCACCCAGCTGTGCCTCGAGTGGCTGGAGCAGACCGTCACCCCGGGCATCAGCGTGCTCGACTACGGCTGCGGCTCGGGCATCCTCGCCATCGCCGCCCGCCGCCTCGGCGCGGGTCGCGTCGCTGGCGTCGACATCGACGACAAGGCCGTCGAAGCCGCCCGCGACAACGCCCAGCGCAACCAGGTCGAGATCGACCTGCAGGTTTCCTCCGCACCGCTGACCGAGCAGTTCGACCTCGTCGTCGCCAACATCCTCACCAATCCGCTCTGCGTCCTGGCGCCGGCGCTGTGCGGGCATGTCGCCCCCGGCGGCCAGCTCGCCCTGTCCGGCGTGCTCGACACCCAGACGCAACAGGTCATCGACGCCTACGCCCCCTGGATAGCACTGCGCATCGGCAAAACCCACGACGGCTGGGCCCGACTGGAAGGCACCAAACGGTGATGCGCACCCGCTGCCCCGCCTGCCAGACCCTGTTCCGCATCAGCTCGGAACAGCTGCGGGCACGGCAGGGCATGGTCCGTTGCGGACACTGCCGGCACACCTTCAACGCCCTCGACACGCTGGACACCGAGCCGGCCGTCTCCATCGCGCCGCCGACACCGGCGCCCCGCATCGGCAGCAGCCCGGTTTTCATCCTCGAAGAACGCCCGGGCCCATCCACCGGCTTCCGCGCGCCACCGCCGGACAAGGACACCGCCGACCCCGCCGACGAGCCCACCACCTTCAGCTGGGGCGGCGGCTATATGACAGCGGCACCCGCGCCTGAACCCGCGCCTGAACCCGCGCCTGAACCCGCGCCTGAACCCGCGCCTGAACCCGCGCCTGAACCCGCGCCTGAACCCGCGCCTGAACCCGCGCCTGAACCCGCGCCTGAACCCGCGCCTGAACCCGCGCCTGAACCCGCGCCTGAACCCGCGCCTGAACCCGCGCCTGAACCCGCGCCTGAACCCGCGCCTGAACCCGCGCCTGAACCCGCGCCTGAACCCGCGCCTGAACCCGCGCCTGAACCCGCGCCTGAACCCGCGCCGGGGTCAGCGGAATTCGGCTTCCGCGCCCCCGCCGAGCCCCCCAGCCGGCTCTTCCAGGACCTCGATACCTGGATGCCGGAAGACGACGATATGGCGGCGGAAGTCACCCCGGAAGTCACCCCGCAAGTCACTCCGGCAGAGACGCTCGATAGCGGGCCGGAAACGATCTGGGACTTTGACGACTTGCCCAGCGGTCGGGCACCCGGCCAATGGGCTGACGACAACGCCACCGATCCGGCCACGGCAGCGACGGCGCCGGCCGAAGCCGAAGCCGAAGCCGAAGCCGAAGCCGAAGCCGAAGCCGAAGCCGAACAGGAGGATGTCATCACCTTTGCGCCGCTGGAGGCGGACGACACCTTTGACAGCGCACCGGCCGCCGTCGGTGCACCAGACGAGGCGACAGAAAAGGCAGCAGAAGAGGCGCTGCCTGCCGCCGCCGCTTTGCCCGCATCCGGCGAGACCGACGGCACCCACGACACCAACACCCCCGGCACGCCCGAGTCCGCGCTGGCCGCACTGCCGCCACCGCGCAAACGCAGCCCGTGGCTGATGAGCCTGCTGGTGGGCGTTCTGCTGGCTGCCCTGGCGGCGCAGACGATGCTCAGCTATCGCCAGCAGGTCATCGATCTGTGGCCGGCGAGCCGCCCATTCATCGAAGCGCTGTGCGCCAACGTCGGCTGCGACCTCGACTTGCCACGTGACGCCAGCCAGATCGGCATTGAGGCCTCGGACCTGAACCGGCTGCCCGACGCCGACGCCCTGTTCGAGCTGACCGCCACGCTGCGCAACCGCGCCGACACGGCGATGGCCTTTCCTCACCTCGAACTGACCCTGACCGACATCCAGGACAAGGCCTTGGTGCGCCGCGTGTTCACCCCGCAGGAGTGGCTCGGCTCGGCCGCCGACGACGCCGCCGGCTTTGCCGCCCGGAGCGACCACATGGCGCGGGTGGCGTTTTCGGCCGAAGGTGTCAATGCGTCGGGCTACCGCCTGTATGCGTTCTACCCCTAGGTATGGCTGACAACGCCGGTGCCCCTGCACCGCGAGCCACCGGCATCGCGCGCATCATCAACGCCTTCCGCTACTCCTGCGCCGGGCTGGCCGCAGCCTTTCGCCACGAAGCGGCCTTTCGTCAGGAGTGCGCGCTGGCCTTCGTATTGATTCCGACCGCGCTGCTGAGCGCAGCCGATGGCGTCGGCAAGGCGATGATGGTCGGTAGCGTGCTGCTGGTGATGGTGGTCGAGTTGATCAACTCGGCCATTGAGGCGGTGGTGGACCGGGTATCGCAGGCGCGACACCCCCTGGCCAAGCGCGCCAAGGACATCGGCAGCGCCGCGGTCTTGCTGGCGCTGCTCAATCTCGTGGCGGTCTGGGCGCTGGTCCTGCTCGCCTGAGCCGGACCCGCCGGGCCGTTTAGCGCGACACCCGCATGGTGCCGCCGTCCTGGACGATGCGCACCCGTTCGCCGGCGCGGAAGCCCTCGCCCGCATCTTCCTGTACCACGGCCAGATAGCGGCCGTCGTCCATGCGCACGGTAACCTCCACCCCTTGCGAGCGCGTCACCCCCTCTTCCACCGCCGAACCGGCCAGTCCGCCGGCCACGGCGCCGAGCACCGCCCCCACCGCGGCGCCCTTGCCACGGCCGATGCTGCTACCCGCAATGCCGCCAATGGCGCCACCGGCCACCGTGCCGACCGGCGTCTTGGTGCCCTCGAGCTTGACGAAGCGGACCGACTGCACCGTACCGAACTTGACCACCATCGCCCGGCGCGCTTCGGCGCGCGAGTAAGTATCGCCGGTCAGGTTGCTGGCGCAGCCCGACACACCGATCAGGGCAACCGAGGCCAGCAGCAGTGCGCGCCCGTTACGTTGAATCCAGTCCATCACCATGGTTTCTCTCCAAATGCTGCCGCGTATCGCTCGGCAATTTCCGTTCGGCTCGGGCGGTGATTCTGGCCGCCGCGATGGGCAATCTTGAGGCTGCCCATCACCGAGGCCAGGCGCCCGGTCGTTTCCCAGTCCATCCCGTTGGCAATGCCGTACAGCAAGCCGCTGCGGAAGGCGTCGCCGCAACCGGTCGGATCGACCAGTGCTTCTGCCTTAACGCACGGGATGTCGATTCGTTGTCCTTCGACGTAAATCTGCGAGCCCTCCGCCCCCAGCGTCACCACCAGGGCGTCCACATCGCCGGCCAGATCCTCGATGCTGCGGCCGGTCTTTTCGCTCAGCATGCGGGCTTCGTAGTCGTTGAGCGCGCAGTAGCTGGCCATCTCCAGGCAGGCTTCGAGTTCGGGGCCGGAGAACATCGGCAGGCCCTGGCCCGGATCGAAGACAAACGGAATGCCCGCTTCTGCGAACTGCTGCGCATGGCCGAGCATGCCGTCACGTCCGTCCGGCGCGACGATGCCGAGCGTCACACCCTTGGCCTCTGAGACCTGGTTCTGGTGCGAATGGTTCATCGCCCCGGGGTGAAAGGCGGTGATCTGGTTGTCATCGACGTCGGTGGTGATGAAGGCTTGAGCGGTAAAGGTGCCCGACACCGGCCGGACGTGGTCGGCCCGCAGACCGAGCTGGTCGAGCCGGCTCAGGTAGGGCGCGGCGTCGTCACCGACGGTGGCCATGATCAGCGGATCGCCGCCCAGCAGCTTGAGGTTGTAGGCGATGTTGCCGGCGCAGCCGCCGAATTCGCGACGCATGTCCGGCACCAGGAAGGCCACGTTCAGGATGTGGATCTGGTCGGGCAGGATGTGATTCTTGAAGCGGTCGTGGAACACCATGATGGTGTCGTAGGCGACCGAACCGCAGACGAGGATGGACATGGGCGATTCCGCTCAGTGGGCAAACCGCCATTATAGTCTGCCCACTCCGGCCGGGCCTGCACCGTGGCCAGGAGATCAAGCGCGACCGGTGGATTCAACCCCGCTCAACCAGGCACCCACAGGCCGTGACGCACCTCGTGCTGCTTGATAATGCCGCTCATCACCCGCACCATCTTCCCGGCCACCGCCGGCCAGCCGAGGTCCTGCACGCTCTTGCGGGCATTGGCGGCCATGGCCAGGCGGGCGCTGCGGTCGCTGGCCACGCGCAGCGCGGCATCGACGAAGGCGTCCTCGTCGGGCACCGGCGCCAGCCAGCCGTTGTGGCCATTGCGCACGCGCTCGGCGCCGGCGGCATAGTCGAAGCACACCACCGGCAAGCCACTGGCCAGGGCCTCGGTGGTGACGTTGCCGAAGGTCTCGGTGAGGCTGGGGAAGAGGAACATGTCGGCCGAGGCATAGTGCGCGGCCAGATCCTCGCCGGTGCGCATGCCGGCATAGCTGTGCTCGGGGTAGCGCCGCGCCAGCGACTCGCGCGACGGGCCATCGCCCACGAACAGCAGCCGCGCCTCGGGCACGCGCTGGGCGATCGCCTCGAAAGCGCGGATCGCCAGCGCCAGGTTTTTCTCCGGCGCCAGGCGGCCGATCACCGCCACCACCAGGGTGTGCGGCTCGGCCCCCCAGCTGGCGCGCAGGGCCTCGTCGCGACGGGCGGGCGTGAACAGGTCGGTATCGACGCCGCGCGGCACCACTTCAATCTGACGCACGCCGTCCTGGTGCAGCGAATCGGCCATCGCCCGCGTGGGCACCAGGCACACATCGCCCTTGTTGTGAAAACGCCGCAGATAGGCCTTCACCGGCGTCTTCAACCAGCCGACGCCATAGTAGGTGCTGTAACTGTGGAAGTTGGTGTGAAACTCGGTGATCGTCGGCAGGCGCAGCTTGCGCGCCGCGGCCAGCGCCGACCAGCCCAGCGGGCCTTCGGTGACCACCTGCACCACATCCGGCCGCCGGACCGACCACAACCGGATCAGCGCATTGCGCGCCGGCAAGCCCATTTTCAGGTGCGGATAGCGCGGAATGGGCAGCCCCCGGGAGAGCATCTCCTCGTACTGCGCTTCGCGCGCCGGCATGTCGCCCGCGCTCTGCCGTGGGCGAACCAGCATCACGCTGTGCCCCTGCTTGACCAGCCCGTCGACCACCCGGGCCGTGGTGAGCGAGACCCCGTTGATCTCGGGCGGATAGGTTTCGGTCACCACCGCCACGCGCAGCCGGTCGGCATCGGCGGGCAGCTCGACATAGGAAAGTAAGCTCGCGTCCATGGCGGCGACTGTCGCGCGGCGGCACGACATCCGTGTGACGTCTCGGTGACATTGCCATGACAGCCGGCCGCCGGCCTCGTACGCGACCGGGTGTCACACGGCAGTAAAGCGCATGTCACGCGAGCGCAACCTGCGCTTCCTACAGTGGCGGCCATTGCTTACCGCTGGAGCACATCATGCTCGACAAACGTCAGGACTCCGCCGCTCGCCGCCGCCGCAACCTCCATGTGGGTCTGGCCACCTGCGACACCGAAGTGGTCGAAGCCCAGAAGCTGCGCTACCGCGTCTTCGCCGACGAGATGGGCGCTCGCCTGAACAGCCGCACGCCGGGCGTCGATCGCGACATCTACGATCCGTTCTGCGACCATCTCATCGTGCGCGACGAGGACCATGGCAAGATCGTCGGCACCTACCGCATCCTGCCTCCCGACGCGGCCCGTCGCGTGGGCGGCTACTACTCGGAAAACGAGTTCGACCTCACCCGCCTGCTGCATCTGCGCAACCGCATGGTCGAAATCGGCCGCTCGTGCATCGATGCCGACTACCGCTCGGGCGCCGTCATCGCCCTGCTGTGGTCCGGCCTGGCGCGCTACATGCAGGAGAACGGTTACGACTACCTGATCGGCTGCGCCTCGGTGAGCATGGCCGACGGCGGCCATCGTGCGGCGAGTTTGTATAATCAGCTGCGCGAGAAACACATGGCTCCGCTGGAGTACCGGGTCTTCCCGCGCGCCGCGCTGCCGCTCGAGAAGCTGCGCGCGGACCTGGAAACCGAGGCGCCGCCGCTGATCAAGGGCTACCTGCGCGCAGGCGCGTGGGTATGCGGCGACCCGGCCTGGGATCCGGACTTCAACGTGGCCGACCTGCCGATCCTGATGCCGATGGGTCGCCTCGACGCCAAGTACGCCAAACACTTCATGGGACGCGAAGACTGAAACCGATCACCACCCCTGCCCTGCGCCGCGCCTGGCGCACCACCCGCCTGGCCCTGCACCTGCTGCAGGGCGTGCTGACCACGGCGCTGGTCTTCCCCTGGCTATCGCTCCAGCGCCGCGGGCAGTTGCGCCAACGCTGGTCGAAAGGCCTGCTGTCGCTGCTCGGCTTCCGGCTCCGCATCGACGGCGACGCCCTGGCCCGCCCCGCCCTGCTGATCGCCAACCATGTGTCGTGGGTGGACATCTTCGCCATCAACGCACTGAGTCCAAGCGCCTTCGTGTCCAAGGCCGATGTGCGCCAATGGCCGGTCATCGGCTGGCTCGCCGCGATGAACGAGACGGTGTTCCTCCAGCGCGGCAGCCGCGGCCATGCGCGCATCATCAACGAAGAGATTGCGTCGCGCATGGCCGCCGGGCGGCATGTGGCGGTGTTTCCGGAAGGCACGACCACCGACGGTTCGCATGTGCAGCACTTCCACGCCGCCCTGCTGCAGCCGGCGATCAGCGCCGGCCAGCCGATCCAGCCCCTGGCCGTGCGCTATCGCACGCCCGACGGGGCGTTCACCCGAGCCGCGGCCTACGACGGTGACTTGTCGGTGCTCGACAGCCTCAAGGCCATCATCGCCACGCCGTGCATCGAGATCCATTTGAGCGTCCTGCCGGCACTTGCCACGGCCGACGCCAATCGCCGCAGCATTGCCGCTGCGGCGCACGCCGCCATCCTGGCGCGCGTCGCACCGCCCGCGGCCGAGCCCCAGCGCGAAGCGGCCTGAGCTTACTTGCGGGCTTCGACCGCGCTCACCTGGAAGATCTTGCCGTCCTCCAGGCGATAGGCGGTCAGCTTGCCACCCCACAGGCAGCCGCTATCGAGCCCCACAAAACCGGGCGCCTGATGCAGCCCCAAGGCCGACCAGTGCCCGGCCAGCACCGTGTGGCTGTCACGCGCCCGCCCGGGGATGACAAACCACGGCAGCGCACCCGCCGGCGCGTTAGCCGGCGGCCCCTTGTGCTTGAATTCCATCTGGCCACTGGGCGAACAAAAGCGCATGCGGGTCATGGCATTGACGATGCAGCGCAGGCGGTCTTGCCCCGTGAGCGCATCCGACCACGCGGCCGGCTCGTTGCCGGCCAGATCGGCCAGAAAGCTCTGGCGCCCGGGGCCTTGTAGCACCGCCTCGACCTCGCCGGCCAACGCCCGCGCCTGCGGGATCGTCCATTGCGGCAGCAGCCCGGCATGGACCATGGCAAAGCGGCCCGCCACATGCATCAGCGGGCGACTGGCCAGCCAGTCGAGCAGTTGGTCGGCGTCCGGCGCATCGAGGATGGGCTGGAGGGTGTCGTCCTTGCCCCGTTTTTTCCAACCGGCGGCCACCATCAACAGGTAGAGATCATGGTTGCCCAGCACCACCGTCGCAGCCTCCCCGAGGCCGCGGATGGCGCGCAAGGTATCGAGCGACCGGGGGCCGCGATTGACAATGTCGCCGACGAACCACAGTTGGTCACGTCCCTTGCGAAAGCGGATCTTCTTGACCAGCGCAAGCAGCGAGTCGTGGCAACCCTGGACGTCGCCAATCACATAGGTCGCCACCGCTCAGGCCCGGCGCACGTCGCCATCGGACAACGCGCCGGTCACGACCTTGAGGGCCGGCCGCCCCTGCATGGGGACATACTCCGGCACCCAGCGCAGCAGCCCCTGGCGCACCGCGTCATCAGCCACCGGCCCGACGCTGTCCAACCAGTGTCCGAGCACGGTCAGGAAGTCCGCAGGCACCGGGCGCGAACGCGCGATCCGCAGCTTGGGATGCGGCGTCTCGCGGGTCTCTTCCGCATCGGCAAGCAGTTCTTCGTACAACTTTTCGCCGGGGCGCAGCCCGGTGAACTCGATGCGGATGTCGTCTTCGGCATACCCGGACAGGCGAATCATGTTGCGCGCCAGATCGACGATGCGCACCGGATCGCCCATATCGAGCACGAAGATCTCGCCGCCCCGCCCCATGCTCGCCGCCTGCAGCACCAGCTGCGCCGCTTCGGGGATCGACATGAAGTAGCGGGTAATCTCCGGATGCGTCACCGTCACCGGCCCGCCGCGCGCAATCTGCTCCTGAAACTTGGGGATCACGCTACCGGTGCTGCCCAGCACATTGCCAAAGCGCACCATCTCGAACTGCGTGCGCCCACCCTGCGAATGCAGCGCCTCACACACCATCTCCGCCAGGCGCTTGGTGGCCCCCATGACATTGGTCGGATTGACCGCCTTATCGGTCGACACCAGCACAAAGCGCTCCGCCCCGTGGCGCTGCGCGCACTGGCCCACCTGCAAGGTGCCGAGCACATTGTTGCGCACCGCCTGCCAGGCGTTGCCCACCTCCATCAGCGGCACATGCTTGTAGGCCGCGGCGTGGAAGACCAGTGCCGGCTGCCACTGGGCAAAGATCTCGTCGAGCCGCTGCGCATCCTTGACATCACCGGCGAGCGGCACGATAGCCACGTCCGGCTGGTGGTTGGCGAACCACTGTTCGATGGTGTAGAGCACGAATTCGCTGGCCTCGAGCAAGACCAGACGCGCCGGCGAGAACTTGGCCAGCTGACGACACAGCTCGCTGCCGATCGACCCGCCCGCGCCGGTCACCAGCACCGTCTTGCCGGCAATCATGGCCTGCACATGCTCGGCATCAATCGACACCGACTCCCGACCGAGCAAGTCTTCGATCTCCACCGGGCGCATGGCATTGATCGCCACCTTACCGCTCATCAGGTCTTCGAGGCCGGGCACGGTAAACGTGTGGGCGCCGGCCCGCACCGCCAGATCCGCCGCCCGGCGCAGGGCCTCGCCGGCCGCCGAAGGCATGGCGAGGATCACGTGCTGGGCCTTGAAGTCCGCCAGCACCTGCGGCAATTCATCGACCGAACCGGCCACCGGACAACCGTACAACTCCAGGCCACGCTTGGCGGGGCTGTCATCGACCAGCGCCACCACCCGCCAGTCCGGGCTGCGCTCGAGCTCGCGCACCAGCATGGCGCCGCCAGTGCCGGCGCCCACCACCACCACCGGCTTGCCGGCCGCGCGCAAGTCACCATACAGACGGTGTTCCTTCCACATCCGCCAGGTCGCGCGCCCGCCACCCATGATGGTGATCAGCAGAAGCGGGTAAAGAATCATCATCGACCGCGGGATGCCGGGCAATGTCCGGTCGGCCGCCAGCATCACCAGCAAGGCCACCGACGACACCCCGACCGCCTTCAACACCCGCTTCAGATCCGGCAGACTGGCAAACACCCACATGCCGCGATACAGGCCCGCCCAGCGACAGGCCGCCGCATGCACCACCAGCAAGATCGCCAGGCTGAGGGAGAACTTCAGGCCATAGCCCGTCGGCCACTCGAAATTGAAGCGCAGCAGAAAACCGGCCGACCACGCCACGGCGGCGGTCGCCAGGTCGAACAGGACAATGAGGGCGGTACGAAAAGGCATGGTTGAGTCGTCAATCCTGTCGGGCAGCTTGCCACCACGGCCGGCATCGCATCCGGGTGCAATTGGCACGCCCGCTCATTATATCGGCATGTTGCGCCGCAACCACTCCCCGTCCGACGTAACGCCATGTATTTGCGCCGAAGGCGCTATGACGATCGGCACTTCCGGCAGGCCGGCACGCAAGCGCAGGGCCAAGGTTGCCAGCGGCAGGTAGGCCACCAGCACGCCCAGCCATCCCGGCAGCACATCCAGCGCAACGCAAACCGCCAAAGGCAACAACCAGAAAAGATTCAGCGCAGCCACCGTCAACGTCACGGGCAGATGCCGGCCCGCGCGCTGCGAGGCATGTTGGTAGGCGTGGCTGCGATGCGCCTCATACACCCGTTCGCCGCGAAACAGTCGACGCATCAACGTGTAGGTGGCATCGACGATGAATACCCCGAGCAGAATGGCCCAACTCCAGAACAGGGCCGGGGAGACCGCCGCCGCCTGGAACGACAGGATGCCCAGCACGATGCCGAGAAAACCGCTACCCGCATCGCCCATGAAGATCTTGGCTGGCGGAAAATTCCACACCAGAAATCCGAGCACCGCCCCGGCCAGCGACAAGGGCACCAACGCATCGGCATTGGCACCATGCAACCAGTAGAGCAAGGCCCCGCCGACACAGACGCAAACCGCCTCAACGCTGGCGATGCCGTCGATGCCATCCATGAAGTTGTACAGATTGAGCATCCAGACGAGATACAGCGCCGCCATCACCATGAGCACACCGCTCATGCTGCCGGAGAGCCCCAACGGCATGACGCCCAGTGGCTGCAACCACACCAGCGCCCACACCGCAGCACCGAAATGCGCCAGCAGTCGCCAGCGCGCTGCGATATGCCCGTGATCGTCAAGGAAGCCGATAAGCGCCACCAGCGCCCCGGCACCGCCGATCGCCCACGCCCCGGCAGTACTCAACGCACCCAGCGCCACGAGCAGCGGTTGCACGCCAAGAAAGCACAGCACGATGGCCACGCCGCCACCGCGGGGCGTCGGTGTTACATGCGAGCTGCGCGCATTGGGGACATCCATCAGGCTGCGGGCCAGCGCGTAGCGGCGTAGCCGCCCGGTCAGGAAGAACGCACCGACCGCGATCAAAGGCAAGAACCAGGCACTCATCAGGAAACCATTGTCATTAAAACCACCCGACACATCATTTGAGACGGGCCAAATAATCGGCCGCCGTCTTGCGCAACCCTTCGTCCACCGTATCGGGCGGCTGCCAGCCCAGCAGGGTGCGCGCCTTGGCCGTATCCACCTGCAGCGAACCACACAAACGGGCGGCCAGGCTCTGACGCCCCAGCATCCTGGCCGTGGCAAAAATCCAGGCCGCCGGCATCGGCAGCAGCCGCGCCGGCCGCCCCAGGGCGCGGGCGACACGCCTCAGCAATTCCGTGGTCGACAGATCTTCGCCATCACCTGCCAGAAATACCTGATTGGCCGCCATTGGGTGTTGCGCGGCGGTCATGATTAGATCGACGAGGTTCTCCAACCCGATCAGGCTTCGCCGATTGTCGATCGCCCCGAGCGGAAGCGGAAGACCAGTGCAGAGCCACTTCATCATGCTATGGAAGTTGGCCTTGACTCCGGGACCATAGACCAGCGGCGGTCGAATCACCGTGTATGTCATTGTCGATCTCTCACAAAGACTGGCGACATAGCGCTCCGCCGCCAGCTTCGAGCGACCGTAGGCGTCCTCCGGCGCGGGGCTGTCATCCGCCGAGAAGGCGCAGCGCGGTGGGGTGGACTCCCCATTGACCTTGATCGTGCTGACAAAGACGAAGCGCTGGATCCCCGCCTCTCGCGCCTGCTCGGCCAAGTTGCGGGTCACCACGACGTTGGCGGCATGATAGACGGCATCCACATCGTCTCCCGGCGCGTCGACGGCATGGGCCCGTCCAGCAAGGTGAACGACAACATCAACACCGGAAAGCACATGGCGCCAATCGGTATGCGCATCCAGCGTCCCCAGCGCGATTTCATCGCTCTCGGCCGGCCCCTGCCGAACGATCGCGATCAATTCATGGCCCGATGCCCGAACATGCCGGCACAAGGCCTGCCCTACGAATCCACGTGCGCCAGTGACCAGTATTTTCACGCGTTCACCGATAAGATTCGCCTGGGATGCTTGAAAAAGTAGCGAAGCATGCTTTGCAAGTGCCATTTCAGATACCGCGCACTCCTGTGGCTTTGCCTTCTTGCGTCATGTACAACAAGAACCGACGGGCAGACCGCCACATTCCGACCCCTTGCATGAAGGCGCTCGCAAAGATCGACATCCTCGTAGTAGAGGAAGAAGGCATCATCGAAGCCACCGACCTGCAGAAATTCCTCCGTGCGGATCAACATGAACATGCACCGGCAACCCAATCAGCCTCTGTCATGGCAGAAGTCGGATCAGCGGAATCCGCCCATCGAACGCGTAGCAGCAGCTTCTTAAACAAACCCACACCGTCGGGAAGCGGCGCACGCTGTCCTCGATATGGCCAACCGGATCGGTGACCCCAGCGCAATGAGCGCCACGCGCTCTCCTGATTCCTCAAGCGCTTCGACCAAGGGGGTAAAAGGATCCGCCGACAAACGAATATCGGGATTCAGGACACACAGGAATCGACAAGTGGCCAGCACGGCAGCCGAATTGTGGTTCGCGCCAAACCCCTTGGGTTCGGCATTGTCGATCCAGCTCACGCGTGACGCCAAAGCCTCCGGAACGCGGATCTCGGTCTCGGGAATATTGCGTGTCAGGAGCACTTGCCCGACGTCCGGGCATGCCGCCAATTGATCGAGCAAGGGCTCAACCAGCGCACCCTGCCCGTGGCTCACGACGGAAACGGAAATCCGGGCGCCATCAGGCACGGCGGAATGCTCCGTAGATGCAGAATTGGGTCATTCGTGGAGACAAGGCATCGCAATCGAGCGGCATGCCCCGAAGCCGCTCCAGCACGAAACCAGCTTCGACGATGGTTTTTTCAAGCCGTGCCCGATCATAGTACCGTTTATGGTCGGCGTCAGCGGCATAGCCTCGCTCACCGGGGACGCCAACAACGAACACGCCACTATCAACCAGCACCCGACGAATCTCTGCGAGCAAGGGCCCGGGCGCCTCGATGTGTTCCAGCACATTGTCGAGAATCACCGAATCGAAACTGGCGTCATCGAAAGGCAGGACATCGGGCGCCATCACTTCCGCCACCAACCCGGCATCGCGGCAGAGGGAGACATTGGCCGGATTGACATCCACACCAATCGACGATGGCAGGAAACGCAGCATGTCCCCGATACCGCACCCCACATCGAGCACACGACCACGCAACCAGCGATTCAGGCGCGGATACAGCCAATAGTTGCGATAGACCAGCCCGAGACGGCTGCGTCCTTGCAGATATCGCGAATAGTCTTCTGAAGCGTTCATTGCTTTGTCCGTGTCTTCAGGAGTTCAAGGTATTGATGCGCAGCGATACCCTGACGGAATTCATCAGGCAGAAGCGCGGTCTTGCCGACATTGGCATGCGCCCGTCCCATTCTGGCCGCATCGATCATCGCGGCGGCGAGCGAATCGTTCGAGCGGAACAGGACGCCACGATCGTTACCACGCAGGAGTTCGGCATTGCCGTCGACCTGCCGAAGCACGCACGGCACACCGAGGCAGAGCGCCTCGAGCGCAGCGCGCGACACCCCCTCGGACATGGAAGGCAACACAAAGGCGTCCGCCGCCGCGACGATCGGCAGGGGGTCGCTCAGATGCCCATGAATGGTCACCATGCCGGGCTCGAGGTTTTCGGCCGCGCGCTTGATCGAGGAACGGAGTGGCCCGTCACCGAGGATATCGAGCCGCACCCCTTCACGAACGACCATCGATCGCAGCGCCTCCACGAGCAAGCCGGGCTGTTTGCGACGCGTCAGGCTGCCCACGAAAACGAAACGCAGCGGCCCAGTCGCGCCCCCGGAGATCCGGTACTGCTCAAGTGCAGCTTCATCGACGAAATTGCCGATCACCGCCACGGGTCGGCGCGTGATCCGTCGAACCCCTTGCTGCATGGCTGCGGTCATCGCGACGACATGGTCCATGCGGCGAAGCATCCACAGGTGCTTCAGCGCCAAACCCAAGCCTGGCAGACCGTAGTCGAGGCGATAGTTGGAAAACAGGTTCCCCCGCACGCTGCTGCAGGTCACAGCCAGCGAGCGGCAGCGCGCATTGATCCAGTCCGCCGAGTAACACATGGACAGGGAGGCCACCCGTGCACGCCCGCCGGCGTCTTCAAGTAGCCGGGCGTAGCGCTCGAACTTCTGCGCCATGTCAGCGTCGCGTTCGAGCGAGACTAGTTCGACCCGTCCATCAAGCGGCGCGTCGGCTCCCGGACCTGATTTGACGAAAACGATCGTCACCGCAATTTCGTCTATAAGCGCATTGGCCAGCGCGAACGCGCCCTTGATGGGGCCGGTCGGATGCGGCGATGGTACCAGGATGAACAGGCGCTCAGGCACGCGAAGCATTTTGGCTGATTGCTAGAAGATGCCGCGCGCGCGCCGACCAGGTGTGGGCATCGAGATAATCCTGGTGGGCCCGAACACCGATTGCATCGGCAAGCTGCGGATCACGGATCAGCCGCTGCATGGCCACGAGCCACGCATCGGCCTGATCCGGCGGCACCATGAGGCAATTGGTGTCGGGCCTGAGGACCTCCTCCAACACCGGCAAACGGGAAGAAATGATGGGCACGCCGGCCCCCATGTACTCGAACATCTTCATGGGCGACATCCAGCGCGCCGTGTCATGGCCGGCCACGCCGATGGACACCTGTTTCTGATAAGGCATCAGCAGGATGTCGCAGGCGGACATGGCAGCTCGGGCGACCTGATGCGGCACATGTCCGGCAATGTAGACATTGCCCAGATCAGCACACAGACCACGTACACGCTCGATATCATCCGGGTTTCCGCCCACGACAAGAAACCCCATCTCCGGCGCCTTGCGCGCCATCTCGATGATGATCTCGATGCCCCGACCGGGATACAGGTGGCCGAAGTAGCCACACACCGGCCCTGGCGATATGCCAAGGGCCGGAAACAAGCGGAAAAGGGCGTCGGCGCGTTCGGCTGGCGGCACGCGGACCATGCCGGACGGCGCAGCATCATGGAGCACCCTGACCCGCCGCGGGGGACAGCCATGGTGTTCTTCAAGCGCTTCACGCAAGCGCTGTGAAATGACGACTGTCGTCACCCGGGCCGAGCGCATAATGGCGCGCTGCATGCGCTTTCGGAAACCGGTTTCAAGCTGATGGGTTTCAAACAG
>JAWKYX010000050.1:0-26268 GCA_041396265.1 Rhodocyclaceae bacterium
TTGAAGTTGGCGCATTGCTCGACGGCACGTACCGGGCAGTCGCCCTCGTCATAGCCCAGCGCACGGTTCAGCCAGTCGACCGCCTCGGCGAAGGCGCCGGTCTCGCCCCAGGCGAAGCCGATGGCGGCGGCCACGTCGGCCCGCGCCAGCCAGCGCTCGGACAGGCTCTGCGGCACGCGGCCGAGAATCGCGGTGATGCCATCGCGCAGGCCGGCCAGTTCCTCGGCATCGCCGCCATGACGCTGCACCTGCATCTGCACCCATTGGACATGGTTTTCCAGCGCCACCACCAGTTCGGAGGGCGCGTAGAACGGACGCTGGGCACGCGGCGCGCTCACGCCGGCCTGGCCGCGCAGGCGGTAGCTCGGGTCGCCATAGCATTGGTAGGCGCCCCAGGTATTGATGCCGGGGAAGCTGGTCCACGCTTCTTCGCGTGCGGCACGCACGGCCTCGCCAAAGGGCTGGCCGGCCAACAGGTGCTTGTAGAAACTGGCGGCAAAGGCGTTGGCGGCGGCGTCGTCCACCGCCCAGCCGGCGGCCACCACGGCCTTGACGCCCATCTTCACGAACTGTACGGCCAGGTTGGCGGCCAGGATGTTGAAGCGCGCCGGCTCGCTGCGCGCCGTCTTGCCCAGGTGGCAGCAGTTGATGAACACCAGCTCGGGCACCCAGCGCATCTGCTCGACATCCCCCGGGGTGAGCACCGCGTCGCGGCCGATCACCATGCCCGATACAGTCCGGCCTCGGTCAGAAGTCATTTCATGCACACCGTGGCCCGCCAGATGCAGGATGCGCCAGGCATCGCGGTGCAGGCCGGCGAGGATGGCATCGGCCCGCTCGTCGACGCTCTCGCGCACCTCGAAGCCGCCGCTGCGCAGCATGGCGACCACGGTGTCGGCTTCCTGGCGGGCGCCGGGCAGGTCGGCAAAGGCCGGCCAGCCGTCGAGATCCGGGTTGCCCACCACCAGCGCCTTGGCATGCGGCGCATGGGCCGGCTGCTGGCGGAACTGACTGGCCTTGAGCTGGCGCACCAGCCCGGCCGCCACGGCCGGCGGTCGGTCGCCGGCGCTCCAGCGGTTCTCGAGCAGCTCCCACGGATAGCGCGCCGAGCGGTCGTCGACCATCACCACCATGTTGGTCTGGCGCGGCGCCATTTCCTTGAGACTGTTGGGCAGCAGCATCTCGAACAGGGTCTTGGCGATCTCGCTGTTGGCCGCCGGCGAGGCCGAGGCCTGGGCAATGAAGGCGTCGGCCAGCTCCAGTTGCCCGGCCATGAGCGTTTCTTCGGCGCGCGCACGATCGGTGGCGAAGATGAAGCGCAACGCCTCGCGGCCGGGCTCTTCGATGATTTCCAGCCGGTGCCACCAGTCGGGCTGCTCGTCGCAGCGCACCCGGCGGCGGCGGCCCTCGCCGGTCTGGATGTCGCGGCTCGTCCAGCGCACCTTGCCGGCCAGGTCGCCATCGTGCAGGCAGGCCTCCAACCCCTCGGCGGCCGAGATGGCCACGTCCTCGAAGATCTCGATGAACTCCACCGCATCGATCACCACGCGGTTCTCCAGCCCCTGCTCGACCAGCGCGGCGCTGGCCGACACCGCCCCGCGCAGGATCGCATCGACCGAGGCACTCACCGGCATGCCGCCGGCCCCGGAACCCACCAGCAGGCAGCTGACCGCGGCTGAGCGCGGCGCCGAGGCCGGGCCGAAGCGCGCATCATCGGGCCACTGCGCCACCTGCAGGGCAAAGTCGAGCAGCGCGCTGCGCACGCCGGCTTCGAGCAGCCCCGGCGACAGCTCGCCCACCAGCCCGAGCCCGACCACGATGGCGCCCGAAGGCTTGTGCTCGGGCACTTCGTTGAAGAACAGCGCATGCGTGCCATTGGCGGCCGGATACATGCCGAGATTGAGCCGCTGCGACAGCACACCGCCGAGGCGCTGATTGACCGCCGCCTCGGCGCTGACGATGGTGTCGCCAGCATAGTGGCCAACCAGCACCGGGTAGCGCGCATAGGCCAGGTCGCCATGGCGGATGCTGACCGCCAGCGTGGGCGCCGCGGCCGAGGGCGTGGCCTCGGACAGCGGCCGGCCGGGGCCGAAGCCGAGCGCACGCACGGCGGCCTCGTCGGGGAAATCATCGGTGAAGGGCGCCGCCGGCATCGGGAAGCGGGTCGGCTCGACCGCCCCGGCACGGGTGCGCTGCGGCGGCGTGGCCGGCAGGCGGGTGGTGGTGCCGGTCATGAGCAGGTCGAGCAGGCCGGGGAAGGCCCGCTTCTGGGTGCACAAGGCGTCGTGGGCGGTGTCCTCGACATACCACACCGGCACGCCGGGCAGCCGGCCCGAGACCCAGGTGACGGTGCCGTCGCCTTCGGCGGTGGCATCGAACACCAGCCGGCGGTCGCCGGCGGGGTCCCAGTCGCGCGATGCCTCGACGCGGTAGTCGACCACCGTCGCCGGCTGGCAGCCCGGCCAGGTAGATCATGTGGCGCGGGTCGGGCGCGGCGTTGAGCAGGCGCTGCCAAGTCTTGCGCGCCTCGCGCAGCGCCCCGGCATCGGCCAGCGGCCACACCGCCGACAGCTCGGCCCTGAGCGCCTTCCAGCGCGCGGCGTCGGCGAAGTCGGCACCAGCGGGGTCGAAGGGCAGCAGCTCGAGCAGGCCGGCGTAGTCGCGCACGATCTCGGTCACGCCGGTGGTGGTCTGGGTCAGGTCGAGCAGGGCCAGCTTCTGCTGCGTGGGGTTGCAACCGGTGAGCCAGCGCACCGCCTCGTGCGAGCCGAGGTTGGGGGTGCCGAGCATCACGAAGCGGCTGTTGGGCAAGGCGGTGATGCGCTGCCACACGGCCGTGCCGGCGCCGCCGTCGGCGATCATCGCACGCACCACCAGATGCCCATCGAGTGCGCCACCAGGTGCACCGGCTGGCCGCGGCCTCCATCTCGGGCAGCCACTGGGCCAGCGACTCGGCCAGCCGCGCGGCCGCGACGGTGACTTGACTGCCGCCAGTCGCAGGGGAAGATCTCGACCGGGCGTGGCTGCGGGCGAGGAACTCGACCATCGGGCCGTAGAAATCGCCGATCCAGATCACCGGCTCGACATCAGACTGGCCCATGCGCAGGCGGCGAGCTGGCCGCGCAGCGAGCGCCAGTAGTCGAGCCAGACAGTTTCGCCGCGCTGCTGCAGCACCTGCCCATGGTGCCGGGCAGCACCACCGCCAGCGGCCGCGGCGCGCCGCGGCGCGGCTGCGGCGCACGGCCTCGCGCCAGCGCGGGGGCTTCGTGCGGGGCGGTGGCAATGGGCGAGGAAGCCGCCGTCGTTGCCCTCCGTGGCCGGGTCAGGCCGTGGCCGAGCCATTTGACGGTCTTCTCGTTGGTGAAGTAGCGGAAGTGGTTGACCTCGCCGCCGGCGTCGCGCAGGTAGCGGGCACCGCCCCTCGGGGCGGCGCAGGCCGCCGAGCATGGAGCCGGTATTGACCACGCAGGTCGTGATCGGCGCCGTAGAACCAGTCGGTGGCCAGTAGCTTGATCCCGCTGCCACAGCGGGTCGCCCTCGATATCGCCAGCGATCACCGACAGGTCGGCGCTGACGGTGAGGTCGGGCGACTGCAGCAAGCCCCAATTGAGCGCGGGCCAGGCATCATCGCCTCGACGCCGGGCAGGGTGCGCGGGTCGGTGCGCGCCTTGACCACGGCGAGCAGGAAGTCGAGCGCCTCACCAAACAGCCCGCCGCCGGCAGCGAAGTCGAGCACCGACAGCCAGCGGTCGAGCCGGCCGGCGGCCAGCGTGGTGCCGCGCGCCGGACAGGCCACGCGCACGAAGCGGATCACCCGCAGTTGCTTGGCGTCGAGCTCGGCGATCAGCGCCTTGAGCGCCTGGCGGTCGGCGTCGTAGGCGGCGTCGCGCGCCTTGGCAGCGGCAGCGTCGAGCGGCGACAGGCCCGATCTGCTCGGCGACGGTGCGGTCGGCGGCAAACAGGGTGTCGATCAGCTTGCCGTCGAGCGGGTCGGTGTTGGCGTCGCGCATACCCAGGCACAGCAGTTCGCCGACCAGGCCGCCGCGCGAATGGCTGACCAGGTGCACCTCGGCGCCTTCCGGGCAGGGCACGCGCCAGGGCCAGCGCGTTGTCGATCGGGCTTTCGGTCAGCGTACGGTGCTCGAGCGCATAGGCGTGCTCCGCCGTAACGCTCGGCCAGCCGCATCCGTAGCGCCGAACCGGCGGCGTTGTCTTTTTCCCACAGCGCACCGAAGCTGCCGGTGGTGCTCGGGCGGTGCTGTGCAGGAACACCAGCAGCGGTGTCGGCTGGCGGGCAGCGCGGCACCGGCAGGCTGGAGGTCGGGCGAGGTGCCATCGAGCGCCACGCGGTAGAGCCCCGGGGGCCCTTGAGCGAACGCATTTCGAGCGCTTGCCCGAGCTTGGCGGCCGCCAGCCCCTTGAGGTCGACATGAACACCTCGAGCACCCGCACCCGAGGCCGAGCCAGCCGCGCGGGTGCCGGCAACGGCGTGGCCGGGGCGGGGGCCGAAATCGAGCGCCAGACCTCGCCGTCGCCCCACGCTGCGCTGGCCGCGCTCGTGCAACAGATCGTCGGCGCGACCGCAGCACGAAGCCGTTTTCGAGCTCGACCCGCAACACAACATCGGCATCGATCTCGCTCCGCCGACTCGCCGCCGCGAGCCGTGCCCGGCACGATCCGCCAGAGCCGAGGTCACACTCCTGCATCGGTGCGGGCGGGCGGGCGGCGGCAGCGGCGCCGCTGAGGCGCAAACGGGGAGCAGTGGGCATGGGCAGGATCCTTGGCGGGCAGGGTCAGGAGAAGAGTTCGAAGTGACGAGCGGTGCGCGAGCCGAAAATTTGCGGCGTTTGCGGCGGGCGGGTCGAGGGCAGGTAGTGGCTGATGGCGCGGAACCATTGCTGGTAGCTGGCGCCGGGCAGCAGGGTGTGCAGGGTTTTGATGGCGTAGTAGGTGAAGGCGCCGTTGGGGCGGCCACGGAACTGGTGTCCCGGCTGAACTCGGTGTCGCGGCAGCCGGCCAGCAGCAGGTCACCGCCGGCGCGGGTCATGCCGCCCATCAGGGCCGATGGCCGGCTGCGGGTGGCGGCCAGTGCGCTGAGCTCATCCAGCTGGCGGGCGGCAGAAAACGGGCGCGCGGCAGGCCGGGGTCGAGTCGACCTCGTCGCCGCGGGTCACCGAGCCGGAGTGGCAGCTGTCGGAAATGAGCACCACGCGCACGCCGGCCGGGCGCTGGTCGGGCAGCGCGCGCAGGTCGTCGTCGAGCAGGATCTGGCCGTCGCCGATGTCGTGCGGGCACAAGGCCTCATCGCGGCCGTCGGCCTCGTCGCCGGAGCGGTCGGGCACCCAGGTGCCGTGGCCGGAGTAGGTGATGATCAGCGAGTCGCCCTTGACCGAGCCGGCGATCGCGGTCGCCGATACCTATCGACCATGGCCTCACGCGTGGCCGCCTCGTCGAACAGGGTGGTGACGGCGTAGCCCTTGCCACCGAGCACGGCGGCCCAGTCCTGGGCATCGTTGATGCAACCGGACAGATCCCCGTCGGTGCCGGGGTAGTCGTTGATCCCGATGGTCAAGGCTCGTTTGCTCATGATGGCACCTCGCATCCTGCGTCATCGGGCGGACACGCGCCTGCCGGTCATGACGATGGCTTCTTCTGATTAAAGCATGTGGGCTCCCGAGAGCAAAGGCGAGCTGAGGGACACGACGCGCCTCTGAGCGGGCTTTGGGGCACAATTGCGCGCTGCGCTGGCGAAGGCCCGCCCGATGCGTCTGTTGCGTCTTGCCAAAATCGTCGTCGTCAGCCTGCGTTTCGGGCTCGATCGCATGGTGCTCACCGCCGACCGCAGCGGCCAGCTGGTGCGGCTGTGGCGCATCGTCTTCTTCTGGCGGCGCTTCTCGGAGGCCGCGCGCGGTGCGCCTGCGCCTGGCGCTCGAGTCGCTCGGCCCGATCTTCGTCAAGTCGGCCAGATGCTGTCGACCCGCCGCGACCTGCTGCCGCTGGACATCGCCGAGGAACTGGCGCTGCTGCAGGACCGTGTCCCCCCTTTCCCCAGCGACGAAGGCCATCGCGGTCATCGAAAAGCTTTACGGCCGGCCGGTCGATGCGGTGTTTGCCGAGTTCGGCCGCACACCGGTGGCCTCGGCCTCGACGGCACAGGTGCACTTTGCCCGCCTGCAGGACGGTACCGAGGTGGCGATCAAGGTGCTGCGCCCCGGCATCGAGCGCGTCATCGCCCACGACATGGCCTTGCTCGACGCCGGCGCCACCCTGCTCGACCTGTGGCCCGAGGGCCGGCGCCTGAAGCCGCGCGAGGTGGTGGCGGAGTTCGCCAAGCGCACCTGCGCGATGAGCTCGACCCTGATGCGCGAGGCGGCCAACTGCTCGCGGCTGCGGCAACTTCACCGACTCCAAGTTGCTGGTGGTGCCCGGGTGTGGGACTACTGCGGCAAATCGGTGATGGTGATGGAGCGCATGCATGGCGTGCTGCATCTCGCGCACCCCAGGCGCTGCAGGCGCAGGGCACGGACCTGTCGGCGCTGTCGCGCGCAGGGTGAGATCTTCTTCACCCAGGTCTTCCGCGACGGTTTCTTTCATGCCGACATGCATCCGGGCAACATCTTCGTGCATGCCGACGGGCGCTACATTGCGCTCGACCCTGGCATGTGGGCACGCTCACCGATGTCGACAAGAACTATCTGGCGCAGAACTTCCTCGCGCCTTCTTCCAGCGCGACTACCGGCGGTCGCCCAGGCGCATATCGATGCCGGCTGGGTGCCGGCTTCACCACCCGGGTGGACGAGTTCCGAATCGGCCATCCGCGCGCGGTGTGCGAGCCGATCTTCGACAAACCGCTGAAGGACATCTCCTTCGGCAAGACGCTGCTGCGCCTGTTTCAGACCGCGCCGCTTCGAGATGGAAGTGCAGCCGCAGCTCGTGCTGCTGCAAAAAACCCTGCTCCATCTTGGAGGCCTGGGTCGGCAACTCGACCACAGGCTGGACCTGTGGTTCGCCAAGCCCTTCACTCGAGCGCTGGATGGGCAATCAGGTCCGGATTCAGCGCGCTGGTGCCGCCACATCAAAGAGGCGCCCTGCTGAGGCCACCACGCTGCCGCAGCTGCCGCGCCTGGTGCGCCACGCGCTGAGCACGCCCGACCGCATCGAGGCCGCCCGGCTCGACATGGCCCGGCTGGCTCGCGCCCAGCTCGACAAGCGCGCGCTGGCGCTGACGGTGATCGGCATGCTGCTCGCCGCCGTGCTGGCGCTGGAGCTGTGGCGCCTGGCAGGCGGCGGATGATGATCGCGGCATGATCCACCACGATCCCGGCATGATGCGGTAAAAAAAACCGCCCCCGCGCCGGGCATCGTTGCTAAAATCGCGCCGAAAAAACGCCCGGGCCGACCACCGGTGGCCCCGTCCCTGTCATCCGCATCTGCTCTGGAGCCCACCGCCATGCTGCTCTGGCTTGTCGCTGCCTACCTCGTCCATCCCATCGGCATCGGCCTGGTGGCCGCCATGCGGGTCCACCAGCGCGAAGGACTACATCGTCGCCGGCCACGCAACCTGCCGCTGTACATCGTCGTCGCCATGGTCTTTGCTACCTGGTTCGGCGCCGAAACGGTTGTCGGCATCTCCGCCACCTTCCTCGAAGAAGGCTTCCACGGGCTGATCTCCGACCCTCGGCGCCTCGCGCTGTGCCTGATCCTGTTCGGCTGTTCTTCGCCCGTCGCCTGTACCGCCAGAACCTGCTCACCCTGGGCGACTTCTTCCGCCGCCGCTACAACCGCACCACCGAGCTGATCCTGTCGATGTGCATCGTGGTGTCCTATCTGGGCTGGGTATCGGCACAGATCACGCCCTCGGGCTGGTGTTCAGCAGTCCTACCGAAGGCAGCATCAGCATGAACCAGGGCATGATGATCGGCGCCACCGTGGTGCTGCTCTACACCCTGTTCGGCGGCATGTGGTCGGTGGCCATCACCACCTTCGTGCAGATGATTGTCATCGTCCTTGGCCCTGTTCTACATCGCCCTGGAAGTGTCGGACCTGGCCGGCGGCGCTGGCAAGGTGATCAGTCACGCAGCCGCGGCGGAACAGTTCGAATGGCTGCCCGAGCCAATGTGGGCGCCATCATCGCCTGGATCGCCACGCTGCTGACCATGGCCTTCGGCTCGATCCGCAGCAGGACGTCTTCCAGCGTGCCAACGCATCACGCAACGAGCGCATCGCGGTCAACGGCACCGTGCTCGGCGGCATCGCCTACTTCCTGTTCGCCGCCATCCCGCTGTTCCTGGCCTATTCCGCGACCCAGATCGACCCCTCGCTGGTGGCCCGCTACATGGAAGAGGATTCGCAGCTGATCCTGCCCAACCTGATCCTCAACCACCTGCCCTTCGGCGCCCAGGTGATCTTCTTCGGCGCGCTGCTGTCGGTGATCATGAGTACCGCCTCCGGCACGCTGCTGGCCCCGTCGGTGACCTTCTCCGAGAACATCCTGCGCGGCTTCATGCCCGGCCTCAGCGATCGCGCCTTCCTGCAATTGACTCGCCTCACCGTGGTCATCTTCACCCTCATCGTCACCGGCTACGCCATGCAGACCGAGAGCTCGATCCACGAGATGGTCGAAAGCGCCTACAAGGTCACTCTCGCCGCCGCCTTCGTCCCGCTTGCCGCGGGACTCTACTGGCGCCGCGCCAACAACCTCGGCGCCGCCCTGGCCATTGTCTTTGGCCTGAGCGCCTGGATTGCGCTCGAATTCATCGCCCCCGAAGGCATCATCCCGCCGCAACTGGCCGGCCTGTGCGTCAGTGCGGTCGGCATGCTGATCGGCGGGCTGCTCGGGCGACAGCAACGCGCCTACTGAGACCTCGGCGAACCTCAACGACAAGGCCGACGCTCGATACGAGCGTCGGCCTTTTTTACACCAAGGTACACTTCCTCGCCGAAAAACTTCGCAACACCATGAAAATATTGGAAAAACTTACCAGGCACGGCAATTGCTTTCGAGTAGCCGTCGCCATAAAAATCATGTAAGGAGCCCAAACATGTTGTCCAAAACCACATTCAAATCCGTTCTCGCCATTGGCGCAATGGCCGCCTCCGCGTCGGCCTTCGCCCTGCCGAACGTCTTCAACGACACCATCGCCAACGGCATCAGCCAGTTTGACTCGACCGTTGCGCTGGCCGGTTCGACGGTTGCCACCGCCCAGATCGTCAGCGGCACCAGCGTCTACAACTACACCGATCTCGGCGGCAATCCGGCCACCGTCACCATCACCCGCCCGAACGGCAGCGCCGTTGCCTTCGGTAGTGCCTACACCAGCAATGGCATCACCACTACCGGCGACGTCATCAACATCAACCCGAGCAACGGTGGCGAGGCGATTCCGGGCTTCAACTCCGGCGTGACCTTCACCTTCTCCTCAGCCATCAACGCCCTCGGCTTCGAAGTCGGCGACTGGGCTACCTGCTGCATGACCGGCACCCGCCCGGTCGGCTCGCCCTCGACTGGCTCCGGCCTGTGGATCGCCTTCGATGGTGGCCAGGCCTTCCTGACCGCCAACGCCCTGTCGGCCAACGACAACCCGGGCTACGCTGCCGCCAACAGCTTCACCAATTTCATCGGCGCGATCGACGACACCAGCACCTTCACCTCCGTGACCTTCTTCGGTGACGGCTTCGGTGAATTCCTGGTGGCCGGCGGCACGCTGCGCTTCTCGGCGGTGCCGGAAGGCTCCGTGACCAACCCGGTCCCGGAACCGGGTACCCTGGTGCTGGCCGGTCTGGCACTGGTCGGCTTGGGCCTGTCCCGCCGCAAGATGTAAGCGCTGCACAACACGGCGCACCCAGCGCCGTTGTCAGACGGATGGAACACAACGCCCACGCAATGCGTGGGCGTTGTGCTTTCCCCCGCTGACAGACCGATTGACACGTATCAATCCCAACATCCCGGTCAGGCCCTAGACTCTGGCGGCACTTCTTCTTGCTGCCGCCATGACTGCCAATCACCCGATCGAACTCGTCTGCCCTGCCGGCAGCCTGCCCGCCCTGAAGACTGCCGTCGACGCCGGCGCCGACTGTGTCTACGTTGGCTTCAAGAACGCCACCAATGCGCGCAACTTCACCGGCCTGAACTTCACCGACGCCAGCATGCGCGAGGGCATCCGCTATGCCCACGACCGCGGTCGCAAGGTGCTGCTGGCGCTGAACACCTATCCGCAGGCCGGCAACTGGCCGGAGTGGACCAAGACCATCGACACCGCCGCCGACATGGGCGTCGACGCCGTGATCCTGGCTGACCCGGGCCTGATGCGCTACGCCAACCGCACCCACCCGGCGCTGCGTCTGCACCTGTCGGTGCAGGGCTCGGCCACCAGCTACGAAGCCATCAACTTCTACCACGAGCAGTTCGGCATCCAGCGCGCGGTGCTGCCGCGCGTGCTGTCGCTGCCGCAGGTCGAACATGTCATCAAGCACACCCCGGTCGAGATCGAGGTCTTCGGCTTCGGCGGCCTGTGCGTGATGGTCGAGGGGCGCTGCTCGCTGTCGGCCTACGCCACGGGCGAGTCGCCCAACTGCAACGGCGCCTGCTCGCCGGGCAAGCATGTGCGCTGGGAGCAGACGCCCACGGGCATGGAAACCCGCCTCAACGGCATCCTCATCGACCGCTTCGGCGACGACGAGCGCGCCGGTTACCCCACCCTGTGCAAGGGCCGCTTCGCCGTCGGTGACGACACCTACTACGCCATCGAAGAGCCGACCAGCCTGAATACGCTGGAGCTGCTACCCGACCTGGCCCGCGCCGGCGTGCGCGCCATCAAGATCGAGGGCCGCCAACGCAGCCCGGCCTATGTGCAGCAGGTCACCCGTGTGTGGCGCGCCGCCATCGACCGCCTCAAGGCCGACGGCGAGCGCTTCGCCGTCCAGCCGGAATGGATGACCGCGCTCAACAATGTCTCCGAAGGCCAGAGCCACACGCTCGGCGCCTACTATCGCCCCTGGAAATAAGTCGTGCCCATGAAACTCGCCCTCGGACCGCATCAATACTACTGGCCACGCCAAGCCATGATGGACTTCTATGGCAACGTGGCCGAATCACCGGTCGACATCGTCTATGTCGGCGAATCGGTGTGTTCGCGCCGCCATGAAATGCGCCTCGAAGACTGGTTCGACGTCGCCCGCGTACTGGCCGAGGCCGGCAAGGAAGTGGTGTTCTCCTCGCTGGTGCTGATCGAATCCGAGTCGGACCTGAAAGTGCTGCGCAAGCTGGTCGGCCAGCCCGACTTCCGCGTCGAAGCCAATGACATGGCCGCCGTGCAGGCGCTGGTGCGTGCCGGCCACAAGCACTGGGTGGCCGGGCCGACGCTGAACGTGTTCAACCCCGAGACGATGAACGTGTTCGCCGAACAGGGCGCCACCCGCTGGGCGGTGCCGCCCGAGATGGCGCGCGAGGCCATGGACGGCCTGCTCGCCGGCTGCGCGGTGCGCCCCGAGGTGGAAGTGACCGCCTACGGCCGCCTGCCGCTGGCCTACTCGGCGCGTTGTTTCACGGCCCGCCACTTCAACCTGCAAAAAGACACCTGCGAGTTCCGCTGCCTGCAGCACGCCGAGGGCATGCCGCTGAAAACGCGCGAGGGCGAGGCCTTCCTGACACTCAACGGCATCCAGACCCAGTCGGCCAAGGTCTACAACCTGCTCGGCGATCTGCCGGCGCTGCAGGCCTCGGGCGTTGATGTGCTGCGCGTACTGCCGCAGTCCGAGCACATGTCCGAACTGCTGAGCCTGTTCCGCCGCGCCATCGATGGCGAGATCGCCCCCGCCGACGCCTTCGCCCAGTCCCAAGCCCTGATGCCCGAAGCGCCCTGCAATGGCTTCTGGCATGGCAAGCCCGGCCTCGAACAATACGTCGCCGCCGCCTGAGCGCGGCGTCATGGAGACTCCCATGGCCAACATCCCCGCCTTTCGTGTGCCCCCTCTCGTCGGCCGCGTGGTCGCCCGCCTGCCGCAACTGCCGCCGACGCTGGCGCTGGTCGGCGCGCTGAACCTGGCACTCGGCCGCATCCTGCCCAAGGACGACCTCGAACCGCTGATCGGCAAGCGCCTGCAGCTCGACGTCACCGACGCCGGGCTGAGCCTGCGCTTCACGCTCAGCGCGCGCGGCTTCCGCCCGCGCTTCGACCGCCAGAAGGCCGACCTCACCCTGCGCGCCGCCACCCGCGACTACCTCGCCCTGGCCCTGCGCGAGGAAGACGCCGACACCCTGTTCTTCAGCCGCCGCCTGGTCATGGAAGGCGACACCGATATCGGCCTGCTGGTCAAGAACACCCTCGACGCGGTGGACTGGGACGCGCTCATCGCCGCCGCCAGGCCGGCCAGCGTACTGGCCCGCCTCAAGACCCCGCGCCTGGGCACGCCCGCCACCTGAATCACCGCCGGCCCGCCCCGGCGGGCCGCTGCGCGTACAATCGAGGCGTCTTCGCTGCCCGGTCCCGAACCGCCCGACGCGTGCGCGCCTCCACCCAGCTGCCCCGTTACCTGACCCTGGCCTACGGCCTGCTGGTCGCCTATGCCTGCCTCCACCCCTTCACCGGGTGGAAAACGCAGGGGCTGCCGCTGTTCGACTTCCTCCTCGCGCCGTGGCCGATCTACTACCGGGTCGAGGACATCGTCCTCAACGTGCTCGGCTTCATCCCGCTCGGCTTCGTGCTCACCGCCGCCTGGCCCGAGCGCTGGCCGCGACCGCGCGCCGTGGTGCTGACCGTGCTGATCTGCGCCATGCTGAGCCTGTCGCTCGAGACCCTGCAGAATTTCCTGCCCACCCGCGTCGCCTCGAATGTCGACCTCGGCGCCAACACGCTCGGCGGCCTGCTCGGCGCGCTCATCGGCGCCGCCCTCGGCCGGCGTATCTTCGACACCCGCGGCTGGCTGCACCAGTGGCACGACAAGCGTATTCTCGACGGCCACCTCGGCGACCTCGGCGTGGTGCTGCTGGCGCTGTGGCTGCTCGCCCAGCTCTCGCCCGAGACCCTGCTGTTCTCGGTCGGCGACCTGCGCCGGCTGTTCGACCTACCGGCGCCGCTGCCCTTCAGCCCCGAGCGCTTCATGCGTCTGGAGGCGGCCATCGTCGCCACCCAGCTGGTGGCCATCGGCCTGGTCGCCCGCGCCTGCCTGCAGCGCTTCTCGCTGACCCTCGTGGTGCTGATCTGCCTCGGCCTGGGCGCGCGCACCCTGGCCGCTACCAGTTTCTACATTCCGCCGCGCCCGCTGCTGTGGCTCACCCCCGGCGCCATCGCCGGGCTGGGGGCCGGTCTGCCGGTGCTGGCCGCCACCCTGGCCCTGCCCCACGCCCTGCGCCAGACCCTGGCCGCCATCGCGCTGCTGGCCGGCACGGTGCTGGTCAACGTCGCGCCGGAGAATCCCTACCTGAGCTTCAACCAGACGCTGATCAACCAGGGCCACTTCCTCAACTTCAGCGGGCTGACGCACCTGGTGGCCAGCCTCTGGCCCTTCCTTGCGCTGGCCTACCTGAGCGCGGTCAATCTACGCCGCACCACCCCTCGCTGAAGCCTCCGGCAGGTCGTGGCTATAATGGTCGCCACTGACCGGAGGCCTGTTCATGAGCTATTTTTCGCATCACGTTTTCTTCTGCTGTAACCAGCGCGAGCCCGGCGACACCTGCTGCAACGCCAACGGCGCCAGCGAACTGCAGACCTACGCCAAGGAGCGCATCGCCAAGCTCGGCCTGAAAGGCAAGGGCAAGGTGCGCATCAACAAGGCCGGCTGCCTCGACCGCTGCGACGAGGGGCCGGTGCTGGTCGTCTATCCTGAAGAGGTCTGGTACACCTTCGTCGACAAGGAAGACATCGACGAAATCATTGACGAACACCTGGTCGGCGGACGCGTGGTCGCGCGCCTGCGCATCTGAGGGCGCCCCATGACCAAGTCCCAGCCGACGGAATCGGCCCTGCTCAACGGACCGGCAGGCACCATCGAGGTGCTGATCGACGCCCCCGCCGAGGTACGCGGCATTGCCCTGGTGGCCCACCCGCACCCGCTGTTCGGCGGCGCCAACACCAACAAGGTGGCCCACACCCTGGCGCGCACCCTGCGCGACCTGGGCTATGCCACGCTGCGCCCCAACTTCCGCGGCGTCGGCCAGAGCGAGGGCACGCACGACCACGGCATCGCCGAAACCGAAGACCTGCTGTCGGTCATTGCCTGGGCGCATTCGCGCTGGGGCATGCTGCCGCTGGCGCTCGGCGGCTTCTCGTTCGGCGCCTTCGTCCAGACCCGCGTGGCCAAGCGCCTCGCCGACGGCGTGACACCGGTCGAGCGCATGGTGCTGGTGGGCCTGGCCACCGGCGAAGTCACCGGTGCCCGCCAGTACAGCACCGAACCCGTGCCGGCCGACACCCTGGTCATCCATGGCGAGCAGGACGAGACCGTGGCGCTGGCCAACGTGCTCGACTGGGCCCGCCCGCAGGTGCTGCCGATCGTCGTCGTGCCCGGCGCCGATCACTTCTTCCACGGCAAGCTGCACCACATCCGCGATCTCATCAACCAGCGCTGGGCCCCCTTGTAACCGGACGCGACCATGAAACTCACCGCCTCGCTTACCAGCCCCTATGCCCGCAAGATCCGCATCCTGCTGGCCGAAAAGCAGATCCCGTGCGAGCTGGTGGTGGACTCCCCCTGGGAGACCGCCACCTCGGTGCCCGCGCTCAACCCGCTGGGCAAGGTGCCGGTGCTCGAGACCGACGACGGCGAAGCGTTTTTTGATTCACCGGTCATCGCCGGCTTTCTCGAAGCCCTCGACATCCCGCCCCATTTCATCCCGCAGGCGGGCATGCCGGCAGTGCGGGTGCGCCAGACCGAGGCGCTGGCCGACGGCATTCTCGACGCAGCGGTGCTCGCCTACCTCGAAACCCTGCGCCCCGCCGAGGCCCGCCTGCAAAGCAGCATCGACCGCCAGCATGACAAGATCAACCGCGCGCTGGCGCGGCTCGAATCGCAGCTCACCGGCGAGTTCTTCCATGATGACCGGATCAGCCTGGCCGACGTCGCCGTCGGCTGCGCGCTCGAGTACCTCGACCTGCGCGCCCCCGGCCTCGACTGGCGGGCCCACTATCCGCGACTGAAGGCCTTCCTGGCGCAGATCGGCGAACGCGACAGCTTCGTCAGCACCCGCCCACCGGCCTGATGCCCTCCGCCACGCTCGCGGCGGCCGCGCCCCTTCACATCGCCGGGCTGGTCAAGCGTTACGGCGCGCACACCGTCGTCGACGACCTGTCGCTCAGTGTCGCGCCCGGCGAGTGCTTTGCCCTGCTCGGCCCCAACGGCGCCGGCAAGACCACCACCCTGCGCTGCGCGCTCGGGCTGACCACGCCCGATGCCGGCCAGATCACGTTGTGCGACGAGCCGGTGCCGGCCCGCGCCCGCGAGGCGCGCCGGCGCGTCGGCGTGGTGCCGCAGTTCGACAACCTCGACCCCGACTTCACCTGCACCGAAAACCTGCGGGTCTTCGGCCGCTACTTCGGCATCGACGCCGCCACCTTGCGCGAACGCACCCCGGCACTGCTCGAGTTTGCCGGGCTGGCGCACAAGGCCGATGCGCGCATCCAGGACCTCTCCGGCGGCATGAAACGCCGGCTCACCCTGGCCCGCGCCCTGGTCAACCGCCCCGAGCTGCTGCTGCTCGACGAGCCCAGCACCGGGCTGGACCCGCAGGCCCGGCACCTGATCTGGCGGCGGCTCAAACAGCTGGTGGCCGAGGGCACCAGCGTGTTGCTGACCACCCACTTCATGGACGAGGCCGAGCGCCTGGCCGACCGGCTGGCGATCATGGACAACGGCCGCATCCTGGCCACGGGCAGCCCGCGCGAGGTCATCGCCGCGCACATCGAGCCGCATGTGATCGAGGTCTATGGCGATTGGCCCGAGGGCATGGCCGCCTGGGTGTGCACCCATGGCGAACCGCTGTCGGTGCGCTGCGAGCTGAGCGGCGACACCGCCTTCTGCTATGTCGACGACACCACCGCCCTGCTCGCCCATCTGGCGCAACAAGCCACCCTGCGCTACCTGCACCGCCCGGCCAACCTGGAAGACGTGTTCCTCAAGCTGACCGGCCGCGACCTGCGCGACTGAACGGAGACCGGCATGATGAAAACCCTCGGCAAGATCTTCGCCAGCGGCCTGCTCGCCGTCGTCCCCATTGCCGCCACGCTGTACCTGCTGGCCTGGATCTTCAACACCGCCGAAACCATCTTCGGCGACACCCTGCTCGTACTCCTGCCCGAGTCGCTGCGCCGCTCCGAAACCGGCGAGGTGTTGCAGATCCCCGGCGCCGGCGTCGTGGTCGGGCTGGTGGTGATTCTGGCGGTCGGCCTGCTGATGCGGGCGTGGGTGTTCCGGGCGGTCTTTCATCGCCTGGAGGACGCGGTGCTGGCGGTGCCGATGGTCAAGTCGATCTACTCCGCCTTCCGCGATTTCTTCGCCCTCGCCACCAAGGAAGACACCACCAATGAACTCAAGGTGGTCGCCTTCACGCTGCCGGGCAGCTCGGTGCGCCTCATCGGTTTCGTCATGCGCAGCGATTTCACCGGCCTGCCCGACGGCATCGGCGGCGAGGGCGAAGTGGCGGTGTATTTCCCGATGAGCTACCAGATCGGCGGCTATACCCTGCTGGTGCCAACGGAGCAGTTGACGCCGATCGACATGTCGCGCGAGGCGGCCATGCGCTTCGTGCTCACCGCCGGCGTCAACAGCGACGGGAGCCCGCGCGCCGGGCGCTGAGCCGACCGCTTACTGGCGCGGATCGCCCTGGTTGAGCGGCGGCGCGCCGGTCACGCTGCTGCGCCAGGGGTTGATGTCCAGCCCGCCGCGACGGGTGTAGCGTGCCCACACTTCCAGCCGCGCCGGCGCGCAGCGCGCCATCAGGTCGCAGAACATGCGCTCGACGCATTGCTCGTGGAACTCGTTGTGCTCGCGGAAGGAGACGATGTAGCGCAGCAGGCCGGCGCGGTCGATCGGCGCACCGGTGTAATTGACATACACCGTCGCCCAGTCCGGCTGGCCGGTGACCAGGCAGTTGGACTTGAGCAGGTGCCCGCCAATGACGCCGCCGACCACCGCGCCCACCGCTTCGGTGCTGCAGCGGCCGTCGAGAATGCCGTAGTCGCGCTCCCACTTGCGGCCGGTGTAGCCGATGTAGTCCGGGTCGTGCTTCTTGCGCCAGCCGTGGGCGGGGGCGTGAGCGGGCGGATCCGCCAGCACCGGCACGGGCAGCACCAGCGTCGCACTCAGGCCGCCACGGCCATACACTGCAAGCATCGCAGCTTCACGGTTCCTCCTTTCAAAGGCCATGCCCTCAACGGGCGGCGCTGGCAAAACGTTGACTCGCCCCATTGGCGCGGATCGCCCTGGTTGGGCGGCGCCCGCCACGCTGCTGCGCCACGGGTTGATGTCCAGCCCGCCGCGCCGGGTGTAGCGCGCCCACACCTCCAGCCGCTGCGGCGCGCAACGCGCCATCAAGTCGCAGAACATGCGCTCGACGCACTGCTCGTGGAACTCGTTGTGCTCGCGGAAGGACACGATGTAGCGCAGCAGGCCGGCGCGGTCGATCGGTGCGCCGGTGAATTCTACACCGTCGCCCAGTCCGGCTGACCGGTCACCAGGCAGTTGGATTTCAGCAGATGCGAGACCAGGGTTTCGGACACCGGCGCGGCGTCGGCGTTTGCACTAAGAGCGCCGGTGCCGGGCGGTAGTCGGTGATGTCGACCTCCAGATCGTCGATCAATGTGCCGGGCAGGCTCATCACCTGGCGTTCGGCCCGGTGCAGCGACTGCAGTTGCACGTCCACCGGCGCACCGGCGGCGGCGGAGAGGTCGCAGGCGATGACCGCCTCAACCTCGGCCATGGCGTCGAAGCGGCTGGCGTTGAAGGAATTGAGGTACAGCTTGAGCGACTTCGATTCGATCAGCCGCGGCGAGCTGGCCGGCACGCGGAACACGCCCATCGCCACCACCGGCTTGCCGCGCGCGTTCAGCCACGACAGCTCGTAGGCGTTCCACAGATCCTCGCCATGGAAGGGCAGTGTCTCGCCCACGCCGATCTCGACCCGCTTGGGCGCGCGCGCGACCGGAAACAGCAGCTCCGGCGCATAGGTGTTGCGGTAGGCGGTGGCGCGGCCGAGGGGGGAGGCCTCGGCGCCGTGCGGGGTGGGAGCGTCTTTCATCAAGGTCTGAGCCATCTCAAGGGCAAGCAACACAGGGCGATTATAATCAGTCGCTCCCCAGCCGACCGCCCGATCATGTCTGCCACTGCCGCCCACTTCCGTCTGCCCAGCCTGTCCTGGCGCTTTGCGTCGGTGTGGTCGCGCAACTTCCTGGTGTGGCGCAAGCTCGCCCTGCCGTCCCTGCTGGGCAACCTGGCCGATCCGATGATCTACCTGCTCGGCCTCGGCTACGGCCTCGGCGCGCTGGTCAAGACGGTCGATGGCGTGCCCTATGTGCACTTTCTGGCCGCCGGCATGGTGTGTTTCTCGTGCATGAACACCGCCAGCTTCGAGACGCTCTACTCGGCCTTCTCGCGCATGCATGTGCAGCGCACCTGGGAGGGGCTGATGAACGCGCCGCTGTCGCTGGACGACATCGTGCTGGCCGAAATGGTGTGGGCGGCGAGCAAGGCGGCGCTGTCGGGCACGGCCATTTTGCTGGTGGTGACGCTGTTCGGCTTCACCAGCAGCGCGCTGGCGCTGGGCGTGGTGCCGCTGATCTTTCTCATCGGGCTGACCTTCGCCGCCATGGGGCTGGTGGTCACCGCGCTGGCGCCGAACTACGACTTCTTCATGTACTACTTCACCCTGTTCATCACGCCGATGGCGCTGCTCTCGGGGGTGTTCTTCCCGCTCGACCAGCTCCCGGCCGCGCTGCAGGCCGGCGCGCAGCTGCTGCCGCTGGCCCACGCCGTGGCCATCGCGCGCCCGCTGATGCTCGGCGAGCTGCCTGCCACGGTGCTGCCGCATCTGGCGGTGTTGGCCGCCTATGCCGCCGTCGGTTTCTGGCTGGCGGTGTCACTCACCCGTCGCCGCCTGCTCAAATGAGGTTGCCATGACCGCCCCCGTGTTGCTGGTACTCACCAATCTGCCCGACGCCGACAGCGCCCACGCGCTGGCCGCCCACCTGGTCGAAGCGCGCCTGGCCGCCTGCGTGAACGTGCTGGCACCGGCCAGTTCGGTGTACCGCTGGGACGGCGCGACCGAAACCGCCACCGAAGTGCCGCTGCTGATCAAGACCACGGCGGGTCGCTATGACGCGCTCGAAGCCGCGATCCGTGCGCAGCACCCGTATGAACTTCCTGAAATCGTCGCAGTCCCTGTCACACACGGCCTGCCCGGCTATCTCGACTGGGTGCGCACTGAAACCACCCCGGACACCTGACCCGACCATGATCCGCATCCTCGCCCCTCTCCTGCTGCTGCTCGGCCTGCTCGGCCCGGCCCAGGCGCAGGAACTGCTGCCCCCCGAACAGGCCTACCGCGCCAGCGTCGGCGCGCTCGCCCCCGACCAGCTCGAAGTGCGCTTCGAGATCGAGGACGGCTACTACCTGTACAAGGACAAGTTCCAGTTCCGCACCGAGCCCGAATCCGTGGCGGTCGGCACCCCCGCCCTGCCGCCGGGCAAGAAGAAGCACGACGAGTTCTTCGGCGAGGTCGAGACCTATCGCGACGAATTGATCTTCACCCTGCCGGTCCAGGCGCCGGCCGATGTCCGTCAGTTCGAACTGACCGTGATCAGCCAGGGCTGCGCCGACATCGGCGTGTGCTACCCGCCCACGCCGCAGACGCTGACCGTCGACCTGACCAAGACCGTCGCGCCCACCGCCAGCGGCGGCTGGCTGCAGAAGCTCGGCATCGGCGGCAAGACAGCGGCCCCGGCCATGGATACCCCGGCCAGCGCTGCCCCCACAGCCGCCGCCCCCGCCCCCGCCAGTGCCGCAGCGGCCGGTGGCGACGAGTCCGGCCGCATCGCCCGCCTGTTCACCGGCGCCAGCGTGCCGCTGATTCTCGTCTCCTTCTTCGGCTTCGGCCTGCTGCTGGCCTTCACGCCCTGCACCTTCCCGATGATCCCGATCCTGTCGGGCATCATCGTCGGCCACGGCCACAAGATCACCAAGACGCGCGCCCTGGTGCTCTCCTGTGCCTACGTGCTGGGCATGGCCGTCACTTACGCGCTGGCCGGCGTGGCGGCGGGCATCTCGGGCACGCTGCTCTCCGCCGCGCTGCAGAACGCCTGGGTGCTGGGCAGCTTCGCGCTGGTGTTTGTGGTGTTGTCGCTGTCGATGTTCGGCTTCTACGAGCTGCAACTGCCCACCGCCCTGCAAAGCCGGCTGTCGGACACCGCCAGCCATGAAAAGGGCGGCTCGCTCGGCGGCGTGGTGGTGATGGGCGTGCTCTCGGCGCTGATCGTCGGCCCCTGCGTGGCCGCACCGCTGGCCGGCGCGCTGCTCTACATCGCGCAGACCGGCGACGCGGTGCTCGGCGGCTTCGCGCTGTTCGTCATGGCGCTGGGCATGGGCGCGCCGCTGATCGCCGTCGGCGTGGCGGCCCGCTCGGTGCTGCCCAAGGCCGGGCCGTGGATGGAGGGCGTCAAGCAGGCCTTCGGCGTGATGCTGCTGGCGCTGGCGGTGTGGATGATCTCGCCGGTGGTGCCGGCCATCGTGCCGATGCTGGCCTGGGGCGCGCTGCTGGTGTTCTCCGGCATCTTCCTGCATGCGCTCGACCCGCTGCCGCCCAACGCCCACAGCTGGCGCCGCTTCTGGAAAGGCGTGGGCGTCATCGCCCTGCTCGCCGGCGCGGCCATGCTGATCGGCGCCCTGGCCGGTTCGCGCGACCCGCTGCAGCCGCTGGCGGCCTTGCGCGGCGGTGCGGCCGTAGCCGCCACGAGTGCGCCACAGTTCGAGAAAGTGCGCTCGGTGGCCGAGCTGGACGCACGCATCGCCGCCAGCGGGCAGCCGGTGATGCTCGACTTCTATGCCGACTGGTGCGTGTCATGCAAGGAGATGGAGCGCTTCACCTTCTCCGACCCGGCGGTGCAGGCGCGCATGGGCCGCATGCTGCTGCTCAAGGCGGACGTGACCGCCAACACTGCCGACGACCAGGCCCTGCTCAAGCGCTTCGGCCTGTTCGGCCCGCCGGGGATCATCTTCTTCACCCCCGGCGGCGGCGAGATTGCCGGCCAACGCGTGGTCGGCTTCATGCCGGCGGACGACTTCGCCGGCCAGCTCGATGCCGTGCTGGTGCGCTGAGCCGCACTCAGGCGCTCAGTCGCAGCGCACCGCGTCGATGTAGTCCTGCAGGCGCCGCCCGCGTGCGGCGTCGAAGCGCTCGGGCAGGAGGTCGGCCTGGCCAATGCGGTCGAGCCGGAAACTGCGAAAGTCTTCGCGCAATTCGCACCACGCCCCCAGCGTCCAGCTGCTGCCCCAGAAGATCAGCCCCAGCGGCCACAGCACCCGCTGCGAAGCCGCGCCGTCGGCACGCACATAGTCGACACGCACCTTGCGCGTCTCGGCCATGGCCTGGCGCAGCATCGCCAGCGGCGCCACCATGGCAGGCGGCACATGAAAATCCGGCGCCACCACCGGCGCATCGCGCAGGCTGCGCCGCGCCGCCGGCATCACGGCGTCGATCCGCGCCAGCGCCAGTTCCGCCGCCCGGCGCAGCGCCGGGTCGGCCCAGCCGCCGACCATGCGCAATCCAACCGCCAGGGCCGACAGCTCGTCTTCGGAAAAATGCAGCGGCGGCAGCCGGTAGTCGCGCCGCAGGCGGTAGCCCACGCCGGCCTCGCCGTCGATGGGCGTGCCCGAGCCGATCAGGTCGGCCACATCGCGGTAGATGGTGCGCTCCGACACCTCCAGCAGCTCGGCCAGCTGGCGGGCGGTCATCACCCGCGCGCCGCCGAGCAGGGTGACGATCCGGAACAGGCGGTCAGCACGTCGCATCAACAGTCTCCTTTGAAGCGCCCCATGGTGCCCGAGGGCTCCTGACACCAGGCTGTCAGGAGGGGCTCACGATACTGGCCGGGCACTTTCAACCCACGGAGACATTCCATGAAAAACGCCATCAACTGGTTCGAGATCCCGGTGTCCGACATGCCCCGCGCCTGCCGATTCTACGGCGCCATCTTCGACACGGCCCTGCACGCTTCGCCCATGTGTGACGGCGAAGTGGCCGTGCTGCCCTACACCGATGGCGCGGTGGGCGGCAGCCTGTTCAAGCATGTCGACCTGACCCCCGCCGCGCAGGGCACGCTGGTGTATCTCAATGGCGGCGACGACCTGAACACCATCCTCGAGCGCGTCGGCGCCGCGGGCGGCACCGTGGCCTTGCCCAAGACGGCGATCACCCCGGAGATCGGCTACATGGCGCTGTTCATCGACAGCGAGGGCAACCGGGTGGGGCTGCATTCACCCCACTGATCGCGTCCGAACGCGGCACCACCCGCCACGCGGCCGGCGCGGTGGTGCCAAAATCGCTTAAAATGCAACGTTTTAAGCGCAGCCCAGACCCCATGTTCTCCGGCATCGTGGCCGCCACCGGCCGAATCCAGTCGATCACCCCCCTCGAAGACGGCGTGCGCCTGAGCGTCGATACCGGCGCGCTCGGCCTGGCCGACGTGGCCATCGGCGACAGCATCGCCAACAACGGCGTGTGCCTCACCGTCGTCGGCATGGACAATGCCTGCGCGCTGTTCGACGTCTCGCGCGAGACGCTCAACTGCACCGTCGGGCTGGACGTGGCCGGCGGCGAAGTGAATCTGGAGAAGGCGCTGCGTGCCGACGACCGCCTCGGCGGGCATATCGTCACCGGCCATGTCGATGGCGTGGGCGAGGTGCTCAAGTTCGCACCGGTGGGCGAGAGCCACGAGTTGGTGATCCGCGCGCCGCACGCGCTGGCCGGCTACATCGCGCGCAAGGGCTCGATCACCGTCAATGGCGTGAGCCTCACCGTCAATGCCGTGACCGGCACCGATTTCTCGATCAACCTGATCCCCCACACCGTCGAGGTCACTACGCTCAAGCAGCTGGCGCCGGGCGCGCGGGTCAATCTGGAGATCGACATCATCGCCCGCTACGTCGAGCGCATGCTCGCCTGGCGTCAGGGCGAATAAAAACAACACCGAAACGCGGCCACCGGCCCGACAGGAGAACATCGTGAGCGCACTGGCGCCAATCACCGAGATCATCGAAGACATCCGCGCCGGCCGCATGGTCGTGCTGGTGGACGAGGAAGACCGCGAGAACGAGGGCGACCTGGTCATCGCCGCCGAGCATGTCACGCCCGAGGCGATCAACTTCATGGCCAAGTACGGCCGCGGCCTGATCTGCCTGACGCTGACCGAGGCGCGCTGCGCCCAGCTCGGCCTGTCGCAGATGGCGCGCAGCAACAAGAGTTCGCACGGCACCGCCTTCACGGTGTCGATCGAGGCCGCCGAGGGCGTATCCACCGGCATCTCCGCCGCCGACCGCGCGCTCACCGTGCAGCGCGCCGTGGCGCGCAACGCCAAGCCGGAAGACATCGTCCAGCCCGGCCATATCTTCCCGATCATGGCGCGCCCCGGCGGCGTGCTGATCCGCGCCGGCCACACCGAAGCGGGCTGCGACCTGGGCGCCATCGCCGGGCTGGAGCCGGCGGCGGTGATCTGCGAGATCATGAACGACGATGGCTCGATGGCCCGCCTGCCCGACCTGATCCCCTTCGCCAAGCAGCACGGGCTCAAGATCGGCGCCATCCGCGACCTGATCGAATACCGCGCCGCCACCGAGCACCTGATCGAGCGCGTGTCAGAAAAAACCGTCAACACCGCGCACGGCGCCTTCCGTCTGTGCGCCTTCGAGGACAAGACCTCGGGCGACATCCACCTGGCCATGGCCTGCGGCAACATCACCGCCGAGGCCGAGACCCTGGTGCGGGTGCACGAGCCGATCTCGGTGATCGACTTCCTCGACACCAGCAGTGACCGCCACAGCTTCCCGGTCGATTCCGCACTCAAGACCATCGCCGAGGCCGGCAGCGGCGTGCTGATCATGCTCTATCGCCCGCAAACCGGCCGCGACCTGCTCGCCCAGCTCACCAACGACCCGGCCGTGCCGCGCGCCGCCGTCAAGTGGGACCCGCGCCTGTTCGGCGTGGGCGCGCAGATCCTGCGCGATCTGGGCGTGGGCAAGATGCGCCTGCTCGCCAGCCCGCGCAAGATCCCCAGCATGGCCGGCTTCGGACTCGAAGTGACCGGCTACTACCCGGGCTGCGACGCCACCGATTCCTCCGATTCTGCAAAGGCCTGAACCATGCCCCGCTTTGACAACATCACCGAAATCACCCCCAACCTCGACGGCAGCGGCCTGAGCATCGGCATCGTCATGAGCCGCTTCAACCAGGACGTGTGCGAGGGCCTGCTCTCCGCCGCCGTCGATGAGCTGCTGAACCTCGGCGTGGCCGACGAAGACATCCTCATTACCACCGTGCCCGGCGCGCTGGAGATTCCGCTGGTGCTGCAGACCATGGCCGATTCGGAGCAGTTCGACGCGCTGATCGCCCTCGGCGCGGTGATCCGTGGCGAGACCTACCACTTCGAGATCGTCTCCAACGAGATGGCCGCCGGCATCAACCGTGTCGGCCTCGACACCGGCATGCCGATCGCCAACGGCGTGCTCACCACCGAGGACGACGACCAGGCCATCGCCCGCATGCACGAAAAGGGCAGCGACTGCGCCCGCACGGCGGTCGAGATGGTGCATCTGCTGCGCGCGGTGGTGGCATGAGCAGCAAGTCCGCCCGCCGCCGCGCCCGCGAATTCGCCCTGCAGGGCATCTACCAGGCCCTGCTCTCGGGCAACGGCATCGCGCTGATCGAAGACCAGGTGCAACAGGCGCCCGGCTTCGACAAGGCCGACCGCGAGCTGTTCGTCACCCTGCTGCGCGGCACGCTCAACGACACCGCCGCCCTGGAGGCGGAGTTCGCCCCCTTCATCGGGCGCACCGTGGCCGAGCTGTCACCCATCGAACGCGCCGTGCTGCTGCTGGCCACCCACGAGCTGGAACGCCACATCGAGGTGCCCTACAAGGTGGTCATCAACGAAGCCATCGAACTGGCCAAGTCCTACGGCGGCACCGACGGCCATCGCTTCGTGAACGGCGTGATGGACAAGGTGGCGGCCAAGCTGCGTCCGGTCGAGGTCGCGGCACGCGAGGCCGAGCGCAAGGGCGGCTGAACCGGCGACGCCGCATCGGCGGTACGCAAAAAAGGGCCGCGCTCGTCGCGGCCCTTTTTTGTGGTGACGGCGGATCTCAATCCGGCTCGTTGCCGCCGGCTTTCGGATCCGGCGACATGAAATCGCCCGGCGTCGGCAGTGGGTTGCTGGGCACGATCATGTCCTCGGGGCTGAGCTGCTCGGTGAAGCCGTCGAGCGAGCCGAGCATGCGTTCGTCGCGGCGGGCCACCGGTTTGCTCATCAGGTAGTAGGTGGTGAGCCGCGTGAGGGCCGCCAGCGCACGGCGGTGGGTGCGTTCGTAGGCATGCGAGGCGTCGGCGCCGAAACCGATCAGCGCGGTGCGGATGTCGTTGCCGGCCTCGACCGCGGCGGCGCTGTCGGAGCGGTAGAAGCGGAACACGTCGCGCCGGTGCGAGATGTTGTACTTCTCGGCGATGCCGATCAGCTTGCGGGTGAGGTGGTAGTCGAAGGGGCCGCTCATGTCCTGCATGCAGATGGTGACGGCGTGCTCGTCGGTGTTCTGCCCCGGTGCGGCAATGGCGATGTCGAGGCTGAGCATTTCGGCGATGTCGCCATGCAGCGCGGCCGAGGCGCCGGAGCCGACCTCTTCGGTGATGGTAAACAGCGGGTGCACATCGACCGGCGGCACCAGCTTGCCGTCCTGCACCGCCTTGCATGCCGTGAGCAGGGCGGCGACGGCGGCCTTGTCGTCGAGGTAGCGCGACACGATGTAGCCGTTGGGGCAGATCTCCGGCTGCGGGTCAAAGGCCATGGTGTCGCCCACGCGCAGGCCGGCCGCTTCGAGGTCCATGGCGGTGCGCGCCGGCACGTCGACCCGCACCTCGACATGGTCCCAGCTGCTGGGCTGAGTGTCGATCTCGGGGCCGAAGGCGTGGCCGGAGGTTTTCAGCGGCAGGCAGGTGCCGCGCACCTGGCCCTTGTCGGTGAACACGGTGAGCCGGCCGCCCTCGGCAAAGCGCGAGGACCAGTGGCCGATCGGCACGAT
>JAWKYX010000051.1:0-25230 GCA_041396265.1 Rhodocyclaceae bacterium
TGGCTGTTTGTTGGCTGCCGGTAATCGGCGAGGAGCTGTCGATGATCTCCGCTTTGCGGGCAAGCATCGAACGACCGGTGCACTCTGGATCCCGCCGGATTGCCTACGGAAGCATCTCGGCCAATTCGGTCGTTGTGTTGATTTGCACGCAGAATTGACCCGGGGTTTTCATCTAAAACTGACCCACCGGTTTATGCGCGCAGTATAGCTACGCGGGGTTGGTATCGGGTTCTGTTTTTAGTGTTTGATCTCCTTGCGGTTTGGGGTTTCGAGTACGGCCCGGCTGCAGCCGGGCCGTACTCGTCTTGAAGCGCCACGACTCGTTGCCGGTCTCGACGATGTGGCAGTGGTGGGTCAGACGGTCGAGCATGGCGGTGGTCATCTTCGCGTCGCCAAAGACGCTGTCCCACTCGGCAAACGACAGGTTGGTCGTGATCATCACACTGGTGTGCTCGTAGAGTTTTGACAGAAGGTGGAAGAGCAAGGCGCCACCAGCCTGGCTGAACGGCAGGTAGCCAAGCTCGTCGAGAATCACCAGGTCGACGTAGAGCAGCCGGTAGGCGAGCTGCCCCGCCTTGCCGTGGGCTTTCTCCTGCTCCAAGGCGTTGACCAACTCCACCGTCGAGAAGAAACGCACGCGTTTGCCCAGATGCTGGATCGCCTCGATGCCGATCGCAGTCGCCAGATGCGTTTTGCCGGTGCCCGGCCCGCCGATCAGGACGACGTTGTGAGCAGCCGCGATGAAGTCGCCGCGGTGGAGCCGGCGCACCAAGGCTTCATCCACCTTTGCCTGTGCGAAATCGAAGCCGGCCAGATCGCGATGCGCAGGGAAGCGCGCGGCCGTCATCTGGTAGGCGATTGAGCGCACCTCGCGTTCCGCGGTTTCGGCCGCCAGCAGCTCGCCCATCCATTGTTCGGGCGGCATGTCGCTGTGGCGCGCCTTGGCGAGGAGTTCCGGCCAGCACTGCGCCATGCCATGCAGCTTCAAGGCCTTGAGGCGTCCGATCAGTTCAATCGACATGACGGGCCTCCGCGCGCAGGCGGTCGTAGCGGTGCACGTCGGACTTCGGCTCCTCGCGCACCGCGAGCGTCGTCGCCACTGGTGTGGTCGGCGGCATACCCGACTTGAGCCGCGCCAGCACGTTCAACACATGCTCGCCGCTCGGGCGACCGGACTCGAGCGCCAGTTCGACCGCGACCAGCACGGCGTCGAGACCATGATGCGGGATGGCACCAAGCACGTCGGCCATCACCCGGTCGCCACCAGTCTGCTTGAGCAGGTGACGTTGCAGGCGCAGGAGCGGTTCGGGCATTTCGGCAAACGGCGCGCCGTTTCTGAGTGCGCCTGGCTTCCGATCCACGATGCCGATGTAGTGAGTGAAGTCGTAGAAGGTCTGGTCGCGTTCGAAGCTGCGCGCATGGCGGGCGATCTCGCGTCCATCGGCGACGAGGCGCAGTTCGGTCGGATAGATGCGCAGGCTCAGCACCGCGTGGGCATGTTCGGCGGGCACGCTGTAGCGGTTGCGCTGGAAGTGGATGAGCGCCGTGCTGGTGACCCGGACCGGCTTCTCGACATAGCCGTCGAAGGGTTTCGGGTTGGGCAGCATCTGCATGAGTTCATCCTGCAGCAACTCGCCGATCGTCAGCGCCGGCCATTCCGGGTTGGCCATGTTAGCCCACGCTTGTCGGCATTGCTCGCCCAGCCAGGCATTGAGTTCATCGAAATCTTTCCAGCGCCGTTCGCTGGCGTGTTGCCAGATCTGCCGGCGCCGGTCCTGGACGTTCTTCTCGACACGTCCCTTCTCCCAGCCGGCGGCACGGTTGCAGAACTCCGGCTCGAACAGGTAGTGGCCGCACATGGCGAAGAAGCGGGGGTTGATGTCGCGCTCCTTGCCGCGCCCAACCTTGTCGACGGCAGTCTTCATGTTGTCGTAGATGCCGCGTCGCGGCACGCCGCCAAAGGCGGCAAAGGCGCGAGTGTGCGCATCAAACAGCATCTCGTGACTTTGCGTCGGGTAGGCGGTGAGCCAAAAGGCACGGCTCGCGCACAGCTTGGTATGCGCGACGTCGAGCTTGCGGCGCAGCCCGCCGATGAAGGCGTACTCGGTGCTCCAGTCGAACTGGAAGGCTTCGCCAAGCGCGAAGGTGAGCGGCACGTAGGCCGGGCCGGGTTTGCTGGATTCTTCCGTGCGCCAGCGCTTGATGAAGGCGCACACCCGGTTGTAGCTGCCCGCGTAGCCTTGCGCGCGGATCGCCTCGAACATCGCCCGGGCGGTGCGGCGATCCCGCTTCGGTCGATGCGCGTCCGTCTTCAGCCACTGCCCGAGTTGCTCCGCCCAGGGATCAACGACGCTCCTCGTCTCTCGCGGCTTGTACTGCGGCTCGACGACGTCCCTCTTGCGCAGCCAGTTGCGGATCGTGTTTCGGGCAAGCCCGGTTTGCCGCGCGATCTCGCGCAACGGCTGGTGGTCGCGGAAATGCATCCGCCTGATCTTGGCCAACATGCCCACTTTGATCACTCCTCGATTCCCCCGCCGAATGAACAGCAGGGTATTCAATCAAAGGTGGGTCAAATTTCGATGCGATTTACCCCGCCAAGTGGGTCAATTCTGGTTGGCCGTCAACATCAGGGTGATCAGGCCGAGCAGGGTCACCCGGCTGCCGAAGTCCTTGACGGCATACACGATCGGGTCGTCATTCATTTCGCCACGCGAAGTCTTGATGAGCAGCCTTGTCAGCCAGTAGATCAGGCCCACGGCGACCAGCCACAGGAGGTCCGGCGTGGCATAGCGCGCGCGGGTTGCTCCGTCGCTGATGAACAGTCCGAAGATCACCACTGAACACAAGGCAGCGCCCACGCCAAGCGGCCAGATGACGGACAGGTCAGTGACCCGGTAGTCCCGGCCCTGCGTGGCATCTTTTCCGAGCTCTCCGAGTGCCATGAGTTCGGCGCAGCGCTTGACGAGCGCCAGGCTGAGAAAGATGAACACCGAAAAGGCGAGCAACCAGGAACTGATCGGAATGCCTGAGGCCACCGACCCTGCAAGAATGCGCAAGGTGTAGAGCAGTGACAGGACAATGACATCGATGATGACGTATTCCTTCAAGAACCAGCTGTAAGCGCTTGTGATGACCAGGTAGAGCAGCAGCAGCTGGGCAAAGCCGGGCGATACCATCACGGCCAGGCCGGCGGCAATCGTCAAGGCCACGCTGGCAGCGATGAGGCCGTGGGCGATCGGGAGCGACGCACTGGCGAAGGGGCGTGAGCGCTTTCTTGGATGCGCCCGGTCGTTTTCCAGATCGAGCAGGTCGTTGGCAATATAGGTTGCCGATGCGGCGAGCGAGAACGCGATGAATCCGACAAGCACGGCAAACAATTTGCTGGTATCGAAGAACGAAAAGGCGGTCAGCAGCGGGACGAACAGCAGGAGGTTCTTTGACCACTGATGTACCCGCAGCGCCTTGAGCCAGACCGCGATGCCACCGGATTCGGCTGGAAAACTGCACTCGACAGGGACCGATGCATTGAGCCGGCTGGCGGTGCCTGGCGGTACGCCAACCAGAATGGCGGCGGTGGCGGCGTTCCAGATCGGCAGGTCGGCGGCACAGTCGCCGGCATACACAAAGTCGTTGCCTACTCTGGTGCGGATGGCGTCCAGCTTCGATGCGCTTTTCAGGTTGTGGTCGTGTTCGGTGGCCAGCACCGTATCGAAGAGACCGAGGTGCTCGGCCACGGCCTCGGCAATCGATCGATGCGCCGCTGTGGCGAGCACGATTCTCCGGCCGGCCGATTTTTGCTGGATCAGATAATCCACCAGTGCCTGGCGATAGGGCAGGTGGGCGGCCGAGATTTGTACCTTTTGGGCAACGGATGCCTTGAATTGCGCTCTGCCCTTCAGCAACCACCATGCAATCCAGATCAGATTGAGCGGAGACTGTTTGAGCAGCTTGATCAGCGACTCCAGCAAGGTATCGGTCGGCGTCAGCGTGCCGTCAAGGTCGACGACGAGCGGTGCTTCGGCTGCGGCGGTCATGGGCCTCCCTATGACGTTGCTGACCGCTCCTTCGCCTTGTCTTTCCCGGTGTCGGAGCGATCTGATGCATATCCCATGGATGCGATACGGATCGGCGGATGACCAGAGCTTACGACGGGAGGGTGCGTCAGGCCGAGAAAAATGTCACTGGTCGGCCAAGGTCGCAGGGCGCAACCATGCCGATCCGACGGATGGCGGGCTGGTGGCCGCTGCTTCTGACAGGTGTCGTCAGATCACGCGTCGGGCGTGCTTGCCGGCCGGGAAAGCCACAACTCCATCATCATCAGAATCCACACCAGCTCACCGTAGTATCCGGGGTGCGCTGGCAATAATTCAGTGATCAGTCGATCGATCAGCGCCGGCTGGATGATGCCGCGCTGCTTGAGCTGACTCAGTGTGTCGCCGGCGAGGTTGCGCAGCCCGGCGTGCTGGCAGGCCCAGACACCGAAGGGCAGGCCGAAGCCGTGTTTCTGCTTCTTGATGATCGCTTCGGGCAGGAAATCGCGCAGCGCTTCCTTGAAGAACCAGCGCAGCTTGAAGCCGCGCAGCTTGTAGTCGAGCGGCAAGGCGAGCGAGAAGTCGAGCAGGGCGTCGTCGAGCAGGGGGAATTCCACGCCCAGCCCGGCCAGCTCGGTGGTGCCGAGGATCTTGGGCAGGTCGTTGTCGGCGAGGGTGTACTTCCAGTCGTAGGCGAGCTGGCGGTTCAGGTCGCTCTCGGCATGGATGCGCGCCCACACATCGCGGCTGGCCTGGTCCGGCGCGCCCTGGTCGATCTGGGCCAGGTAGTCGGGGGTGAGCAGATTCTCGGCGCCAACGCGGACCAGCAGGGTGTATTGATGAATCCGGTCGGGCAGTGGCACGCGGGCCTGCTCGACGTAGCTGGCGGCTTTCTTGACGATAGGGATGCGCTTGCTGAGCTCGAGGTTCAAGACCGGTTCGAGCAGGCTGCGGCGCAGGGCGCCGGGGACGTCGTCGTACCAGCCGAAGATCTTCTGCTTGGCATAGCGGGTGTTGCCGCCGAAGAGCTCGTCGCCACCGTCGCCGGCCAGCAGTGTGTCGATGCCGTCACGGCGCGCGATGCGCGCGCACAGCCAGGCGGGCACGGCCGAGGAGTTGCCGAAGGGCTGGTCGTAGTGCTGCGCGACCTTGGGGATGCCTTCGAGCAGGTCGTCGGGGGTGACATAGTATTCGTGATGATGGGTGCCGAAGTGCTGCGAGGCGGTGCGGGCGAAATCCATTTCGTCGTAGCCGGTCGCGTCGAAACCCATCGAGTAGGTTTCGGCCGGTCGCCCGGTGACCTTGCACAGCATGCCGGCGACGGTGGAACTGTCGGTGCCGCCAGACAGAAAGGCGCCGACCTTGCCGCGCTCGGCGGCACGGGCGACGGCGGTTTCGACGATATGCAGAAACTGCTGCTTCGCCTCGGCGAAATCAACCCGCGCCGGTTCGTGGAAGCTCGGCCGCCACCAGGCGTCGACCTGCAAGCGGCCATCGTGCCAGAGCAGGCGGTGGCCGCCCTCGAGGCGCTGGATATCCTTGAAGATGGTCAGCGGCGCAGGGATGACGTGATGAAAGAGGTAGGCGAAAACGGCTTGCGGGTCGATCTGCGCGCCCGCATCGGACAAGGCGTCGGCGCGGTCCGAAAACAGCAGGCGGCTGCCTCGCCGGGTAAAGCACCATGGGTGCGTGGCAAAGCGGTCGGTGGCGAGAAACACGGACTGTGCGTTGCGGTCGACGATGGCGACGGCAAACCGACCCTGCACATGGTTGGGGGCGTTGTGCCCGTATTTTGCGTGGAGCACCCGCCAGGCCAGCGCGGGCGATGCCGGGATGGCCTCGCTGCCGAAGTCGGCCTGCCTGAACACCGGGTTGCCACGGCTCAGGCACAGGATGCCGTCTCGCTCGTCGAGCGTCAGCACCTCGTTGAGCGCGGCTTCGGCATGGGGCCACTGCAGGCGCTCGTTGGCTGGGCGATGCGGTGTCGGTGCTGAGGTGGCAGCGGGCACATCGTGTGCCGTGCCGAACGGGGTGTCCTGTGTCATTGCTTGAAAGACTGTCTGGCCAAGTTGGCCCATAGTATGCGGATTTTCTGCAAACAGTAGCGCTCTGCGCCGTCAGGCAAGCGTGCTGAACGCCACAGTGCGAGCATCAAAACGGCATACACCGCAGTGCCAGCGGCAATCTTGACCAGCAGCGCCGGCAGCGCCGGCAGGGTGTCGACCGGCAACAGGTGCAGTGCGGCGGCCATGCCGGCAGAGGCCAGCAGCGGGCGCCAGATTTGCGCAAGCAGATGACTCAGCCGCAGACCGGGGGTCCAGCGCAAGACGAGCGCAAAGAACACCGCCCCCCCGGCGATGACGGCGCCGAGCCGGATCAGCGCAATGTCCGACAGGTTGGTGCGGTGTGCAAAGGCGATGGCCAGCGCCAGGAACAGCGCCGGCTCAAGCCAGGCAATCCCCGCGAGCGCCTTGACCCGCCCCTGGGCCAGCAACAGATAGATGCTGCTGTGCGTGATGGCGCCGACCACATTGACCAGCGCGAGGATCTGGATGAGCGGGATGGTCATGGCCCAGGCCTCGCCCAGCAAGATCGGCACGGCCTGCGGCGCGACCAGCGCGAGCCCGACCCCGGCCGGCACGGCGACGAGAGTTTGTACGCCGAGCGCCAGCGTGAAACCGCGTAGCAGGTCGTCGCCCCGATCGCGCTGCTCGACGAAGGCCGGGAACAGCACGCGTCCCAGCGGCGCGAGGAGTTCGGAGGTTGGCATGGCGGCAATTTCGTCGGCCAGCGAGTAGCTGCCCATCCCCGTCGCGCCGTAGCCGCCGACCACGAACTTGTCGACCCGGGTGGCGACATAGCTGCCGATGTTGCGTACCAGCACCCATTGCGAGAAAGACCACAGGGCGCGGAACCGGCTGAGGTCGAGGCGTGGGCGGAAGTCGTGCATCCGGTAGCTGAGCATGACGCCCACCAGGCGCCCGGTGAGGGCGCCGATGACCATTGCCCAGTAGGAACGCAGCCACCACGCCAGGGCCAGTGTCACCACGAAACCGGCGAGGCGTCGGTAGAAAAAGAAGCGGAAATCCTGCCCGAAGGCCATGTGCTTCTGGAAATCGACAATGCCGATGTTCTCGCTGCTGGCGATCAGTACCGACAGGGCCATCACGTAGAGTACCGGTGTGACCCGTGCGTCGCCAAAGTAGGTGACAGCCAGCGGGGCAAGCACGGCGATGAGCGTGGCCGAAATGCCCGCCTGGATGATGCGCAGCGTCCAGGCGGTGTCGTAGTCTGCCCGTGTGGGCGACTTGGCGTGAATGAGGGCCACGTGCACGCCCAGATCGAGCAAGACGTCGATGAGCCCCACCATGATCGAGGCCATCGCCACGATGCCGAAATCCTCGGGGACCAGTAAGCGGGCGAGCACCAGCGTGCTGACCAGCCCGATCAGGCGGTCCGACCAGCGCATGCCGATCACCAGCAGCGCGCTGACGGCCAGCCCGGTGCGTTGCGGATGGCTCATGGGCGGCGGGTCAGACAAGCACTTCGGTCACCGCAGGGTGCCCAAGGAATTGCTGCGGACTGGCGGTTGCACCATAGGCGCCGGACTGGAACACCACCACCAGGTCGCCGATCTCGGCATGGGCCAGCGACATGCGCTCGCCGAGCAGATCGAGCGGCGTGCACAAGGGGCCGACCACCGAGACCACCTCGTCGGCCGGTGCATCCATGCGATTGCCGATTGCCAACGGATAGTTCTTGCGCACCACCTGGCCGAAATTGCCGGAGGCCGACAGGTGGTGATGCATGCCGCCGTCGGTCACCAGATAGGTTTCTCCGCGCGAGACCTTGCGATCGATGACACGGCAGACGTAGATGCCGGCTTCGCCGACCAGGTAGCGGCCGAGTTCGAGGCACAGTTCGGCGTCGGGCAAGGCTTGCCGCGCCTGCTCGGCGATCTGTGCCAGATTGGCGCCGATGGGCGCCAGGTCGAGCGGGAGGTTGCCGGGAAAATAGGGGATGCCCAGCCCGCCGCCCAGATTGAGGCTGCGTACCGGTGCTGGCGCATGGGCGGCCAGGTCTACGGCCAGCGCAAAGCTTTTCTGCTGCGCCTCGACGATTGCTTCGGGCTTGAGGTTCTGTGACCCCGAGAAGATATGAAACCCTTCGAACTGCAGACCGCTATCGGCCAGGCCCGCCAGCACCGCCGGGATGCGTTCGGCGTCGATGCCGAAAGGCTTCGGCCCGCCACTCATCTTCATGCCGGAGGCCTTGAGCTCGAAGTCGGGATTGACGCGCAAGGCCACCCGGGGCACCCAGCCGGTGTCTGCCGCGATGGCGGTCAAGCGGCCGAGTTCATGCTCCGATTCGACGTTGATCAGGATGCCGGCAGCCACCGCCTGGCGCAGCTCGGCCTCGCGCTTGCCCGGCCCCGCAAAGCTGATCGCCGTTGGTGCGACCCCGGCATCGAGGGCGACCATCATCTCGCCAGCGGAGGCCACGTCGATGCCGTCGACCCGGTCACGCATGTGGGCGATCAGCGCTGGCATCGGATTGGCCTTCATGGCGTAATGCAGCCTGATGGTGGCGGGCAGTGCGGCGCGCAGCGCGGCAATGCGCCGGTCAATGGCGCTGCGGTCGTAGGCGTAAAACGGGGTCTGGCCGACACGGGCAGCCAGTCGGGATAGCGGTTGGCCGCCGACGACCAGTTCGCCGCCGGCGACGGAAAAGGTATCCAGCGGGGCATGAACGGCAGGGGCGCGTGAAATCGGTGTCATGGTGTGGTCGTGAGATGGATAGTCGGCGTGCGCCGTGATCCCTGATAGCATGCCGGCGGCCAGCGCAATGGCATAGGGCGTCGTTCACGTCGGTGGCGCGCAAGGCAGTCTACAACGGACACGCACCGTTGCGGGGCTGGAGTGCCGCCAGGCACATGGCAATCGGAGTGAGGATGTCGAGTTACCGGATGGATCTGACGGGCACCCGCGATGAGGCGCCGCTGCGCCCCTGGCTGGCGTCCAGCTTCGATACCGAGCTGGACTGGTATCGCCTCCTGGCGCGGACGGCGTTGCCGCCGCAGTCGGCGCCCGCCATCTGGGTGTCGGCGGGCGACGGCGCGTTGCGCGCCGCGCTGCCGGTGCGCAGCGATGGGCCGGGCCGGCTTGCGGCGCTGGGCAATTTCTACACCGCGACCTTCGCGCCGCAACTGCACGCGGTGGCGGACATGAGCGCCTTGCTGCGCGACATGCTGACGGCAGAGCGTGCCTACAGCCTCGATCTGCAGCCGCTCGCGCCGGAAGATGCGCGGTATGTGCCGATGCGGGCGGCGGCCGAGGCCGCGGGCCTGGTGTGCTTCGATTACTTCTGCTTTGGCAACTGGTATCTGCCCGCCCGCGGTCTGCGCTACGACACCTATCTGGCCGGGCGGCCAGGCACATTGCGTAGCACCTTGAAACGCAAGGGAAAGAAGTTTCTCGCCGCGGGCGGCGCTATCGAGGTGGTCACTGGCGGCGCCGCGCTCGACGCGGCGATGGCGGCGTATCAGCAGGTCTATGACGCAAGCTGGAAGCGCGCCGAGCCTTTCCCTGACTTCATGCCGGGCTTCCTGCGCTTGTGCGCCGCGCGGGGCTGGCTGCGGCTCGGTGTGGCGCGCCTGAATGCCACGCCGATCGCCGCCCAGGTGTGGGTGGTGCGCGAGGGCCACGCCGCGATCTACAAACTGGCCTACGACGACACCCAGGCGCAGTGGTCGGCGGGCAGCTTGCTGACGGCCGCGTTGATGCAACGGGTGCTCGATGAGGAGCAGGTGGATGAAGTCGACTACCTGATCGGCGACGACGCCTACAAGCGCGACTGGATGACCCACCGACGTGAACGTCGCGGGTTGCGCGCCTACGATCCGCGTCGGCTGCGTGGCCTGACGGCGGCGATTGGCGAATGGGGGCGCCGGGCCGTCAAGCGCCTGCTGCGCCGCGAGTGAAGGCTAGCGTGCTGGCCAACTCGCCAGCCACTGGCGCGAGGCGGCGATGATGTCGTCGCGTGCGGCGAGCGTTGAGAAGGCCTGGTCTGCCTCGGCGACGTCGTGTCGGGCAACATCGGCCGGGGCCTTGAGCGCGCCCTGCCAGCGTGTGTCGCCAGCGACCAGCTCGTCAAATTCCTTGCTGAGCAGGCTGCGCCCGCTCATCAGCAACAGCAGCCGGCCGTTGAAGCGGCTCAGGCCCTCGCGCATCTTTTCCTGGAACGGCAGGGCGTCGAAATCTACCGCGCCGGTGCCGGACGGCCGCCGCGGACGTTTGCCGAGCAGTGATTTGAGCAGGCTGAATGCGGCGGGCAGGGGGTTGTATTGCAAAGTCAGGACCTTGCGCCAGAACGACCACTCGGTGATGCGTTTGCTGTAGTGATGCTTGATGGCAACACGCGCTTCGGTCTGTTCGGAGTGGACCCATGGATTGCCCAGGATCAGGCCGGCGACGCCGGGCAGGCGCCACGCATTGATCAGGCTGGCTGATGCGGCGTCGCAGCCGCCCCAGAGGATGATTTCGTCGAGCCCCGGCACCTGGCGCCTGAAGGTCTCGATGGCCGCGCGCAGGTCGTCATGGGTGTGCTCAAAGCCCTTGAACTCGCCTTCGCTGTCGCCCATGCCGCGGTAGTCGAAGCGCATCACCGGGATGCCGTCGGCGGTAAAGCGGCGGGCCATGACCAGAAGCTGTCGGCAGCAGCCGCCGCGATACTGCGGCCCCCCGGCCACGATGGCCAGAATGCCGCGACGCTGGGGGGCGTCCGGCTGGTGGATGATACCGACCAGCTGGTCGCCGTGGCAGTCGAACGCGACGGGGATTTCTTGGGCCTGCACCGCTTACTCCTCGGCAAACTGTTGTGTGGTTTGTGCTATCAGCGCAGGGGCGACATCGCGCTTGTGCAATTGCCACAGCGGCGCCCCGGTGAAGGTGTGCGTCCGGATGTCGGCGCCGCGGGCGGTCAGCGCCTCGACCGTGCGCCGGGTGGCGATGGAAAGCTCACCGCCGTCTTCCGCCACGTTTTCATACCAGTCGACACGTGTCTGCGCGAGCCCGTCGAGTGAGGCCAGCTTGGCGGATGAAATGCCCTCGACCAGGGCCGACGACAGCGGGTAGCCGGCGACCTCGACCACCGCCCCGGCGGCCAGGTTCTCGCGGATGGACTGGGTGGTCTCCGCCGGCAGGCCGCGGTCCATGAGGTTGGCCACGCGCAAACGCAGGTATTGATTCATGAACAGATTGCCGTCGGCGACCGGTTGCCACAGCAGCAGCCGGGGAAAGCGATCGGGTGCGTGTGACGCAACACTCGCCGCCAGCAATCCGCCCAGCCGCAAGCCCCAGAGCGTGACCGCACAGTCGGTCGCGTCGGCGAGATAGCTGGCGGCGTCATTGACGTTGCGTTGCCAGATGTCCCATGAGGCGGCTTCCAGTTCGCCTTCGCTGTCGCCGGTGCCGTATGGATCGAGCAGCAGGCAGGCGTAGCCGGCGCCAGCCAGGGCGCGGGCCTGCTCGGCGGCGAGTGCGCGACAGCGGTTCATCTCTTCGGCAAACGGCGGGACATAGAGCAGCGCGCCGCGGGGCCGGCCCGTGGGTGGGTATTCGAGCGCGAACAGGCGGGCGCCGTCAGAATCGATGAACAGGGGCTTGATGGGCATGAGTGCGCGTTGCTCAGGCCATTTTTGCTTCAATGAAGCCGGACAGGCTGCCGACCGTCCGGAAGAGTTCTTCGTTGATCTCGGTGTCGGAGACTTCGCAGCCGAGTTGCTCCTCGATCGCGCTGACCAGTGCGACCACCGTCAGCGAGTTGAATTCGGGAAAGTTGCCCAGCAGGGGCGTGTCGGCGGTCAGGGCGTCGGCGCGGGCGCCCAGTTGCAGGCATTGGCGGAGCAGGTCGCGCGTCAGGTCGAGTGAAGTCATCGGGAGTCCTGAGAGTGTGATATCGGGTCGATTGGAACAGGGTGACGGCTCAAGCGGGGTGCGTGATCGACCGGTCCGCATGCTGGATCATGATGTTCCGGCAACGCGTATGGGTGGCAGTGGCGCGGTTGAGCTGGTCGGTTGTTAGGAGGATACCGTCGTAGTTGCTCTTCTTCGACTGGATCGTTCCGGATTTGAGCGCCTCTGAATTGTCGCCCGAGTTGCCCTTGGCAGACCGTTCGAAGAGCTCGTACTCGGTGGTCAGTGGCTGCGACAGCGCGAGCCACTGTGTAATCGCACTGAGTGTTTCGTCGCTTCGGCCGACCAGGGCCTCGGCATCGAGGTAGAAGTAGGTGCCCGGCATGGCTTCGGCGATGCCGGCAAGGGTCTCGAGCCGACGGACATAGTAGTCGGTGGCGCCTTCGATGGTGGCCTCCGGGCGCGTCGGGTTGGTCTTCCGGTAGAGTGTCGCAATGCTTTTGATCGATTGCTCGGGCGCGCGGATCATCAACAGGGTGCGAGTTCCGGGGGTATTCAGCAGGCTGGGTGCGACGTGGTGCCCGTCGTGGAGGACCTTGTCAAAGAGCATGCGGCTCGTCGGCTTGGGCACATGGTCGGAGAAGTGGCGTATTTTCTGCCGCCACAGGCTCTTCCAGCTGTAGTAGCTGATGTGCATCTCGTAGTAGCCCTCGATGTCCGGACTGCTGCCGAGAATATGCCCGAACAGTGTCGTGTTGGCCCGCATGTGGCTCAACAGGAATACGTTCTTGGAGGCTAGCATGAGGCGCGGGTTGGCGAGCAGGGCGCGTAGCATGGACATTGACGTGCGCCCGCCTCAGTGCTTTGCGCCGCTGGCCAGGCGCTTCCAGTGGCAATACAGGAAATAGCCCAGCCACTTGGGACTGAACGACAGCAGCAGGGTTTCGCGGATGTAATAGGCGGCGTCGGCATAGCGCCCGGTATCGACGAGCGTGGTGGCGATTTTCTTGAGTTCGTAGGCCTTGGCGCGTTTCGAGAAGGCCACCACGGCCGGGGTGCGCGAGAGCAGGATGGCCTTGTCGAAGACCCGCAGCTGATAGATCTTTTTCTCGAAGATCGAGATCGCCGTGGACATGTTGCTGGACTTTTTCGGGTCCGGAATATTGTGTTCGGAGACCACTGCCGGGTTGTAGAGGATGCCCTCGGCGGCATCGATGCCGCGCATGTAGATGTCGCGGTCGCATTCGTAGCGGATGTTTTCGTCCATGCCGCCGAGCGCCAGCCAGAACTCGCGCCGGTAGATGCTGCAGTTCAGATGCGCGAAGCCGCGTGCCTGAAGCATGGCCTCGGCCGACATGCGGTAGCTGCCGGTGGCGTCGGGCGCCGCGTTGGCGAACCGTTCGACGCCAGAGATCCACAGGGGGGTGTTGTTCGGGCGGCCGTCGGAAAACAGTGCACGTTGATCGGTGAAGTACAGGTCGGTTGCCGCCGATTGCCCTTCGATGGCGTCCTTGGCGCGTTGCAGGTGATGCGGGTCGATCCAGGCGTCGTCGTCGTCAAGGAAACACAGGAAGCGACCGCGCGCCTGTCCCGCGCCGAAGTTCATCGAGTAGCTCTGGCCGTGGCCGTTGGGGCGGTGAACCAGGTAGTGAAAGCTGGCCCGGCCGGTGTAGTCGCGTTCTAGTGCGTGATAGGCGTCGAGGTCGGCGCCGGTCGAGCCGTCGTTGACCACAATGACTTCGACATCCCCGCAGTCTTGTGCCAGCACGGAATCGAGCGCGATCTTGAACAGCGCGCAGCGGTTTCTCGTGGGAATGATGACGGAGAAAAACGGGGCGGGGGGCGATGAGGTCATGGTTTCGATAGGTGATTCTTGTCTAGTCGCAAAGCGGCGGGCCGGTGGCAGGCGGGCCTGCACACGCTTGGCCGATCAGCCGCCGGGGCGGGCAATGCGGTCGATGCAGGACACGATCTGCTGATACACCGCACGGTAGGTCTTCACGGCCTTGCCGTACGGATCTTCGATGTCGAGGTTCGTCGGCGCCCGTGGGTCGGCAATGGCCAGCAAAAACGTTCGGTCGGTGGCGTCCGGATAAGCCTGGCAAATTCTCCTGAAGTGGTTCAGCTCCATCACGAATATGACGTTGGCGTCCTCGACGGTGGTTCGGGTCAGCTGCGTCGATGCCCAGCCGGTCATGTCGAGACCGGCCTCGCGTGCGACGTCCACCATCACCGGATCGGCGGCACGGCGCTCCACCGGATGAAATCCGGACGACGAAATGGTCACTGGCCGCGCAAACACCGCGCGGGCGTATCGTTCAGCAACCGCGCTGCGGTTGATGTTGCCGTAGCATACAAAATGAATGTGATTGGCATTGCGAACTATGTCGCGGACGGTGCCTTTCTGCCAGGCCTTTCGCTGTGCAGCGAGTGCTTTCTTGTCTGCCCGGATGCGCGCCAGGCGCTCTTGATATGTTTTGACAATCCGCCACACGTCGACCAGGCCGGGTTTGGGGTCCGACCAGCGCTGGACGTCGAAGGCGTGGCGCCAGCTGAACATCAGCAAAGCGTCGTTGAGCACGGCGCGCCAGCCGGGGATGCTGACCAGCCGGGCCGGTGCGTTCTTGCGCAACACCTGTTCATGCCAATAGACATCGCGGGCGAGGTTGCGGCAGTAGACGCCGGGGCGCGCCGCCGGATGCTTCCCGACCTTGCCCTTGACCAACAGCTCGTAAAGCATGCCGGGAAAATTCGCCCCTGCTGCCGCTGCCAGCGGGAGCGATCCCCAGAAGCGCCCGTTGACCTCCATGAGGCGGAACTGCCCCGATACCGGGTCATGCTTGAACTCGACCATGGCGACACCATGCCACTTCATGGCGGCCATCAGGCGGCGCGAGGCGTCGAGCAGAGCGGGGGTGATCTCGACACTCATGCGCAGGCTGCTGCCACCGCCGGTCAGCGGTACCTCATGCAGTCTGCGGTGCTGAAAGGCGTAGATCACTTCGCCGTGATCGGCCAGCAGTTCGATGCCCTCGCCCTCGCCGCGGAAATACTCCTGCAAGATGACATGGCCGAAGCGCAGGGCGTGCTGCACCAGGGCGCGCAGTTCGTTGTCATCGAACGCGTAGCTGACGGTGAGCTGGATATTCTTGGATTGATCGGCACCGACCGAGCTGGCGGGTTTGATAACAATCGGAAAATCGAACCGGGCGCGTGCCGCGTCGAGCTCTGCGATGTCTTCGATCAGCACGCTGCGCGGGACCGGAATACCGACCGATTCGGCCAGCGCCACGGTCTGCGCCTTGTCCAGCGCCAAGCGCAGGCTCTCGGTGGGCGCCATGGCGACCCGGGTGTCGTCGTAGCGGTCGCGGTGTTTGAGCAGTGGGGCAACGGTCCGCTCGGTCACCGGGATGATCAGGGCGTAGCCGGCTTGCTCGGTAACGTCGCGTATCCAGGCGATGAAATCGAGTTGCCGGGTGAGCGGGTCGGGATAGGTCAGGCAGCGCTCGACGGCCCGGGAATAGGCGGCGATCGGGTGTGCGGTGCTGCTGGCCACGTCGACACTGACACCGATCTCCTTGAGCGAGCGAGCCACCGACAGCGCAGGGGCGAGGTCAGCGTCGAGGATCAGGATTCGGTCAGTCGTCATCGGCGATGCGCTCATGCGGGCGGGGCGTCAGCTCGTCGTGGGTGATCATCGGAGTATGGATCATCAGGATAGTGCGCTTGGGGCCGAGCGGCGACGCAAGAGCAGGGTCGATAGCGTGGCTTCGAGCCCCGCCGGGCGGCCGCTAAGAAGCCAGAGGGCGAGCGAAACACCCGCATACACGGTGGCGCCAAGCGCCGATTTTACTATCAGTGCGGCCAGCGTCGGGATTTGGGCTGGTAACGGCAGGTAAGCCAGTGCCAGTGCCATGATGCCGGCCGCCATCGCGGGGCGCCAGAGCATGGCAGGGAGGGCGGCGAGCGGGAGGTCGAGGCGGTGTGAGCAATAGGCGAACAGCACCACCATTTCGAGTGCCGACAAGCCGAGCTTCAAGATAATCGGTGCGCTGATGCCGCCCCACTGGAACAAGGGGTAGAACAAGGCGAGAAACAGCACCGTCCGGCACAGGCCGATCAGCGCCGCCTTGTCTTGCAGGCCGGACATTGTCATGAACTTGCCGAGGTTCTCAGCCACGGCGTAGAACAGCCAGACCAGCGCAAACAGGCCGATGATCGGTGCCGCGGCATGCCATTGGTCGCCCAGCAGTACAGCGGTCAGTTCGGGCGCCAGAGACCAGACGCCGACGGATGCAGGCGTGATCAGGGCGACGAAGACGGCGGTGGAGATGAGAAAGGCACTGCGCAGTCGCGCCGGCTCATCCTGCAACTTGGCGTAGCCGGGCACCAGGGCGGAGCCGGCGGGCCCCATCAGGTCGACCGTGACCGTGCTGGCCACGTCGGCGCTGACCGTGTAGTAGCCCAGGTCGCGCTTGGAGACGAGCCCCGCGAGGGTGAAGCGGTCTGCCGCGTTGAACAGTTGCCGGCTGACATTGTTGACCAGGATCCAGCGCGAGAAATGCCATAGCTTGGCCATGCCGGAAATACGGAAGCGGGGACGATAGTCGCTCATCCAGTAGCTGAACAACACCTCGAAGACGTAGCGCGACAATGAGCCGAGCACGATGGCCCAGTAGGAGCGCAGCCACAGCGCGAGGCCGATGGTGGTCGCCACGCCGAGCAGCCGCGGAAAGAGCCGGAAACGGAACAGCCGGTCGAACTGGAGTTCCTTCTGAAACACCACAACGCCGATGTTCTCCAGCCCTTTGAAGGCAATACCCAAGCCCATTACCAGGCTGATGTTGACCACTTCGGGGGCGTTGGCATAGTCAGCGATCCAGGGGGCGGAGGCCATCAGCAGGCCGCCAAACAGGAGGGCCTTGAGGAAGCGCAAGGTCCAGACAGCGTCGAACTCGGGGCGGCCAGCGTTCTGGTCACGAATCAACGCCAGATCGAAGCCGAAGTCGAAAAAGCCGTCCATGATGGCGACCGTGGCGACAACCGTGGCCACGAGGCCGAAGTCCTCCGGCATCAGCAAGCGGGCCAGGATCATGGTGCTGACCAGCCCGAGCAGGCGATGCGACCACCGGGTGGCAATCATCCATGCGGCACCGAACAAGACCTTCGTGCGAAGTGGTGGAGACGATGGAGAGTCGGTGCGCATTGCGTCGTCGGGCGGCCTGTCGAGCAGAAAGCATACTCCATACCTCCTCTTTTCTCCGTGACGTCGGCCACGGGGCGGGCAGACGATTGCTGCGCTGCAATCGTGGCGCGCCCATGACATAGTTCGCGGGCGTGTGGGGCGACATGACGCGAAGATGCGCAATAATATTTCCCGGGCCGCGCGGCGGCGCCCGTCCGAAGCGGATTCCAGACAGCAGGAAGCAGGAGAGAACATGGCGCGATTGATTCACGAGTTGCCGGTCAAACATGCCGGCGCAACCCCGGATGCGTTGGCGCTGTGCGACGGCGACCGACGCATCAGCTATGCGCAGCTCGACGAGGAGTTCGGTCGTGCAGCGGCGCTGTTTTCCGCGCAGGGTCTGGCACGGCGCGAGCGTGTGGCGGTGTGGCTCGATAAGCGGGCGGAAACGGTGTTTGCGCTGTTTGGCGCGGCGCGAGCGGGCGGGGTCTTCGTGCCGGTCAATCCCTTGCTCAAGCCCGAGCAGGTGGAACACATTCTTACCGACTGCAACGTGCGCGTGCTGGTGACCTCGGTCGAGCGGCTGGCTTTGTTGAGCGAGGTGCTGCGGCGCTGCCACGACTTGCGTACTGTGGTGGTGGTCGGCAAACCGACCACGGCAGCACTCGAGGTGCCGGGTGCGACGCTGCGCCACTGGGATGACCGGCCCGAGCGGCCGTTGACCGCCTCCGGCATAATCGACGCCGACATGGCCGCCATCCTGTATACGTCGGGCAGCACGGGACGTCCCAAGGGCGTGGTGTTGTCCCACCGCAATCTGGTCGCAGGGGCGGCGAGCGTGTCGGAGTATCTCGAAAACACGGCGGAAGACCGGATCCTGTCGGTACTGCCGCTCAGTTTCGACTACGGCCTGAACCAGCTCACGACGTCATTCCATGTCGGTGCATGCGCCGTGTTGATGAACTACCTGCTGCCGCGCGACGTGATCCGTGCGGTCGCGCGCGAGCGCATCACCGGGCTGGCCGCGGTCCCGCCGCTGTGGGTGCAGCTGGCCCAGCTGGAGTGGCCGGCGTCGATTCGCGAGCATCTGCGCTACTTCACCAACTCCGGCGGCCATATGCCGGCGACCGTGCTTGCGGGGTTGCGCAAGAGCTTGCCCGAGGCGAAGCCGGTGCTCATGTATGGACTCACCGAGGCGTTTCGGTCCACCTACCTGCCGCCGTCCGAGGTCGATCGGCGCCCCGATTCGATGGGCAAGGCCATTCCCAATGCCGAGATCCTCGTCGTGCGTGAGGACGGTGTGGTGTGCGAGGCGGGTGAGCCTGGGGAGCTGGTGCACCGCGGGGTGCACGTGGCGATGGGCTACTGGAACGACCCCGAGCGCACCGCTGAACGCTTTCGCCCCGCACCCGGGCAGCCTGACGGCCTGCCCATGCCTGAGATGGCCGTGTGGTCGGGCGATACGGTGAAGAAGGATGAGGCGGGGTTCCTGTATTTCGTCGGCCGCCGCGACGAGATGATCAAGACCTCCGGCTATCGGGTCAGCCCGGGCGAGGTCGAGGAAATCGCCTACAGCGCCGAGGTGGCCAGCGAGCTGGCGGCGGTCGGAGTCGCCCACCCAGTACTCGGCCAGGCGGTGGTGCTGATTGCCTATGCTGACGGCGACGCCGCCGCGGTCGCAGAGCAGCTTCTGAGCGTGTGTCGGCAGCGTCTGCCGGCCTTCATGGTGCCGGCGCAGGTGCTGGTGCGCGGCGAACCGTTGCCGCGCAACCCGAACGGGAAGATCGATCGCAAACGGCTCGGCGCCGAATGCGCTGACCTGTTCGTCAAGGACTGACGGGCTGATGGCCGGGCGCAGATAGCGTTTCGTCGAGCAGGGCGGCCAGTGCGGCCGTGCGGGCCTGGCGCGATGATCGCGCGACGACGATCGGGTCCGGACGATACGACGCGGTCGGCGCACGGCAGAACACCGCCAGGGTGCGAGCGATCGCGGCTGCGTCGTCGAGGCGGGTGGTGTGGAAAATGCCCGCCATCGCCAGGGCCTGAGCGGTGTCGCCGGCGGGGTCGGTCAGCGCGATGATGGGGCGGCCGGCGCGCAAGTATTCATAGAGCTTGGCGGGAATTTGCTGGTTGCAGTTGGCCGCTTGCAGGATCAACAACCCGTCGGCGCGGCAGATTTCGGCCAGGGCATCGCGATAGCCGATCGGCGGCAGGATCTCGACAAGGTCTTGGACGCCGTGGGTCAGCGCGAGTTGGCGCAGCAGCGCGTCATGGACCGGGGCGCGGAATCGCAGTCGCAGTCGGCTGGCGGCCTCGGGCGCCTCGGCCTGCAGGCGGGCCAGGGCGGCGATCAGCGTACGCGGGTCGCGCTCGTCCGGATAGACGATGCCGCTGTGCAGCAGGGTCAGGCAACCGGCGCTGAGCGGCGTGTTGTCGTCGAGATCGTCGAAGGCGGCTTCGTCGTAACCGTTTTCGATTAGGCGCATGCGCCCGGCAGCGGCGGGAAACCGGTCCTGATACAGGCGCAGCGCGCCCGGAGTCGTCATCACCATGCGTGCCGCGTGTTGCGCAACCTGTTGCTCAAGCCGCACGAAACACTGGCGTTGGCTTGGGTCGGTGGGGTAGTCGTCCTGCGCCATGGGGTCACGAAAATCGGCAATCCACGGTAACCGGCTGCGTGTTGCCAGTGCTGCACCAATCTGGTGAGCGGTGGCGATGGGGTAGGTGGACCAGATGGCATGTGGCCGGTAGTGTCGAATCATGTGCTGGCCAACGTATCGCGCCGCCACTTGCCAGTTTGCCCAGCGATCCGGGCGGGCGATGAAAGACGGGTAGCGCCCGGCGATCGACAGATGGCGGGCCGCATCGAGACCCCAGGCACGTTTGACCACGGTGCCCGTCGGGATGTCGGCAAGCTGGTCGTCGGCGGTCGCCTCGTAGGCGCAGGCGCTGATGGTCAGCACCAGCGGCTCCCAACCGTAGTCGGCCAGATAGCGCACAAAACGCAAGGTGCGCTGAACGCCACTGCTCCCCTGGATAGGGGGGAAGTGGTAGGCAACCATCAGGAGACGTTTTTTCGGCATGGTGGCGTGTGACTCGACGGGGAGGGCGACAACGCCATGGCCACTGGGGAACAGTTCATGCGTGCCAACGGAAATCGGCCCCTATAATAGCAACCTGCCCGCGAATCGGTGATGGCTTCGTCATGCTGGCAGGGAAACCCAAATAGTCCCTTGGAGGTTGGATTTGGATATCAAGCACGAAGTGCTGGTCGTTCTCGATGACGTGCTCGCCCTGGGCGGGCGGGCCATGGACTACGACCTGGAAACGCCGCTGTTGGGCGCAGTGCCGGAACTGGACTCCATGGCTGTCGTGGGTGTCATCAATTTGCTGGAAGAGCGCTTCGGCTTTGTCATCGAGGATGATGATATCGACGGACGGACTTTTGCCAGCGTGGGAACCCTCGTGGAATTCGTCGCCGGCAAGCTGCAGTGAGTGTGCTCGCCAGGGAAGCCTTCTTCCTACCGGGGCCGAAGCCGCCGGGGCGGTTCTGCCTGCTCCATCTCCCCACAGGGACGGTGCGCGGGAGTGTGCTGTTCGTGCCACCGTTTGCCGAGGAAATGAATAAATCCCGACGCATGGTGGCGCTGACGGCGGAGCATCTGGCCGCCAACGGCTGGGCCTCGCTGGTGCTCGACCCGACCGGATGTGGCGATAGTGGGGGCGATTTTGCCGATGCCAGCTGGACGGGGTGGTTGGAGGACATTGATGCGGCTTACGCCTGGCTGGCGCAGCGTTTCGCACAAGCGCCTGCGGTGTGGTCGCTGCGGGCTGGGTGTTTGCTGATATCGGACTGGCTCAGGACACGCCAGGTCGATGCGCCGGCGATCTTGTGGCAGCCGGTGATCCACGGCAAGCAGCACCTGACGCAGTTCCTGTTCCTCAAGGCGGCCGGTGACATGCTCAACGATGCTGGTGGCCGCGCCGCCATGGCGCGTGCGCGGAGCGATCTGGCCGCAGACCGCCAGGTCGAGGTCGCGGGCTATACCTTGTCGCCGGCATTGGCCATGGGGCTGGATGCCGCGTCGCTGGAGGTGTTTCCAGCGCATCAAGCGATGACGACCGTGATTGAAGTCCTCGCCACCGAAGGCGCGTCCGGGCCAAATGCACAGGCGTTGCAGCAGCGGTGGTCCGAGGTCGGGGTGCGTCATGACTGGCACCTCGTCACCGGTCCCGCCTTCTGGCGAACGCAGGAAATTACAGTGGCGTCGGCGCTGCCGGGGGCGACGCTCGATGCACTCAACCGGGGGCTTGGGTGAGTTTTCGCGAACAAGCGGTGGTTTTTCCGTGCCAGCAGGAGTCCTTGGTCGGCGTGGTCTGTCGGCCAGAGACAGCGGCGTCGGTCGCCGTGCTGATCGTCGTTGGCGGGCCACAGTACCGAGCCGGCAGTCATCGCCAGTTTGTTCTTCTGGCGCGCTATCTGGCTAATCATGGTATTGCGAGCCTGCGTTTCGACGTGCGCGGCATGGGCGATGGCACCGGCGAGCCGCGGGGCTTTGCCGCCACGGCCGAGGACATTGCCGCGGCGCTGGCGGCTTTTTCGGACATCGAACCTGCGGTGTCCCGGTTCGTGCTCTGGGGGCTGTGCGACGGTGCCACTGCGGCGGCCATCTACGCACCGACCGACCCGCGAGTCTGCGGGCTCGTCCTACTCAATCCGTGGGTACGCACGGCGTCGTCGCAGGCGCGGACCTACTTGAAGCACTACTATCCGCGGCGGCTGCTCGATGTCGACTTCTGGCGCAAGCTGCTGCGTGGCGAGGTGCGCCTGCGCGACGCCGTGCGGCGATTCGTGGCAAGCTTTCCCGGCCTGGTCCGCTTGAAGATGGGCGTCGGTCTGGGGACAGGCAGCGCGCCGGAGCTTGCCGACGGCATCGTGGATGCGTTGCGACGTGCGCACGGACGGAGTCTTGTCGTGCTGAGCGGGCGTGACTATGTCGCGCGCGAGTTCGAGGAGGCCGTGGCCGAAGTGCCGGCGTTCTCCGAACAGCTGGCACAGGGCCGGATTGACGTGCTGCATGTCAAAGAGGCCGACCACACCTTTTCATCGTCCGCCGCCAGAGAGGCGGTCGCCGCGGCAACTGCCCAGTGGGTGTGCCGTGCAGGGCATTGAGGTGCGCGGTCGCGGTGAATGGATTTATTGCAGGAGAGAAACGGCATGAGAGCGAAGCGTTTTGTCAGCATCCGCCTTGTTACGGCGCTGATGCTGTCGTGTTTGGCGTCGCTGGCGGCCGGGCAGGAACTGCCATTGCAGTGCGGCGTGCTGGCCAGCAACGATCATCCGTTGGACTATCGGATCGACAAGGACAAGCTGCCGATTGTTGAAAACCGCCACTTCGATCCGCTGACCGAGCGCCTGGTGCGAGGGCAGACGACCAGTGTCGGCGGCGACATCGGTTATACGCTGGGGAAGTTCCCGAATCATCATCGGGCCTTGATCGCGATGATGAATCTCGGGATTCGTGACAAGACATCGAAGCCCCGCGGTGCGCGGTATTCGGTCGAGTGTTACATGCGGCGAGCGGAGGCGTTTCGCAACGATGACGCCATGGTGAAGATGATCTACGGCCTCTATCTGCTCAACGACGGCCGGGCCGAGGCGGCGATCAAGAAGCTTGAAGCGGCGCAGGAGCTGTCCGACAACAACCCGAACCTCTACTACAACCTCGGCCTGGCTTACTTTGACTTAAAGCGGTATGACCAGGCGCTGCAAAGTGCGCACAAGGCCTATTCACTGGGCTTTCCCCTGCCGGGGCTGCGCGACAAGCTCAAACGAGCTGGGCAATGGCAGGATCCGGTGCGATCGGCACCGGATCCTGCCACCGAAAAACCTAGCGACTCTTGATCATCGTGCCGACCCCGTGGTCGGTCAGGATTTCGAGCAGCAGGCAGTGTTCGACACGGCCGTCGATAATGTGCACCGAGTTGACGCCGCTGCGTGCCGCGTCCAGCGCGGAGCCGATCTTGGGCAGCATGCCGCCGGACAGGGTGCCGTCTTCGACCAGTGCGTCGATCTCCTTCGGGGTCAGACCGGTGAGCAACCTGCCGTTCTGGTCGAGCACGCCCGGGGTGTTGGTCAGCAGCACCAGCTTTTCGGCCTTGAGGATCTCGGCCAACTTGCCGGCGACCACGTCGGCATTGATGTTGTAGGTTTCACCGTCTTCACCCACGCCGATCGGTGCGATCACCGGGATGAAGTCGCCCTTGTCGAGAAACGAGATGAGGCTGGGGTCGATCTGGGTGATTTCGCCGACCTGGCCGATGTCCACGACGTCACCCAGCGGTGCACCGGTTTTCTGCATCAGCAGTTTCTTGGCGCGGATGAAACGCGCGTCCTTGCCGGTCAGGCCGACGGCTTTGCCGCCGTGCTGATTGATCAGGTTGACGATTTCCTTGTTAACCTGGCCGCCGAGCACCATCTCCACCACTTCCATGGTCTCGGCGTCGGTGACCCGCATGCCCTGGATGAACTCGCCTTTCTTGCCGACCCGGGTGAGCAGGTTTTCGATCTGCGGGCCGCCGCCATGCACGACGACGGGGTTGAGGCCGACCAGCTTGAGCAGGACCACATCGCGCGCAAAGCAGTCCTTCAGGTGCGGGTCGGTCATCGCGTTGCCGCCGTACTTGATGACGATGGTCTTGTCGAAGAAGCGTTTGATGTAGGGCAGCGCTTCGGCAAGGATGGCGGCTTTGCGGGCGGGCGTGATCGGGGTCGGGGCGTCGGAGCTCATCTGGGTGGTCACGAGTGGGAGAAAGCCTGATTCTAACGGGGTGCTTTTCGCACCGCAAAGTGGCGCATCGCCAGCTCACTTCGGCGGCGTTTGAAATGCGCCGGGTACCCAGCGATGCGGCGGGGCGAGGGGGCGCGTGCCGGTGGGCGGTGTGAATTCATGGGTCGGTTGAAGGGCGGTGTTTTGCCAGGGCGGTGCGGCGCCGGCATGGCCACGCAGCAGCGAGTCTTCAGCAAGGCGATAGGCATCCGGATCGTTCCCGGCCGCGCGTGGCGCGATGCTGGGGTTGTCGATGAATTCACCCGGATTGCCGAGGGCGAACAGTCCGAAGCCGATGAGCAGGTTGTTGCGGGCCATGACCGCGGGTTCCGCGCCCGCATCGTGCTGCCACACGTGCAAGAAGCGGCCGCCGCCGGGACGGCTGTTAATGAGTGTGTTGTGGCTCAGCGCCAACTGGTTGTCGGGCCAGTGATAGCCTTCCGCCCCGTAGCTGATTAGTGTGAGGTTTTCAGTGCTGGCCGATTGACCAATGATGTTTCCAAGAACTGTTGCCTGGCCACCCTCGGGGAACTCCAGTTCATACGAGGCTTCGCCGTCGGGCCCGTCGACGAGCCAGTTGTATTCGATCCGGTGGGCGCGGGCGCGCGATTTGACCAGGTGGCCACGATAGCCGCCACGCACTGCGCTGCCGCGCAGCGAAAAATGGGCGATTCGTCCGACATAGATCAGGTGGTGCAGGGCGCCGGGGTGGTGTGGCGCCTGGGTGAACACGCTGTTTTCGATCAGCAATCGCGCGTCACGGTCATTGCTGGTGAGAATGCCGTTTTCGTTGTCGATGAAGCGACTGTTGGTGACGGTCAATTGCCCGCGCTCGAAGCGGATGCCGGCCCCGTTCTGGTCGGGCACGCGTGCGCCACGGAAGGTGATGTTGTCGATGCGGATGGTGCCGCCGCGGATGACCCAGATGGCTTTGCCCTCCATCGACTGACCGTCGGCGTCGAGAATGGGACCATCACCCAGCCCGCGGATGGTCAGCCGGTCTTGCTGCCACAGGGCGACATCGCCGCGATAGACGCCGGGCAGGATGGTGACGGTGTCGCCGTCCCGCGCGAGTCGGGCCGCCTCGGCGATGCGCTCGATGGCCTCACCCGGCCCGACCCGGATCTCGGCCGCGGTGGCAATGGTGCAGGTCTGGATGGCGAGAGCTGCGAGCAGTCCGGGCACGCGGTTGGTCAATCGTGGCACTGGCAATTCCTGAAAGGCTCGGGCGCCAGTGTGAACGGATCGGCCGGCCCGCGCCCGGGGCGCCG